>NZ_DAJPEN010000001.1:1891400-2521866 GCF_025993685.1 Bacteroides mediterraneensis | reverse complement strand
TTCACTTTCCGGTCCGCATCCGTTCCCTCCAGAGCTTCATGTATCTGTTCCAGCGCCCTTTCCACCTTCTCGGGGGTGATGTCCTGGTAAGTGACGGGAGCGGAGTCGCGCAGCTCCTGCTTGGTGACGGACTCGGCGTACCGCCATATCTCCTCAAGCTGTTCCGCAATTCTGGAGATGCGGGTGTGGATGGACTTGCCCCAGACGAACGTATAACGGTTGGCGTTCGCCTCCATCTTCGTCCCGTCGGTGCAGGCCACGTCCAGACTTACAAAGCCCTCCGCCACGAGGAACTTCACGATGGTGGCGAAGACGGTCTTGAGCACATCCTTCAGCCGGCTGCTGCGAAAACGGTTGATGGTGTTGTGGTCAGGCACCCTGGTACCGGTCAGCCACATGAAGCGGATGTCATTGCGGCAGAACTCCTCAATGCGGCGGCTGGAATAGATATTGCGCAGATAGGCATATACCAGAATCTGCAGCATCATGCGGGGATGGTAGGCCGGACAGCCTTTGACGGAGTACTTGCGGTAAAGTTCTTCCAGGCTGATCTGTTCAATGATACGGTGAACAACCCGGACCGGATCGTTCTGGGGAATAAAATCGCCTAAACACGGAGGTAAAAGCAGATTATCGTTGGAGGTATAGTTTTTAAACATTATCTTTGGAATATATTGCTTGATTCCCTAAGATACGAAAAATTAGGGAGACGGGCAAGTCCTGACTGAGCGAAGTTTGGGCTTGCCCGATTTTTTTTGCAGACACAAAAAAGGCCATCTCAAATTATATTTCATTTTGAGACGGCCTCTTTTTTGTCTTTCGGTTGTTCACCGGATAAATAGAAAAAGTCCCGTAAAACGTTGATTTTACGGGACTTGTCTTAATTTGACTACTTAATGTCTTAGGTTTCAGCGGAGAGACAGGATTATGAACCTTTCTCTCTTAAGTCTATGTAAATCATCGTTTTAATTCAGTTCAAATTTTCAAGTGTAACGATTTAGTAACTGAAAACTGTCTTTTTATGTCACTCATAGACTTTCGCTTGTCTAAACTTCATCATTACATTACAAAGTTAACATTTTATTTTCTCATAGCAATAAGGATAAAGGATATAATTGAACTTTTGCATAAAAAAACAAAGCTATCTCTAATAGATAGATATTAATGTTATTAGTCCCGATTTAAAGTAGAATATAAACGAATCGTACTCAATCGGGACTATTTGTATTATAAAGCTTTTATTAATGCCCACAATAAATGAATTACACACAAGCAATTATAGCTTTCGGATCAATATCCTGATAATGAATTTTCAAATTATGGAGAGCCATAACTAAAGATTCTATGATATTTTTAGGATTATCTTGTTTTCTGTTATTCAAATCAAGTTCTTCTGTATGCGGTTGTGAGGAACAAAATAATATTATTTGTTTATCTGATAATTTTGCACATTCCTCAAAAAGATTTTTAAGACTTTGCTCCTTCATAGAATGTTGGCAAGGCTCATCCATCACAAGAAAACCTGGATGGTTGGGCCCTATAGCAAGTAAAGTAATATAATACGCCCATAAACATCTAATGAAATCTGAAGCAGATGAATCAGATCTGATATCTTCCTCTATATTTTCACTATGCTGAACAATTGGAAAATACTTATATATTGTATCATCCTCTTTGAAGAAAATCTGTGATAAGCGATTGCTAGTATAATTAAATTTGTAAAGATATTCTTTAAAACGATTCAGCTGAATATTTATAGGATTTTCAATTGCATCTTGATTTTTAAGAGCTTTAATTTCATCACAGATTGAAATATAGTTATCCTTAATTATATTAAGTTTTTTAATCACAGTTTCAATATGAGATTTTACACTACTTAGAGCCGCAATTTTTGCTCTATTATTTACAAGTTCAAATTGTTCTGCAATAGAAAGTGGATTCAGATTTACATTATTTAACTCTGCCAGCATTTTCAGTTGTTCCAACTCTACGGATAATTGTTTTTCTAGGTACAACTTATTTAATTCCTTATTCTTGACAGACCTTTCTATCTTATCTACCATTGGCGAAAGAAATTTCTTTTGCATCTTCAATACATTCTTACTTTCTTCTATTTGTTCAGGAAGTATTGTAAACCGATGGCCATTATTTATAGGAAGAATTTGGTGGCAAGTTGGACATTCTTTTACATCTAAATCATTCACAATATTATTAACCTGAATTAAACTAGAATATCTTTTAACTTCATGTTCAATTTCAGTAACTTGTTTTTTTATATTATTCAATTTTTCTATTTCCATAACGAGGTTTATACAAAATTTCTCATATTCCTCTTTATGTATTTGGTACTTCTTTAGAACTTCCAAATATTCATTATTATCTTTAGCAGTCTTTATTGCATTCTGTTTACTTTCCAACGCAGATACAGATTGTTGCAATCGTTTAATATAATCTTCCATACTGCAATCTGCATCACGTATCCCATAACGTAATTCTTCAAGAGCCACTTTCTGTTTGGATAATGCTGGCATTAGCCCTACTACGAAAAGTTCGTTATAAGTCAAATAACTGATAAAATCATTCGTTAAAGTATTCCATTCTTCCTCCAAAGACTTTCTTCTCTCTTTAAGTTTATCTGGAGTAATCAAGTTATCATTCGATTCATATCCCATAGCATATTCTATAATACGCTGTTTAGGATTCATAATATTAAAAGACCGTATATTTGCAAAAAAATCTGACCAACCACGTGTTTGTTCTATATAAGTCAAAGCAAATAAAGTCTGCATATAGAGTATGGTCCCCTTATCTGTATTTCTTGCCGTAACTATTTTTAAAGGAAGTTCTGAAAAATTAGAGAGAAGTGCATAAAATCCGTTACAAAATTCTACATTATGGTCATTTTCTCGATGTATGTAATACTCTCTACTCGTATTAAGTTTCATATCATTCGTCATTGGGGTTTTCCATACATACAAGATATTATCTCTTAATCCATCACATTTGATATTCCTTCGTATTGTGATAATTTCTTTTTTTGAATTAGACAACTGTATCATTACATACGAAGAAAGTACATACCATTCATGGTCTCCACTATCAGGATCATTATATCTAAAAACATCTTTTACAGATTTATCCATAGCCCCTGTTCCAGTCTTTCCATCTATAAGTTCCTCCATACCTAGACAATAAAAGAGGCATCTTGCGATAGTTGTTTTACCAGAAGTATTATCTCCAACAACCAAATTCAACCCATTTTTAAAATCTAAAATCCGACCAAAATGCTTAATATTATTTGAATCATTATAAGCATGTGCAGATATAGAAATATTAATTTTATCAATATGTACCATAATTCTAAAAATCAAATTCAATATTTTCCAACATTTTATCAGTCAAATTTCCAATATAAGTTAGACTGTTATTTAATTCATTAACTAGTTCCAACTTTTTTATTTCTTGTAAAAAATGATTCGCATTAAGACCCAGAGAAACAACAACTTTCTTACTTTTATTCGTTTCTAACTTCAAAAAATGGTTATCAATGCATTGAGAAATAATAGGCATAATATCATTTTCTAACATCCAAGGTACTTCAGTCACCCTATCTTGCTCTTTCCATATTCTCAATTTTTTCTGATTTTCCTTATTCTGCAATCCCCACATATAAACTTGAAGTTTAGATACAGATATTGCATTAAATTTGTTTACAATCAAAATAATTGCAACAAGTTTATACAAAGGTGTTGAAGTTGTCACAATTAAGTTTTCCTTAGGAGTAAATATCTTAGTTATCATAGAGTATCTTTGTAATCAAGTGAACATATTAATAATTTTTCAGCAATGCTGTAATTAGCATATACTTTAGATAGCGTTTGCTCTTTGTCATCTGTGTAAAGTATATCAGATGCAGCTTTAATTATCTGGTTCCTAATTTCTTTTAAATCATCTCTTGCATCTTTATCTGCCGAAAAATATTTACTCCTAAGTTCTTGGCAATTTTTAAACACTTTCAAATCTTTATTCCTTAACTTTTCTGCAATATAAGGTGTTTTATTAATTTCCGAATTTAAGCTAAGACCACGAAAATAATGATCAAGATAAGAGTTGTAATTATCTTGAGCTTCTTCAGGATGCGAAAATAACACATCCATTTTTCTTTTTAGATTATTCAGATAAAGCACATTCTCTTTTTGATATATTTTTTTCAACTCTTCGTCTATCTCCTTATTTTCCAACTCAGTCCACTTATCAACTAAATTAAAAAAATTTACCTCTTTAGTAACAGGTGCTAGAATATCATCAAATCGTGATGCAGGGTAAATAATAATATCATTTTGGTTTCCATCTTCATCAAATAAGCGTTTTACATATCCGACATAGTAATATATATCTAATTTCCTAAAAAAGACACCTGCACCAGAATTTCCCCCCATTATATCCTCAGCTGTTAATGGTTGGTTAACTATAATATCATTAATAAGATGCCATCTTGCTTTACCATTACGCTGTAATTCGTATTTACGACCTGTATCTGCTTTATCATTGAATCCATAAAAAAAATAATTTTCTTCATCAAGTATATCATCACATCGTTTTATATTATTGAAAAAATCAAAATCTATATTTGGCTTTTCAATACGAAGCAGAGCAAAATCATTTTCTTCAGTTAAATCAGGTTTAACAATCTCAAGTAACGATAATTCTTGTGGCGTATTTTTTGCGTATGATATAATTTTTATATCATCAATATCAAACACAATATCATGGCTATTTTTTATACAATGACCAGCAGTCATTACATAATAGGAGTCCCCATCTGAAATAATAGTTCCAGTACCTAAAGAGCTATCTGTTTTATCTTTATTTTCACATAAAATCTTAACAGAAACACAGCAAACTTGTTCTATAAGTGACATTTTCTAATTATTAAGGTAATATTTGTATATCATCATAGATGACAAAAGAATATTCATTATCTTCTCCTTCGTTAATAAACTTATAACCTCTTTTTTCTATTTTATCCTTTTTGTAATTAAAATAAAATTCCACAGGTATTAATTTATTCCGTTTCTCATGGCAAACAATATTGGCAATAGACTCTCTGTCTGGATGACATGAACGACCTGCTCCTCCATTGGTAGACAATATAAACTTATTACACTCTATCATATCCAACATTTCATTATTTATATTCTTGCAACTACCATGATGTGAAACCTTAACATAGTCCACTATCAAACGACAATCATTACTATTATAGCCTTCTTGCTTCAGAGAATCAATAATAGTACAAGGATAACTATCACCTAACATTAATACACTATAATCATCACAGATTGTAATAAATGCAATAGAGGACCAATTAATCACTTCTTGCTTATTATTCTCGCTGGGGTTTGTTTTACGATTCTGCGATAAATCCAATAATGATGTTTTTATAGCTTCTTGCTGCCGATTCTTTTTTTTAGAGATATTCGCAATTTCTTTCGAATAATTAATGTCATTTAATTCTTTTATGTATTTAGTTGGAGATAGTATATGAAAATCTGCAAATGGAAAAGATCTTTTTTCGCCAGCTATCACAGGTTTTTCCCATTTTATAATAGGGTATCCAGAATCCTGAAGATTAGAATTAATACGAGTTAATTCATCTGCTAATTTTTTTGCTTGTCCCATTGATATATTAGGCGAAACATTAAATGGTACTTGGTAAGCACAATTTACCCACATTTCTTTTATCGGAAAAGGTTTATCATTTCGATGTTTTTTAACATAAGCTAATATACCTCCAATATGGTCATCATCATAATGTGTCAAAACCATGAGGTCAATGGTTCCCAACTCTTCAAGCCTATTTACTATTTTAAATGAGTCTTGAACAGGACCTCCATCAACTACTACAATGCCATTATTGTTTCCTTTTCTACAATATAAAATAAAGGCATCCCCATGAAGTGCTTTCAGCATTTCTATATGTCGCATAACTCCGATATTTACCTTTTTTTGAAATCTTCTACAAAGATAGAGCTAATTCACTAATAATAAAAGTTTTATTGTCAATGTTTGGATATTGTGAGAAATATAACAATTAAAAATAAGTTACAGTTATGACTCCTAGTAAAAATAAGTTTGTTATTTATGTTTTATTCAACAAGCGAATGACTAATAAACTAATAGTACAAAAAAACAATTTGATAAATTAAAATAGGATTTACAACATTTTCCTGTTTATAATTCCAAATTGTAGTCTCTTTTTTATGTTTTTTACATCGTTCTATAATCCCTTCTGAAAACCGCTTCAGCCTGACACGCAAAAGCCGATTTCAGAAACAGTACAAGCAAAAGAAAAGCCCACAGCAACCACAATGCCATAAATGACACTGCCATCGCCGTGGGCACTTCTTATATATGCTTGTACTAAAACGGTCAAAACCGTTCTTACAGTCATTATTTCATCCATATACAAGTAGCCGAAAATGCCACTTCTACAGGACACGCCAGGCGTGGATCTGTTCTTGTGACCATTTTTCGGCTACAATGCCTCGTGTCGTAAAACCAGTTTGCCTTTCATTGCAGACAAAGCAACGGCAGACAATCCTGTTTTACGACAATGTACAACCGGAGGAACACCAGTAACCGCAAGCCATGCACGCATGACAATGACGGTTACAGGACTTCCACACGGCGGTCGGAAAGCCAACTTTCCCCTTAGTTGTAGCACCGCCCTTAATCCATCCACATGGCGCTGCACGCCAATACCTCTGTTCCCTTTTCCTTTCCGCCTCTCTATGCGTATGCCTCTGTTTCCATGCCGCCATCCAGGACGGCATCAGGTGTCATTTTCGTTGCTTGGGGCAAAGGTAAAGACGGGATTAGGAACTCAAATTTTTTGTCGAAAAATCTCCACGCCCTTTCAGGGGTAGTATTTTGTCTAAAAAATTTGCTAATCCTACTCCCTAACCTTTGAGAAGCCCCCGAAACGAAAACGACCAATGCGGTCGGAAGACGTCACAAGAAAACATCGGACATACAGAGAGGCGAAAAGAAAAAGAAACCGCCCACTCCAAATCCGAACAAGGTAATCAACAATCTAAAATCGGAAAATATGAGAATGATATTGAGTGACATCGGAAAGGTATTGTGGAAAGCATTATCCGCAGTAGTAACGGCAACATCAAACATAGCCTTTTGTGCTGGCGGTTTGGTAGTAGGTATCATAGGAGAAATCCTATTCGGCATGTTGAGCATCATGTTCGGCATCCTAATCTCCCTATTTTCAGTAATGGCGACAATCGGCTTTTTCATTTGGTTATTAACTATTTAACAAATAAGGATATGGCAAGAAGATACAGCAGGACAGCAGCGCAGCAATGCAGGTTTTACGAGGTGGACAACATCTTTGAGTATATGGTGGAAACCTACATCAACGGCAACCATTCAACCCTAAGAAGGCTATACCACGAACTCAACAAGGAAGCGAGAAAGGACTTTATCGGTTTTCTTTTGGTGGAATGCCCCCCACAATACCACACGGAGATTTTACAAGAGATTGTCTGACCACATAAAGGAACGGATATGAACAGGACAACGGAAAAGATACCCACATGGAGTTTAGCCTATATCATCAATGGCGATGCAACCGCACTCACAGACGATGAAGTTCAGACAATAGACAGATGGATGAAGCAATGGCAAGTACAAGATGTTTCACCCCTCACAGATGAAGAAGGGAACGCACAGCCTTATTTCACCCATTACCCCCTTTTCGGACTTCCCACAGAAGTGGAAGATTGCGAGATACTTTATTTGAACGACAACCCGACTAAAATTTGAGATTATGATGAAAGGAACAGACCATTTCAAACGAACCATACAGATGTTTTTGGAGCAGAGAGCAGCGGAAGATGAACTATTCGCCAAAAGCTACCGCAACCCAGCCAAGAACATAGACGATTGTGTCACATACATTCTGAACTATGTGCAGAAAAGCGGTTGCAACGGCTTTTCAGACGGAGAGATTTACGGACAAGCCATTCACTATTACGATGAAAACGAGATTGAAATAGGCAAGCCGATACAATGTCGGGTAGTTGTAAACCATGTGGTGGAACTGACAGAAGAGGAAAAGCAGGAAGCAAGGAGAAAGGCGGTTGCCCAATATCAGCAGATGGAACTCCAAAAGCTACAGAACCGCAACAAGCCAACAGCGAAAAAAGAAACACAAGTCCAACCCTCATTATTTGATTTTTGATATGAAACCGAGAACACGCATACAGAAAGAGGTAGTCCGTTTGTCAAGCGGACTGCCCGAACTGACAGACAAGCAGAAAGCATACGCTTTTGAACATTGCTTCAAGCATCATGCCTACCGCACAAAAGGCGGAACTATCACTTGTTCGGAATGTGGATACCGCTGGAAAGGCGGACACACTCTTGCGGAAACTATATGTGGCTGTAGCTGTCCCCATTGCGGAAAGGAACTTGAAATACTTGATACCCGAAAGAGAGTTTTCAGGGACAGCGCATATTATGAAATCATTACGACCCGAAAAGGATATCAAGTGTTGCGCTACTTTATGGTAGTAGCAACATACAAGGTGGGACAGAAGGCAGAGTATTCCATTCGGGAGGTGGTGCAATGGTGGATTGCCCCAAACGGAAAGACCGAAGTTATTGCCCGACTGAGAGCCATGCACACGATGTACTATGACCTTTGGACTGAATGGAGCGATATGGATTTGCGCAGCAACAAGATGCTGAAAGCATACAACATAGACGCATACAAGACTTATCCGGCAATGCACATCATTCCCGAATTAAGACGAAACGGCTTCAAGGGAGCATTCCACGAACTGACCCCATACGAATTTTTTACCGCCATTCTGACGGACAGCAAAAAGGAAACATTGCTTAAAGCGGGACAGACAGAAATGTTCAGATATGCCGTCATATCAAATATCAATTTACATGAATATTGGAACTCCATAAAAATCTGTATCCGAAACGGCTATCATATTGCAGATGCCTCCATGTGGTGTGACCTTGTAAGACTGCTCCGACATTTCGGGAAAGACACCCACTGCCAAAAATATGTTTGTCCGACAGACTTGAAAAAGGCACATGACCGACTTGTCAGAAAACGCGAAGAACAGATTGAAAGGGAAAGAGCGGAGCAACGCAGGGAGCAGTTGGTCAAGGACGAAAAGAATTATCTGAAGTCCAAAGGTAAGTTCTTCGGACTTGTGTTTACCGACAACCTTATTCTTGTAAAGGTCATTGAGAGTGTGGCGGAAATGCAACTTGAAGGAAAACTGATGCACCATTGTGTGGGAAGCTATCACAAGAGGACAGACTCCCTTATCCTATCCGCAACCATTGACGGCAAACGCATTGAAACGGTGGAGGTTTCACTGACAACATTCAAGGTGGTACAGAGCAGAGGTGTATGCAATTCCAATACCGAATACCACGACCGCATCATCAGCCTTGTAGAGAGCAATGCCGAACTTATCCGCAAGCGGATGAGGGCTTGATTTATAGACTTCAAAATATACATGATATGGAAATAAAGATAGAAAACATACTGATATTATGGGACGAGAAAGTAACCGACATCTTTGTCAGTCTGATAAACACCTTGTCCTTGAGTTTTAGCGAAACGGAAATCCGCAATTCAATGGCGAAACTTTCAGAAAACGAGAACTTCGGAAGGCTGTTCGCCTACGGCTTCGGAGCGCATCACCTTTGGGTAGCCCAAAGGATGATAACCGACCCCGAAAAGGTAATGGAGAACCGACTGCTGATTGTTGAATTTTAATAAATGACTACCATGACAACAAGAATGACCATCAACGGAGTGAGTACCTGCCAGACGGCAGGTACTGAAAAGTACGAAAAGTACCAAACGACTATCAGACGGAAAAGAACAACCCTTTTCCAGTATGACTACCGACACACGGACGGAGAACTTTTCTCTTGCGTGAGACCGACATTGGAGGAGTGCAGACACCTGCGTGATGAATGGATAAAAGGAAAGGAGGACAGATTATGACAGCATACTATGATACTTTGATTGTGACATTCAGCGACCCTATCAGAATTTTGGATATGATGTGTACCGATACTTGTGATGTGGCAACACTAAAGGAGTGGATAGAAAGCTACGAAAGCACAAGAATGACCCCGATAAACGAACATACGGCAGTCATCACTTCAGAATACAACATGGTGCATGTGGTGGAATGGCTCAGAAAATATGCCCCCATTGCCGAAATGAAAGAATACTAAAGGTGTGGCGGTACACAATACCGCCCGCACCCGAAACAGATAACCCATAAAACAGAAAGAGCATGAAATACTATTTTATATTGACAGACAGCAGGGACGCATGGATTCAGTTCGTTTACCTCCCTACGGGAGATTATGTGTCCGGCTATATCCGTGACTTGCAGAGTGTAGGAATATCCGTACATGACTATGACCTTTGGACGGAGGAAACACGCCCCATTGCCGAGCGCACATTGGAACATATAAGGCAGAGCATGAACGTATAAAAAAAATCGGGTGGCAAAAGCCACCCATTGACAATAACTTAAATTCATATACAGATGATAGCGAATACAATCTTACAGCAGTTGGGCGGTCATGGATTTACCGTCATGACGGGAAGCCGTAACTATATCAATTTGGGCAACGGACTACAAATGAGCCTTGCAAGAAACAAGACGTCAGCCAACAGACTGAAAATCATATTGGATGAGGACACGGATACATACACCATGTATTTCTATCGTCAGACACTGACGAAGTATGCGGACATCAAGGTCAAGGAGATAGCCAAATACGAGGGAGTGTACTTTGATATGCTCCAGCAGATTTTCACGGATGTAACGGGACTTTACACCCGACTTTAGGCAGAGGCGGCGAGAGCCGCCCTACTTTCTTTCAGTGAGCAGAAGGCGGACAAAGAAAGTAGCAAAGAAACCGCTGTTTCAAAGACTTCCACTAACGGAAGTCTTTTTTTGTTTCCATCTTACAGATTTCTATTCAGAATAAGTGAAAGCGGATAAATATATTTGTTGTATGCTTTCAGTTTCTTCATATCCACACGGTTGTCCGAATACGGGTTGCTCTTCTCGTCATAGAAGAATATGTCCGTTATGTTTTCCTTTCGGACAATACGTTCCCCGCACAGCGGAATATCCTCCACGTCAAAATCCTCCAGCGGGAGCGTCTCTAGTCTGCCGGGAAGATGGTTGCCAAGCTCATTCATGTTATAGTTGAAAAGAGCAAAGCCCTTGTGTTTGAAGTCAAGACGTATGCCATACGGACGCCCTGTCAGAAAGGCATCCGCTGCTTTTGCCATATAATTTTCCATGATTGTTTGATGTAAAAGTCATGCAAAATTAAGGCTTTCGGAAAGCAGAAACAAATTTTATTGAATAAAGTAAACATGACATTTTATATACCCTGAATTTCATATGATAAACTCAGGTTATTTTTCCGGATTTGAATAAAAAACAGTCATTTACCACATGCTCCAGAAATATTTCCCTAATTTTGTGGGCAAAACGCAATCAGTTATGCAAAAGGATATAAAAAGCTTTTTTCATCCCGTCAATCCACAAATGAACATTCCCGACTGCGAATATGACAGGACCGGACTCTGTATTGCTATGGCTAAGGCTCTGGCACGCAATACAAATCACAGTCTGTATATCATAGACTATAACCGCAAGAACTTCCTTTACGTATCGTCCAACCCGCTTTTCCTCTGCGGTCATTCACCGGAAGATGTGCAACAGAAAGGTTATGCCTTTTATTTTGATGTCGTTCCGTCTGACGAGATAAACCGTCTTATGGAAATCAACGAAGCCGGATTCCGGTTTTACTATGACCAACCTATAGAAAAAAGACTGGACTTGTCCATCGAATATAACTTTCATATCCGTACATCAGAAAAGCACTCGCACCTTATCCACCACAAACTGACACCTGCCTTGCTGAGTGACAATGGGGATATATGGCTGGCTCTATGTACAGTTTCACTGTCACCGGAGAAAACTATCGGAGATGTAGTTATTTCAGACCATACAGGTACTGACCGGTATGTTTATTCGTTCGAGGGCAGAAGATGGAGAAAACAGCCGGAACTGATTCTTTCCGACCGTGAAAAAGAGATTCTCCAGCTCTCCGTCAAAGGCCTGTCGAACACGGAAATTGGAGAAACTCTCTTTATTGATGCCAATACCGTCAAGTTTCACAAAAAGAAACTATTCGAGAAACTACACGCAGAAAACATCACTGAGGCCGTGGGCATTGCAGCCAATCTGAGGCTGATTTAGGAAGACGATGTAGAACTTCGGCAAAGTAACTGCAGGTGGATGTGAGGTGATGTATTCCTCCAGTTTCTTCCGCCCAAGTTCGAAGACCTTCTCATCGTGACATCTGTTCATCTTTTCTTTATCAATAAAGGCTATATGCCAGAAGATCAGATAACCTACAACATACCTTTCAATGGTAACTTCTATCGGTTCGTCCGAACGCTTCATGGATTGAAGGCAGTTGTGGCCATCCTTATCGATGATGCCTACAACTGCCCATGAGAGATTTATATAAGAAATTGATGTTGTCATAAATTACATACGGTTTATCGCATCCTGTCCTGCTCCTGTACCTTTATACTTGCTTTTGGCTGCATTAAACTTGTAGCGGACAGTAAGGCTGAATGATCGTGTATCACTCCAAGACAAATCTTTCATCTGTGAACTCTCCATATAAAGAAGTGCTTCCTGCTTACAACCTAACAACAAATCATTGGCACGTGCTTCAATACTGAGCGCATCGTTCAAGAAGGATTTACGCAAGCCTATATTGAGTGTATATTGTGGACGTTTAAGAGTGATATTCTGGACCTGCCCACAACTTTGATAACTGAAGTCGGCTGTCAACAAGAATCCGGCAGGGAGAGTAAAAGTATTGTTTAATGAACCTATAAAGAGCGGATTGTTATAAGTCCTTTTTTGACCGGCAGCATCCAACGAAAACCACTGCTTCATCATAATTGCGCTGGCATTAAGATTCCATATACCAATAGTAGGCGAAGCTGCCAGCATTACTGTCAGACTCGGTAAACGGTCGTGATTGACATAGTTAATCAAAGTAGTAGCCGACTGATTTTCTACCTGTGTTCCCCAATAAAGAATATAGTCTTGAACCATTTTGTAGCTGACCATTGCCTGCAAGAACCGCCAGACACCAACAGCGGTTACATCGTGGGTGATACTTGGTTTCAGAAGTGGATTTCCCGTTTGCCATGTAAACCGATTGGCATAAGTGATATTATTTCTTAACTGGCTGTAGTTAGGCCGCTGTGTTTTTGCTGCATAGCTGACTTGGAATTGTACTTTGCCCAACTGCCCGTTCACAGATGCATTAGGAAAGACATTATCATAGACACGACTTTGTCCGGGTACAAATGTACCATTTTCAAAATAATCAAAATCTACATGCTCATATCGCAAGCCGATGTTTGCCTGACCGAATGGTAAAGGATAGCTGTACTGTGCATATCCGGCAAGATTCTGTTCGCGAATGCGGGTATAAGTTGTAGGTACATATCCTTCCTGATTTACATAATCATCATGCCGGTTGGTATAGGTATATTCTCCTCCCACCGAGAAACTTCCTCCCCACAAAGGATGCGTGTATGAAGCTTTGGTAGCAGCTAGCTGATTATCCACTCTGTTGTCGGAAGTGACGGTACGGTCTTCATGGTCCTGGCTATTCTCCGTATTAAGAGTATACTGCGTGTAAGTATTGCCGTAATAGTCGGCATCCCAGGTAAGTTCTCCTTTACCTATTTGTCCTGCATAGTAAATATTAAGCTGATGTTCCGGTTGTGATTTTGCATTGGCAACGATGGAACTATGCAAGATATCGTAGGGCAATCCATCTGCCCAGATTTCGCTATCGAAGGCTGAATGCATATCTGTGTGCAGGACGTTGCTCAAATCATAGCGCAGACCGATGGAATGATATTCATTAAAATCATAATTGAATCCGATGCGCCCGTCTATATTGCGAGAATCGGTATTAGAGTGCTGATAATTCTTTTGTGTCCATAGGGTATCGGTAAAGGCTGTTTGCTCCAGAATATCGTTTTGCAAGGCGGTTGTCTTATCAAAACGGACCATAGCGAAAACATCAAGGCCGTTATGCCGATAGTTTACATCGGCTTGCTCTACAAAATCTGAATTCTGGGACTGATCATAGGAACTGCGCAAACTCACTCCAAATCCATCTCCTTGTCGTTTGACAGTACGGATACGGACAACTGCCCCTACAGTTGCATCATAACGGGCACCGGGATTGCGAACCACTTCTACACTTTTAATGTCCTCCGATGTCAGTTGGTCCAGTTCAGCGATATCACGTAATTTTCTACCGTTAATATAGATAAGCGGTGAACCCTTGCCCAACACTTCAAACCCATCAGTCTTTTTTTGTAAACCGGGTATATGAGCCAATACATCTTCGGCAGTACCGGCTTTCGAGAGAACTGTACCCTGAACGTTGGTTTCCAAGGCATCATTCTTCATGCGTGTCACAGGAAGATTGGCTTTTACAACCACCTCACCAAGCATCTGTGCATCCGAAACGAGCTGTACGATACCGATATTGGCCGGAGATACCGGCTTACATACAGTCTTATATCCTATAGAGGATATTTTCACTATCTGATTTTCCGATGTTGCCTCCAGTGTAAAAGATCCGTCTTCACCGCTGATAGTTCCGTTAACAAATGCCGAATCCGGCAATGACAGCAGCACCACATTGGCGTAAGGCAAAGGCTGGCTGTTCTCGTCAATCAATTTTCCGCTAACGGTCTGTGCGGACAAACTTACAGGTAGTATGATACCAATAAGTCCTAATAAGAATACTTTAATTAATTTCATTGTATGATAGTTTTTTAGTTTTCTGCTGCAAAGTTCCATACTTCGCGGGACTTTTCCACTACCCTGTAGGGTAGTTCTTAATTCAATCACAAACGGAAGATGATATTTCAAACAGCAAAGGGAGACCCCACCATTCGTGTGAAGCTCTCCCTTTACGTTACTTCTCATACAGCAGCAAAAACTCCATCTTCCGTCGCCGCTCTATCGAGCGGATTTTCCGCCCCTTGTAGTGGCAGTAGGATATATACTCCTTATAGATGTCCCTGTCACCGGCTTCCAGCTTTTTCAGCAGACGGCTTTTCGGGTGTTTCCCATATCCGAGCAGAGTTCCGTGACCCACATTGTAGCTGAGTACGGTCAGGATCAGGGCATCTTTCCCATACTTGCTGAACAACCTGTAACGCTTCTCCAAATCCCTTATCAGCAGTTTTTCCGCTTCCGCCTCCGTCATATCATAGGACAGTTCCTCTCCCGGAAGTTTACAATGTCCGTAACCGTAGTACGGATAATCAGAACGGTCATGGAGTCCCTCGTATTTCTTAATCAGCTCGACGGCTAACCCAGCCTTCGCTTCATCTTTGAACGAGGCGGGTGTCCCAACCGTACCCGTATTCTGCGCCGGCAGGCTGGCGGAAAAAGCAACCGCCAGCACCGCCGGGGCAAACAGCCTTTTCATTACTCCTTTACTGATAGACACCTCCTTTCACCGTATTCAGCATATCGTTCCCGGACGGAGCCTCTTCCGCATCCGAATCGTTGTTGAAATCCGTTTCCCATTCAAAAGAGTTCCCGAAATTGTCCTCCACCGTAATGGTCAGGCTCTGTGACTCGTCACACTCCGATGTGTAGTACAGGCGGAACTTCTCGTTCTCCAACAGGTAACGGTCGTTAGGCTGGAACACCAGCCCGTTGTCGAGCTTCAGCGTACCTTCGCCGTCAAACTGGAAATATCGGATGGTATAGACCGCCCCGTCAAACTCGCCCTCACGCACCAGTTCGCAGCGGATTTCAGCCGTTTCACCCTTTGCCAGCTCCTTCGGTACGGGCATCGTTTCCACCGTAAACGGATAAGCCTGCGTCACGTCCAGCCCATCATCACAGGCCGTCATGCAGATAGAAAGCAGTCCGGTACAGAAGACTGCCAGCATTTTTACTGTATTTACCTTTTCTCTTATTCCATCTTTAAGTCTGTTCATGTCCATAATCATTATAATTTTATTCCGTTGTTTTTTCCTTTCTTTTCGTTTTCCCGCCATGCCTGCCTTTCGGCAAGCGTCTTTTGCAGATAGTCGTTCAGGTCCTTGCAGCCGCCGTACAGTCCGGAGCAGTCCGTCACCTTTCCACCGTACCGTGTACGCAGGGCTTCCAGCGTCCTCCGTCCGGCTTCATCATTGTCAAAGTGACATTGTAGTTTCCCGTAACCGTCCAGATGCCTGTATGCCTTCGTCAGGTTCGACACCGAGTTCAGCACGAGATGGTCTTCACCGTTTCCAATTCCAAGCACACGTGCCGACAGATAGTCCATGAACCCCTCGTACAGGTTGCAGCTTGCCGAACCGTAAGCCAGCAGTGTCACATCCTTGGGCGGCAGGCATCCCTTGAAGAAGCGGTTGCGTATCTCATAGCCGCCCCCTCCGTTACCGAATGCCACGGCAAAATACCGCTTCCCGTGTGTGGTGTAGTGTATCTCCCTGCATCCGCCGATGGCCACCCCCGACGATATGCCCCTTTCCTGCATGTAGCAGAGCAGCGCCCGGTTCTGGAGCGGCATCAGCTCCACGTCCTCAAAGGACGGCTCTACCGGCCGCCTCACTTCGCATGGGTTGTACACCTTCTTTTCCGGCAGCGGCATACCCGCCACTTCCGCCACATACCTTACCTGCGAGAGGAAATCCTCGCAATGGATGAACTCCCCGGCAAGGGCGAAGATATTGCCGCCCTTGCCCAGTCCGTAGTCATACCACAGGTTTCGCTCCATGTTCACCTTGAACGACGCCGTGCGTTCCTCCCTGTACGGAGCCTTGTACCACAGCGCGTTTGTCCTGCGCTGCACTGGCGAATGGCCCAGCCGTGCGAGGAACTCCTCAATCGGTATCCTCTTCATTCTGTCTATTTCCGTTTCCGTACTCATGGCTTCATCCCCCGTTTTATCATCCTGCTCTTATGAGGCTGGTCATACTGGAACCGGCTGTTCTCCTTCGAGAAGCGGATAACCGTATCATTCATCACTCCTGTCGGTGTGGTGAACTGTTTCACCAGCAGCGGCTTGCCTTCATAGACCCGCTTTACCGTACCTGCATCGAATCTCTCACCGCAGGCCTTTTCCAGCAGATTCCCCAGCGTATATATGTTGCATCCGTTCCTGACCGCCTCCGGTATGGAGTCCGGTCTTGCCCGTACCACGTCCGGATACAGCTTTTCCGCCACGAGGCATATTTCCGGCGTGCGTCTGTCCGGCGGGATATGCAGGAACGACTGGAAACAGTCCTCTTCCATACCTGCCATATAGACCTTTTCCGTTTTGATGTCCTCACGTACGCTGCGGTGCAGCAGCGCCGCATTCCCCGATGTCCTGACTGCCATCAGCGCAAGCTCTTCCGTCTGCAAGTGCACGGGTACATACTGCAGGCAGTGCCCGTCCTTCCCGACAAGAAAACCGGCAATCTCCCTGTCCATGACTTCCGGGCGGACAGTCACCGCAAGATCCGTCATGTCCGTTCCTCCGGCGGAGTCCTTCAGGCATTCGAGTACCACGTCCGCAAAAGGCATGAAGCCGATGATGGCGCAATGACCGTAATCGAGGTCGGAACTGGCGTTGAACGCTTCCCGGCACATCTCGCGTGTCTTCATTTCTTCCGGCACTATTCCCAGATTGTATCCCCATCCGCGCACCGCCTCCAGACAGAGCTGCGGGCTGCGGTATTCGTGAGGAACGTTATAGAAGGTCTCCGGTTTTTCCCGTACCTGGGCATGGTACTTCTCCGGTACATGCCATTCCTTTTTTATCGCTTCCTTCTTCATGATTGCCGTCAGTTGATGATGAACTTTATACCTATCCCGTACTCCGTGCGGCACACGCCCGTACTGCCGCCCCATAGGAAACGCTCCCTTACCGAAGCCGTCAGTGCGATGAAGTCCGCAAGATACAGCTCCATGTCCAGTGTGGCGGCGCAGCCATAGACGAAGCCGTCCCTGTTGTTCAGCCTTGCTCCGTCATACAGCGTCCTTTCTCCCCAGTTTACCGTCTCGTATCCGGCAAGGGCTGACGCCCCCGCGTAGAAGAACACCGTCTTTTTCACATCCGACAGGAAGTTGTAGTAGAAACCGCCCTCCGCCGTGAACTGTGCCACGGGAACATTCACGCTCCTGTACGGATGATTGGTCTGCTGGTATTCCGCCCCGTACACCCATTTGTTGCCGCCCCTTGCATAGCTCGACAGTGCGGCTCCCAGCCAGTAGCCGTCCGCCCCGATCATTCCGGCTTTCATCTCAATGCCCCGCATCTTCGGCAGGCATCGCTGGGCTTCCGCCCGTCCTGCAAGAAGGACGGACAGAAGCATTGCTAAAAACACCGCCTTGCCTTTCATCGTACACGCAGTTCGTTGATGGTTTCAGCCTGTACCAGGTCTTCGTTCTCCACGACAAACGTCTGATGACGCCCTCCGTTCTTCTCGTTCATTTCCACCACCAGCTGCTTGCCGTCGGGGATGGTGAACTTCTGCAGGCAGAACACCGTGCTCTCGGACTTTTTCCCGGCCACACGCACCGCATAGTTGTACGCACGGAGCGGAAACAGCACCTGTTCCTGGATGGCGGTTCGTTTCGCCACCTTCTTGTCCACAATCTTGAACGTGATGTAGTCCACGTCAAACGGCACGTTGCTCTGGTTCTTTATCTCCGTGTGCAGGTACAGCAGGTCGTTGTGGACATATATCCCTTTCAGCAGATACTGGATGCCGAAACGCTTGCAGCCGATGTGCTTCACCTTGCGCTTGTTCTCCTTGTGCAGCGACTTCATGATGAGATGCACCAGCATGGGGCTTTCGCTTCCCAGTTCCTTCAGATAGATTTCCTGCGCGTTGTTCGGGCGGTTCACCGTGCTGCCGTCATGGATGAAGTCCTTCATCTCCACATTGAGCAGCAGCGGTTCATCGGCGTATTTCACGTTGAACGAATAATAGGACCCGTCCTCCGTGATGACGCTCATGTTCGTCTCCGTGCGGAAGTTTCTTACCGTCGCCTTCACGCGGATGACGTTCTCCGCACCGTCAGCCTTGCCCGCTATGAGGTTGGGAGAACCCAAGTCCACATAGCGCACTGCCGAGGGAAACAGGATATGCACCGTCTTGTCATACGTGACCTCCAGACCGTGCGGCGGTATCATGCGGTCAAACATCAGTTTTCTGGTCAGTCCGTGATACAGGTCGCCGTCCTCCTCCGTCTGCGGATAGACGTCCTTTACCAGTTTCAGCTCCTCCGCCTTCGTGGTGGCGGTGCTGTCGTTTTTCACTTCCTGTGCGTGTCCTGCACAGACAATGCCCGTCATAAGGGCAAACATCATCATTACTTTTCTGATACTCATTTTTACGTTGGATTTAGTGGTTGATAAAATTTGAATGTTCTTTTTCCTTTCGTCTCTTGCTGTCTATTTTTCCTGATACAGCAGCACCCTGTATCCCGATTTCAGATGCACCCTTACCGTGCGCATCCTCTTCGATATATACTGCGAGACTCCCTGTATCACTCCCTTTCCCAGATCGGAGGCGAGCTGCGCCCCCGCATCGGTCGAGATGTTGATGCTGCTTCCGAGCGAACTGCCCATGTTCGCCCCGATTTCCTTTGCCGCGTCCGTTTCCATCGAGCCGGGCACAAAGATGCCCGCCTGTCCGTCGCTGTCGTACACCGCCAGTTCCACACCTACGATGGTTCCCTCATGCTCCAGCGAGCCGATACCTATCTCCAGACGCTCACCCTGCAGGCGTGCCGTCCCCACAAGGGTCGTGTTCCTTGGTATTGTCCGTCCAGACACCCGCATCGGCTCCAGCAGCCGCAGCCTTACCGTCTGTCCGTCCGTTACCGTCTGGTCGCCCTGTACGCAGGCTGCTATGGTGTTCTTTCCCGGTGCCTCCGTACTGCCGATGGCAGTGTGGAACCCGTAGTTCCTTTCGCCCCCGTAGTCCGCTATAAAGGCGGAATCTGTCAGGGGCTGCGGCAGGGCGGACACCGTTGACGGGCGCACGCCGCTCACTGGTTCAGCCTTCATTTTCTTTTCGCCGGCATTGCTTTCCCTCATTTCCGTCCCATCGGTCCGTGCGGTCTGCCCGGCATTGTTTCCTCCGTTCTGGTACTTCGCTGCCAGCTCGTACGACTTCTCCAGCAGGGCGACCTGTTCCTCCATCCTTGCGGGCTGTTTCTCCTGTTCCATGACCATGCGTTCCAGTTCGTCGATGCGCTGCCTGAGCTTCTTCTTCTCGGCGTCCTCCTTCGGCGGCTCATAGAACGTACCCAGCGAGGTGTTCAGCCGCTCGTTGGCGGCAGCCGAGGAGCGAATGCCTGTCTGTATTCCGCTTCCGCCCGTCTTCGGCGATGTTTCCGGTTGTGCCAGGCGGCAGTCGTCCGTTCCGTCTGCCGTGTCCGTTCCTTCCGTCTTGTCGTTCCAGAACGCGGACAGGTCGCCCACCATGCCCCGGCGTTCCTTCTTCCTGTTCTCCAGCTGCTGCTGTTCGTATGCCTTCGCCTTGTCGCCGATGATTCCGGAGTTTTCCGGCAGGGGCATGTCCGTGTTGAATCCCAGTCCCTGCCGTTCCTTTCCGCCGTCTTTCTGCGAGGGGGCAAAGATGAGCCACATGCACCCCAGAAAGGTCAGCACCATCAGCGGATAGACCAGCATCTTCTTTCTCCGCTGGCGCTGTTCTTCCGTCAGCGGTCTTTTCTCTTTTGTCTCATTCCTTTTCTGTTCCTTTTCCATACATCCTGTTTTTATGATAATGTTCATACGCTTCCTGCAAATCCGCTTTTTGCGGCAGTTCCGGTTTCTTTATGTGCCGTATCTCCATCGTCCCGTTTCCTTTCCCGAAGCTGGCAATGGCGGTGGCGGTCATGTACAGACAGCCTGCGGCAAAGGCGGCGGACATCACTGCCACCGTCGCCAGCCTTGCCTTCGGCGACAGTGCGTCCAGTCTCCTGTGCAGTTTTTCCCTGAGAACGGCAGCGCATTTTCCCGTCAGAATATTCATCTTTCCCATACGCCTATCTCTCCATGCTTCTGATGTCCCTGTTCTCCAGTATCGTGAATCCCTCTATGGTGAACCCGTTCGGATTGTCGTCCGAGCGGCTCGCGTTGAGCAGCCGGCAGGTCGTTACCAGCGTGCGCTCCGTCACGTTGCTTTCCCTGATGATCATCTGCCTTGCGTAGGTGCGTGCCTCATAGGGATAGTGGTCGAAGTTGCAGACTACGCTGTCCACCTGGAGCACCTGGTTGATGTTCCCCGCGATGATGCGGTTGTAGAATCCCTTTTCCGCAAAGTCGGCGTAGTAGTTGTACGCGCTTCTGTCCGCCAGCAGCAGCGCACGCTTCACGTTGTGCTCGATGGCGCTCTTCTCCGGCGAGAGGGTGAAGAACAGCTCGTGGAAGCGGCGCACATGCTCCCTCGCTTCCGCCGGACGGTTCTGCGACAGGTCTTGCGAAAGGGCGAGCATCAGGCTCTTTCCCCCGTCAAGTACGTATATCTTCTGCCTCTGCGCTTCGGCGAAGCGGAAGGCGCATACCACCGAGCAGATGACGACGGCGGCACATACCGCCGTGTAAATGATTCCGAACAGACGTATCTGCCGGAAACTAGTTTCTATGTTATTCAGGCTCTTGAACTCCATTCTTTCTGTTTTTTATGGTTTGTAAAATCATTTTGGTATGCTTTCCCGGGGTGGCACAGCAGCTATGCCAGGGTACCGCCCCGGTTATCAGGCTATTTTCTTTTCAGCAGCCGTCCGGCCTGTTTTCTGATAAACTTGCCCGTGCGTCCCGCTACGTTTCCGGCTGCCGCACCTGCCAGACTGCCGCCAAGGGCGCCCGCAGTGCCGATGTTCTTGTTGTAGCTGCCCACTCCGCCACCGGCCTGGATTATCCATCCGGCTACCGTCGGGATGGTGAAGTATCCCACGATACCGATAACGAGGAACACGATGTACACCCCGTTGCTCGCCTCTACCGAGAAGTTCGGGTCTGCCTGCATCGCCTCGATGTCATTCTGGAGCATCAGTATCTGTATCTTCGCCAGTATCGTGCTGAACAGGTCGGAGACGGGCAGCCACAGGTAAATCTGTATGTAGCGGCTGAACCATGCCGAAAGCGTGGAGTGGAAGCCGTCCCATACCGAGAAGGCGAAGGCGACGGGTCCCAGTATCGACAGCACCACCAGGAAGAACGTCCTGAGCGTGTCGATGACAAGGGCGGCAGCTGCGAACATCAGCTCCAGCAGCTCGCGGAACCAGTCACGCACGCTCTTCTTGATGTTGTACGCCGCACGGTCCATGTACATGCCCGTCATGGTGATCATGTCCGACGGCGACCAGCCCAGCTCGTCTATCTGGCGGTCGAACTCCTCGTCCGAGGCGAGATAGGCGGTTTCCGGGTTGCGCATCATCGCCTCGTATTCCAGCCTGTCTTTCTGTTCCCTGTACTTCTCCATGTCAAAGGTCTGTTCCTCCAGTATCGAGTGCGTCCCCTGTACGATTACTCCCAGAACGGAGTTCATCGTTCCCAGCACGATGGTCGGGAAGAAGAGGATGCACAGTCCGATGGCAAACGGCCGCAGCAGCGGGTACACGTCTATCGCCTCGGCACGGGCGAGCGACTGCCACACGCGCACCGCCACATAGAACAGGGCGCCCAGTCCGGCAAGCCCCTTTGCCACTCCTGCCATGTCCGAGCAGAGCGGCATCATCTCCTCATACAGCGAGAGGAGTATCTGGTGCAGGTTGTCAAACTCTCCCATAGGCTACCAGTATTTTTCGTTGGAGTTCCCGTAGAGTGCCATCACCCGGTCCATGTCGTTCTTCTTTCTCGCCCGCAGGTACGACACCGATATGGTCTTGTTCGTGTAGTAGCGCACGAGGTTGCGGTAGTTCATCAGGCTGCGGTAGGCATTGTCTATGATGGCGAGCCTTTCCGCATCCGTCAGTGACATGCCCGTCACGTTCACCACATTCTTCAGGTCCTGCAGCACGTCCGAGCTTTCGTCTATCAGCATCGCATAGCCCGACGAGATGGCGGCAAGCTCCTCCGGCGTGTAGTTCTCGTCCGAGAGCATCTTCTGGTAGTTGTCCACATAGATTTCCGATATTTCCATTACCAGAGAGATGCTTTTCGCCACCTTCGCGCCGCCCTTTACCACGTCGTGCACCGATTTCAGTGCGTCGTAATACGCCTTTCCCTGCTCGAACACCTTCTTCGTTTCCAGAAAGCCGTTCAGGGTGTTGGCTTTCGTCCCGGCTGTCTCCACCATCTCCTTGGCGGAGTTGATGATGCTCTGCGCAAGATTTCCGGGGTCGGACACCACCCATTGGGCATTTGCCCCGCCTGTCCCCGCAAGGCACAGGCAGACCGCAATCAGCGGTATTTTCAGTTTCTGTCTCATTCTCATTCTTTTTTTGGATTTAGTGGTTCGTTAAGTTGCTATTGCATATTCTCTTTCTCCTTTGTCCTTTCGCCGTCACCTGCATCCGTGTTCACCCGGACATAGTCACCGCCCGGCGAAAATGTCAGCACATCCGTCTCCTCGTTGTATGCCACGTCAATGCGGAACCCCGTGTTCATATACAGGTTGCCGTTCTCCTCCCTCTGCAGCAGATAGGTCTCCGGTCTCAGTACGCGACGTACGCCCTTGCGTCTGAACAGTGTCACCTTATATAATTCTCCCTCCCTGTACACCAGTATGTCGGGACCGGCTTCCGCGTTTTCCCAGTTTCCGCAGATTCTGTCGCGGGTGTCGCCGTCTTCTTTTGCCATTATATCACAGGCTTGCAGCATCAGCGATGCCATGCCTATCAGACCGCCGCACAGCAGCAGCCTTTCGGTCTTTGTCAGTTTGATGTTCATTTTCTTGTCTTCTTTAAGTTTCGTTCTTTCATTTTTTTCAATCCTTTTTTCTTTTCGTCTTTTCCGTAACCGGAGTCCGCCCGGTTTCCTTTTCCGTCAGAATCCCGGTCTTCTGCCTTTACGCCTGCACATGCGGTTTTCCCTTGCGCCATTCTCCGGCGCCTCCTTCTGTGCAGGTACCGACTGCCGTACTGCGGGTTTGCCGAACAGCTCGTCCGCATCCGGCTTCTTGCCCGTCATCCGGCAGAATCGGGCATCCAGTTCCCGGTATGCCTTTTCCACCTGCTTGAGTACCGTTTCGCGCGGTCCCTTGTGGTCAATGCCGTATTTGTTCAGGATTTCCGGCTTGTACCACATCGGGTCGTCATAGTCTTTCCGGTACACCATACCTCTCAGATAGAGCAGTTCCTGATATTTTTCTTCCAGATAGTCCCTTGCCGGAGCGGGGCAGATGCTTTCGTAAGCCTTTTCCACCGCAAGAGTGATTTTGCCCTTGGCTCTTCCTGCCTCGCACAGTTCTTTCATGCGCTGCTCCTTCCCATATCCCCTGCAATCCGGTTCAGCAGGCATCCGGTGAACCTGTATTTCCAGTTTCTTGTACCGCTGGTAGTCTTCTTCCAGTCCGTATCGCCTTCTGATATGTTCCGGTAGTCCGGTCCCGAATGTCAGGAACTCACGGAACCATGAGATATGCTCCCGAATTTCCTCCCGTTTCCGCAGCGCTTCATCGCTGTATCCGTCATCAATGTACATGTTGTCAGTCTTTTGGTTCATAAATCATTTTCTATTTTTCATTTACTGTATATTTCCTGCCGGTTCACTGTCCCGTCCGTTCCTCTTTCCGCCGCTCCGCCACCTGACGGATGGCAGCTTCCATGTCGCCTCCCAGTTTCTCCGCCAGTTCGCGTACTTCCATCTTCTCCGTCTCCTCCGTCGTATAGGCGAGATACTCTTGCATCGACACCTCCGTGGCATATACCGCCGAATGCGTGCCCCCAAGTCCTATCCACACCTCCTTGTACCGCCTCGACGGGTCGTTGGACTGGTTGATCGAGAGTATCTGCGACTTCTCCTTTTCCGTCAGACCCAGCAGCGACTGTATCTGGTCGAACTTGTTCATGTACTTGCGCTGGTCCAGCAGGATTTTGCAGTCCGAGTTGTTGATGATGCTTTCCTTCACGATGGGCGAGCTGATGATGTCGTCCACTTCCTGTGTCACCACAATCGCCTCCCCGAAATACTTTCTCACCGTCTTGTACATGTATCGCAGGTAGTCAGCCATGTTTGCCGATGAAAGGGCCTTCCAAGCCTCTTCCACAATCAGCTGTTTCCTTACGCCTTTCAACCGGCGCATCTTGTTGATGAACGCCTCCATGATGATGATGGTCACCACCGGAAACAGCTCGGCATTGTCCTTTATCGAGTCAATCTCGAAGACCACGAACCGCTTGTGCAGCAGGTCGATGTTCTCCGCCGAGTTGAGCAGGAAGTCATAGCGTCCGCCCCGGTAGTACTGCCTCAGGGTGGTCAGGAAATTGTCGATGTTGAAGTCCGACTTCTCCACCTTGATGTAGCGTTCCTCCATTTCCTTGCGGTACACGTCCCGCATGTATTCGTAGAACGAGTCGAACGACGGCACGATACCCTTGTCCTGACCGAGCAGCTGGATATAGGCGTTCACCGCGCTTCCCAGCTCCGCCGATTCCGTTTTCGTGGCGGGTTCGTTCTCGCTTTTCCACAGCGTCAGCAGCAGCGTCTTGATGCTGTCCTTTTTCTCCACGTCGAACACTCCGTCATCCGTATAGAACGGGTTGAACGAGATGGGCTTCTCCTCCGTATAGGTGAAGTAGATGCCGTCCTTTCCGTGCGTACGGCGGTGTATCATCTCGCACAGTCCCTGATAGGAGTTTCCCGTGTCCACCAGTACCACGTGCGTGCCCTGCTCGTAATACTGCCGCACCAGATGGTTCATGAAGAACGACTTGCCGCTTCCGCTCGGTCCCAGCACGAACTTGTTGCGGTTGGTCGTGATGCCGCGCTTCATCGGCAGGTCGGATATGTCGATATGCAGCGGCTTGCCGCTGATACGGTCTGCCATGCGGATGCCGAAAGCCGAGGGCGAGTCCCGGTAGTTGGTCTCTCCGGCGAACAGGCATACTGCCTGCTCGACAAACGTGTGGAACGATTCCTCCGCCGGAAAGTCCGCCGCATTGCCCGGTATGCCCGCCCAGAACAGCGTCGGGCAGTCCGTCGTGTTGTGGCGGGGCACGCATCCCATCGAGGCCAGCTGGCTCCCCACGTCGTTCCTTATCCGTTTCAGCTCCTCCGTGTCGTCGCTCCACGCCATCACGTTGAAGTGGGCGCGGACGGACTTCAGCCCCTGTGAGTGGGCTTCGTTCAGATATTCCTCTATCCACTCGCAGTTGATGGCGTTCTGGCGGCTGTAGCGCGAGAGCGACTGCATGTTCCTTGCCGACTTCTCGAAGCGGCGCAGCTCCTCGTCGCTGTTGCCGACAAACACGTACTGGTTGTAGATATGGTTGCAGGGCAGCAGCAGTCCCAGCGGGGCGGCAAACGACAGGCGGCAGTCCGAGCGGTCGGTCGAGAGCCGTTCGTAACGGCTGTCCGTGGCTACCGCAGCCGGCAGGTCTTCCGTGTCCGACAGCGTGTGCAGGCACAGGCGCTTGTCGCCGATGCGCATCTCCTCCGCGCTCATGGCGATGTCTTCCAGACACGCCGTATCCTCCGTCGTCAGTGCCAGGTATCTGCCTATGATACCCGTTTCCTTTTCCGTTCCCGTAATCTCATCGTCCCTCAGGCGGCGCAGGCGGACGTGTCCCGAATCGTTCAGGATGCGGGCGAACTGTTCCACCGCCTCCATGAACTTCAGCGCCGTCTCCCTGTCCTGTATCTCCTTCGGGATGATATGTCCGCGGCACAGCGTGCTCCAGTTGCTCTGCCGCCTCATGCGTTCCTTCGTCGTCTTGGTCAGGAACAGATAGCTCCTGTGGCTCAGATACGGGCGCTCGTTGAAGTGCATCCCGTTGCTCCGTGCCAGGAAGCCCGTACCTTCCTTCTCCCAGTCGGGGCGGTACAGTTCCTTCATATACCAGTCCTGCTTGTGCAGTACCGAATAGTCGGGCAGTACCTTGATTGCCTTGCACCACGTGGCATGGATACTCTCGTATTCTTCCGCCGTTACGGTATAGACCTCCGGCAGCTCCACCTCGAAGGCTGCGGTAATGTCTGCATCCTTCGAGATGATGCACCCGTGTTCCACCGCCAGCAGCGGGAACCGGCTCTCCAGTGTGGTGGCTTTCATTACGTTTCTCATTCTTTCCTTCCTTTCCTTTTTCGTCTTAACAGATGGGACACCCGTCTGCGGTGGAGCAGGTAGCGCGGGCGCATCCGTGCAGCGCCCAGCTTCATCAGTCCGTGCTGGCCGTACTTCGCGTTCAGCCGGAACGTGAGCCACACCACGGCGGAAGCCGCCGTGACTCCCAGGCCGATGCAGACCCACTGGTTCACGCCCGCCATGTACAGGATGACAAACAGGAGGAAGGCGGCAAGCAGCCCGCCCGCAAACACGAACAGGTACTGCGCCTTCAACCCCTTGAACTCCACCGGACGACCGATGCCCTTGTTTACCGGGTATTCAGCCATTGTCCTTTTATCTTATTATATATGGGAAACGCCTGTTTACAGGAAGAACGAGCGCAGGATGGTTGCGCTTACAATCAGGAAGATACAGGCTCCGAACCAGCTTGCGGCGGTCTTGCTCGTGTCCGGATCACCGGACGAGAACTTGCCATAGACCTTGATGCCTCCTATGAGTCCCACCACCGCACCGATGGCATAGATGAGCTTTGTCGCCGGGTCGAAATACGAGGTCACAAGATTGGTTGCCTCCGTGATGCCCGCCATGCCGTTGCCCTGTGCAAAGGCGGAAATGCTGGCAGCCGTCAGAAGGACTGCCAGAATGATTTGTTTTTTCTTCGATGTTTCTGTCATAATCTTTTCTTGTTTTTATGCCTTGGGGCGGGATATTCCCTTCGGCGGTTGATACTTTTCTTTAATTTTTGCGGCTTCGGATAAAGCCGGCTTCTGGATTTAGTGGTCCGGTGGCTGGCCGGGATTTCAGCCGTAGTCAATTTTCTTTTTTCGCATCTTCGTTGTATCTTTTATTCGTTATACATAGTCGCGGATGTTGAAATCCTCGAATCTCTCCGGCATGGCAGGCGGCCTTCTCAGTGCGGCACTTGCCGTTGATGCGGCAGGTGGGGCAGGTATCGAGTCCAGATAGTAGTCCATCAGTTCGTCCAGTCTCCTGCGTGTCGCCTCTGAGCTGCGTTCTATCAGGGCAAACAGCTCGTTGCCCTTCATCTCGCAGAATACCATTCCTGCATGGCGCCGTTCATCTCCCGTGGCGTCCGCTTTCTTCGCCGTGCGTACGGCGAGGTCGATGTCCTCAAACGTGAACCCTTCGGCAGTATCCGGTTCCGCATCCGGCTCTTCGTCCCCGTCATATCCGGCTATGTCCGACACCCGTCTGTCCGTAAACACCTCGTCCAGCTCCTCGTCCGGTATCCGGCGGCGGTGTGCGTCCGTGCCGTCCTCCTGTGCTTCGTCGGCAAAGGTAACGTCCTTCTCGTCCACCTCTTCGCTTCGTATTTCCGTGGCGGCATTTGGCGCAGGTGTGGCAGTCTGTGGCTTCGTTTCCGGCATCCTGAAGCGGCTTCTGCCCACGATCTCGGAAGCCGCCGTCCTGTTCCCGCCGTCCTTTCCGTTCTTCTCTCGGGTTGCGTCTCCCGTCCTGCGTTCCCAGGTCAGGTAGATGACCATCCACATGTTGAAGGCCATCAGCAGCACTATCAGCAGCGTCGCCATAGGCTAAAGCGGTTGCAGTTTTTCCCGGCACATCAGGGAGGCGGTCCCGTCCCCGGATGTCTGCGGGTGTTCTTCCGGTATGTTCCCTCTCTGTCCGCCTGTGGTGCTGCCGTCACCGGCCAGGGCACGCACGGGGAGCGTGAACCTGCCGTGTGTCTCCTTTTTCCTGTCTGTCTTGAAAAATCTTCCCATTGTCTTTTCCTTTCTTTTTGGATGAATAATCAGTAAATGTCCTCATAGCTCTTTTTGTAGAGTTTGCGTATCACTTCCTCATACTCGCGGAAGTGCTCTTCCAGTACGCGGTCCACATAGACCGACAGGGTAAGCCCGTTCTTGCCGATGACCTGCACGATGCGCTGTATCCGCTCGTGGTAGCTCTTGCGTATATAGGCTGTCTTGCCGGAGCATACCGGGATTTTCGGGGCGTTCAGGAAGCGTTCCAGATATTCCTCTTCCTTTCCCTTTCCGGTCCTTGGGGTCTTCTGTGGAGCCTTTGTCCTCTCTGCTGCGGGTTTTCCGCCCGCATTTCCTTCTGCCTTGTCCTCCACCTCGGGGGCGGACGCGGGCATCTCCGGACGGAACGAGTCCAGAAACTTGCCGGGATCAATATCGACATCGAGTTTCTTTGCCATCCGTTCAGCGGTTTACTATTTCCAGTATCTCTTCCGCCAGCGCGTCTATGCCGCTGCCCTTTGCCAGTGTCCTGTCCGGAGGCAGCAGCGTCGAGCGGAACAGCGGGCGGTCGCCTTCCTCGGCACCTTCCTTGCGAAAACGCTTGCTGTCCGGCAGGCTCGTCTTCAGCACCTCAAGCCCCATTCCGGCGATTACCTTCTCGTAGATGTCGTACAGGTCGGTCTTCTCGCGCCGGTCCACCATGTTCCACAGCAGGCGGATGCCCTTTATGTTCGACTTTCCCGTCGTCACCAGCGTGTCGTTCAGTATGCCCGCATATTTCAGCGAGCTTTCCATGATAAAGCGGTCGGCGGCTATGGGACAGAATATGTAGTCCATCGTCGCCACCGTCTTTATCAGTCCCATGTTGTTTACCGTACCCGTCAGGTCGAAGAATACAAAGTCGGGCGGTGTCTCCGATTCCACAAACGGCCTTGCCGCTTCCACCGCATGGTCCGGACGGCTCCCGACTATCGGGTACGCACGTTTGCCCAGGCGTTTGAACTGCTCGTAGGCAGCCCTGCGCAGGTGCGGGTTGCGTTCGATGCTCTTCAGGTCACGCTCGCGCATGTCCTTCAGGCTGAACTGGGGATAGTCGCAGTCCACGATTGCCACGTCGTATCCCTTCACATAATACAGGTAACTCGCCATCAGCACGGTGAGTGTCGTTTTGCCGGCTCCTCCCTTCTGGGTGGAGAAGGCGATGAACAGGGGTTCTTTCTTCATGCTTCCTTGTCTTTTGTTCGTTATACTTCAGTTTGTTTTCCCGGCAGGCGTTCCTGCGTCCGCACTGGCGTGTCCGCTTGGCGGCAGGGATGCCGGCCCTTGCTCACGCCGGGCTGTCTCCATGCCCGTCAGCCTGTGTGTACCATTGCCGGCGTGCCGGTTCCTCGGTCTGCCTGTCCGTGTTCCCGCCGGTATGCCTGCGTGCCGGCAGGCAGGCATACTGGCAGTGTGGCGGACAATGCGGCGTGCCGGCTGGTGGGCGTGCCGGTTTTCCTGTCCGCAAAGGAAGGGGCATTTTCCCGTATCTGTATCACTTCGGGTCTTCGTGGCAGCATTTGGCGCCGGTGTGGAAGTCTGTGGCTTTTTCCGGCGGTTCCGCGGCTCTGTCCCGCACCCTAACTTTGCACCCACAACGGCAGACTGACGCCTCTGGTGTATGCCGGGCTTCCGTTTTCTCTTTTGGGCAGCTCCGGGGTACCGGTTGGCCGGTACCCTGTCCCGTGGGTGATGGCAGGTTGGCTTTCCAATCCGTCGCGGACGGATTCTTATTAGCAACCGCTAATAGCAAGGTGTCCTTTGAGTAACTCAAAGGGTTTCCGGTTACTCCCGGAAACGACCTTGCCCCATGCGGGGAGGGGCTTCCTCTCCGGAGTCGGGAAGCCTGTCTCCCGGCTGCACCGTGTCTGCGGATGCTGCCGTCCGGCACATTTTTATACAAACCACTAAATCCTTATGTAAGATGAACAGAAATGGTCAAGGAAACGGAGCGGAAGGCTCCAAATGGGGGCGGCATCCCAAGGAAAGCCGCAAGTCGCACTGCGTGATGGTGCGTTTCGACAATGAGGAATGGCTGAAGTTCCTCTCCATGCACGAGAAGTCCGGCGTATATGCAAGGGCGGTGTTTCTCAAGGCACACTTTTTCAGGCAGCCCTTCCGGGTAGTGGTCACGGACAGGACGCTGCTGGATTACTGCACGAAGCTCTCCGCTTTCCATGCGCAGTACCGCATGGTAGGCAACAACTACAACCAGGTGGTCAGGGAGCTGCGCTGTCATTTTTCGGAGAAGAAGGCGATGGCATTGCTCTACCGTCTGGAGAAGTGTACCGGGGAGCTGGCCGCCCTGACGCAGCAGGTCATGGAGCTGTCACGTGAGTTCCGGCAGAAGCTGTCGGAAAAGGAGGAAAAGTCATGATAGCGAAAATTACCGTAGGCACGTCACTGTACGGTGCGCTTGCCTACAACGGGCAGAAGGTGAACGAAGGCGAAGGCAGGCTCCTTGCCGTAAACCGGATTTTCGACGACGGCAGCGGACATGTGGACATAGCCCGTGCCGAGCAGGACTTCATGCGCTTCATGCCGGAGCAGGTGCGCACTCGGAATAAGGTCATCCATATTTCCCTCAATCCGCACCCCGACGACCGCCTGACCGACGTGGAGCTGGAACAGCTCGCACGCGAGTATCTCGACAGGCTGGGCTACGGCGACCAGCCTTACCTTGTCTTCAAGCACGAGGACATCAGCCGCCACCACCTGCACATCGTCTCCGTCAATGTGGACGAGCAGGGAAGGCGGCTCAACCGCGATTACATCCACCGCCGCAGCAGGCGCATCACCTCCGAGCTGGAAAAGAAATACGGGCTGCACCCGGCTGACCGCCGGCAGCACCGTACCGACAATCCGCTCCGCCCGGTGGACACATCGCAGGGCGACGTCAGGCGGCAGGTATCGAATGTTGTCAAGGCTGTCATGGCAGGCTACAGGTTCCAGACGATGGGCGAATACCGTGCCCTTCTCTCGCTCTACAACGTCACCGTGGAGGAAGCCCACGGCATCGTGAACGAGCGCGAGTACCACGGGCTGGTCTATTTTTCGCTATCGTTCAGCAACCCGTCCGCCACCGGCGATTCCGGCAACAGGACCGGCACTCCCTTCAAGGCTTCCCGCATCGGCAAGTCCGTCGGCTACGAAGCCGTGCAGCGCAGGTTTGAATTTTCCAAAGGACAAATTCGGGATAAACGTCTGGCGGAGATAACCCGCAAGACCGTCGCTGCCGTGCTTGCCCGGACATACCGCCGCGAGGAGTTCGTCACCCTTCTCCGGGACAAGGGCGTGGACGTGGTGTTCCGCCATACCGACGAAGGGCGCATCTACGGGGCGACCTTCATCGACCACCGCACGGGCTGTGTGCTCAACGGCTCTCGTTTGGGCAGGGAGTTTTCCGCCAATGCCCTGCAGGAGCATTTCACCCTGCCGTATGCCGGCACTCCGCCCATACCGTTCACCATTGCCGTGGACGGGCAGCAGCCCGACACCCGTCCCGCCGTGGAATACGACGAGGGGTATTCCTCCGGCTTGGGCTTGCTCGGCGGCGACGCTTCGGGCGCACAGGCCGAGGAAGCCGCCTTCGAGCGCGATCTCTGGCGCAGGCGGAAAAAGCGTCGCAAGGGGCAGGGATTATAATTCAGTCATTCACTTGAAAACAGAAACAGATTATGTCACAACAGGAAGACGATTTGAGGGCACTGGCGAAAATCATGGATTTTCTCCGTGCCGTAAGCATTATTCTGGTGGTCATCCACCTCTACTGGTATTGTTACGAAGCCGTAAGGCTGTGGGGCATCGGCATAGGTGTTGTGGACCGGGTACTGATGAACTTCGACCGTACCGCCGGACTGTTCCATCACATTCTCTACACGAAGCTCTTTGCCCTTCTTCTGCTCGCACTCTCGTGCCTCGGCACGAAGGGTGTCAAGGAGGAGAAAATCACCTGGCGCCGGATCTGGACGGTACTTGCCGCGGGGCTGGTGCTGTTCTTCGGCAACTGGTGGGTGCTCTCCCTGCCGCTTCCGGTGGAGGCGGTTGCGGGTCTCTACACCGCTTCGATGGCGGCGGGCTATGTCTGCCTGCTCATGGCGGGCACATGGATGAGCCGTCTTTTGCGTACCAACCTCATGGAAGACGTGTTCAATGTCGAGAACGAGAGTTTCATGCAGGAGACCCGCCTCATGGAGAACGGGTATTCCGTCAATCTGCCCACACGTTTCTACTACAGGAAGAAGTGGAACAATGGCTATATCAATGTGGTCAACCCCTTCCGTGCCACCATCGTACTGGGTACGCCGGGCAGCGGAAAGTCCTATGCCGTGGTGAACAGCTTTATCAAACAGCAGATTGAGAAGGGCTTTGCGATGTACATCTACGACTTCAAGTTCAGCGACCTTTCCACCATCGCCTACAACCACCTGCTGAACCACATGGACGCATACAGGGTCAGACCGAAGTTCTACGTCATCAACTTCGACGACCCGCGGCGCTCGCACCGCTGCAATCCCATCCATCCGGATTTCATGGAGGACATCACCGATGCTTACGAGAGTGCCTACACGATAATGCTCAATTTGAACAAGACCTGGGTGCAGAAGCAGGGTGACTTCTTTGTCGAGTCTCCGATTATCCTGTTCGCCGCCGTGATATGGTTCCTCCGTATCTATCAGGACGGGAAATACTGCACCTTTCCCCATGCCATCGAGCTGCTCAACCGCCGTTACGAGGACCTGTTCCCGATTCTCACCAGCTATCCCGAACTGGAGAACTACCTTTCCCCGTTCATGGACGCCTGGCAGGGCGGGGCGATGGAACAGCTTGCCGGTCAGATAGCCTCGGCGAAGATTCCGCTCTCGCGCATGATTTCCCCGCAGCTCTACTGGGTCATGTCCGACAGTGAGTTCACGCTTGACATCAACAACCCCGACGAGCCGAAGATTCTCTGTGTCGGCAACAATCCCGACCGCCAGAATATCTACGGGGCGGCGTTGGGGCTGTACAACTCGCGCATCGTCAAGCTCGTCAACAGGAAGGGCAGGCTCAAGTCCTCCATCATCATCGACGAGCTGCCCACGATTTACTTCAAGGGGCTGGACAACCTGATTGCCACCGCCCGAAGCAACAAGGTTTCCACCCTGCTGGGTTTTCAGGACTTTTCCCAGCTCAAGCGTGACTACGGCGACAAGGAGGCCGCCGTGGTCATGAACACCGTCGGCAACATCTTTTCCGGCCAGGTCGTGGGCGAGACTGCCAAGACCCTCTCCGAGCGTTTCGGCAAGATTCTCCAGAGGCGGCAGAGCATCACCATCAACCGCGAGGACAAGTCCACTTCCATCAATACGCAGATGGAGAGCCTGATTCCGGCGAGCAAGATTTCCACGCTCACGCAGGGCATGTTCGTGGGAGCCGTCGCCGACAACTACGACGAGCGTATCGAACAGAAGATTTTCCATTGCGAGATTGTGGTCGATGCCGGGAAAGTGAAGCGTGAGGAACAGGCTTACCGGCCTATACCCGTCATCACCGACTTTACCGATGCCGGCGGCAACGACCGCATGAAGGAGATGATCCAGGATAACTACAACCGTATCCGTGCCGAGGTCCGGCAGATTGTCGCCGACGAGTTGCAGCGCATACAGTCCGACCCCGAACTGCAATACCTCCTCAGCGGCAGATAACCGGATATACGGTCAGATGAAAAGAGAAAATCCGTAGCACGTACAGCCTTTCCCTGTCGTGTTACGGATTTCCTTTTTTTGTCTGTTCCCGTTATAAATAAAGAACGCCCCCAAGTATGCTGCCTTTCATTGTCTGAGAGACTTATTTTCTTTTTCTTGTATATATCACATAAGAAATCAACTTCAAACTCCCCAATAAATATTTTAGAATTGAATATTCTCCGTCATGCCAAAACTATAATGAAAGATTACAACACTTTTATTGAGTTATGATTTTTTTCATGTACTTTAGCTTCTAAATCCTTACAGTACTGCAAACCGTGATATTACTAACAATATAAATGGAAGCGGTAATTTCTGCATCTAATTTCTATGTTTTGACAAAATCATTGCAAGATTTACCGATTATTCTATTGGTATTCTGTTTTCTATTCGTAAGATATAATTCGTATCAGAAAAGAAACGATCCATACGTACGGCCTGCCCTGTTCGAAAATATGGCTTCTCGCTATTGGCTATGTAAGCTTTCTTTACGGAAAAATTCTGTGCCTCCTTCTGTTGCTCAAAATAACCAATTGTAGATCGTAATTGCTGCTCGCCATCCTTTATCCATTGACTACCCTTGAGCTTCCTCTGTTTCAATTCCACAAATATGATTGTATCTTTATAAAACAGAAAGCCGTCACAGCGATGGTCCATTTTTCCATCCGCTCTGCGCAATTCAATACAATGGTCAACTGGTACGAAATTTACTTTTATTTGAGGATAATTATCTACAGCCGCAATCCAGTCCTGCCCCTGCTTCTCAGCAATATAAGCCTTTTCAGCAGCAGGAGCCGGACGGTCGCATATACCAAATTTACGTTTGCTCGATGAAGTAATATGTTCTTTAGGGAAAAAATTTATCATAACTCCTGTTGTATTTCCAATAAATTAGCAAAATCTTCGTTAGTCCTTTCCAACATATTGTTGAGAAAATTATCATCTGAAGGAAGTCCATTATATGTATCCAATATTTCTACTGTTCCTTCCACCTCATTGAATTCATAAATAGCTATTTCATCAGGCTGTATAGCTGACTTAATAGGGAAAACAGAATCTATCTTTTCCCGTATTTCGTCTGACAGCGAATGATCTTTCAAAAGTAACCCTGCTTTGATAGCGATAGTCAAACCGTTAATAAGATATGGACTATGTGTAGTAACAATCAACTTGTTGGCATCCAATGAATTGTTAAATGATAACAGGTGTTTCATAATCATCCATTGAGACTCCGGATAAAGATTTTGCTCAGGTTCTTCTACTATATTTATGAATGCTGATTTGTTGAATCTGGCTGATACGGCTGAAAGGGCTATTCTTCGTTGTTCGTCTGTCAAGTTTGGCATATTCCATATATTAGCAACTTCTGCTTCAAACCGTTTCGCTTCATCGCTACTCATTTTTTGAGCATTATTTGCCTGACTTTTTACAGACTCTGATAAATGCAAGGAAACCAAATACAGCGGTACGATTGATTGGAACCCACTGGATGCCTCCATGAGCTTAACTTTGTAACCTTCTCCCTTTACAGATACAATATCATTTTGTTTGTTGTATTCAAGTTGTGCATTATTTATAGGAAGTTCAAGACCCCCTTTAATACGTTGCTTGGCATTATTGTATTCCGTTAAGAACACCAGTAAAGCATCTGGCAAGTCCTTAATCAAATTAGGTTTATTAACCATACTGATGAAATTTCTCTCAGCTGGTACATACATAATTTGTGGGAGTACATATCTGTTAAATGTATTTGTTCTTTTTTCAATGATAAATTCACCTTGTTTAGTGTAAGTAAATTTGTATGCATTTCCTTCATAGATAATCTCAGTACGTTCCTTTATAAAGTAATTTGAAATACGATGATAGCCACAATATTTATTCTTAAACTTGGTGGTAGTAAATTCTTTTTCTTTGAAATCACCTCGTGTTAAAACCTTCTCCATCCATGTAAAGGTGGAAATTAATTTGGCAACTGTACTTTTACCACTACCTTGATTGCCGGTAAATACAGTTACTTTTTTTATATCTATCCATTCGTCCTTTACGGACTTTGGCTCTTTTATCGGACCGAAATTTTTAATTTTTATTCTACTCATATATTTATTGTATAGACTTGTCGCAAAGATAGTATTTCTAAATGAGATGACCTAATCGCTGATATACATCATTTTCCACTAACATAAATACCTTTCCTATTTTACTGAAAATGTTTTTCTACATATAGTTGAAACTTTGAAATCCCGTATTTCTAATATAGTTGTAAAGTGGAACATCATGCTGAAAGAACTCCTTCAGATCTGCATTTCTGCATGAAAAAAACTGCAATCTGCAATAGCTTTCTCATCTTATGGAGAGAAACTGCATTTATCTAACAGGAGTCCCATACTTACAACATATTGGCTTTTTTCAATATGGCACGGGCTATTTTCACCTGCTTGCTGAAATCTGTTTTCTCCTTCTTTTGGTAAGCCTTGTCCGCTTCCTTCACGAAACGTTCGGCTTCTTTCCCTTTCAGCGTAGGAATTGCTTTGATTTCTAATGCCATAATATATTGTATTATAATTGTTTCTGCAAAGGTATTCTTTTCTTATGGATAATTACGGTAAAGGCAGATTTTTCTTATTTCACCGCCTCTTCCGTTCCGCCTCCTCGTCCCGCATCATCCTGCGGTTCAGCCGTTCCGCCGCCCTGTCAAAGAAATACGTCCGGCTCTCGTTCTTCCGCCGCTTGATGTCCGCATAGGTGTTGTAGCACTGGTTCTCCTTTATCTCCACACCGAACATACGGCAGAATCTCGCCAGCAGCTCCTTGATGCCCGTTTCCCCTCCATTGATGAGCTTCATTTCGTCCAGACCGTAAATCAGTTCCACCAGCTCGGCCGTGCTTCCCGTCCACTGCATCGCTGCGGCTTCGTCCTGCCTCTGGTTTGTCTTTTCACCTCCGTCAAAGGCTCCGCCTCTATACAGTCGTACCGGGTAATACTTCAGCATCTTGCGCACGAACGACAGCGCCTTTCTCACATACATGCTGCGGCTGGAGTCCGTCTCCTGCATGGCATCGTGGTATTGCAGTTCCGTTTCCGCATAGCTCAGTGCGAAAACTGTCCGGCAGGTACTTTCCGTTTCCTTACACATGGATACGACTGTAGTTGTGAACTCATTGTACGCGGTTCCCAGTCTGGTAGAGCCGGGGTTGTCTATCAGACGAAAGAAGTCTGTTTCTGTCAATATGAGGTGTTCCATTTTCTTTCAGTTTTATGTTATTACACTTGGTTTGAAGTGTGCGCACATAAAACTATGGGACAAATAGCGGTCCTGCGAGAGTGTTTTTCTTTTCGCATGAATATATCACACTGATATTCAGCGAAATATTTGCTGAAAATATTTTTTGAGCTTTTACCGTCGCCTCATTTTTTGTTCAGAATCTGAACGTACGTTCACTTTTTGAACGTCCCGAGCGTTCATTTTCCGAACGTCACCACCCGTTGGCGGGGTGTTTTCCGTCCGTAGGCTATCCGTACCATGCCGTCCTTCCATTGTCTGCTTCCCGTGCATGTCCATTCGCTTTCGGGCAGCGACGACTGGAACAGCCTGCTGCCGTTTCCCGCAATGACGGGAACCATGTATAGGATGATTTCATCCACAAGCCGCATCCGTATCATGCCGTTAATGATACTTGCCGTCTTTTCGGTTGCTTCTATCAGATAGTTCAGGGAATCGCCGGTGTTTTCCATCCGGCAGGAGAGGAGTGTCAGCGACGTGTCTTCCGTCAGAACGCAGGTGGCAGCCTCTTTCAGCGCACCTATCCCATACTGGTCGGAACCAAGCCATCGCCCGGACAGACCGGTTGTTTCTGCCGGACAGCCGTCCATTGTCAGGACGGCGAGTAATCGGACTTTTGCCATAGCGGTCATTCTGTTGCGACCGGAAACCGTATATAAAAAAGTAGCGTGCAAGTCACACTACCTCAAGTGTGGGTTCTGGTAAAACCCCTGAAAGAAGCACGTGAATGCACGCTATGCCCAGGCATAGCATAAGCATCACGCAATTTGTCTCTTTCAGTTTCAATTTACCAGATTTACACTTGAAACGCCTTGCGGTCTTATTCTATACTATATCTTAGTCGGTACGGGAAACCGTGTTTCTCCGTACCGTTTTTCTCCTATGTTCATGCAAAAATAGGATTTTCAGTCGAGATTTTCTCATTTTTCGCTCTTTTTCTGCATGATACCGTATTCTTTCATCTTGTTGTACAGGGTCGTGCGGCTGATACCCAGCAGTCCGGCAGTCACTTCGCGGTTCCCGTCCGCCTGTGCCAGTGCCCGCACGATGCGTTCCCTTTCCTCATTCCCGTCTTTCAGCAGCAGGGAGCTGCCTGCCTGTGCCGTACTTTCCGCTTCCAGCCTGTCGGCGCCTATCAGCCTTCCTTCCGTCAGCAGGACGGCGGAACGCACCGTCTGTTTCAGCTCCCTCACATTTCCTGCCCACATCCGCCTCATGAGTTCCTTTTCCGCCTCCTTGTCGAATCCTTCCGTATGCCGTCCCAGTTCTTCGTTGGCAAGCTCCCGGAAAAACTCCGCAAGAGGCAGTATGTCCTCCCGGCACTCCCGCAGCGGCGGTATCTTGATGACAAATTCCTTCAGGCGGTGATACAGGTCCCGCCGGAAACGTCCTTCCTCCACTGCCTTCTCCAGATTCTCGTTGGTCGCCGCCACGATGCGCACGTCCGCTTTCCGCTCGCGGGTGCAGCCCGTCGGACGATAGCATTTGGTCTGCAGCGCACGCAGCAGTTTCTGCTGTACCTCAGCGGGCAGGTTGCCCACCTCATCCAGAAACAGCGTGCCGCCGTCAGCCTCTGCCATGCAGCCCTTCTTTCCGGTTATGGCTCCCGTAAACGCGCCTTTCTCGTATCCGAACAGCTCGGATGCCGCCAGCTCCCGTGTCAGCATACCGCAGTCTATCGCGACAAACGGACCTTTCTGCCGGGTACTCTGCGCATGTATCTTTTCTGCTACGTGTTCCTTGCCCGTACCGTTCTCTCCAAGTATCAGTACCCCTATGTCCGTCGGGGCAACCAGTGAGATACGCCGGTCGATGGTCCGGAATGCGGCACTTCTGCGCTCCAGTATGGGCATGGTATGCCTTCTTTCCGATTTGCGTACCAGCTCACTTATCCTCGGAAGCAGCTTTTCCTGCAGCAGGATCTTGGGGATATAGTCCTCGGCTCCCAGCCTCATGGAGCTGACCGCCGACGCGACCTGCGCATAATCGGTCATGATGACAAACGGGTTTCTGATACCCGTTTCCCGCATCCGCTCCAGTACTTCCGTACATTCCCCGTCGGGCAGACGCAGGTCCGACACGATGATGTCCCCATCGTCCAGTTCCTCCAGCAGCCTCCGTGCCCCGGCACAATCGTATGCCGTGCGGGTCCTGTAGCCTGCCTTCTCCAGCATTCCGCAGACATGGTCGCGGAATACCGGATTGTCTTCTATCACTATTATTCTTCCCATACCGTTTTCTCCATTTCCTTTCGGGCGAGCCGGATGATCGTTTCGCCCTGACCGGTCACTTTTCCGGCATACTCCCTGATTTCTTCTGCCGTCCCGTTTCCGTGGAGCACGTCATACAGCTCCTGCAGCGGTCCTTCGGCATGTATCAGCATCCACGAGCTGCGGATATGGTGTATCCAGTAGTCCAGCCTGTCCCTGTCACACCTTTCCGCTTCCTCCCGTATGGCGGCCATTTCCTTCTCCGTCTCCCTGACCAGACATTCCAGCCTCTGCCTCTTGTCGCCGTATGCGAACAGCGGGCCGAGATCTATGCGGGGGGTGCTGTCCTCGCCGATGCATTCTTCCGCGGCTGCCAGCAGTTCGTCGATGGAGAACGGCTTGTACAGCACCGAGCTGAAGCCCGCACCTGCCAGCTCCTCTTTCGTGATGCTTTTCGAGCCGGTCACCACCATCACGGGGATGGTGCGTGAGTTGCCTATGTCCGACGTGCGGAGCAGTTCCAGCACCTCGTAGCCGCTTGCGTCCTGCATCTTCAGATCCGTGGTCAGCAGATCATAGTGTCCCTCGCGCAGCTTCTCCGCCATTTCCCCCGTGCTCGTGCAGGTGTCGCAGTGCACTCCGTTCTGCACGAATATGTCGTGTATCATCCCCAGTATGATGCTGTCGTTGTCCAGCGACAACACCGAACATCCGCCCAGTCTTGTCCGCCTCGCTGCTGCCTTGCGGTCTGTCTCTCCGGCTTTCTCCGCCTGGGGCAGCGGCAGCACCACGCTGAAGCGGCTGCCCGTGTTCCGTATGTTCTCCACCGATATGCTGCCCTCCATCAGTTCCGCAAGGCTTTTCACTATCGACAGTCCCAGCCCGAATCCGTCCTGCGTGGCGGCATTGCTCAGCCGCTCGAACGGCTTGAATATCTGTTCCCGTTTGTCCTTGTCTATTCCTCCTCCGGTATCTTCCACCGCAAGCGTGAATTTCCCTCCGGCATACAGGGCGGTCAGTGTCACGCCCCCGCGTTCCGTAAACTTCAGTGCGTTCGACAGCAGGTTGCTGCCGATACGCAGTATCAGGTTCCTGTCGCCCATGACCACCTCGTCAGCGGCGTTGTTCACCCTGAACTCCAGCCGTTTCTCTTCCATCCGTGCGGCAAACTCCGTTTCCAGCGTTTCCGCCACGCCCGCCAGTCTGAACGGCTTCACCCTGACGGTCTCCTTTCCGTTGTCTATGCGGTAGTAGTCCAGCAGGTTCTCCATCAGTGCTCCCATACGCTCTGCCGACTGCCGTATATGCTCCGCGTGCAGCGCCGTTGCCTCCCGGTTCCCGTCCTTCAGTATCAGTTCCGCATTGCCGCGTATGGCGGTCAGCGGCGAGCGCAGGTCGTGCGTCACCGTCTGCATGATGTTCTGTCTGCTTTTTATCAGCTCTTCATTCTCCCGGACCGACCTGCGCAGGCTCTCTATCAGTTCCTCTCGCTGTTTCCTGTCTCTGGTGCGGCGGCGGATGTCCCTCCGGACCACTGCATACAGCAACACCGCACACAGGACACCTGCCGCCGATATGCAGCATATCAGTGCGAATGCCGTCTCTCTCAGTTCCGCCACCCGCATGTGCCTTTCTTCCATGCGTTCCGTCTCGTTCTGTCCGATTTCCCGTATCAGCCGCGAAAGGTTCCGGTTCAGTATCCTGTTGCGTATTTTCAGTGAGTCCGACAGATGGGAGAATGCCTGTTCCTGCTCTGCCAGTGCCGTACGCATCTCTTCCTCAAACCGCCGCATCTCCGCAATATGCCGGGTGTTGGGCCTCGTGCTCACCCGTGTGGTCGTGCGTGCCGGTTCTTCTTTCTTTTTCTTGCGGAACAGGCCGAACAGTCCGCCCCGTTTCTTTTCCTCTTCCGGTTCGGTGCGTTCCGTCACTGTCGTTGTCCGTACCGATGCCGTCTGCTCCAGTCCGGGCAGGTGGCGTTCCAGCAGGCTGTCCATGCGGTACGCCGTAGTCGGCATATCCACCATCCGCTCGATCAGCCTGCGTTTCTCGTGCAGCAGTCTTACTACCGTGTCTATCCTTGCTATCTGCGCCGGTTCTCCGTAGTAGCCTTTCAGCCGGTCTATCACCTCCATCGTGTGCGATTCCCGCCGGTCGTATGTATCCATGTCCGAGTCGTCCCACAGCATTGCGCGGTCATTGTCCAGAAACAGTGTAATCAGTCCCCGGTATGCTTCGCTGGCGGCAGCACGCTGCATGAGCAGGCTGCGTTCCTCTGCCTCTGCCTGCTCAAATACCTGCTTTTCATACCATACGGCCGTGATGATGCCCAGTACGAGCAGTCCCAGTATGAGATAGCCCGACAGGATTTTCAGGTGGAGGGATTCCTTCCATCTTGAAAATGTATTGTTGTTCATGTATTTTCGGATTGTTTTTTAGGCGGTAAGTTAGTGGAACCTTCCCGAAGGGATGTTCCAGATTCTGATAAAAATCAGTGCGCGTTTTTATTGGTTCCAGAAATCCATCCTGCGCTTCTCCCATTTCTCATATCCTATGGCTTTCAGTTCGCACGGACTCATTCCGGTCTGCTTCTGGCAGAAGTCCGCAAAATTGCTTGCCGAGCCGAAGGCGTTGCGCTCGGCTACTTCCTTCAGCGGCAGTTCCACCCGGTATTCCATATCCTCCTCTATGCGCCTTATCCGCTCCCGGCGCAGCCACTCCGATGGCCCCATACCGTAGTATGTTTTGAACTTGCGCCGCATCAGCGAATAGCCCATGCCGCACAGTCCGGCAAGTTCTTCCGCCACGAATGTGCGGTGGCTGTAGTGGTTCACTGTCATGCGGAATACCGCCTTGTCCAGTTCCGGCAGCCTGCTCTCGGCGTATGCCATATCCTTTTCCTCTATGCGGAAAGTCTTGCCATACAGCTTGTTGCGTCTTTCCCTGAAGAAATAGTCGCATACCCTGTTAGTCATCTCGTTCGTACGTGCATGGCCTTTCAGTGTATGCAGCACGTCGCATAGCACCAGCATTTCCCGTGTCCGGTATTTCCGTTCCCATGCATCCGTCAGTTCATTGCACATGTAGCAGATCACTTCATACTCGCGTGAGCGGCACAGCATGAGCATCCATGCCCTGAAATCCCTGTCCCTTGCCGACGGTGCTTCCTTATCCTTTCGCAGTGCGCTCACTGCCGCCAGCATCAGTTCCGTGTCATTGCCGTACTCCGCCAGCCGTATTCTCATCTTCGGCAGCGAGTGCCGTTCCTTCACCGACTTCCGTATGCTCTCCGCCAGTTCTTCCATCCGTTCCCTGCACACTTTTGCCCTGTATGCCTCCGCAAGCACCGCTTCTGTAATTCTCAGCTTCATCTTTCTCTGTTTTAATGGTTTATAATGGTTTCCCGGCAAAAGTAGCGTGGAGTCGCTGGACTATTGTTCCAAATCCTGACAAAAATCAATGCACGGTTTCTATTCGGAATACATATATCATATTGTCTTATGGGCAAGACTGAATATCGGACATTTAATTTGCCCGTAATCCGCAGTTATCTGAACTGATAAAGTAACAGCATCAGAATCAGCCCTACTGTTGGTACTATATAACTGAGGCTTAACACCGCCTTGTCTGAATATTTGGTATTGTATCTATTGTCCTGATATTTTTCTAATAAAGCGTTTATTCTTTTTTTGTTGTAATGTAGATATATGACAATCCAAGGAAGAAACGAGCCTATTATTCCTATTATAATTCTTGTTCTCCCGGATGTATTGGGTAAAAAGAAATCTCCCGTTAAGAGAAACGACAGTATCAGTACGGCAAATAAATAAGCCATCATAATAATTTCTGCCAATATACAGGTGGCTCCAAAACGAGGGAACTCCTTATTTTTTAAGCAAACCATATAATACCTGTAAAACAGGTCATCAATAATCTTTTTCATAAGCTGTTGTTCTAAAATCTTGATTTATTTTTGTCAGTAATGAATGGGTGAGCAACAGTGTTCTGCTGTTGGTTTTACCATGTTAGCGGATTTTTATATTTAATCTCTTAAACATCAAATCATTTTTAGATGAAATAATATTTTACACATCAATATGCATATAAAGAATATTAATATAGGAGACAAATATATTATCCATGCAGGAATTATCTTATTCCATATATTGCCTTTGTATTTCAAAAGTATAGCGGTAGTCCTTTTACGATTGTATCGAATAAAAAATGCAATAGGGAAAAAAATTCCTAACCCCACAAATATTCTTTTCACCTGAATGGGGGTAAAGTTGTCTAATAACCAATCATAAGTCAGTACTATGTTAAAGAAAAGACCTAAAAAGCCAAACAGTATTATACAAATCATCCCTAAAAAGAGACAGGAACTGATACGTGCAGGTTCATTATGTCTCCGATAACCAACATACAACCGATAATACAGATAATCAAAAAAATAATACCTGTATTTCTTACCCTCTCGTATCAAGTTATTTAACTCAAAACGACTTATCGTCTCTTTTCTTTTTTTCATTTTCAATATATTCTAAAATCACCCTTATATCTAATATATTAATATGAAATATTCTGTATGATTGAATAACACATAAAAATATGTCGCAAATACAACAACTGTTAGTATAATAAAATTCCGATTTTTCCTTTGACAATTTATCTCTCTATATATTCCACGATCTTGCCTTGCCCTCATTTCCGACCAAAAAAGGAAGCCATTAAAGAAATAAATAATAGTAAATAGCAATAAATGGGTATAAATATGGCATAAATGTTTCATAAAATTACAATCAAACAAAATGTATAATAAACTATTAATCAATGCAATAATCATATATATGCATAGACTAAACAAACCAGCTGCATAAACTTTGTTTGATTCTAAATTTTTACAAAATGAATCGTAGATAAAGAAAATTGTGTAATACCAATACTTATACCAATTCATCGTTTTTTCTCATTTAATATTAATGGTTTGGTGAGAAACAGCGTTAGCTGTTATCTCAACCTTGTTATGAACTTATTTTATTATAAAAGATTAATATGGCATATAAAATTTATCTGCCATAAACAGCAATACAATTAGAATAATAAACGGTAATATTAAAAATAGAATAACCCATATATTGGAATATTTCTTATACGATTCGTCCTCTCGAATTTTCAAATACCGTCGTTTATAATGATAATAGATATACAGAATAATCCATACAAGAGGAAAGGCAAGCAGAAAAAGTGGTCCCGGATTAACACTTGTAGCTGCCCAATATATCAAAGCTATATCTACTCCGTAAAACATAATTACAATACTTAACACATCTGGGACATGCCAAGAATCTGAATGTCGGATTAAGTATTCTGTCTTATACCATAAATATCCTAATATTCTATGTATCATATATTGCTACTGTTCATAATGGTTTGACAAGGAGCTGCGTTAGCAGCTATCTTGGCTCGTTAATAGTAAATTACTCATAATAATCTTTCATACCTATGCCTACAGTCCAAAAGTGTTTGCTTTTCTCCAAATCATCTAAAAGCCAATCTTTCTCATCATCATACATTCCGTTTTCCTTAGATTCCTTTATACTTTGTTGTACGGCTTCTTCTGAGAACTCTCTGAATATTCCAACGGAAATACTTCTGAAAGCATAACATTCGGGAGCTTCTGAATAGTCAATATCAGTGCCGTTCTTTTGTATCAGCAAATCCACTAATTCATTTGCCAATAACTCAAAAGGATTGACAGCATATAATATTGGATTAATGGCTTTTGGATATGGACCTGATATAATTTCAATGAATTCTAAACATTTTTTCGAATTGAAATCCAAACGAAGTTCCATAGAGAAATAGAATAGTTGGAAGTCCTCTCCTTGTTCAGGCTGTCCTAAGATTTCTTTTACTTCGTTAGCTGTCATTCCAAATTCTATTGTTCCAACTTCTGCGATATGTATTCCCTTTAAGGGGGTCAATTCTATTTTTGTCATACTCATGTTACTATTAATGGTTCAGCAGGAAACGGCTTGCCGTTATCCTGCATTATTAGTGATATTCTTACTTATATTCAATTTCCATACTATTATCTTGGTAATACTTGCAATTAGCAAGCATAGTCCCAAAGAAAAAAGACCTACAAAGTAGAATGTCATTATGAAAATAGAGAAGATATAGCTTAATACACCACTCAGAGTTATAGGTTCAGTACTAAACACATGAATTCCACGACAAGATAAAATGATAATTGGAATACTGCAACAAATAGTCAAACCCACATGAAATAGAAATGCGGTAAACAGACCACACAATAAATACTTACTATAAGAAAATGGGCGTATCCAACACCATGCAATCCAGCTTGCAAACAATGCAGAGCAGCCTGCGCAGATATAAGAGCCCATAACTCCAAAAAGATGATTATAAGTATCAATCGGAATTGCTGTACTCATAAACACCCACGTAGTCAGTACTGTTAAACTAATATATATAATTTTCGCTATATCCATATCATACACATTTATCACTAATGGTTTAGCGGGGAACGCTGTCAAGCGTTATCACGCTTTGTTATCAGCTTTATCTAAGCCGGTGGTAATTATTTTGCGGATATAACTAAATATTAATGGCTGAATATTTGGTTCCCATTCAATCAATTCGTCAGGTGTCCTACAAATAATAGAAGTCTCATCAATATCTATAGATTGCAATATCAATTTTTCAAAAGGATATTTAATAACAAAATCACCTTCTTTATCAAAAACTATAATTAATGATTTGTCTATTTTCATGCCGTTGTACCTAATCAGTTCAATTCTCTTTAACGTTGATTTCTCAAATTCGACATAAAACTTATCAATTTCATTCGGCTTATATTGAAATTTTTGATTCAAATCTATCATCATTTGATAGATAATTTGGTCAGATTTGTACTTGCTGCAAATAGTATAATCCACTCTTTCTGAATTGAGTACTATATTAAATGTCAGCTTATCCTTTTGATTTCTCAAATCCGATATTGGAACAGGCTCTGGGTCTCCATAAGGATTCAAATCTAATTCAAACTGATGAGAATCATTATTAAAATAAAATAGTTCACCTGATATTATTGACCATTGCTTAGATAACGGCTCATATTTAATTATAGAACCTTTTGATTTTATTTTTTTATGCATAATCATAAGTGTTGCTGATAATGGTTTGAAAAGAAACGGCGTAAGACGTTATCTTTTCTTGTTAATAATATATTTATAGCCTCTTGAAAGTTATATCATCCGACACTCCCAATTCTTTCCGTTTAACTTCAAAGTCCTTTTTACTGAATGCCCCTAACTTGTTTTCTTGTGCTTCCCATGCTTCTTGTGTGTTATTTACGGGAATGATGTAATACTCGGTTGTATTCTTATCATAACGGGGTAAGGGAATGCCTATGCTATCCTTCAAAGCACGATATGCCTTGACAAGAATAAAATCATTGTCATATCCTACTGCGTAAACACTTGCTCCGGTTATTCCCGTATAAGGCGCATCATCATCGTTTTGTCGGTGATAACACACATCCATATCTTCTTTGGTATCTACTGCTATCAAATAATAGTTCCCGGTAAGGTGTCGTTCATATACGAACCCACAACTTTGCATTAGGGGCAACAATAAAAAGAGTAATGATATAACTGTCTTCATGCGCTCAATTATTATTAATGGTTCAGCGGGGAACGCTGTAAACGTTATCCCGGTTTATTATCAATTATCATTTCTCATTTCATTTTTTCTCACGTCAATATAAAGCAAATCATCATGGTCTGTTATACTATACAGTTCCATGAAATCCTCTGTTACTAAATAATATTCGTCAAGCCCTTCGCAATTACCAATAAATATATGTATATCAGACAATTTTGCTTTGTAAACCACAAATCCAACATGCTCATAATCAATAAAGAAATAGAAAACGGTATTTTTATCTATTAAATCCAATAGATGAAAGTAAGGGTCTTCCATGTTACAATCTATACTATATGGCACATATCTAAAACTCAACCATAATGCATAAGGGTTTCCAATTACAAATGTGTCATATAACCTTTGCACCAAAATCTTTTTATCTGCATCTTCTATTTTCTGAAATGGAAGATGATTATCTTCGATTGTACGTTCTATTTCTTTGAAAAATGAATCATCTACCGTACTTAATATTATTCCATGTGGTGATATTCCATATTGTGAATATGGTTCTACTTTTATTCTCCAGCCAACCTTTTCTAATATTTGATTTTTATCCATATTTCACACTTTTATTGATAATGGTTCAGCAGGGAACGGCTTGCCGTTACCCTGCGTTATTAACATCACATTTTATTCTACCAGTGTACCATATCAATACACCATAATAACAAGGTCTTTTTGCACTTCAATGGCTTCATCGAAAATGAAATTCAAGTCGTCCATTTCCTGCTCGTAATCGTAATCACCGATACCGTTACCCTCTTGCAGCGAACTGTATTCCGCCCTCTTGCTCTCCAAATCTGAAACGGGTATGCTGATGATATAGGGAAAATCATCGCTCAATGGAATAGGAATGAATGTACTTTGACTATCCAGTTGCCAAAGGTTTTCCGCACAGTAGATTTGCGTCCCATAATGGTTGCAAATCTTTTCATACACATATCCGTATAGGAAAGCCATTTCGGGATAACGGATTTTCCCGTTCACTATGTCAGCCAACGCCGCATAAGCACCCATATTCGTACTCAGCCTATCGCTGAAATAATCGTTCAAACTGTCGAGTTCCTGCTTCAGTGCCGCCTTTAATTGGTTAAGCAGCAGATTATCACAAGTTCCGTAAACAGACTTTACCCTATCGGCTTCTGTCAAATATGCACAAACAGAGTAACTCATACCTTATCTTTTTATTTAATGTTATCGTTCCAGTGTACCATGTCGTATGGATAGTAGGGCAACCCTTTCAGGCTACTATCATCCAGCCCCAAGACCTTGACCAATGCACCGCTTTCAAAACTCCAATAGCCGTCATGATTAATACCATATTTATGGTCGTCGTGCCAAGATAAATCAGAATGACCTCGATACCATTCTTTTTTGAGGTATTTTTCCAATCGTTTCACAGCTTCTGCCTTATCTTGTTCTGCCAACTCTGTAACAGTAATAGCAGCTTGATAGGGTGACGGATATAATACTTTGTTTGTAGTCCTTTCCCAATCTGGGAATCTGTATCTAATCAAGGTGTCATAAATATAGTCTTTTGCTTCTCTGTCTTTTATCAGTTGCACTAAACTCTGTATAAGGTCATCTTCATAATCCAACATGATACCTATTGACAGAAGCCACAACATTTCAATATAAAATCCGTTATCCGTCCAAAATCTCGGCATCGTTTTGATGGTTTCCACATAATTATTTTTCAGATTATCAATATCCTGTCCCATAGAATACTGTACCAGTAAATAACGAAGCCTATAATTGAACAAAGAATCGTAACCTATATGTTTTCCTGAAAGATGCATTTGTTCATAATAACTAATATCTTCATCATACATTTTCAGTTGCTTCAAATACTGTTCTTCTGTAAAAAGTTTATCTCTTATTTCCATTATGGTACACTGTTTTTGATGTTAATGGTTTAGCGGGGAACGCTGTTTAGCGTTATCCCGGTTTGTTAGCAACTTTACTTTAGTTCATAACAAGCATAGAGTTCAATTTTATTTCCTTCAAGAATATCATTGATTTGATGCTCCAATTCGCTCAATCCATTGACACTTGTTATTTGACGGTTGAAACCTAATTGCTCAATCTCCAAATCAAGACTTAAATGTCCGATTGATATAAAATTATCTTTCAACTTCTCTACATCCGTATAATATAGAGATAACTTGCGTACACCAAAACTTCCCATAGCATTAGTTTTTGTTACAGGAACTTCTTCTATCAAAATCGTATCTATTGATGGCTTTAGATAGTCATTGTAAGTAGTAGGAACAAAAGCATAATAAGCATCTTTCCTGTATTGATAAAAATCTTCAAATATGAAACAGCGATACTTGTTATCAATTTGAAAGGCAATTACTTCTCCCTTTGTAAAAAGTCTATTTATGAGCGTCTTATACTTTCTCGGCTTTCGTACTTTTAAGATGGGTACACTTACCTTTTTAAGTAACTTTTGGAGTGCTATATTTCTTTTTGAAATAGCTGTCTTATCTATTTCTGCCCAAGCCATATCAGCTCCGTTATCCACTATAGTTTTAAGTCGGTTTAAAAAGTAATCATCCAATAGCCCAATTTTCCAGAGCGTAAGACATGTAGTAGAAATATAAATCTCTAAATCTAATGAAGATGATAAATTATCTAATTCATTTTTTAGATACGATCTAATTTCATCTGCCGGTTGCCCGCTATCATATCTGTCCAATATTTCATTTTGAACATCTATGCTTAAATCACTTTCCAATATGTCTGTACCGTCAATCGCCATATTTATTATTTCTTTTGTTGCTAATGGTTTGACAAGAAGCTGCGTTAAGCAGCTAACTTGGCTTGTTATCAGTGGTTTATTCAGCAATACCTGCACAGGTAAATTTTAATCCAGTAATTGAATTGTGTTTCACTAAATCTATAAATTCATCTGTACAATAATAACTACCATTAAATATACTATCTCGAAATATGATATATGATTCGATGTTTTTTTTACTAAAGACACAGTTATTTTCTCTCACCATCATCAAGATTTCTTCATTGCTTTTAGACTCTGTATCTAAGGCTTTTACCATATTTAGAACATTTATAAAATAATAATCTGAAGTGTTTCCAACCACATTGACTGGTAAAACTTCTATCTGGTCTTTCAGCTTTTCAGAGAGCAATAAAGAGGTTCTTTTATTTACTATCAGATGACCTGAAAAAAAACAAGAAGCATCAAAGTCTTCACTTCGCTTGTCTTTCTTTTTACTTTTATCTCTAAATAATTCTAAGTTAAGACCTTTCCATCCACTAATGAGTGATTGACCTCTAAAATCCCATATACCTTTATTCAATTCATCATTTTCCTTGAATACGAAGAACTTATAATTATCAAAGTCTTGTCCGATTTTATATATTTTCATAATCTCATACTATTAAATTACTGATAATTTGTTTATAAATGCACCTTTAGGTGTAGGATATTTCGATAACCGACACCCGGCAGGTGTGTTTCCTAATCTCTAATAGCTGCACCCTATGAATCATCCAGTGAATCAAGCGGATTGGGTATGCTTGACTTGTGTGCGCTCGTCACATGAAGATAGATTGAGGTAGTCTTGATGTCATTATGCCCCAGCAGTTCCTGTATGGTTCTCAGATCTGTTCCTTGCTCCAGCAGGTGGGTGGCAAACGAATGGCGAAGCATGTGTACATGTACCCGGTGCTTGATTCCGGCACGGCTGGCGGCTTCTTTCAGTATCTTTACCAGCGCACTTGCGGAATATTGTTCTCCGGGTGTATCTCCCTCGAACAGCCATTTCTGCGGACGGTACTCCTTGAAATATTCCCTCAGATCCTTCAGCAGCTTTTCCGACAGCAGCGAATACCGGCATTTCCGTCCTTTGCCCATGATACGCACAAGCATCCTTTCGCTTATGATGTCCTTCGGGGTGAGGTTCAGCAGCTCGCTCCGCCGTAATCCGGCTGAGTATATCAATGAAATCATGCAGCGGTGCTTCCGGTTCGACAGGCATGCGAGGATACGGGCCACCTCATTACGGCTCAGCACTTCGGGCAGTGACTTGTATTCCTTCGCGCGGGTAATGCCGCCATAGTATTGGCGCTGTCCGCCCTTTACCTGCTCGTAGTAGAACTTGATGGCGTTGATGCGCATGTTCTGCTGCGATACCGATATTTTCTTTTCGTTTACAAGATAGAGGATATATTTGTTGATGTCAGCCACTTTCAGGCGGTCGATGTTGCGGCCTTTATGGTATTCCATAAAGTCGCTGAAATAGGCACGATAGGTTTTTATGGTCGATGGGCTGTACCGTTTCCGCTCCAACAGCTCAAGATAGCCTTCCGGCAGTGTGTATTCCCTTTTGGGTTTGGGATGCCTTACATAAACCCTGCTGTAATCAATATAGGCGTGCGGGGAGTAGCGGTCGTAGAAATCGGGCAGGCTGAATCCCTCTGCATCCAAATGGGCTGAGCCTGTGCTGTCAGTCTGCACATTGCTGTCCACGGCCAGCAGTTCGGCAATTCTCCGGCTGCCCGCATAATCTATCCTTATGCAGTGTCTGCCGTCCCTTTCCTCCGGATACAGGACGATCTGTTCGCGTGGCAGGCATTTCTGTTCCATATCTTTGGAGTTTGCTTCATTGTCCCCAAAGATAAGAGAAAAAAATCATCTTTTGAACGGTTGTTCAAAAATATTTTTGTTAATCTTGCAAAAAAGCGGAAATCAGGCCTTTAGCATCGAGTAAAGGTACTCGAAATTCGCTTCTAATGTGTTCACATTCAGTCCGTCAAAAAATGACTCCTCATACGACATTCCCATAAATGTCTGACGGAACAGGGCGGCTGTCTTCTCCACATCCGTATCCTTCCTTATCTCTCCGATGTCAATTGCATGCCGTATCACTTTCTTCCACATTTCATATTCCTGACGGAAGATGCCTTCCATCTTTTCCCTCACTCCGGGATAATACATCCGCACCTGAAAAAGGAAATGGAAATAGTAGAAGTTCGGACAGCATTCGTTTTCCACCTCGCCACCGCTCCTGACGACTTCCAGGATTCTTTCCATGGCATTCCTTACCCCTTCTACATACTGCCTGATGAATCCGGCAAGCGTATCGGCCGGTTCCGCAAACTTCTTTGCAGGTGTCTGCAGGTTGATGGCATATTTGTCTGCCACGGCTACAAACAGGTCCAGCTTATGCGGAAAATAATATACGACCCCTGTCTTGACCACTCCGCAGGCTTTTGCCAGTGTACTGATGCTTGCTTTTTCGTAGTTCATTCTCAGGAATACCCTGAATGCCTTGTCTATCACCTCTTCCCGGTTGTTTATTATCATTTCTTACGGCTTTTTTGGTTTGTTCTTCAGTAAGTTAATAGCAATGTGCGAAGATAGTCATTTATTCACTATATGCCAATGTTATCCCGACGCTTTGTCTGCCTTTCCGTGTATTTTCCTTTCATACGGGACCTCCTTGAAAAAAGTACGGGCGGCCGCTTCGCTTCATGCAAAGACAGTCGCCCGCGGTCATTACCGGACAATGCGGAACTACAGCTTCATGCCCTTCGGTTCCGTCAGCCCCGGTCTTCCTATAACCAGATGGCTGCGCACGAAGTCCGCGTGCGGGCTTTCCGGCTGCTGCTCCGTCTGTTTCTTCTCGCTGCCTTGCCGGTTCTCTTCCGTGCTTTCCGGCATCGGCGGAGCCAGCTCCAGCTGTATCTTGCGGTCCAGTGCGGCGAGTTCGGATTTCAGCTGTTTCAGCTCGTCCTCCTTCTTCCATGTCTTTCCGGCTATCTCCTGCAACTGCGGGATTTCCCGCTCCAGCACCTCGTTCTTCTTCCTGTACTGGTCGATGATACCCGGTATCCTCTCCAGTGCGTTCAGAAAATTCATGGCGGCGGCGTGTGTGTCAGCCATTGCCAGATGCCCGTTGTTGTAGCTGTACCTGTAGTTGCCCGCCACCACAAATCGGTTGTCGCAGAACTCCAGCCCGTCTTTGAGCGTCCTTTCGCTGACCACCTCGATGGGGAAGCCGTACAGTTCGCCCACGCGCTTGTACTGTCCGCCCGTCGTGGCATTCCTGGCTATCTCCTGCAGGCGCTTGCCGATTGTCTTCTCGTCGGTGGAATCCAGCCCGTCAATCCTGAGCAGGTTCAGCCGGTTGCCTTCCTGGTCTGTCCGGGCGGCAGCGGTGAATTTCTCCCAGTCCTCCGTCATGGCAGCTATGGTGGCCTGGTTGTTCCTCAGTTCTCCGCTTTTGCCCTCCAGTTTCAGTTCGGACTCGCGCTTGCCCTTGCTGAAGGACTTGCGTTCACCCTCCAGCGAGGCAATCTTCTTCTCCAGCTTCGCCTTGTCCAGCAGGTCGGTGTTTCCCGACAGTATCGCCATGTATTCCGAAAAATTCATGCCTGATTTCTCGTCCATCGCTCCCTCGTCTATGGTTCTCGCGCCCATCGCGCCGCTCTTCAGCTGACTGATGAACGTCTGCTTGCAGTGCAGCAGGTTGAACTTGTACGAGTCCAGTGATTTTTCCACCGCATAGATGATGACATCCACCCGGTTGTCGGCGTACAGCTTCGCTATCTCGTTGCCCTTTCTCACCGCCCGTCCGTCACGCTGGGCGAGGTCGGACGGACGCCACGGCGTGTCCAGGTGGTGGATGGCCACCGCCCTGCGCTGGGCGTTCACGCCCGTGCCGAGCATCGAGGTCGAGCCGAACAGCACGCGCACATATCCCTCGTTCATCGCTTCGATCACCGCTTTCCTTGACTTCTCGCTCTTGCATTCCTGTATGAAGCGTATCTCGTGTGCCGGTATGCCGTGGTCTTCCACCAGCTTGCGCTTTATCTCGGTATATACGCTCCACCCGCCCGACTGGTACGTCCCCAGGTCCGAAAACACGAACTGCGTTCCTTTCTGTGCATCATACCTGCGGTAGTATTCCGCTATCATCCTTGCGCAGTGGCTCGCCTTGTTGTCCGGGTGGTCTTCATACGCCGGGTCTATCATGCGCATGTCCAGTGCCATCTTCCTTGCGTAGTCCGTGGCGATGAGCATCTTCGCCTTTTCCTCCGTTTCCGACAGCTTTCCGCGTCCCAGCAGCGTGGCGTCGCCCGTCTTGGCAAATTCCATCAGTTGTTTGATGAAATGTTCCTGGTCGGGCGTGGGAGGTATGTTGTGCAGTATCTCGTTCTTGTGCGGACGGTCCACGCCCACATCCTCCGCCGTGCGGTAGTCCGTTATTTCGTTGTAGAACGCCGCCAGCTCCGGTACCTTGATGAAGTAGCGGAAGCGCTCCTTCTGCACGATGTTGTTCGTCACATTGAACTCGAAATCCGTCGTCTTCTTGGCGAAGATTGCCGCCCATGCGTCAAAGCATCGTATGTCCTGTCTTTCCAGTTCCTTCGGGCGCAGGTACTTGAACAGCAGGTACAGCTCCGTCAGCGAGTTGCTGATGGTCGTGCCCGACAGAAACGTCGCTCCCAGATCCTTTCCCGTCCGCTCCTGGATGCTGCGGATGGCAAACAGCAGGTTCAGTGCCTTCTGGCTTCCTTCCGAGTTGCCCAGACCCGCCACACGGTCATGCCTTGTGTTGAACGTCAGGTTCTTGAACTGGTGCGACTCGTCCACGAAGATATGGTCGATGCCCATCTGCCTGAAGTCCACCACATCGTCCGTCCTCGACTTTATCGCATGTTCCACCTTCTCCAGCTTGGCTTGCAGGTTGAACTTGCGCTTCTCCAGTCCCTTCAGCATCGCACGCGACACGTCCTTGCCCTGCGAGCGCAACACTTCCAGATTTTCCTCCACCGTATCCAGCTCCGCCTGCAATATACGCTGCTGCAGTTCCGGCGACTGCGGTATCTTCCCGAACTGGTCGTGGCTCATGATGATGCAGTCCCAGTCGTTGTTCCGTATGTCGTTGAAGAAGCGCACCCTGCCGGATGCGGCAAAATCCTTTTCCGAGGCATACAGCACTCTTGCGTTGGGATATGCCGTGCGGTAGCATTCGGCTATCTCCCTTACATTCGCCTTCAGCCCGATAATCATCGGCTTGTGCACCAGTCCCAGACGCTTCATCTCGTGCGCTGCCACGCACATGATCAGCGTCTTTCCGGTTCCCACCTCGTGGTCGGCTATTCCTCCGCCGTTCTGTTTCAGCATCCAGATGCAGTCCTTCTGGCTGGGGTACAGGTCTGTGATTCCCAGTCCTTTCAGGTTCAGTTCCGGAAATTTCTGGTGCGAGCCGTCATATTTCGGTCGTACGAAGCAGTTGAACTTGTTGTTGTACATGTCCGTCAGCCGTTTCTTGAACTCCGGCGACTGCTCTTCCAGCCATTCCGTAAATCCGTTTCTGATTTCGTCAATCTTCGCGTTTGCCAGCTGTATGCCCTCGCTGTCCCGCACCTTTATGTCGTTCCCGTTCTCGTCCTCGCCGACCTTCTTCATCATGTCGGGGCAGGTGTTGTGCAGGGCGTGTTTCAGCAGGTGCATCCCGTCATAGTGGCGGTAGTACCCCTTCACCAGAAACTCGTCGGTGATTTTCATCGTCCTGTGGCCGCACGCCACCGAATACTCGTCAAGGCTCTCCGAGTAGCTTATCCGCACGTCCGTGTCAAACAGACGGCTCATGTAGGCGGCATACACGCCCGTGGGTATCCATCGTTCCCCGAAGTTGAAGTCCAGTTCCTCAAACGGAATCTGTTCCGGCATGGCTTCTTTCAGCACTTCCAGCGACTCCCTTGCCTGCGGCAGCATCCCGTGCTCCCCGTGTCCGCTTATCCATTCCTCCACATCGGCGGCCTTCTGTACCACATTCCCGGCTATGAAGCGGTCGGCTATCTCGTAGCCCTCTGCCAGCGGGTTGTAGAACACCCGTCCTTTCAGTGCCTCCAGCATGTCCGCCTGCGGCATGTCGCAGATGGATTCCATGTAGGGCAGGTTTACTCCGCCATACAGGTTCAGCGAGGCGGACAGGGCTTCCTCCGGCGATTCCGCGGCGACTGCCGTTTCCTGCGAAAAGGAAACGGGGCGGTCGAATATGTCCGCCTTCACCATCGTGCCGCCCTCGCTGCGTTCCAGTGCCAGCATGTTGCGCCCCGAAGCGTCCATCATCAGCAGCTTCACGTTCTGCTTGGCGTTCAGGCAGCCGTACCGCATCACGAACTCGTCATAGTAGGTGTTCAGGTGGCGGCGCAGCATTTCATTCTCCTCGTGCTTCTCCGCTTCGTAGGCATAGAGCCGCTCGTAGGTGTTGCGCAGGTCTATGTATAGCTGTGCCTTCTGTGCCTGCATCCCGTCCATGTCCAGCGGCTGGAATGTGGCGCCGTAGCGGGTGACATCCTTCAGCACGCCCACCTGGAATCGTACGCCTGCCGTGTATTCCCATGCCAGCGAGCCGTCCTTCAGGTGTGGCTCCAGTATGCCCTTGAACGGGCGCGGCATCATTTCCTCCTCCCGTTTGCGCTGCCGCTCTTCCGGTGTCATGGCGGCTTCCTCACGGCGCATGGCTTCTTCCACCTCCGCAATCCGGCGCTTCCTTTCCGCCTCGAATCCGTTTTCCACCGGATAGACTACCGTAGCAGTCGTATCCTGCGTTTCCGCCGTTTTCCCCGCATCGGCTTTTTCTCTTTTCGCCTCCGTTGTTCCGGCCGCTTGTCTGGCGGCGTTGGCTTCCATCTTTCCCTTTCCCAGCCGGCGCAGCTCCGCACGCCGTTCCGGTGTCAGTGCCATCATCGTCTCATAGAATCCGTTGATGGGCGGGTTCGTTTCCCAGTCCATACTGCGGTACACTTCATCTTCCGGGTCATAGGATTCTTCCGTTGCGGTGCCGGGCTCCGTCTTTTCCGTTGTCGGGACAGCTGCCTCCGTTTCGGCAGCCGTCGGCGCATCCGTTCCGCCGCGTATGATTTCGTCCATTTCGCGTGCCTCTTCCGGGCTGATACCGGCATCCGTTTCCGCATTTCCCTTGTCCGTTGTCCTTTCCGTATTCTCCACTGGCAGGGAGAACAGTGTCGGCTGCACGGGTTTCTTTCCTTTGTACTTTCCGCCTTTCTTCCTGCCCGGTTTCAGACCCTGTTCAGCCATCCGTCTTTCCTCCTGCGTATAGCCGAACAGGTCATACAGGTCCATTACCGTTCCTCCCGGCTGTCTGCTTTGCGCTTCCTGCGACATGCCGGTCATCGCTTGCGCTTTCGGCTGCACACTGTTTTCTTCCCGTTTTGTCCCGTCCGCTACACCCGCAACAGAGGTGGAGTTTTCTCTTTTCACCTCCGTCCGTTCACCCTCAACCGAATGGGTATTTTCTCTTTTCGCCTCCTCCAGTTCTCTCGTAGCCGAAGCGGAGTTTTCTCTTTTCGCCTCAATACCTTCGGTCTGTACGGCAATGTTCTGCCGCACATCCTCTCTTTCATGCCCCATGCCGTTGTAGCGTTCCATGTCCAGCCGTGCCGACAGGTCCTCCGACAGCATCCTGTACAGGTCCATGGCAATGCCCTCCACACCTCCGCTGTGCGTATATACCATCGCCGGTTTTCCGTACGGGTCGGTACCCCTCTTCGCATCGGTATGTATGATACGTTCCGTGTGGTAGGCGAAATAGGCGTTGTCCGTCAGTCCGCCGTTATGTTCCGTCTGTATGATGGTCAGAACCCGTTCCTCCTGTGTCAGTCCCTTCTTTTGCAGGTCTTTTTGCAGGATGATCAGGTCGCTGCCGGCTTCCGTGCCTGCATTGTCGGTAAACAGGTTGTTGGGCAGTCGTATTGCCGATACCAGATTCGCCTTGCTGAACATCTCGTTCCTGACGGAAACCCTCGAACTGTTCAGTACCCCCTGCGAGGTGACGAACGCCACGATGCCGCCGTCACGCACCGCATCCAGACCTTTCAGAAAAAAATAGTCATGGATGGCTTTCTGTGCCGAACGTCTGCCGAAGGATGCGCTGCGGCTGAACTCCGCATCAAACACTCCGAAATCCCCGAAAGGGATATTGGAGATGGCAAGGTCAAAATAGTTCAGAAACGGCTTTTCTATTTTCTCGAAACCCTCCGTGCGTATCTTCTGCTGCGGGTACAGGTGTCCGAGCATCTTGCCCGTCAGCAGGTCTTTCTCAAATGCCATCACCTCCGCCTGCGGATTGTTCGACAATACCGGGCTGATGAACGCGCCCATACCCGCCGACGGCTCCAGCACCAGCCTTGGGCGTACCTTGCGGTCGTGCAGCACGTCCGCTATGGTGTCCGCAATGGCCTGCGGCGTATAGAATGCCGTCAGCACCGATGCCTTCAGCGAGTCCACATACCGCCTGTACTCCGTTTCGTCCCGGCTGTTCTCCCGTATCAGACGGTGCAGCTCCACCGTCGGGGCAAACAGTTCGAGGTCTGATTTCGCCCAGTGTACGGCATCCGTCAGTTCCCTGGCGGGATTCAGTATGCACTTCAGTCCCCCGAAGCCGCAGTACCTCTCCAGCAGCGCCCGTTCCCGTGCGGTGGGCGTGCGCTGTTCCTTCTCCAGTGTGAATGCCGTCCGTATCGCCTCGATGTTTTCCCTGAGCCTCTGCTTCTTGTTAAACGCCATAAGCCTCCAGATAAAGCATTATCGCACCCGTCAGCTCCGTATAGAGCAGGTCGTGTTCGGACGACAGGGCGAATGTGTCGTCCGTTGTGGGATAGCCGGCAAACAGGTTTTTCAGATGCGGGAATATCTCCCGGCAGAACGCCTCGCGTTCCTGTTCCTGCACCTCTTCGGAAAACTCGTTTTCCACCACCTCAAGCAGCAGTGCGTAGGGGGAGAAGTGCAACCCTTCGAGCAGGACGCGCATGGCTTCCTCCTGTGCGGCTTCCACCGTACTTCCCGCCGTCCTTTCCTTCTCGAATGTTTCCGAGGCGGCTTCCTCCCTTCCTGCAATGAATGGGGTGTCTGATACTTTGTCCGGATGATATTTTCTCAGATAGTCCAGCAGATACAGCCCGTAGTAGGACAGCTCCGCCGGAGCGGTTTTCTTGTTCTGTTTCATTTTATGATGGATTTAGTGGATAAATGATTATGGAAATGAAAAGGAAAAAGGCACCCGGTATCCCTCCGGGTGCCACCACTAAATCCATGTAAATAAAAAGTACAACCAGGTTGAAACAGATTATGACATGAATCAGTGGCAAAATTACTCATTATTTTCTTCTTCCTTTCGTTTTCGTACCTTTTCTTTCGCCTTTGCTCTCCGCAAACACCAGCTTCGTGTTGAACTCCGCATCAAAAGTCACCGCAGCGCTGAAGGGCTTGCCCTGCTTGCTCTTGAACCCGCCGAGCATCGCCGTCTTTCCTTCCGTCAGCAGACCGGTCATTTCCTCGTCGGTGAGTGTCTTGCCCGCTATCTGGCGAAACACGGGCAGCAGGCAGTCCGGATTGTCGCAGCGCACAACCTTGCCGTAGAACTGCATCGTGCCCGTGCCGCATTTGGGGCAGGTACAGCCCGATGCCTTGTGCCCGAAAATGCGGTCACACGCAAGCAGGTCCGTGGCAATCTTGCGGGTATAGCTTTCTATGTCCCTCATAAAAGCCTCATGCGGTGTCTTTCCCTGTTCTATCTTTGCCAGTTCCGCTTCCCAGCGTCCGGTCATCTCCACATTGGCGATGTCCATTTCCTTGACAATGGAATACAGGGCAAGCCCTTTCTCCGTCGGCACCAGCGATTTCTTCACACGCACCATATATTCCCTTCTGAGCAGCGTTTCGATGATTGCGGCACGTGTGGCGGGTGTGCCGATACCGCAGTCCTTCAGGGCCTGGCGTGCCTCCTCATCCTCCACATCATCGCGTCCGGCGGTCTCCATCGCTGCCAGCAGCGAACTTTCCGTATGCAGCGGTTTCGGTCGGGTCATGCCCGAACTCATCGAGCATCCCGCCATCACCAGTGTGTCGCCTTCCGCCCAGTCCGGCAATGCCGTATTGCCGCTGTCCTCGCCGTACTCTCCGTACACGCCGCGCCAGCCTGCCTTGCGCACGATGCAGCCTTTCGCCTCAAATGTCAGGCCCTCGCATCTTTTGCCTGCGTCCGGCACCACCTCCGCTACTACGGTAGCCGTATCCTTCACACATTCCTCCGAAAATGCCTCTACCATGCGTCCGGCAATCATGTCGTAGATGATCTGCTCGTTCTTGTACAAGGCAAGCGGGCGGTTGGGCGTCACCAGCAGGGCATGGTGGTCAGTCACTTTCGAGGCATCCACACAACGGCGGTTCAGTTCTCCCAGTTCCCCGATTTTCTCCGCAAGGGCGGAGTGTCCTGCCAGCCGTTCAAACAGCAGCGGTATTTCAGCAAACACATCTTCCGGAATATGGCGGCTCGATGTTCTCGGATAGGTGACGAGCTTCGCTTCATAGAGCTTCTGCACCAGCTCCAGCGTCTGTTCCGCCGTGAATCCGTGTTTCGTGTTCGCCTCCTTCTGCAGTGTGGTCAGGTCGTACAGCAGCGGCGGGTTCTCCACCTTCTCCTTCTTTTCCACCTTGGTGACGGTGGCGCACATCTTCGCCTTTACCTTATTGTATGATGCAGCCGCCTCTTCCTTGTCCTGCCATTTCTTTACCGAGGAAAACTTCACTACCGTATCCGTACCCGCCGGTGTCACCGAGAAATGCAGCTGGTGTACCGGTTCCGGTGTAAAGCGTCTGTTCTCCCAGTACCTCTTGCAGACCATACCCAGCGTGGGTGTCTGTACGCGTCCTACCGAATATGTGCCCCGTCCGGCGGCTACGGTCAGTGCCTGCGTACCGTTGATGCCCACCAGCCAGTCCGCCTCGCTGCGTGCCTTTGCCGCCAGATACAGGTCGTCATATTCATGCCCGTCCTTCAGTTCCTTCAATCCCTTGCGGATGGCGGTATCCGTAAGCGAGCTTATCCACAGGCGGCGGAAGGGCAGCGTACAGCCCGTATAGGCATACAGGTATCTGAATATCAGTTCCCCTTCGCGTGCGCAGTCTGTTGCCACTATTATGCCGTCGCTCTCGTTCCACAGTTTCGTTATCACCTTTATCTGTTTCACCGCTGCCGCGTCCGCCTTGTAGCCCTTGTCCGTCTTTACCTGGCGGGGTATCAGCATGAACTCCTCCGGTATCACCGGCAGGCTGTCCCTGCTGAATCCCTTGAAGCCGTAGCCCTCAGGCAGGGCAGGTTGTACCAGATGCCCCAGTGCCCATGTCACATGGTATCCGTTTCCTGTATAAAATCCTTCTTCCTTTCTTGTTGCTCCGGCGATGCGTGCTATCTCACGCGCCACACTCGGTTTTTCTGCCAATATGGTAATCATACATTTTCTGTTTTAATCATTGATACTTTTGTTCCTTGTGGAGTGGAACGGGGTACGCCGGTTATCCGTGGGATATACGGTACATGGTGCATGAGGCCCCGTTTCAATCCGTTGTTTATTCTCTTGTAATGGATTTAGTGGTGGCACTCAGGATACCTTCATGCCTTTGCTTTTCTTCGGTTTTTCCTGCTGTTGTTTCTGGGTGTCGTCCTTCGGGGCGGTCTGTCCCTGCTGAAGCGGCTCCTTCACATGTCTGGTTGCCTCGTTCGTCTTGCCCTCGTTGTTCACCGCAAGCTGTGTGCGGCTCTCGTTCGACGGGGCAACGGTCTGTGCCAGGTCAGGGTTTTCCGAATAGGTCAGCGGTCTGCCTTTCTCGCGGTCGAACTTCAGGTATTTTGTGCAGGGCTGTCCCTTGTCATCCTTTGCGTTGGCGAGTACCACGACCTTGCCCGCCACATAGTCCGCCTTCTGCTGTTCCGTGAATTTGTCGTCCTTCCATTTGCCTATCGGACGTATGCTTCCGTCCTCATTCGTCCACGAGCGGTTGCGCCGCTGTCCGTTCTCCTGATTCCCGTCTTCCTTCTGCTGCTGTCCGGTAGCATCCGGGGCTTCCGGGCTTTTCTGTTTTTTCTCCTGTCCGTTTCCGCGTCGCTGCGACTGTCCTTGCCACAGATGCTCCGGCACAAACTCCACGTCGCGCTTGTCAGCGTTCACCTGTAGCATGGCCTCGAACTTTCGCCCGCCCTTCAGTGTCACCTCCTTGGGCAGTGCCAGCCCCGCACGCAGGATTTCCTGTTCCGCCTTCGACAGTTCCGTCAGTCCGATCCGGTTCGGGATGCGCACCTTGTTCGTCGGTACGTCCACTATCTCATTCGTCAGTCGGTCGATGCTGACATACGCCAGGCGCATCTCTCCGGTCTTCGTATCGGCAACGCTCACCAGCTTGCCCAGGTTGCCCGTCTGTTTCAGTGCCTGCTTGTCCTCGTCCGTAAATGTATAGCCGTTGTATGGCACGTCGAGTCTCGGCTCATGGCGTACGAAGTGGGGGGTAAGTTTCAGCTTTCCGTCCTCCGCTTTCTGCAACGAAAGTCGGGCCTGCAGCTCGTAGCGTTCTCCGCCCAGCACCGGTTCCACCGTCACCAGCCTTGTCTTCCCGTAGTTCATCAGGGCTTTCATGTCCTTTTCAGACAGGTTTTCTCTTTTCACACCGAACTGTTCCAGTTCCTTCCAGTCCACATCGCTGTCCGCAATCAGGTTCGGTTTCTCCGGTTTTGCCTGCGCTTGCCCTTCCTGTGCGGGCTGCTGTCCCTGTGCCGTCTGCGTTTCCGCCGCCTGCGGCTGCTGTTCCTGATTTTTCTGTTTCATTTCTTCCATTTTCTCGTCCGTTTTCTGTTCCACATTGTTTTCTTCCGTATTTTCTCTTTTCACCTCCTCCGTAATCTGCTGTTCTTCAGCCTCCGTTTCGGCATTTTCTGTTTTCGCCTCCTCCGTAGTCTGCTGTTCCTCAGCCTCCGTTTCAGCATTTTCTCTTTTCGCCTCCTCAGTAGTCTGCTGTTCCTCAGCCTGCTGGTACGCCGATGTATCCACTTTGTGCGGTGCGAGCAGGTCAGCGTTCGCCACAGGGTCTTTCAGCAGGTCCTTGATAACCGGAAGCAGAGCTTCCACCGTGTCCGCTGCCACCCTGTAGAAACCGAATCGCGTCGGCTCCTTACACTGGCGGTAGAAATTTCTCATGAAATTGTCTATCGCATCCCCGTGGCGGTCAAAGCGCAAAAACTCCTGCGAGTGTTCCGCCTTTGCCTGTGCCCTCTTGGGATAGCCCCTGGCATCCAGTCCGGCAACCACACTGATTTCGCCCGTCTTCTCGTCGCGGACAACCAGTACATCCTCTTGCTTTTTCTTTTTCTGTTCCATTGATTGATTTTTTTTATTGTTTGATGATAGTCCCGCCGGTATTCCCGTGCAGGTCTGTTTTTCTTTTTGTTCCGGTTTCCCGTTCACCTTTCAGTCCCAGTTCGTATCAGGCACACCCTCAGCTTCCCGTTTACATCCGGTTCACCATCCACTTCCGGTTTCTCTTTTCGCCTACGTTTCACGTATGCTTGCCAGTCCCGGTTCGCATCAGGCACACTCTCAGCTTCCCGTTTACATCCGGTCACCATCCATTACTGATTTTTCTTTTCGCCTCCGTTTCACGTGTGCTTGTCAGTCCCGGTATTCCTTCTGCCTCCTTTTTTCCCTTTCGTCGTTTTGCCCGGAGCTTTCTTTCCCGTTCCTTCCTTCACTTTCAGCACCTTTTTGCCGTCCAGCGTCACCTCTTCCATGTTCCGGCTGATAAACTCCAGCACGTCCGATTCCTTGTAGTAGGTCTTGCGGCTGATTTTCTGGTAGCGCAGTCCGTATTCGCTGCGGAACCGCTGTAGCGACCGTTTGCTCGTTCTCAGCATCTCACACAGGTCCTGATTGTCATACAGCCGTTCTCCGTCCATGTACTTCACGCCCGCCGCTTCCTTGTTTATCAGTACCGATATGATGCTGTCCAGTCGGTCAATCCGTTCCATGAGGCGCTTCATCCATTCCTCGAACATTTCCTTACCAATCCCTTCCATCATCCGCCTCCTTTCTGGTCATCAGGTAGTTATGCTTGAACTCCTCCAGCGTCTTGGGATTGCAGTGTACGATTTTCCGTCTCACGCATTCCTCCAGATCCGTCAGTCTGTACCGGCACTTGCTTCTCACCATCATGTAGGGAATAGTCTTGTCCTTTCGCATCCGTTGCAGTGTCCTCGTGCTGATTTTCAGCAGGTCCGCCGCCTCCTCGCTCGTCAGCAGGATTTCCGCTTCTTCCTTCGGCACGTTGTCTTTCTTGAAAACATAGTCCGCTATGCGGTCTATCTTCTCCATCATCGTCTTCACGACCTCATTGTCCATCGTTATTATTTCCATATCCTTCCGTATTGGTTACGCTGCAAAGGTGCGCAACTCCACGCAGGCACAATCCATAGTATTTCCATAGTAGGGAATGATTTTCCCTATTTTTCTTCCATAATCCCCGTTTCCCCCGCATACGGGCACAAAAAAAGCGGCTCCATCCGGCACTAAAGCACGGATGAAGCCTTCATAAAATATTTATTATCTTTGCGTTAGAATATATATAAGTAACCTATGAGTAATATTGATTATATAACTAAGTATCTGAATGATTATCTTAATATGGATAATCCTCAATATGCCGTATTAATACAAGGAAAATGGGGATGTGGTAAAACATTTTATATTACTCAACTGATAGAAAAATGGAAAAATAAAAATAATGAAACAGTACCCCAAAATTGTATCAAATTAAGACCAATTTATATTAGCCTTTATGGGGCTTCTTCTATTTCTCAAGTTTCATATCTTATACGTAAAGAGTTAAGACCTTTTTTGTATTCTAAAGGTATGAAAGTTGCAAAAAAAATTTTTTGTGGGATAATAAAGACAGCCACACAAGGAAATTTCGACTTTAATGGTGATGGCAATACAAGGGATTTTTCTGCTATTTTTGACACAGAAAGTATTATTGAAATTCTTTCGAAACCCAATGATTATGTCAAAGGAGATAAAATTCTTATATTTGATGATTTAGAACGATGTAAAATTCCAATAGATGAAATCTTCGGCTATATAAATAATTTGGTTGAACATTCTAAATGTAAAATTATAATAATAGGGGATGAAGATAAAATTAAAAAGCAATCTGAGAATAATACATTACCATCAAAATATGTGGAATTTAAGGAAAAATTAATTGGTCAAACTTTTTCAATAAGACAAGATTTAGACACTATTATAGAAACTTTCATCAACGATAGTCACAATCACCACCTTCAGGACAATAAAGAGTTAATATCTGACTTGTTTATAGCTTCACAGACAGAAAATCTCAGAATTATCAAACAGTGTTTCTCTGATTTCAATAGACTTATTTCAAGTCTTGATGCTACAAAATACAATAAGAGCTTATATGAAATATTTATTCAAAATGTCATAGCTTATTTCATTATCACATATTGTGAATATAAGAATGGGAATAATTACATTAAATATTTTCAAAATCATACTTCATATTTCACAGATGAAACTGTAAAAGAGAATGTATCAAACATAGAAAATAAATACATTTCTATTTTAGAAAAATATAATATAAAGTATTCTTACAACTCTATCACAATAAAAGATATAATCAGTTTTATAGACAATGGTTATATTTCGAATTTAACAGCAACTTTAAATAAAAGTGACATGTTAAATATTCCTCATAGTCAGGATTGGGAGCAATTATGGTATTATGGAAAATTAGATAATAATACTTTTTTGGAAAAACTCAAATCTGTAAAAAATTTATTTTATAAAGGAGAAATCAAATATGTGAGCATTGTATTGCATATTACAGGAATGTTTATCCATTTCAATCGAATAAAACTGGCTCATTGTAATGAAAGTTTTTTAAAACAAAAAGCACTAAATCACATAGATAAAATATTCAAAAAGCAAAACGATAATGGGTGTTTTCTTATCGGATCTTATAATGCTTCTTGGGGAAAACAATATATGGAATACACATCAGAAATAATGGTCGAACTGATTAAATATGCCAAAAATAAACTAAACAATTATTTTGAGAAAGAGAGAGTCAAATTTTGTAAATCATTTTGGGAAAACATTGATGACGATAAAGCTGGAAATATCAGCTCCGTTTTTAAAGAAAGCATACCAAGTGGGTATTGCAGTTATGAGCTGTCTTCTATATTTCAAGGAATCAATACTAAAAGAGTTGCTTCAAGGCTTTCAAGGCTCTCAAATACATCAAAAGAAAATATTGAGATGTATCTATCTATAAGATATTATTTGCCTGAAACAAAGATAACAGGTGCAATATCACAATATCATTTAGACGATCTTGAATATTTAAAAGGTATCAAAGATTCATTAATTAAATTGACATCCAAACAAAAATTAATTGATAAATTAACAACAAAGAGTCTTGTATGTACATTGGACAAATGTATTAACCAACTCATATCTTCTCCAAAAACGGTATAGCATTTTTTAATAGTACGCATTTAGCAGAATTAAATGCGTACTATTTTCCATAAAAGAAACAAAGGTACAATACAACTTACTTTTATTTAGCATAAATATCGACTTATAAAACATTCTAGTGTGTACTTGAATGTTTATGTTCTTTTATATAGTTTTTTATTTGTTCAAATTCATCTTTTGTTGGATGATAATTATATTTCGTAAATAGCACTGAGTTTATCTTTGCAATTATATCAGTACCTTTCGGTATATTTCTTACATCAAAATCTGGATGGATTGCACCTAATTCAGCCCATTTTACTTTTCCTTTTAAGGCCATAGTTAGGAAATTTGCAAAATGTTTAATTGATGCCGAATACAAATAAAAATCATCCATAGTGATACTATCGGGCATATTTGGAGCTTTTCCTTTAAAAATAGGGTAATCTTTTTCAAATTCGCCCAAAGGTATTTTTAGGTATGCTTTCATACATCTATCTTCGTCTTCCTGAACATGAGCCGTACTATTACGTAATAGGCGATAATAATCAAGTAAAGGTAATAACCACTTTGGAAAGTTTGGTACTATATTATTAGTTTTCAAAGCCCTTACTAACTTTTCCACATTACTTAATCCATCAGTATCACACAATTTGAAATTTGGATCAATCAGACTTCTTATATCCAATTTGTATGATTGGATAAAATCACCTAATAATGCATGTGAATTTACCATAAATGATTTATACAAAGCTGGTTCATGATTAGGAAGTGTTACCCCACCTCTTAAATTTACACTATGCTCTATAGCTTTCTGTGTTACATAATCTTCAAACTTTGTCTTTCTATCCCATTTTTTCTCAAAATCACGTAAAGCACAAACTGTGTACTCTGCAAGTGTATCATATTCACCCATCTTTTTAAAAAGTTTTTTACATGATGGTAGTTTAAAATCCGCACCAACCTTAAAATTATAAAAACGCGTTCTCATATAAAAAAGTTTATTACACTGTTTTTCCCAGAAACACCCCGATAACCGACAATGCCCCCAGTTGTTTCATCTTTCGTTGCAGTTGCCTGAAACTCTCCCCGGTCGTGAGTACATCATCCAGCAGGACAACATTCTTTCCTCTGATATACCGCCGTGTGAATTGCAGGTTCCGCAGTATGTCCTTATCCTTTCCTTTTCCTTTCAGCTGCTCGCGGTCTTCCTCTATCCAGATGGCTTTGAAACCGTCCGTAATGCCCAGCCATTCCGACAGGTAGTAGCATACCACCGGAAAGCGTTTCCGCTGTCTTTCCCTTGTTGATGCGGGTATAGGTATCAGTACCGTGTCTTCCTTCGTTCCGTTGAATCCCGCATGTTTCAGACACAGTGCCAGTATCCGTGCGACCAGCTCGCCACAGTGTCCTCCTTCCTTAAAACGGAATATCAGGTTGCTTACCCGTTTTTGGTGTGCATTCGTCTTTTCAATCTTCGTTGGGTAATAGTCATGCAGGTAGTGACACCTGCACCCGTCTATAAGAACTTCTCCCTTGAACATCGTTTCGTACGGGTAGAAGTCAATTTTCTTCTCCCTTTCAAACGTAAAGTTCAGCACATCCCTCATCATGGCATTCCATTCCTTCGACCTGCCCAGCGAATACCATCCCGCATGTTTCCCAGCTTCCATCAGGCACATGCCGATTTCCATCGCCTCGCTGAACCGCTGGTGCGAGACGATGTACCACCCGTGTTTCCGGCACAGGCCGGCAAACTCCTTTATGTCCGCAGTCAGGAAGTACATCATGCCTTCCTCTCTGATGACTACCGTCAGTTCCGACTTCGGTTTCTCCCTGCAGAACAGGCTCTCGCTGTAATTCACTCCGTGCCATACCGACTCCGTGCATTCCTCATCGCAGAACTGCACTTCCACCTCTTCAAGCAGGTCAAATTCTTCCACCATACCGTTTCTGTCTTTAATTACAGGTTTAAGCGAGATTTAAGTTACACATTATTATCGGTTTACGGATAAGCGCGTTTACGGTTTTATATTTTTTAACTTATATAAAACACGTGTCGGGACAGCCTCCCGAACAGGGGAGACTATCCCGACACGTATATCCGCCATATCCTGCGGCTTTCAGTTCCAACTGTTTCTCTTTTCGCCGCTCATGCAGAGAATCACCGTACTTTTCTTCTTTTCAAATGATTCTGCCAGCCGTCTTGCAGCCCACTTTCTGAATGCCTCGCATTTCAGTCCCTTCATGCGGAATCCCAGTGTAATGATGGTTGCCAGACTGTAGAGGTCCACACTGCAATCTTTCCCGTTATAGGTGAAATGTTTGACCCGCACATCCCGGTATTCATCAAAGTCACCGGTTTTTGCAAGGGATTTCAGTCCGGCATTTACCGACTGTACAAACACTCCATACGCCCGTGCGATGTCGCATTTCGGCAACCATACCTCGCCCTTGTCGTCCGTTTCTATCCTTATGCTCACCTTATCAGGTGCATTGCGGTTATATTTCACTTCAAAATTGCCAACTCTCACCATAATAGTTGCTTTTATACATTATATATGGAATCTCAGCATGGAGGTCATAACATGGCATCCAGTTTTCCCGCAAGGACCTCCATATCCTTTCTTATCTTCTCATTGGTTATGCGGGCATAAATTTGTGTCGTTTCAATGTTTGTATGCCCAAGCATTTTCGACACCGTTTCAATCGGCACGCCTTTAGCCAGAGTAGTGGTCGTAGCAAATGTGTGACGTGCCACATGGAACAGAACCCACAAAGCAACCATCAGCAAACAAGTAACAACAAAACGTAACACGTTTGAAATGAGCTGCTTTTCACTATTTTACCGAATGTCGAAAACGCAACGGAATGCGGAATATAGAGCCATTTCAGTTACCAAACCGTTAGCCACCTGTTACCGAAGCAATGACAGGTAACGCACGGAAAATGAAATTATTGGACAGCCGTTTCTTTTGCACTGATACGCAATGTTCTGCAAATCAATGAACGTTTATACACAAAGTAATTTTGTAACCAAAAAAGTGTAAGCGATGAAGATTGAAAAATTCAAGGTGCTGCTCTACCTGAAAAAGAGCGGAACGGACAAGTCGGGCAAAGCCCCGATAATGGGAAGAGTTACAGTAAACCGCACGATGGCACAGTTCGGGTGCAAGCTGTCGTGCAAGCCGGAGTTGTGGAACGCAAGGGAAAGCCGTCTGGACGGCAAGAGCCGTGAGGCAGTGGAAACCAATGCCAAGCTGGACAAGCTGCTGCTTGCCATCAATAACGCATTTGACACGCTGGTGGAACGCGGACAAGACTTTGACGCCACGGCGGTCAAGGAACTGTTCCAAGGCAGCATGGAAACACAGATGACACTGCTAAGAATGACTGACCGTATCTGTGAGGATTTGAAGGCACGAATCGGCATCGACCGTGCCAAAGGAACATATCCCGGCTATTACTACATGAGAATGAGATTGAGTGAGTTCATCCAGTGGCAGTTCAAGACGAAAGATATTGCTTTCGGTCAGCTTACCGAGCAGTTCATCCATGACTACCAGAATTATGTAATGGACGTGAAGGGACTGGCGGTAGATACCGTGCGCCATTATCTCGCCATCTTGAAAAAGGTATGCCGTATTGCCTACAAGGAGGGATACGCAGACAGGTATTTCTTCGCTAATTTCACCCTTCCACAAAAGACAGAAAGTACACCGAGGGCATTGAGCCGTGAGGACTTCGAGAAAATCCGTGACGTGGAGATACCCGCATGGCGCACCACTCACATTCTTGCCCGTGACCTTTTCCTGTTTGCCTGCTATACGGGAACCGCCTATGCCGATGCGGTGAGCGTTACCCGTGAGAATCTTTATACGGACGACGAGGGAAGCCTTTGGTTGAAGTACCGCCGGAAGAAAAACGAGCTTCAGGCAAGCGTCAAGCTGCTTCCCGAAGCACTTGCACTGATTGAGAAGTACCATGACGACAGCAGACCGACACTTTTCCCGATGGTTCATCACTCCAATATGAAACGGCACATGAAAGCCCTTGCTGTCCTTGCCGGAATTAATGGCGGCTTGTGCTATCATCAGGCAAGACACTCATTTGCCTCGCTGATTACGTTGGAAGCCGGAGTACCGATAGAAACCATCAGCCGGATGCTGGGACATTCCGACATAACCACCACGCAGGTGTATGCCCGTGTCACTCCGAAAAAGCTGTTTGAAGACATGGACAAGTATATCGAAGCAACCAAGGACTTGAAGCTTGTTCTGTAATCATTAAAATAAGAAACTTAAAACATTACAATTATGCGCAGTACATTTTCCGTATTACCATACATCAACAGGAGTAAAGTAAAGGCTGACGGCACGACCGCCGTCCTTTGCCGCATCACCATAGACGGCAAGAGTTCCACAATGGCGACAGGCATCTATTGCAGACCCGAAGACTGGAACAGCAAGACAGGCTCAATCCGTACCGTCCGTGAAAACAACTGCTTGCTGGAGTTCCGCAAGTCTGTCGAATGTGCCTATGAGGATTCATTGAAGAAACAGAACGTAGTGAGTGCCGAACTGCTCAAAAATACGCTGGCAAAGAAAGCCGTCATTCCGGTCAAACTGTTACAGATGGGCGAAATGGAACTTGAAAGGCTGCTTGTCCGCTCAAAGGAGATAAATTCCACTTCGACGTACAGAAATTCAAAATACTATCAGAAGTATTTGACGGACTTTCTTGCCTCACAGGGAAAGAGTGATATAAATCTGGCTGAAATCACGGAAGAGTTCGGCAATTCCTATAAAGCTTTCCTGAAACGCTACAAGAACTTCGGAGCGTCACAAATGAACAAGTGCCTGTGCTGGCTGAGCAGGCTGGTGTATCTTGCCGTTGATTATGAGATACTCCGTGCCAACCCGTTGGAAGACATGGAATACGAGAAGAAGCCCGCTCCGAGGCATAAGCACATCAGCCGTGCGGAGCTGAAGACCATCCTCGAAACACCTATGCCCGACCCCTTGCAGGAACTCGGGCGGAGGGCGTTCCTGTTCTCGATTTTTACGGGACTGGCATACGTGGACATCATGCTGCTCCATCCGCACCATATTGGCACGACATCGGACGGCAGGCGTTATATCCGTATCAACCGCAAGAAAACCAATGTGGAGGCATTCATCCCCCTGCACCCGATAGCAGAACAGATACTTGACCTCTACAACACCACGGACGACACCAAGCCAGTATTCCCACTCCCAAGCCGTGACGAGATGTGGTTTGAAATACACGAGATGGGGGTTGCCATCGGCAGGGAGGAAAACTTGTCCTATCATCAAGCCAGACACTCCTTCGGAACGTTCTTGATTTCAGAAGGCATACCCATCGAGAGCATCGCCAAAATGATGGGGCACTCCGGAATAAAGACTACCCAACGGTATGCGGAAGTTACTGACAAGAAAATTTCAAGAGATATGGACAATCTTATGGCTGTCAGAAGATTATACGGAACAGGCGAATACAGGGAAAACAAGTTGTCAGTAAAAGACTAATGAGTATGGAACGAGGAATCATTACAATCAGTGAAACAGGAGTGGTCGCCATGCCGACCGCTCCTGTTTGGATGACACAGCAGGAAATGTCAGACCTGTTTATGGTATTCTGCTGTGACATCCGCAAGGCTATCCGTGATATTTATAAGAATCATGAACTGTTGGAAGAAACAACAATGTGCTACATCAGACAGGAAGACGGGACACGTTACATGGTGTACAGCCTTGAAATGGTCATAGCTCTTGCGTTCAGACTACGTAGCAGGGAATGTATGGCTTTCAGAATGTTCATTATGAAAAGGCTGTATGCGCCCAATCGGGAAAAGCCCATTCATTTGTTCTTTTCACTGTCCGAAGCCAATCCACGATACAAATGTTAGTGTTGTCTGTACCTATAATGATAATAATGAAAGAAGCCGATGGCTGGGTAATTTACCTGTCGCCATCGGCTTCTGTTCCTTTCACACTTTACAAAATTACGTTTCCGTTCGGTATGCATTCCGATACCCGCCCATCACCAGCTTTTCGATGTCAGATTCCTTGTAGAGAATCTTACCACCCAACTGGTAATAAGACACCATCCCGTTGTTACGATAATCCTGTAAGGTACGTCGGCTCACTTTGAGCCATGCCGACACCTCCTTGTCCGTCAGGAAGCGTTCATTACCGAATGAAGCCTTGCTTTTTTCGTTCATGCTTTCAATGCCGTCGAGCATGGAATCCAATTGCTCCATGAAGCCGACAGCCCATTCATCGTTAGTCATAATCGTTTTGTTCATTTATTATAGTGGATTTAGTGGTACAATAAATTCAACTATATTCAGATGGTCTTTCCCCGACAGGCGGCATCCTTTCGTCTGTCCTCCACAAGCCGTACGATACGTAGCACGTCCTCCGGCTTGTAAAAAATCTTATGTCCAATCTGGGAGTAAGCCAGCGTTCCGTTGTCGCGCAACGTCTGCAAGGTTCTCGGACTGATGCGCAGCTGCTGGCAGACATCCTGATTGTCCATCCAGCGGCTGAGCCGTCCTTCCTCCCTTTTGCCGAGGATTTCATTCACCCGGTCGGAGAAGCGGTTGAACTTCCCGACCATTTCTTCAAATACGTCTTTTGAAATAATCACAAATTCATTCATTGCATATACTGTTTTTATTGTTGGTAATCCTGTTTGTCCGCAAAGTAAAGCCAATACCAGCATCGGACAATGGCTTTACTACTGACTGGCAGCTTGTGGCTGCAAGTGGTAGGGATTGGCTTAATTCCATATTTCGCAACAGCCATTCCGGTTGCCGACTGTACAAAGAAAATCCAACTTCGGCAGATTCCAACCAACCCGCAGCATCGTGGCAGCATTTGGCACTGGTACGGTAGCCTGTGGCGCATTTCGGATACCATGTACTGCAAGATGATTCTCCAATCAAGACCCTGAGAACATTTTTATTTTCGTATTATCCGTTCAGATTAAGCCCTTAAATATGAAACGGCTATTTTCTACCTCTGTGGTAAATCGGTGAATCATCCACCACTAATCATACATGAAAAATGCAAAATACCACATTGTTGCCACAGCCACTCCAAGTACTTGACTTCCTATATTATATCCATTTCCTTTGCTGCCGATAATCGGTCAAATGTGCGCACTACGACCACTATTGTTAAACATTTAATTTAAACAAGTATGAGAAAGAACGTAAGCAACCAGACGATGGATGAAGATTTGAAAATCTTTTTGGGTATCAAGCCGGAAGTGGAAGAGCAGAAACCTGCGCCTGCCGGTATGCCGGCACAGGAGCACGAGGATGTACAGGCAGGTACGGATGAGAACATGAATGAACAAACAGGTGAAACCGTGCAAGAAAATACGGATGGAAGCCCGCAGGTGATACACCGTGTCAGCGGCAAGCAACGCAGGGCATCGCTGGAGGAATACAAGGCAATGTTCCTCCCGATACCGTCCATCGAAGACCGGAAGCCCGTGTTCCTCAGCCGCGACACACGCGATGCCCTCGACCGCATCGTCAGCCTGTTCGGCAGTCGCAGGATGAGCGTGTCGGGACTGATGGAGAACATCGCCCGCCACCACCTTGCCACCTACGGGGAGGACATCGAGGCATGGCGTAAACTCTGAGAATTAAGGAACGGACTTACGGGAGGTTATTCGGAGTTACTCTGAACAAATCCAACGGAGTTTTGAGGGGAGCAAGTTTGTGTTTCGGGCATACCGAAACCGCCTGCTCCTACTCTCAAAAACTCGTGGAAGCCGCATCCCGTTGGTCTATCAAGTAATTACATTTTAATCATTATAAGTCAATGGAACAGAAACGAAAATCCGACAGAAGGAACAAGGGCGGTCGCCCCAAGAAGGAGGCGGCAGACAAGCTGAAATACCGTCTCACGGTGAAGATGGCGACATCGGACTACTACACCCTGAAAGGCAAGGCTCGGAGCGCAGGCATATCTGCCGGGGAATTCCTGCGCGAGTGCATGAGAAATTGTCATGTGAAGGAACGGCTCACGCCGGAACATACGGATTATATGCGCAAGCTGTGCGGTATGGCAAACAACCTGAACCAGCTTGCGCACAAGGCGAATGCCGCAGGCTTCGTCATGGTGAGGATGGAATGCCGTGTGCTCGTGGCACGTATCGAGGAACTGCTGAACCTTATCCTCCTATGATAGCCAAAATTGTCAAGGGAAGCTGCTTCTGGGGTGTGGTTAACTACATTCTTGACAAGGAAAAGGATGCCAAAATCCTTGTTTGCGACGGCTTGTTTTCCGAAGATAAGGACACAATAGTCATGAGTTTTGAGGCGCAGGCTGGGATGAATCCGAGGGTTATGAAGCCTGTCGGACATATCGCACTGGCATTCTCCAAGGAGGACGAGCACCGTCTTACCGACCGGACAATGGCAGGAATTGCATTGGAATACTTGGAGAGAATGGGTATAAAGGACACACAGGTTCTTGTCGTGCGCCACTTTGACAAGGAGCATCCGCACGTGCATATCGCATTCAACCGCATCGCTAATGACGGCAGGACAATCAGCGACCAGAACGAGCGGATACGTAGCACACGTATCTGCAAGGAACTGACACGGAAGTACGGTCTGTACGTATCCGAAGGCAAGGAAAAGGTGAAACTGCATCGGCTGAAAGAACCGGACAAGACTAAATACGAACTTTATTTTCTCCTTAAATCGGAAGTTTCAAGATACGGTAACTGGCGGCAGTTAGCCGTTAATTTGGAAAAACAAGGAGTGGAAATGCAGTTCAAGTACAAAGGCAAGTCGAACGAGGTGCAGGGTGTCATATTCTCCAAGAACGGCTATTCGTTCAGCGGCTCCAAGATTGACAGGCGGTTCAGCTATTCCAAGATAGACGAGGCTATGAACGCCAACAGGCAGGAGGAACAGCAAAGGATAATGACGGGCAATCAGGTTTCCGAACAGCCGACACTGCAATCTGAAGTGATGGGCAACGATAATTTGTACAGTGGTTCCATAGGCTTGCTCATGCCGAATGCTACAAACGGTCAGGCAGATGAGAACTATTTTGAGAAACAGTTAAAACGTAAGAAAAAGAAACAACGTAAAATCAGTTTATAAACATGGATAATAACGAAGTGTATGCGCTCTTTGAGGACATCAAAAGTGGCTTAAAGAGTATAAACAGCAAGTTGGAGAATACTCCAAAAGTAAGCAACAACCAGTCAGACGGACAGCCTCCGGCAATGGATTTGGCTCCCATAAAGGAATTGCTGAATACTTCTGCCAGAGAAAACCGGGAACAGACTAAAGCCATACTGACCAAATTCGGAGAGGCGGAAGTCTACACGTCAAACCGGATTCTGAATCTGTTGCGTGATTTGAAAGAATCGTTTACTCGAAGTGCTAACGGACAGGTGAACGAACCGCAGGAACATATCCACCGCCACAGCTTCGACATCAAGTCAAGCAAGGTGTTTTCCTTTTTGGTCGTCATGGGTGTCGTTTGCGGTCTATCCATCTGGGGTAACATCGAACTTTGGCAGTCCAGATGTCAGTATGCGGACGATGCGCTGAAGTTCCGTGCCATCCGCTCGTGGGGAGGATGCAGTCCCAAAGAGATTCTTTGGCTGAATGATGTGTTCGACATTCACCGTGACGAAAAGTCCATTGAATGGGTACGCGGACAGGCTGACGGTTACGATAAGGATTTGAAAACCGTATCCGACAGCCTGATGCAGGAGAGTTTGAAAGTAAGGCAAATGAATGGTAATAATAAAAAATAAAGTGAATGGCATCAGTAAAGGTAAAATTCCGTCCTTCTTCCGTAAACGGCAAGGAGGGCAGCATATATTATCAGGTGATACACAACCGCGTAGTCCGCCAAATCAGGACGGACTACCGGATATTTGAAAGCGAGTGGGATGACAAAGCATCGACAGTGATTGTTCCCGAATTGACAGGTACAGGGCGAAAGAACCATCTGCAATCAGTTGTAAGCGATATTGAATGGGATGTTAAACGCTTGAAAACAATCATCGCATTGTATGAAAGAGGAAACAAAAGCTACACATCGGATGACATTATCTTGAAATTCAACAGACAAGCGGACGAACAATCACTGTTCTCTTTCATGAAAGGTGTCATAGAGCAGTTAAAACGGCTGAACAGAATCCGCACGTCTGAAACATACACCGTTACGCTCGCCAGCTTCATGAAATTCCGTGACGGGCAGGACATCCTTTTTTGTGAGATAGACGGTGATGTCATGCTGCTGTATGAAGCATGGCTGAAAGCCAACAGCAACTGCCCCAACACCATATCGTTCTATATGCGCATACTACGAGCCGTCTATAACCGTGCGGTGGAAAAAGAACTGATAGAACAGAAGTTTCCATTCAAGCATGTTTACACGGGCATATACAAGACCGTGAAACGTGCCATATCATTAAAGACCGTCAAGCGCATCAAGGAGATTGACCTGAAAATGAAACCGCATCTGGACTATGCGAGGGACATGTTCCTCTTTTCGTTTTATACCCGTGGAATGTCGTTTGTCGATATGGCATACCTGAAAAAGTCGGACTTGGAAAATGGTATCCTCACATACCGGAGAAGAAAGACCGGGCAACTGCTTACCGTTAAGTGGGAAAAGTGCATGGGGGATATTGTGGCTAAATATGAAGGTCATTCCGACACGCAATACCTGCTGCCGATAATCACTGACCTGCGTGCTGATGAACGGATACAGTACAGAAATGCACTCTGCCGGGTAAACATCGCATTGAAGGAAATAGCCCGGTTGGTCGGTCTGGCTCTTCCGCTAAGTATGTATTGTGCCCGTCATGCTTGGGCAAGCATCGCCAAGAGCAAGAACATACCGCTTGCAGTCATCAGCGAAGGCATGGGACATGATTCGGAGGAAACCACTCGCATCTATCTTGCATCGCTTGATACAAGTGTGGTAGACAAAGCGAACAGCCTTATTCTTAAAGACTTGTAACAGAAAACTCCCAGTAAAAACTTGTTTAGTAAAAATCCGAATCTCTTGATAAGAGTTATAGTTATATCGCAAAGGTACACAAAATACTGAAAAATGAGCATAAATGTTTCGTTGATAATGCGATAATTCGTATAAAAACTATAGGCCTGTTGAGTGAATTTTCTTTTGATAGGTATATAACATACTGATTTTCAGTATAACTCTTACTTGCGTTTATCTCTTATCAAGAGATGAATTTCAAGGATATACTGCATAAATTCCGTACCGAATCATTTACAGAAAAGGAGAAAGGTACAAAGTTCGAGCGCTTGATGCGCTCATGGTTATTGACAGACCCACGCTATAACGAACTTGAAAAGGTTTGGCTGTGGGAGGAGTTTCCGGGACGCAAGGATTTCGGTGGTACTGATACTGGAATAGACCTTGTGGCTAAAACTGAAATGGGCGACTATTGGGCTATACAGTGCAAGTGCTATGCCGAGGATGCTGCGATAGACAAGCCAGCTGTGGATTCGTTCCTTGCCACTTCCAGCCGGACATTCATTAACGAGGTTACGTTTCAGACCACCCGATTTTCAAATCGGGTATGGATTTCCACTACCAATCATTGGGGAAGCAACGCTGAGGAAGCCATCCGTAACCAAGAACCGCCCGTGACACGTGTCGGTATGGCTGACCTTGAATCCTCACCTGTGGACTGGCAAAAACTGATGGACGGACTTACAGGAAACTCCGCACTCGTGGAAGGGAAGAAGCCACGTAAGCACCAGTTGGATGCCATATCCAAGGCTTATACTCATTATATTGTGGATGGCAATGACAGGGGTAAACTTATTATGGCTTGTGGAACTGGTAAGACCTACACTTCGCTACTCATTGTCGAACAGTTACTCGGAAATAAGGGGCTTGTACTGTTCATGGTTCCGTCTATTGCCTTGCTGGGGCAATCTCTCAACGCATGGTCTGCAGACGCAAAGAAACCCATCAAGGCTGTCTGTATCTGTTCAGATTCCAAAGCCTCGCGCAAGACAGGCAAGGACTTCGATGACATGGACGACAGTATTATTGACCTTGCAGTGCCAGCCTCTACTAATCCGCAGTCCATTGCCTCACAGTTGAAGAAATATCGTGACCACGATGGGCTGGTAGTCGTGTTCTCCACTTACCAGTCCATTGACGCCGTTTCAGCGGCACAACAAGAAATCCTTTTCGAAACCAACGGTGCATATGGAATATTCAATTTTATCATCTGCGATGAAGCCCACCGCACGACAGGCGTAAAAATAGCTGACCGGGACGAGAGTAATTTCACTAAGATACACTCTGACGATAACGTACAAGGCAGGAAACGTCTTTACATGACTGCCACTCCGCGTCTGTATGGTGAATCAGCCAAGATAAAGGCTTCGGAAAAGGACTGTATCCTTTGTTCAATGGATGACAAGGCACTTTACGGAGAAGAATTCTACCGGGTGAATTTCTCCTACGCCGTACAGAATGGCTTGCTGACCGATTACAAGGTGCTTGTCCTTACTGTCTGCGAGGATGACGTGCCGGACAATATCAAACGTGATATAACCAATTCCATCACAGAGTTGAATTTTGACGACACATCCAAACTTATAGGCGTAATCAACGGATTGTCGAAAATGATACAGGGTGACGATCACCGCACATGGGATGCTGACCCGCGCATGATGCGCCGTGCCGTGGCGTTCTGTTCCTCGATAGGCAGTGAAACGAAAGCCGGAACTTCCAAATATGTAACTTCGGTATTTCCGAGAATATCCGCACAGTACGAAGAAAATCTTGATGCGGAGAGCCTTTCTCATACTGTTTTCGTAGCCACAAAACATATTGACGGTTCAATGAACTCTCAGGAACGTAACGGAATCCTCCAATGGCTGGCAGAAGAACCGGACAATGAACGTGAGTGTCGTGTAGTGACTAATGTGCGCTGTTTGTCCGAAGGAGTGGACGTGCCGTCACTCGATGCCGTGCTGTTTCTTTCCTCCCGTAACTCGCAGGTGGACGTGGTGCAGTCGGTTGGTCGTGTAATGCGTACATTCCACAAAGGATTGCCCGATGAAAAAAAGTACGGATATATCATCATCCCTATTGTAGTACCTTCAGATGTTTCAGCAGAAGAAGCACTTGACAACAACAAAACTTTCGATGTGGTCTGGGCAATTCTGAACGCGCTTCGTTCACATGATGACCGTTTCAATGCGATGGTGAACAAGATAGCACTTAACAAGCAAAAACCGAATAAACAGTCCTATACGCCGTCCGTTACAATCGGCAGACCGGGGCTTGGCTTTCAGGAAGGAGCGGAAGAAGCACGACAAATGGAGAATGCCGAGATTGCCCATCAGTTGGAATTGCGGTTCGGAGAGTTACAAGAGGGTATGTATGCCAAACTTGTGGAAAAATGCGGTGACCGCCTTTACTGGGAGAACTGGGCAAAGGAAATCGGACTTATCGCACACAAATTTATTGAACGTATTTCCAAACTTATACAGTCAGGTGTACACAAAAAGGCATTCAACGAATATCTCAAGGGATTGCAGCGTGACCTTAACCCGTCCGTGGATATGGCACAAGCCATCGAGATGCTGGCGCAGCACATTATCACACGACCTGTGTTTGATTCTTTGTTCGCCGATTACCAGTTCGTGAACAACAATGCCGTGAGCCGTTCCATGCAGCATATGATAGACCTCTTGCAGGAACAGGCTTTTGAGAAAGATACCGAAGTGCTGGATAAGTTCTACCAGTCGGTAAGGACAAATGTGGGTGGCATTGATAATCTGGAGGGTAAACAGACGATTATTAAGAACCTATACGAAAAGTTTTTCAAAGGTGCTTTTCCGCTTACTGTGGAAAAGTTGGGTATTGTCTATACACCCGTAGAATGCGTGGACTTCATCATCCATTCCGTGAATGACATACTCAAAGCGGAGTTCAATACTTCGCTGACCGGGCAGAACGTGCATATCCTCGATCCATTTACAGGTACAGGTACATTCATTACCCGTTTGCTTCAATCCGGTCTTATCCGCCCGGAGGATATGGAACGAAAGTACTTGAATGAAATCCATTGTAATGAAATCGTATTGCTGGCCTATTATATCGCCGACGTGAACATTGAATCGGTATTTCATGACATTACCCGTCGGAAAACATATTTGCCATATAGCGGTATCTGTCTGACGGATACTTTCCAACTGGCGGAAAAGAAGCACAACGAGCTTTTCACGGAGTTTTTTCAGGACAATTCCAAACGGGTGAAGAAACAGATGGCTACACACGTGAGGGTGATTGTAGGGAATCCGCCGTATTCAGTTGGACAAAAAAGTGCAAATGACAATGCTCAAAATTTATCATATCCAAATTTGGAAAAGCGAATTGCATCAACATATATACAACGAATTACAGATAGAAACAGTACAGTTCAAGCTCTATATGATAGCTATGTTAAAGCTTTCCGTTGGGCATCTGACCGCATTCCACAAAATGAAGGGGGTATCGTAGCATTTATAAGCAATGGTACGTGGCTTGACGGAAATGCACAAAATGGCATGCGCAGATGCTTTGAGGAAGAATATACATCCATTTATGTGTTGAATTTGCGTGGGAATCAGCGTACTTCAGGCGAATTATCGCGCAAAGAAGGAGGTAAAATCTTTGGTAGCGGTTCCCGAACACCCATTGCCATTACTTTCCTTGTCAAAAATCCGGCCAAGAAAGAACAAAAGGCAGTTATCCATTACCATGATATAGGCGATTACCTTACCCGTGAGCAAAAGCTCAAAATGGTAAAGGACTTCCGTTCCATATCTTCGCAGAAATTGGATTGGCAGATTATTATGCCTAATGAAAAGGCAGATTGGATAAACCAACGTGATGGTGTATTTGACAATTTGATATTATTGGGTGATAAGAAAAACTGTAAGCAAACCGTTTTTTCTATATTTTCGGCAGGGGATATAACTCATCGTGATGTTTGGTGTTATAATTCTTCGTCCAAATCCCTTTCTATGCAAATGCAGACAGCAATAACAACATTTAATCAAGAAGCAAGCAAATGCACAGAGGCCAAAACTATAAATGAAATCGTAACATTAGTCAATGCAGACCCTACTCAAATTAAGTGGGACCAAAAATTATTCGAACATGTCTTGAAAGGTATTCGCCATACTTTTGATAGTAATAAGATACGATTAACACTTTATAGACCATATTTCAAGCAATGGCTTTATTACGATAAAGCATTTAATTGGAGCCAGTATCAATTACCCAAATTATTTCCAACGCCAACAACGGAAAATTTGCTAATTTGTTTAAGCGGTGTTGGCAATAAGAGTTTTAGCTGTCTAATGACAAATGCAATGCCTGATTATCAGATACAATTTAATAGCCAATGTTTTCCCCTATATTGGTATGAGGAAAACAAAAATCCCCAAGCTACACTTTTTGATGATGCGGAGACAGACAAGTATATTCGCCGGGATGGAATAACCGACTGGATTCTGAAAGAGGTTCGTAGCCGTTTTGGTGGCTCACGCACTATCACGAAAGAACACATCTTCTACTATGTGTATGGACTACTTCATTCCAAACAATACCGTGAACGATTTGCCGATGATTTGAAGAAATCATTGCCTCGCATTCCTATTGTAGATAATGTACGGGATTTCATGGCTTTTTATAAAGCCGGAAAGGAACTTGCTGATTTACATTTGAACTATGGACAGGGCATTAACGAGCAGATTACAGGTAAAGACGGTGATTATCTTTTTTATGCAAATATGCCGATGCTTGCGCATCGTTTCTTTGGTGTAAAGGTTATTGGTGACATTGACATATGGCAAAGCGAATGGACAGATGAAACCTATCAATACTTTGCCGTGGATAAGATGAAGTTTGCCAAAGTTCGTGATGAGAACGACAAGCTCGTGTCAGATAAGATACGCATCATCTACAACGGTCATATCACCATTGAGAACATCCCACTCAAAGCATACGAGTATATCGTCAATGGCAAGTCAGCCATTGAGTGGATAATGGAACGCTATGCCGTGACAATAGACAAATCCTCCCAAATTAAGAATAACCCCAATGATTGGTCAAGAGAACACAAGCAGCCCCGTTATATACTTGATTTGCTTTTGTCGGTGATTAATCTCTCTTGTCAAACAGTAGATATAGTTAATGTGTTACCTCAAATTAAAATTTAAGAAATATGTATCAAACAGAGAATTATAAATACAATAAAGCTTTTATAATTGGAAATGGCTTTGACAAAGCAAATGGTTTTCCTACTGGCTATGGAGATTTTGTCGAAAGTCCAAATTTTAAGAATTTGTTATCCCACGACAACCAGTTGGCGAAATTTATCAAAAATACATATGATGATGCTAAATGGGTGGATATAGAAATAGAAATTGGAAAATATTCTTGTAATCTTGGCGAAGCTTATAAAGGAAACTCTTTTGCAAAAGAAACAGAGAAATTTAGAAATGATTACATTAAGTTGACCGATGCCTTATATTGGTATATTGACGGCATAAGAAGTGGCAAAATAAATTCTCGCATGGAAGATTTAGTAAAATCGTGGAAAAATAGTCTATTTGGCAAAGTGCAAGAACAGGCTTTTTTTGTAACATTCAATTATATGCGTTGGGATGTTACTATTTTACAAGAAAAAATGAGAAATGACCGTTTTATAAACTATTATCCTCTATCAATACATGGAGTAACACAATATGATGCAAATGCTACACCTAAGATTGTCTTAGGTGTGGATGAGAAATCAATATATTGCAAAGAACATAAATTTATCGTAAAAGCCTATAATCCATATTGTGAAGCCGATGCTTATTTTAGACATATTTATGATGCTAACCATATTATAATCTTTGGTTGTTCAATAGGAAATACAGACCAAAGATATTTCAGTCATCTCTTTTCGCAAGCAAAAGGAAAAACATTCAACATCTATTGTTATGGAAATGAAGATATAATAGAAACTAAAGCTAATATTTCCACAATATGCGATTTCGACAAATTTATAGGTGAGAATGATGTAAAATTTGAGGATTCAACAGAATTTTCAAATTAAAAAGATAGCGATTGAAAAAGGCACAATTAATTTGTGTACTAAAGCAGACAGATGGTAACCGCATACTCTTGACTTCAGACACGTTCTTATCAAGATAAGGTATAAAAAAGATTATCACAGGTCAGAATAGGTTGCTTGACTTCGGAAAAGTAACCCGGCGACAAGGTTTTCGGGAGTAGCCCGAAAGATTTTGAGTTACTCAAAACATACCTTGCTGCTTCCACTTTTCGGGAGTAACCGAAATGCCTTTGAGTTACTCAAAGGACACCTTGCTGATTTCAGGTGAAATCAATAATCCGTCAGTAAACGGATTGGAAAAAGTGCTGTTATTCCACCCCGAAAACATCGTTTCCCGATGCTTATGCTGCCCAAAAGAAGAACGGGATAAGGCAGGGCGTACAAGTCTGAACTTTCTTTGAGAGTGCAAGAAACATGAAGCGGATTTTTATTCGCCTCAAATGCAGTCAATAGCGTCAATCCGATGCCAATATGTGTCAATTACAGCCAAAATCAGCCTTAGAATAATAGAAATATGCATTTTAGGTAAATACTTCTTCACTTGTTTGCAAGTGCATCGAACCAATGGTTCGTAAAAATGATGATGAACGGAACCGGACAATCAAGGAAGCAATTCTGTGCAGATAGGCAACAATATAGTTTCAATGATATGCTGATTTACTGTTGTGCTGTCGTACTGGTTTACGACAGTGAAACTTCAAATAAAAGTATCAGCAATGGGTGTGGATTTAGAAATATGGAATTTTTGGGCTGTAAATTTGTAGTACAATGCATTTATCTGTCAATGCAGCAATACAGAAACAAATTAGTGTTATAATGAGCCTATGCAGGTTAATACATACGATGTTTTACAGAAGATATAATAGTCTTAAAACGAGTGAATTACTTAATTTCTATTCAGACGTCAGATTTTCTCTTTTTTTAGAAGAATCGTTTTGATAAAAACAAAGAATACTCTACTTTTGTAGAGTAGAATTAATAAAAATTGAGTTATGTTTGATTTCACACAAATAACACTTGTTGTTGGAAAGTATAATAAAGATACGCAACTTGTTGATATGCTGGGAACAGGATTTCTTATATCTAATGATGGGAAAGTTGTTACTGCTAGACATGTCATTGGAAATGAATATAATAATTTATGTGTCTTATTACCTCATATTCCCAATATAAATGTTTACCAAGATGTAACAGATTTTTCATGTCGCTCAACTTCTGCTGTTGTAGAAGATATAAATCCTATTACAGATTTGTGTATATTAAAAACAGGTTTAATATTTAATGGAACTCTACCTTCTTTGGAGTCATTAGATAATATATATGTTGGTGAAAAAATTGGAATGTTCGGTTTCCCTCATTGTGTCATGGGACGTAGAGTTTTAACGTATCAAGAAACAGAAATTGGTGCAAAAATGTTATTGGAAACATCTGGTGTTAAATCGAAGTATGCGACTATTAATATACAAACAAGACCTGGACAATCAGGCTCTTTAGTGTTCAATCTCAAAACAGGTGCTATCATAGGTTTGTTGATTGGAACTTATGCTCCTTCATCAGGCGTTATTATCGCAGGAATAAATCCACATGAATTAAATCAAACTTCGTATTGTATATCCGCAAACCACATAAAAGAAATGTTATGATAGAAATAGATAGCTTGTCATTGGAAGAATGGTATACTTGCCTTAAGCCATATCAAAAAATAACAATTGAGCAATTGGTGTCAAAATACGGAGAAGAAAGAGCAGCAGAAGAATGGCTGACAGCAAGAGGTCCTATTCAAACTGTTACGTTTGGTGGAACTCAAACAAATGTAACGGAAACTTCTAAATATTGGAGTAGATTTAAAGATGAATTTGATAAACTTATTTGTGGTCACCCAGACTATGACAAAGAGCAAAGAAAGTTTTTAACTGCAGGAAAAACTATAGGCTTGGGGAGTGTGACTGCTTTGGCAAATTGGTTAGCTCCTATTATAAATATGGCACCAGCTATTTTAGTGCCAGCTCTCGTTTTAGTATTGCATACAACTGCTAAAATGGGCATTAAAGCTTATTGCTCTACAAAACATTTTACTAATAAATAATTCATCTCTATTAGTTTTGAAAATATGTAATTGATTTCATTTTTCAGAGGAATAACTTTGGTAATAAGGGATAAAAATACTACTTTTGCAAATAAGAAAAGCGTTCTTTTGATTGATGCAGAACATTGTAGAATATAGAAGCCCGCTGGTTACTAAGTCGTTACCTGTCAAGCTGATAACCTTTGTAAGTTTCTTATTTTCAATGAATAAGAAAAGATACAATGCCTAGCCAGGTGGAAGGTAATATTTTTATTTATACCGCACAAATCCGCAATCTCTTTTAAGTAAGAATTAAGTTTTTGATTGCTCAACACAGGCAGCAACTGACCTTTGGGGAGCTGACCTTCATATTTCTGGAGTATCGCCTGCGGTATCTTCAGCAGCGGTACGTTTACCGGAGTATCTGTTTTATGACGGTGCGTCATGATCCACGGTTTCCCGTCAAACGAGATTCTGATGTCGCTTGCCTTCAGTTCCTTCACGTCCACATATGATAATCCCGTGTAACAGGAGAACAGGAACACGTCCCGTACCTGTTCCAGTCTTTTAGTCGGGAACTTCTTCTTCATTATCTTTTGCAGTTCCGCATCCGTCAGATAGCCTCTGTCCACACGTTTCAGTCTGATTTTATAATTTGAAAACGGGTCAGTATAAATCCAACCGTTGTTTTTGGCGATGATTACAATCATCTTGAACGTCTGCATGAATTTTGCCGTAGTATTCTCATTGCATTTGCTTTCCGTTCTCAGATAGTTCTCGAAGTCCGTAATGAACATGTGGCCGATTTCCTTCAGTGATATATCCGAAATATTGTATTTCACTTTCATAAATTCCTCCAGCCTCCGGTAGCAGCGGTCATACTTCGCGAGGGTGGCAGGAGTCTTGCTGATGCCGACCAGTTTTCTTGCATCCTCATTGTGTTTCTTGAAAAGTTCCAGCAGTGTTCTTTGTTTCGCCGTTATTCCCAAAAACGCATTGCGTATTTTTTCTACCGTTACGAATGACTCATGCACTTCAATATCCCGGTAGTGGTTTTTCAGCGAAGCACGGATGTCCTCCAATGTTTCATTCAACTGGCGGGCTTTCTGTGTATTTCCTTTCGCCTTGCCCAAAACTGTATCCCAGGCATCCGGCTTCACGCTCAGTTTAGAACTGAACTGTGTGATTTCACCGTTAAGTGACAAACGAATCATAATACAAACTGTTCCGTCTTTGTTTACCTGATTCTTTCTTAGATAGAACAGAATCTTAAATGTACTCTTACTCATATCCTTTTTTAATTTAGCTCCGTTACAGTGGGTGTAATGACTTCCCTCTGCAAAGGAATAATTAATAATTGGGTTACAAGCAGACATTTGAACGTCAATGAGCGACAAATCAAGGACTTACATCGAAAATCGTTACTATTTTTATAGGCTATTTTTTAGTAACGATTTAGTAACGGAACTTTGTCTGAAGTAGGCATTTGAATGTCTTTCGGTTGTCCACCGGATAAATAGAAAAAGTCCCGTAAAACGTTGATTTTACGGGACTTGTCTTAAATTGTCTACCTGATGTCTTAGGTTTCAGCGGAGAGACAGGGATTCGAACCCCGGGTACCTCGCAGTACAACGGTTTTCAAGACCGCCGCAATCGACCACTCTGCCACCTCTCCAAAACTCCGGTTGAGAGTTGCTTTGTTTTTCAAAAGCGCTGCAAAGGTAAATATTATTTTTTATATTGCAAATGTTTTTGTGATTTTTTCGTCAATACCGTTCCGTAAGAATTCAGAAGTAAGCATTCCGAATGTAAAAATTGTCGTATTTGAAATAAAAAACAAGATTGAATCATAGTCAGGCCTGTATTCCCTTTGGAAAAATGATTATCTTTGCGCTAATTTTTACAGAATATAGTTTTATCACATCACCAAGTGCATATTTATGAATAAGAAGATTTTTCTTAGCTGGCTTTTGATGGCCATTTTAAGTTTGCCGGTATTCGCCCAAATACAAGAACCGGTGAAGTTTAAAACCGAGTGGAAATCTGTATCCGCTAACGAAGTAGAAATTGTGTTCACCGGAAAAATGGAAAAAGGATGGCACGTATACTCTACGGATTTACCGGAAGGCGGACCTGTTTCAGCTACTTTTAATGTGGATAAATTGGAAGGAGCGGAATTGGTTGGAAAACTGAAACCTGCGGGGAAAGAAATCGATAAAATGGATCCGATATTTGGCATGCAGGTCCGCTTTTTTGAAGGAACAGCTACCTTTGTGCAGAAACTCAAACTGAAAGGTGGAAAATATGAAGTGAGTGGTTATTTGCAGTACGGTGCTTGTAATGATGAAAACTGTTTGCCTCCTACCAATGTAGATTTCTCTTTTAAGGGAGAGGCAGCTGGTGGACAGGCTGCAGCATCGGCTGCTGCTGAAGCCGAAACGTCTGATACGGCAGATTCCGATTCATTGGCACTGACTCCGCTTCAAATAGGTACGAACTCGAATAATGTGGAAACCTCCGATTACTGGAAACCTGTTATCGAAGAGCTGAAAGCATTTGGCGGAAATGTGAATAATGAATCACGCTCATGGCTTTATATCTTTTTCGCGGGATTTGTAGGCGGGCTGTTGGCTTTGTTCACTCCTTGTGTATGGCCGATTATTCCGATGACTGTCAGCTTCTTCTTGAAACGTACAAAGGACAAACGGAAAGGTATTCGTGATGCGTGGACGTATGGAGCTTCTATTGTAGTGATTTATGTGGCTTTAGGACTGGCTATTACCTTGATTTTTGGAGCCAGTGCTCTGAATGACCTCTCTACAAGCGCCATCTTTAATATTTTCTTCTTCCTTATGTTGGTGGTGTTTGCCGCTTCTTTCTTTGGCGCATTTGAAATCACACTTCCTTCGAAGTGGAGCAACGCCGTGGATAGCAAGGCAGAACAGACGACAGGATTGCTGAGTATTTTCCTGATGGCTTTCACCTTGTCGCTGGTATCTTTCTCTTGTACCGGTCCGATTATCGGTTTTTTATTGGTGGAAGTTTCTACTTCAAATAGCATTGTTGCTCCAGCCATTGGTATGCTGGGATTTGCCATTGCGTTGGCTTTGCCGTTCACCTTGTTCGCGTTGTTCCCGTCTTGGCTGAAATCTATGCCGAAATCCGGAGGATGGATGAATGTCATCAAGGTGACGCTGGGATTCTTGGAACTGGCATTTGCGTTGAAGTTCCTTTCTGTGGCCGATTTGGCGTATGGATGGCGTTTGCTCGACCGTGAGACCTTCCTGGCTTTGTGGATTGTGATTTTTGCCTTGCTGGGTATGTATCTGTTGGGTAAAATCAAGTTCCCGCATGACGGAGACGATAATAAGGTAAGTGTACCGCGGTTCTTCCTGGCACTTTTCTCATTGGCATTCGCTGTATACATGGTACCTGGATTGTGGGGAGCTCCGCTGAAAGCTGTCAGCGCTTTTGCACCTCCTATGCAGACACAGGATTTCAATCTGTACAAGAACGAAGTACATGCGAAATTCAATGATTTTGATGCAGGTATGGAATATGCCCGTCAGCAGGGAAAACCAGTGATGATTGACTTTACGGGATATGGTTGTGTGAACTGTCGTAAGATGGAACTGGCTGTATGGACAGACCCGACGGTCAGCAAGATTCTGAATGATGACTATGTATTGATTACGTTGTATGTAGACGAAAAGACGAAATTGCCGGAACCGGTCAAGGTGACAGAAAATGGCACAGAGCGCACATTGCGTACGGTAGGTGATAAATGGAGCTATTTGCAGCGTTCTAAATTCGGGGCCAATGCCCAGCCTTTCTATGTGTTGATTGACAATGAAGGGATGCCGTTGAACAAGTCTTATTCGTATGATGAGGATATTCAGAAGTACGTGGAATTCTTGCAAACAGGATTAAAGAACTATAAAAAATAACAGATAATGATTTCGCAGTCAGAAAGAGAACGTATTATCGCATTAATCAAGCGGGAAGTCGTTCCGGCTATCGGCTGTACGGAACCCGTAGCTGTGGCTCTTTGTGTGGCTAAAGCTACGGAAGTTCTGGGATGTCGTCCGGAAACAATTACGGCTCAGCTTAGTGCGAATATTTTGAAGAATGCCATGGGGGTGGGAATCCCTGGCACGGGGATGATTGGGTTGCCTATTGCCATTGCTTTGGGAGCTTTAAAAGGCAAATCAGAATATGGTTTGGAAGTTTTGAAGGACATTACTCCCGAAAGCGTGGAAGAAGGCAAGCAGATGATTGCCGGTCAAGGCATAAAGATTGAGCTGAAAAAAGACATTGAAGAAAAATTGTATATTGAAGTGACTTGTACAGCCGGGAAGGATACAGCTACGGCTATCATCAGTGGAGGACATACGAATTTTGTGTATGCAGAACGGAATGGTGAGGTCTTGTTTGACCATAGAGAAAAGGCCGGAGCCGAAGCAGATGTGGAAGAAGTAGATTTGAATCTGAAGAAGGTGTATGATTTCGCTACAACTGCTCCGTTGGATGAAATCCGTTTCATCCTTGAGGCAAAGCGTCTGAATCTGCAGGCAGCGGAACGTTCTTTCCAAGGGAACTACGGTCATGAGTTGGGCAAAATGTTGCGTAGCAGCCAGCAGGAACAGCATATCATGGGTAGCAATACGTTTACCCATATCCTTTCTTATACCTCTGCCGCATGCGATGCCCGAATGGCTGGTGCCATGATACCGGTGATGAGTAATTCTGGAAGTGGAAACCAAGGCATTGCAGCCACACTTCCTGTGGTAGTGTTCGCTCAAGAGAACCATAAATCGGAAGAGGAATTGATTCGTGCTCTGATTTTGAGCCATCTTACAGCTATTTATATCAAGCAGAATTTAGGCCGTCTGTCCGCGTTGTGTGGTTGTGTGGTGGCTGCCACAGGCAGTAGTTGTGGAATCACCTATCTGATGGGAGGCGAGTATAAGCAGGTGGCTTATGCCGTGCAGAATATGATTGCCAATCTGACAGGTATGATTTGTGACGGAGCCAAGCCGAGCTGCGCATTAAAACTGACCAGCGGGGTTTCAACGGCAGTCTTTTCTGCGATTCTGGCAATGGAAGGAAAGTGTGTGACTTCCGTGGAAGGCATCATTGAAGACAATGTGGATTTCAGTATCCGTAACCTGACCAAGATTGGTTCGGAGGGAATGAACGAAACTGATAAGCTGGTGCTGGATATTATGACTCACAAACATTGTGATTGAGTGACTGGGCATGAAACAAACTGCAGATACAGACTATATACAACAGCTCATCTCGGAGGGTGAGCATATACATCAGGATTTTAAATTTGCCATATCCGATGCAAGGAAAATAGCCAGAAGTTTGTCTGCTTTTGCAAATACCGAAGGAGGACGGTTATTGGTGGGAGTGAAGGATAACGGCAGGATTGCCGGGATTCGTTCGGAAGAAGAAATCTATATGATAGAAGCGGCTGCCACGATGTATTGTCGTCCTCCGGTAATCACGGAAAACCGTGTGTTCAGGGTGGAAGGAAAGGATGTGCTGGAAGTTGAAGTGAAAGAGTGCGCGTGCAAACCGGTTTTAGCCGTCGATGAAGAGGGTAAGTCTTGGGCTTATGTGCGTATAGCCGATGAGAACATTTTGGCATCTCCTGTCCACCTTCGAATCTGGAATCATGAGAAAAAGGACGAAGTGGTAATGACCTATACCGACAGGGAAAAGCGTTTGCTGGAGGTATTGGGTAGCCAGGGGCTGCTTACATTGAATAGGTGTAGCCGCCTGGCCCGTCTTTCCCGTCCGGAAGTATGTCAGTTGCTTGCCGATTTTATTCGTTTTGGACTTGTAGAGCAGGTTTTTCAGGAGCATACTTTCTTTTACCGTCTAAAAGAAGATGCCGTGTGGGAAGATTCCCTTTTTCCGGAAGTAAGCCGATGATTGCGTTGTCGGTTTTTTGTATTATCTTTGCATCCGTAGAATTTAATAAAAAGACATTATGAGTATATTTTCGAAACTTTTTGGTAAAAAAACTACCGATGGAGCTGACGAAACGGTACGTGTCGGTGGCATGGAAGATTTCATGACCTTGATTCGTGTGTATTATCAGGCAGTCATGGCGGCTCAGTTGGGTATCAGTAATATTCATTTCTTGCCGGATTTGGCTGTATTCAAACGTACGTTGAAGGTACCAACTCAGAACAATAAGTTGGGGATTGCGGAGCGTGCACGTTGCCGTAAGATGTTGATGGATATTTATGGGTTGGAGGAATCTTTCTTTAAGGAAATAGACGGGTCTATTAAGCGTAACTGCCGCAATGTGAACGATATAAAGAATTATCTGTTTATGTTCCAAGGGTTCAGTCAGGATTTGATGATGGTGATTGGAAACCTGATGCAATGGAAGTTTCGCACACCTGGAGTCTTCAAGAAGTTGTTGCGCAATATGACGGAAAAGGCCGTACATGACATTCTGACTAAGGTGGACTGGAAAGACGATGGGGTACGTAAAACGTGTGGAAATATTCGTCAGTATCAGCATGCGCTCGGTTATTCGGAGGCATGGATGACGGAATACGTTTATAAGATTGTGTTGCTGGCTAAAAAAGAACCGAAACCGAAGGCATGACAGTGAACGAGAATCTGCTTTCAGGAGTGGAATGTCATCCGCTGGAGCCTTTTTTGCCGGAGAATGCGGTCTTGTTGATGTTAGGAAGCTTTCCTCCACAGAAAAAACGATGGAGCATGGATTTCTTCTATCCGAATCTTCAAAATGATATGTGGCGTATTTTCGGGCTTATTTTCTTTGGAGATAAAGAACATTTCCTTAGTCCGGAGAAAGTTTTTGACAAGGCACGTATTGTAAGTTTTCTGCAAGAAAAGGGGATTGCTTTGTATGATACAGCTTCGTGTGTCCGCAGATTGCAAGACAATGCTTCTGATAAGTTTCTGGAAGTGGTGACCCCTACCGATATAGGCTTGCTTCTTCAGCAACTTCCTGCATGTCGGGCAGTGGTTACTACTGGGCAGAAAGCAACGGATGTATTGTGTGAGCAAATGGAGGCAGAAGAGCCGACGGTGGGAGGAGAGAGTACGTTTTATTTCAGAGATCGTAAATTATCTTTGTTTCGGATGCCTTCTTCCAGTCGTGCCTATCCATTGAAGTTGGAAAAAAAAGCAGAATATTATCGCCTTATGTTCAGCCGTTTATCTTTGTTGTGAGAAAAAGACGGTAAAATATTTGGCAGAATCTCTTGCAGTTTCCAAAATTTGTACTACTTTTGCAACCGCAAACACGGGAATAGCTCAGTTGGTAGAGCATCGGTCTCCAAAACCGAGTGTCGGGAGTTCGAGTCTCTCTTCCCGTGCCGAGATAAAAAGCTGTAACTTAATAAGTTGCAGCTTTTGTCTGTTTATAGGTCGGACAAATCTCGGACAAATGAATTTTCCTGACCTGGAACGCCTGTGGAGGGAGAGCTTTAGCAGGATGGGAAGTGACGGATTAATGTAAAAATAAAGGGTCCGAAACGATGTGAGAGAAGTTTCGGACCCTTTGTGTATTTTGCGTGATTGTTTAATCCAGAACTGTTACCCATCCGTATGGGTCAGCTTCGTCTCCATATTGAATGGCGCGCAGCTTGTGGTACAGTTTCTCACTGATAGGACCTGGTTTTCCATCTTTAGCAATTACGTAAGATTTGTGATTCTCCAAGTCATCAATACGTTCGATAGGACTGATAACGGCAGCTGTACCGCAGGCACCGGCTTCTTCAAAAGTGGTCAGTTCTTCTTCTGGAATTGGGCGGCGTTCTACTTTTAATCCCATGTCTTCAGCCAGCTGCATCAAGCTGCGGTTAGTGATGGAAGGCAGAATAGAAGTAGACAACGGAGTGACGTAGGTGTTGTTTTTGATACCAAAGAAGTTGGCGGCACCACATTCGTCAATATATTTCTTTTCCTTGGCATCCAGATAGAACTCACTGGCATATCCGGCATCATGTGCGATTTTGTTGGCGCGGAGGCTGGCTGCATAGTTGCCGCCGACTTTGTATGTACCGGTCCCCAGTGGAGCAGCACGGTCATATTGGCGGATGATGACATACGGATTCGTTGCAAATCCACCTTTGAAATAAGGGCCTACCGGAGTCACGAATATGACGAAGAGGTATTCATTGGCTGGATGTACACCCACCTGTGCACCTGTACCAATCAGCAGCGGACGGATATAAAGAGAAGCACCGCTTTCGTATGGAGGAATGAAGCGTTCATTGGCTTTTACTACTTTCTTTACAGCCTCACAGAATGTTTCGGTCGGGAGTTCCGGCATCAGAATGCCGCGGCAAGTGCTCTGCAAACGCTCTGCATTGGCTTCCGGACGGAAGATACGAATCTTGCCATCTTTTCCGCGATAAGCCTTCAGGCCTTCAAAGGCTTCTTGTCCATAGTGCAGGCACGTGGCAGCCATGTGAATGTTCAGTGTTTCTTCTGAGCAGAGTTCAAGTTCTCCCCATTTCCCATCGCGATAATAGCAACGTACATTGTAATCTGTCTTCATGTATCCGAAGGACAGATTCGACCAGTCTATTTCTTTCATGGTTATCTATTTTTATAAGTTTTTTGAATGTCTTTATAAGCTAGCAAGCAAAAGTACGGTTTATATTTACAAAATCCAATACAAAAGTGCTCTTTTTTGACGTAAATGAAAGGAGGTAAAGGAATTCTCCTCATTTTGAAATGAAAAAGTTTTTTGAGAGAAAGTAGCTTTGAATGGTCCCAGAGGTGGATATAGTCAAAATTTCAGGTGATATCAGTGTAAAGCCAAAGTTTTTCCGTAAATCTGTATAAGGAATATACCTCTTTGAAATCAAGAGAGTTAGAAGAATTACTTTGTTTTTGGGTAATGAGTTGGCAACCGTCCCAATCGCTGTGGTCTGCATCGTTTTGCTTGTTCGGGTAACTCTTATGGATGCAAAAATACGAAAGGAAATTGAATTTATCTACTTTTGCGTTCAGTTTTATCCAAGCAAATAATGACAAAAACGGCTGTTTTGTCGTTATTGCCGTATCAATTTCATATCTTTGTCAATGAATTATTATAGAAAATATGCAGCAACTTCCGCAACATAGGGCTTTTGCACTTTCCGAATTTGGCATACGCCTTCATAAATTCACTCCCTCACAAGACAATGATGCCCCAAAAGTATATGCTCATCAAGATGACTATTATGTCATTGGGGTAGTTGAGAAAGGGGTGGGACATTGTGTCATAGATTTCAAAGAAATTGCCATTACCCAAGGAGATTTGTTTCTTATTCAGCCAAAGCAAGTACATCGTTTCATTAGTTCAAAAGATACAATCGGATGGGTGCTTTTCGCTGACAGCAGTTTTGTCGGTTGTGAAGCGAAACGGATTTTTGACGAGTTCCGGTTGCTTGCTTCATCGGTTAAGGCAGATGAACGAAAAATGAACGAGCTGACACAGATGGCATCGATACTTGCAGCCCGGATAAATGACATGACGGATGTGCTGACAAAGGTAACGGTGAGAAGGCTGGCAGAAGCTTATATAAACATTGTGGCTGAATCTGTACGGGAAATAGGATTGAAACGGGTAAGGCACAGCCATCGGCATATTGAAATCGTTTTGTCGTTTTTTCATTTGCTGACCGAGCATATTGCCATCAGTCGCTCTCCGTCCTATTATGCCTCCTTGATGCACATTTCACCTGTTTACCTGAATGAAGTGGTCAAGGAGGTCACAGGAATCAGTGCTACCTCCTATATAAGAAATGAACTGATATTGCAAGCCAAACGTTTGCTTGTCCATACGGATTACGCCATAAAAGAAGTGTCCAACAGCCTTGGTATAGATGACTATGCCTATTTCTCACGTATATTTACACAAACGACAGGTATAAGCCCAAGTGCATTCAGGGCAAGAAACCTTGAATAATCCAAGTATAGCCTCGTTCTGCCCATATCCTTTTCGTGCCAAACCACTTAAATTTGCAGAAAAAATAAAGGCAATGAAAAGAATAACAACTGCGTATGTCGCAATGACCCCACACTTATGCATGGCATGTTGGGAATGTGTGGAAAAATGTCCGAAACAAGTAATAGGCAAAACAGGTTTCTTTTTGCATAAACATGTAATGTTTGAGAATGCCGATGCTTGCATCGGGTGTGGCAAATGTATAAAAACCTGTCCTAACGGTGTGTTTTTCAAACTGGATAAAACCGTTTCTAACCGCAAAAAGAATAGAAGGACATCGTTTCGTATAGAACGGCTATTGCCGATGGCGTTTTTAGCTTCAGCCATTACCGGAATAGGTCTGCATATCGCCGGATATGGTACAAATCATGAAGTATGGCATAACTGGGGAGCTGCCCATACATTAGCATCTGTCCTTTGGTTATTGTCAACGGCAATTCATGTAAAACGTCACAGGCTTTGGTACAAAACACTTGCATCAAAAGGAATTGCCAACCATCGCTGGGTAACTATTCTATTGTCCGTGCTTTTTCCAATAGTGGCAATTTCGGGTATATGGTTAATTGCGTGTGTAAAGGGGGCACATACACCCATCGGATTGTTGCATTACAAGCTTGGCATATTATTGTTGGTATCTTCCTTGATTCATGTCCTCCATCGGAAATAGACATATCACCTATAACAGTGTAGCAAGCCATTTCGGTATCCTCGAAACAGCTTGCTGCCTATACTGAGAAAAACTACAACTCCAGTCTTTGCTTTTTGTTAACGGTGTAACCGTCCTTCTAATGGACGAGGACAACTTGTCAAACTGCTCCTTGAACCACTCACCAATCAGTTGCCCGTTGATGGCAAGCGCAAGTTTAGCTTTGTCTGTCAGGTTTTTCACCACTTGGAAACCTGCCCTTTCAGTCTTAAACTTCCGCCTGTGTTCCTCCGAATAGAGTTCGCCCTCATTGAACAGCGGCTTGCCGCTGATGAGCGTGGCGGTCTGCCTTTCGTTGAAACCGACTTTAAGACAAAACTTCTCCATATACACCAACTCTTGGAACAGCGGAAACCATTTTTGGGCTTTCATGATGATGGATTTCAGAAATGACACTTCCTATTGGTGTTCCGCTTCCTTGTCCGCCATTTCCCTGCGGTGCTTGGCTTGCAGCTCCATAAATTGGCGGCTGTGTTCCTCCTGCTGTCGCTCCATCTGTTGTTGCAACAATTCGATGCTCTCGTCACGGGCGGCGACCTCGCCTTGAAGGGTACGGTTGTCGGCTTCCAACTCTTTCAATTTACCACTACCCAAAAGAGAACCGACCTTTGCCACGAATGCGGCTTTCGCTTCCGTCTTGGCTGCTTCTAGTTTCTCCGATTTGACCTCCTGCCTTACCTCGTCAAGCTGTTGCTCTGCCTGTTGCTGCTCGGTCTGTAACTGCCGCATGTTGGCTTCAAGTTCACCCGTCTTCCGTTTCAAATCACGGTAGTATTGGGCGGTTGTCGTATGGCGTGCTTCCGAGCCACGCACACCACGTTGCAAGCCATATTTCTCCATTGCTTTTGTGTAACTGTCGTGGTAGGCAACGAGTTTATCACGTGTCAGCACGTCATCGGCACACAGGCGCACGGTATTGGCTTTCCTGCGCTTTCCTGTTACTATCGGTACGACCGTGGCATGAATGTGCGGTGTGTGCTCATCCATGTGCAGGACTGCCGAAACTGTATTTTCCTTGCCGAATGTACAGTGTAGCCATTGCAGGTTGTCATTACACTATTCGTCAAGTCTGCCCCCGTCCTGTATTCTCGTCATATCCTCGTGCGTACCCGAAAGCACGATTCTAATTGCCCGCACTTGGTCGGGGGGGATCTTACGTTTGATACCTGCCGTACGGATACGGTGACTTATCGCTTCGGTACGGTCGGACACTCCATCAGGAAACTCCACCAGTTCACGGTTGAGATGTGTACGTGTCGAGTCGGCGTTCTTGGGTATGCTCTTACGTTCTATGTGGTCGGATGCGCCCGTGTCAGCCAAGCCTTTCGCTTTGTTGATTTGAATGCTTATATATCCCATGCTTATTTTTCGTTTTCAGGTTTGACAATCTGGTTTGTTGGTTTCCGTCCGTTGCGGTCATGCCGCATGGCAAACGGGGGTGTCCAGAGGGGTGTAACCCCGTTGGCTCATTGGGGCATTTTTAGCGGTGCCTGCACTGCGTAAAGAAAATGCCCTAATAAGCTATGGCTTTTCTGTTCTCAAAAGCCTGTGAGAGTACCTTCTTCATATAGCCTCCGTCAATGCGGGACTGGTTCACAATCTTGTAGAGAGTTGTACTTACGCGAATGAATTCTTCTTTTTTTCCATATTCTTGATACTGGTTTTAGTGTTGCCTACATCCTGTCGGCAACGGGTTAAACATGGTTGTAAAGCTACGGAAGTGTCGGTAAAATCTTGATACGCAAATCTATGCGGAACGGCGCAAAATAGGTCATGCCAAAAGAAAATGCAGTATAAACGGGTGGCTCTTTCAGGTAAAAGGAGATAAAAAAGCCCGAAGTCGTGGAATATGCACGTCTTCGGGGACTGGTTGTTGCAGATAATTACAGATTGACTGACGTACTGATTTACAGATTCAATGACTTCATGTCGTCACTACGTCAGATTAAACCGTTAATCATCAAATGGCTGAACATAAAAAGTTCATTCTAACATTCATTCGGCATTCTGTTATTCACTGACACCAGCAGGACTTGTTTTTCTTTTCGTTGGCACAATCTTTCCAGCAGTGCATTGCGAACCGTTGCGGCACCTGACGTGTCAATGCGGAAAGCGAGTGCCACCACCATCGGCAAGGCATACATGTCCGCATAATAGCCGTTGGGTAGCTTGATACGTTTTTCAGCTTCAAGAAGATTAAAAATTCCACACTTGTACACGGCACGAATGGCGGCACGGAGCGTCGGGGCGATTGCCCCGAACAGCTCTACCAGCTCCATTTCATTCATCCATATATTACCTGTGTCAGATGGTATGGTAATTCTACATAGCTGTCCGTTATGATTATTTCCCGTTTCATATCTCTGCCAATTTTACGTTTCCGAATGATTTACTCAGTTTGTCGCCCAGTATTGTAAGGTCACTATCCAATTTCTGTACGGTTATCTTCGCATATGTTTGGGTGGTCTCAATGTTCGTATGCCCCAAAATACGGCTGACACTCTCGATTGGCATTCCTTTGCTGAGAGCCAGGGTCGCAAACCCGTGCCTTGAGCAGTGGAAGCTGATTTTCTTGGTGATACCGCATTCCTTTATCATCTTTCCCATACGCTTGCATATTGACCAATAGTTGAGATTGGGGAATACAAGATTGTTTTCCTGAAAAGCCTTGTAATGCTCGATTATCTGTAAGGGAATATCCAGCAGCTTCACCTGAAACGGTACACCCGTCTTGTGTCGTTTGGAAATAATCCATTTCTCACCGTTCACTTCCACAATCTGGTCGTTGCTTAATTCCTTTATATCCACGAATGAGAGGGCAGTAAAACTGGCGAAAACAAAAATATCACGGAGATAGGAGTTCTTGGGGTCTTTGAACTGAAATTCCATCAATGTTTTCAGCCATTCTCCGTCAGATATTCACGCTCTTTCGTGTTCGGGCTTATATGGAACTGGACAAACGGATTTCTCGGTATATGTCCGTTGAAGTGTGCCCGCATCACCACACCTTTCAGCCACATGCAGTTTTCCCATATCGAACCGTTGTGCAGTCCGGCTTCGTTGGAAAGGAACACGGCGAACTCCTTGATGAAGTCGGGCGTAAGTTCAGGCATGGAGATGTCGTTCCGCTTGTAATGTGACCTGATGAATGCTGCCACATGGTTTCTTACCCGTACCCTTGCCATATAGGTAGCCCTGACCCTGTCTTTTCCGACACGCTTCTTGAACACTTCATTTTTCTTGTCGAAAGCACCGAGCAGTGTTTCATACTCACCGCCCAATCCCTGATAGGCATTGCGAACCATTTCTGCCGTTACATACGCTTCACGGTCGGATATATGCTGGTAATGCTTGATGATTTGAGCCTTGATGTTGTCAAGCGCAAGATTGGTTTCCCTCGCTTCCATACTCTTGCCCTTTGCCTTGTTCCCTTTGGCATCCCAAAGCTCTTTCGGGATAGTCCGCTTGCAGCTGAACTGTGCTACCGTTCCGTTGATTGTAACCCGCCCCATGATGGGGACAATTCCGTTCTTTTCCTTACTGCCGTTCACATAGAACAGCACCTTGAATGTGCTTCTTGCCATACTCGTTTCTTTTTGGTTGCAAAACTATAAATCAACGAGTTACCTATTGATAAGCAAAGCTGCGCAGAACGCCGCAAAATGAAACAGGAACTGTTAAATCTGCACTTTCATCGGGTAATGATTAGGAAACCGCTCTTTTGCTTTAATCTGTTTTAAGACGGTTTTCAACTGTCTGCCCAACTTCTGCGTTTTCCTCTAACTCCCTAATTATCAAATCCTGTTGCGTTAATCTGCTGCAATTCGGCGGTTATTCCAGAGAATTTCCGTAAGTTTGCACGAAATTAAATTGACTTTAAAGGCGCCAAAAAGGTTTTTTAATTGTTTATAGAGTGTCAAAATGCGATGAATGTCATTTTTTGTCTGGTGAAATGTCATATTAAATAAATTGTATCTGGATGAATTGGATAATGAAATACATAACGTTCCTTTTCTTGTTTGTGAGTATGTCAGTGCGTGGACTTGCACAAGAAACCATTCTTCCTGCCATTCAGAAGCAGGAAGCGGTCTTGAAATGTCATCCTGAAGATACGAAAGCTTTAAAAGATTTATGTTTCCTCTATTTATACAAAGCTGATTATCGGAGAGCTATCGAATATGGGGAGAGACTTTTCCAGCTGGGATATAAAAATCAAGATTATAAATTCAGTATCCTATATGCCCATATCGGGTTGGGGCAGGCATACGTCATGCTGGGAGATACCTCAGCAATAAATCATCTGGGGCAGGCCATGCTGTTGGGAAAAAGTGAGAAGAATGATTCTGCCTTGTGCTCTGTGTATAATGGAATGGGACTTTATACCAGCAATATCCATAAAGACTATTACTCTGCTTTACATTACTTTTTTGAGGGACTGGAAGCCGCACATCGGTGTCACTATAAAGAGTTGGAAGCCATTCTGCTCGGGAATATTTCCAGTATCTACTTCTTGAAAGAAGATCCGGCTGGGCTTACTTATTCATTGCAGACCTATGAGATGGGGCACGAGCAGAATTCGTCCTACCTTATCTTTATTGGGGCTTTGAATGCATCCTATATGTATTATCTGCTTCATGACTATGACAAGGCTTTGTCCTATATCAAGGAAGCGGAATTCATCATGAAACAAAATGAGTATTATAACCAAGGAAATGTATATGCCATTTATGGGATGATTGAGTTTGCCAAAGGCAATCGGCAGCAGGCCATCGAATACTATAAGAAAGGATTGGCCTTGAATGACATGAATCAGACTTCGTATAAGGTGCTGTTGCTGAATGAATATGCCATAGCTTTGGCAGAAGAGGGTAAAAACCGGCAGGCCATCGATTTGTTGTTCAAGGCGTTGGCGTTCACTAAAGAAGAGAATTGTGAGATTTATCGGAACAAGGTGATTAATACATTGTCGGTCTGCTATGAGAATATGGGACAGTATGTTGAGGCATTGGCATGGCAGCGTAAGCTTCAGCAGGAGACAGACAGTATTTTCAATACGGATAAAGAAAAGGTGTTGAGTGAGCTGCGTATCAAGTATGATACGGAACATCAGGCAAATGAAATCCGGAAAAACAAGCTGGTTCTGTTGCAAAAGGAGAAAAAGGAGCAGGCGCTCATGGGGATTCTGGTTCTTGTGCTGTTGGTGGTTTTTGCCTTATGGTATCGTTACAGGCGGCAGAACCAGTTGTACACCAGTATTGTCCGTCAGCATCAGGAGGCGATTCGGAAAGAGCAGCAGTTGAAAGAGGTTATTTCCTCACTTCGGAAGCAACAAGAGGAAGCGTCTGTTGTACCGGTGTCTTCTGTAGGGGAGAAGTATGCAGCTTCTTCGTTGACGAACGAAAAGAAGAACTCCTTGTTCCAGCGTTTGGAAAAATTGATGCAGGAAGAAGAGGTTTATAAAGAAAATCTGCTGACCAAGGAGCGGGTAGCCGACTTGTTGGGTACGAACCGGACGTATCTGTCGCAAGTCATTAATGAGCAGACACAGCAGAATTTCACGCAATATGTCAATAATTACCGAATCAATGAGGCCATCCGTCTGCTGAGCGACCCGGAAACTGACATTCCGCTCAAAGCTGTGGCCTCGGAAGTCGGTTTTAATTCCATGAGTACGTTCTATAAGATATTCCAGAATACAGTGGGTATTCCTCCCAAACAGTACCGTAACAAGGTGATATCGATGCATAAAAATGCTTGAAAGTCTCTTTCTCTAACAAAATGTTATTCAAATGCGGCAATTGTCGAATTTGGATGCGCGTTTAATATCAATGTTATATCTTTTTTTTACATTTTTGCACATAGGAGACTTGCAAGAATGTGGGAAGACATCAGTTCATAACTTCTAAAAAGATATAAGTATGGGAAAAAACGTATTACACGACATTCGGTTCAAAATGAGCTTTCTGCTATTGTGTGCTATGCTGGCTTTGTCCGCATTTCCGGCTTATGCCCAGCATGAGCGTACCATTCATGGAATTGTAGTGGATGAAAACAAGGAACCGCTTCCTGCTGCACACGTCAAGCAGGTGAATGAAGACCCCAAAGGCTCGATTGCGGCCGTTATCACGGATATGCAAGGGCATTTCACACTGACGCTTCCGCGGGGCACGAAGGAGATTGAGACTTCTTATATGGGGTATAAAACTCAACGGGTTAAACTGACAGGAACGGATGATTATTACATTGTGCTTCAGCCTTCAGCAGAATTGCTTGACGAGGTGGTAGTAACCGGTTATCAGACAATTTCCAAGGAGCGTGCCACAGGGGCATTCTCAAAAGTAGATGCGCAGAAACTGGAAACACAGCGTCTCAGTGACATGGGTTCCGTGTTGGAGGGGCGTGTAGCTGGATATAGTGACGGGAAAATCCGTGGCGTGACTTCCATGAACGGAGTGACTACTCCGCTGTATGTAATTGATGGGTTCCCGGTGGAAAAAACCACGAACGATGGATACGGGAACTGGATTGAGAGTGTTCCGGATTTGAATATAGAAGATATTGAAAGCATTACTGTATTGAAGGATGCGGCGGCTACTTCTATCTATGGAGCACGTGCGGCGAACGGCGTGGTGGTGATTACGACCAAGCGGGCCAAGAAGGACGAACTGAATGTGTCTTTCTCTGCTACACTGACCGTACAGCCTTACGCTACGTATGCGGATAAATACCTGGCCAGTTCGGCTACGATGGTGGAACTGGAGCGAGAGTGGGCCAGTCAGAATCCTCACTTGAGTGGGGCTGATGCGCAAAATTATGCGCAGACGGTACTCGATAATATGTCTTATCCAAGCCAGGGTATCCGTAATATCCTGAATTATTACGCGGGACGTATTTCCAGAAATCAGATGGAAAGCAATCTGGCAGGGCTGGCTTCTCAGGGATACCGCTATTATCGGGACGTGGAGAAGTACGGTAAGCGTAATCCTTTTTCCCAACAGTATAACTTGAATATCGGGAAAGGAACGGAGAAGAATACGTTCAATGCATCTGTTTCTTATCGCAACAATCAGCTGGAGGATAAATTCTCTGAAAACAGAACTATCGGCATCAATTTGCAGAACTCTACGAAAATGACTTCCTGGCTGACGTTGGAGGTGGGGACGTATCTGAATTACGGTAAAGGTACCACGCAGTCTTACAGCCTTCTCTCACCGGGATATACTTATATGCCTTACGATGGATTGGTGAATGGTGACGGTGCGTATTACACGAATACGGAAGCCGACCGTTATAGTGTGTATGACCTGAATCTGCTGCACGATAACGGATTGTATAATCTGGATATCACGCCGCTGGATGAGATGAAGATGAATCAGACCAAGAACCGTGATTTCAGTAACCGAACGTTTGCACGTCTGACATTCAGGTTTACCGACTGGTTGAAATATACGGCTTCTTTCCAGTATGAATATGCGGAATACAAGAACGAACAGCTGAAAAGCAAGGATTCGTATGAAGTACGCAATATGGTCAACACGTTCTCTACTTCCAATAACGACGGTACATCGACTTTTGCCTTGCCGTATGGAAATATTTATTTTACCTCTTCCAATACGAAACATGCTTATAACTTTCGTCAACAGTTGGATTTCAACAAAACGTTTGCCGAGCTGCACGACGTGACCATGATTCTGGGTACGGAAACTCGGGAGGATAAGTTGGACTATGACGACCGTACACTTTACAATTACGATCCGCAGCTGCTGACTTATAGTTTGATTGACGCCGGGAAACTGAGTAATTTCAGCGGACAGTGGGGGTATGCTTATTTCGGGCAGCAGAATTTTGCTTATATCCGTGAACTGGTCAACCGTTATGTGTCTGTATATAGCAATGCGGCTTACACTTACGATGGGAAGTACATGGTGAGCGGAAGTATCCGCTGGGATAAGACCAATCTGTTTTCTACAGGCTCGAAGTACCAGAAGCGTCCTATCTGGTCGGTAGGAGCGGGGTGGAACATCAGTCAGGAAAAGTTTTTCCAGGTGCCATGGGTCAATATGCTGAAGTTGCGTGCCAGCTACGGTATCGGAGGTAATATCGCCAAGAATTCGGCTCCCTACATGATTGCTTATTATAACAATAATAATCAGGTGGGAGGTATTCAGGGAACGATTTCCAGTCGTCCGAATCCGAATTTGCGGTGGGAAAAGACCACTACCTTGAATATTGGTGTGGATTTTGCTTTGCTGGGAAACCGGTTGAACGGTTCGATTGAATATTATAACAAACTGGGTACAGACTTGCTGGCCGATACCAATGGAGTGCCAACGGAGGGATGGGGATACAGTACGTATCCCATCAACAACGGAAAAATGACAAACAAGGGATTTGAACTGACCTTGTCGGGAGATATTATCCGGAATAATGATTGGAACTGGAATGTGAGTGGGGTGCTAGGCTACAACAAGAATAAGGTGACTTACATCAATGTGGAAGCGCCGGTGGCATATTTGGTGATTGATTACCCCACTGCCTATCCGCGTGTGGGAAATCCGTACAATGCGATTTACGGATACCAGTGGGCCGGATTGAGCGAGACGGGTACTCCGCAGGTGTATGATGCCAAGGGAAATCTGTACACCGATATGACTCCTCCCGAGATTGAGGACCTGGTTTATCTGGGAACCACTGTGCCGGTCTATAATGGTTCTGTCAACACGAATCTGCGCTGGAAGAACTGGGAATTGGCAGCACAGTTCTTATTTGAAGGAGGACACAAGATGCGGAATACCAATGTGGCTTTCATTGGTTCTGGCATGAGTCCGGTAAGCAAAGACATCGAAAATCGCTGGCGGAAACCGGGGGATGAGGCTTATACCAATGTGCCGCGTTATATTTCGGCAGAAAGTGAACTCTATAACTATAACTATGAGAGTATGTATGCCTATTCCTCTATTAATGTGTTGGATGCTACCAACTGGCGGTTGAGAAACCTGTCGTTGACGTATCGTATTCCGGCCAGTGTGTGCCACAAACTGTATGTAAAGAATGCGCGCATTATGTTGGGTATGGAAAACGTGTTTATGGGGGCCAAGAGCAGTAATGCGAAATATTTGCTGGGTGGCTATGCCAGACCTAACTACTTGTGTGGCGTGTATTTGAATTTCTAACCTCGACTTTTATAGCATGAAACGTATGAATAAGATATTATATTGGGGAGCTGCGCTGGTTTGCCTGTTGCTCAGCTCATGCAATGATTATTTAAACATTGCACCGAAAGGAAACAAGATTCCTACTACGCTGGCCGATTTTGAGGCTTTGCTCCGCGACCAGTACACCATCAGCCGTACTCCTGTGACAAATGCCTTGTATCTGTTGAATGATGTATATCTGACCAATTCGCAGGTGAACACGCCGAGCTTGAGCCGTGCCAACTATATGTGGGACGAATCGGCCGACCGTATTGTGCTGAATAATTCCGATGAAGGAACTTACTACGTGCTTTATGGAGCCATCTCCAGCTGTAATCTGATTGTAGAGAATGTGCCTACGGCCACTGAGGCGACAGATGCCGAGCGGAACGAGGTGATGGCGTATGCCAAGGTGATACGTGCGCTTTGCTACGATGTGCTGGTCAATTATTATGCCGATACGTACGATGCGGCAACGGCTGCCCAAAAGCGCAGTGTACCCCTAATTACCAGTGCGGAGATTGATGCGCCTTACACGCAGGTTTCCATTCAGGATATGTATGACTTCATCATTCAGGATACGAAAGAGGCTATTGAGATGGGATTGCCGGCCCAGTCCATGACGGCCATTCATCCCAACTTGGGGGCAGGTTATGCCTTGTTGGCTCGTGTGTACTTGCAGATGCAGAATTACAGTGAGGCTCTGCGTTATGCCGACCTGGCTTTGGCACAGAATGACCAGCTTTACGACTGGAACGCATTTTATGAAGAGCATAAGGCTGCAATTGACGATCCAGACAATTATGACAAGATTGCCACTCCTATGCAATACGATTATGTGGAGAACTATTACCTGCGCTTTGGGGAACAATCAGTGTACGATAGTTACGAAAAGAATATTCCGGTGGAAAGAGCGGCACGTTTCGAGGAAGGGGATGCCCGTTTTCTGTCGCGTTGGAAGTTGAAGACGGATAATAATGATACGTATTACAAGGCGCTGGAGTCGGGCTATTTCAATCATGGAGGACTGACCACCTGTGAGGTGTATCTCATCAAGGCAGAGTGTCAGGCACGGCTGGCCGAAGGCAACGATTATTCCGAAGCGATGAATACGTTGAATGCCGTACGGATTACCCGTATCCGTCCCGAAGTTTATCGTCCGGCTGAGGCTTCCACTTTGGAAGAGGCGCTGTCGCAGATTCGTCGCACCAAGGACAATGAACTGATTTTCTCTATCGTGCCTTTTGCGGATGCCCGCCGTTATAATCAGGAAGGTACGTATGCCCGGACGCTGACCAAGACTTATGGGGGGAAGGAGTATACCTTGAGCCCGACATCTCATTTGTGGACCATGCCTTTCCCGGCCGGGGCACTCAATAATCCTGGAAACGGAACAATTGAACAAAACGTCACTAAATAAAATCGAATTATGAAAATGAAGAATTTCTTTTGTATGGCCACTATGGGCTTGATGGCAATGGCATGTACCAGCCAGCCTGCGGTAGATGGCTATGTGTTGAAAGGTAATATTGAAGGTTTGCCCGACGGCACACATGTGCAGCTGGTGCCGGTCAGCCATGATAGTGAGCTGCCTTTTGCCGATACGACGGTGGTCAACGGACAGTTTGTGTTTACAGGAAAAATGGAAGAGCCGAGAGCTTTCCATCTGTTGGTGAAAGATGCGTACGGCTCGCGAAGCCTTATGCTGGAAAATACCCGGATGGAGGTTACGGGAAAGCTGGTGGCCAAGAAGGAATCTGACGGGGGAGTTTCCTATAATCTGTCTTCTTTGGCGGTAAAAGGCTCTCCGCTGAGTGCGCGTTATGATTCGTTGCTGTCTGCGCGGACGTATCTGGACTCGTTGTATGCGCTTAATGGCCGTAAATTTGCCGCCTTCGACAGCCTTATGATGGCAGCTTATCAGGTCAAAGACCAGGCGAAGATTCAGAAATTGCGGCAGAGCGAGGAGGGTAAGGCCAGAGCAGCTGCCGATAAGGTATTTTTTACTACGGTAGACTCATTGTACCATCAGGTAGTCATGGCCAACAAGGATTCTTTCTGGGGACCTTTGATGATGATTTCGTTTACCAGTTACCTGAGCGAGGACATGAAACCGTGGTACGAAGCACTCTCTCCCGCGGCCCAACAGTCTTATTACGGACAGAAAGTGAAAGAGGAACTTTATCCGGCAGGAAAGGAAGGTACGGTGGTACCCGATTTCAAGGTGAAGGACAAAACCGGAAAGGAAGTGTCGCTTTCTGCATTGCGTCAGGGCAAGAAATATGTGCTAATTGACTTCTGGGCTTCCTGGTGCAATCCGTGCCGGAAAGAAATTCCGAACTTGAAGAAACTCTATGCGCAGTACAGTGGAAAAGGTTTTGAAATTGTGAGCATTTCCATCGATCAGAAGAAAGCCGACTGGGAAAAGGCGTTGAAGGAAGAAGGACTGATTTGGCCGAACTTTCTGGACGAAACAGGAGTAGCCGCACTTTATAAGGTGAAATTCGTACCGACCATGTATTTGATTACAGCAGATGGAGTAATGGTGGGCGAGAACTTGCGCGGTGAGGCCTTGGCCGAGAAATTGAAGGAGTTGTTCCAGTAAGAGTTGAACTAAACGAGAATTTGGATGGAAACCCCTGTAAGGGGGATTCCGAATACAGGCGGTGTATGAATCTGAGCAATCGGATTTGTGCACCGTTTTTTATGGAATGAAGGGATTCATTCAGGTGTAGAGAGGAGGGGATTCCTGACTTCGGTCGGGAGGAAGGATACAAAAATGGAGGTACACTTCAAGCGCACCTCCATTTTGTATCATGTTCCGGCAGTTCCGGATTATTTCTTGCGGTTAGCTTCCACCCACTTGCGGGCATTGACGAAGGCTTCCATCCACGGAGTAATCTGGTCTTCGTTCTTGCGGTCGAGCGGATAGTAGGCATTTTCCCACGGGAAGCAGGCACGTTCCAGATGAGGCATCATGGCCAGATGACGTCCGTCCTGGCTGGCGATACCAGCCACGCTGTAGTCTGAACCGTTCGGGTTGCCTGGGTATTCGTCGTAAGAATACTTCAGTACCACGTTGTAGTGGTCTTCCGGATAAGGCAATGAGAACTTACCTTCTCCGTGAGCCACCCAGATACCCAGTTTGGAGCCGCTCAGCGAACCGAACATCACGCTGCGGTTCATCGGTACGGTCACGCCCAGGAAGGCAGATTCAAACTTGTGGGAATCGTTATGCAGCATCTTTCCTTTCTTCTTGTCTTCCGGAGTAATCAGTCCCAGTTCCATCATCAGCTGGCAGCCGTTGCAGACACCCAGTGAGAGGGTATCCTCGCGGGCATAGAAGTTGTCGAGGGCTGCTTTGGCTTTCGGGTTGAACAGGAAGCTTCCGGCCCATCCTTTGGCAGAACCAAGCACGTCGGAGTTGGAGAATCCACCGCAGTAAACTACCATATTGATGTCTTCCAGTGTCTCACGTCCGCTGACCAGGTCGGTCATGGTCACGTCTTTCACGTCGAAGCCAGCCAGATACAGCATGTAAGCCATTTCACGTTCACCGTTGGTTCCCTTTTCACGGATGATGGCTGCCTTGATGCCGCTCGGTGTACGACGGTCCGGGTTGAGGCCGAACTGTGACAGCTTGCCGGTGAATGACTTGTCGAATACGAATTCCAGCGGCTGCTGTTTGTAGTTTTCAAAACGTTTCTTGGCACAGCCGTTCATGCTCTGCTTGCGGTCGAGCAGGTAAGAAGTAGAATACCATACATCACGCAAGTAGTCGATGCCGAACTGATAAGTCGCGTCGTGGAAGGTAGCCAGGATGTGACGTTCTTCGGTCGGCACACCAATCTTCACGTAACCCACACCGGCGTCTTCCAGAATCTTCTTGACTTCTGCTTTGTGCTTGTCGGCTACCTGAATCACTACACCCGGATTTTCAGCAAACAGAATCTTCACGATGTCGTCGCACTTAATTTTGTCGAGGTTGATTTCCATACCGCCGTCCACGTTGGCAAAGCACATTTCCAGCAGGGTCGTAATCAGACCACCGGCAGAGATATCGTGTCCGGCCAGAATCAATCCCTTGTTGACCAGTTCCTGGATGGCCATGAAGGCATCGCGGAAGTATTCCGGGTTCTGTACGGTCGGCACGTCGTCGCCTACCTTGTTGAGTGACTGTGCGAAGGCAGAACCACCCAGACGGAGCTGGTCGAAGCTGAAGTCGATATGATAGAAGGTTGATTTCGGTTTGTTGACCATGACCGGAGAAACCACTTTCTTGATGTCGGAAACTTCACCACCGGCAGAAACGATGACGGTTCCCGGGCTGATGATTTTTTCTCCGTTCGGATATTTTTGAGTCATGGACAGGGAGTCCTTACCGGTCGGTACGTTGATTTGCAGTTCGCAGCAGAAATCAGACAATGCTTTCACAGCCTTGTACAGACGGGCATCTTCCCCTTCCTGTGAGCGGCAAGGCCACATCCAATTGGCTGATAAAGAAATGCTGTCCATGCCGTCGGCCAGTGGAGCCCATACCAGGTTGGTCAGTGCTTCCGATACAGCCAGTACGGAACCGGCTTCCGGATTGGCCAAGGCAGCCTGCGGAGCGTGTCCCAGTGCAGTAGCGATACCTTTCTCGCCACGGTAGTCGAGGGCTACCACGCCGCAGTCGCTTAACGGCAACTGCAATTCGCCCTGACACTGCTGGCGGGCAATCTTACCTGTTACGGAACGGTCTACCTTGTTGGTCAGCCAGTCCTTGCAGGCTACGGCTTCCAGCTGCAGCACACGGCGCAAATATTCATTCAGTTTGGTCACATCGTAAGAAACGTTTTCATAGTGACGTTCCACACTCTTGTCTACCATATAAGTTTTCGGAGAAGAACCGAACATCTGGTCTACGGCCAAGTCGAACGGACGCACGCCGTCAGCCTGTTCGAAGGCAAAGCGATGGTCGCCGGTCGTTTCACCCACCACGTACATCGGGGCACGTTCGCGTTCCGCAATCTTGCGTACATGTTCGATGGCCTCGTCTTCAATCAGCAAGCCCATACGTTCCTGCGATTCGTTGGCGATGATTTCCTTGGCCGACAAGGTTTCGTCGCCGATAGGCAGCTTGTCCATGTGAATCAGACCACCGCAGTCTTCCACCAGCTCAGACAGACAGTTCACGTGTCCGGCAGAACCGTGGTCGTGGATAGACACAATCGGGTTCACATCTTCCTCGCACAAGGCACGTACTACGTTGTAGGCACGTTTCTGCATTTCGGCGTTGGCACGCTGGATGGCGTTCAGCTCGATGCCAGAAGAGTAACGTCCGGTATCTACAGAAGAAACGGAACCACCTCCCAGACCGATGCGGTAGTTGTCACCACCGAGTACGACAATTTCATCTCCAGCTTCCGGGGTGCCTTTCAGGCAGTCACGCTGTGTACCGTAACCTACACCTCCTGCCAGCATGATGACTTTGTCGTAAGCATATTTTTCGTTGTTCTCTTCGTGTTCGAAAGTCAGTACAGAACCACAAATCAGCGGCTGTCCGAACTTGTTACCGAAATCGGAAGCACCGTTGGAAGCCTTGATCAGAATCTGTTCCGGAGTCTGGTATAACCATTTGCGCACCGGCAGGATGTTTTCCCAGTCGCGTCCTTCGTCCGTACGTGGATAAGAAGTCATGTACACGGCAGTTCCGGCAATCGGCCAGGAACCTTTACCACCACCCATACGGTCGCGGATTTCACCACCGGTACCGGTAGAAGCCCCGTTGAACGGTTCTACGGTAGTCGGGAAGTTGTGAGTTTCCGCTTTCAGTGAGATGACGGTCTTGATATCTTTGATAATGAAATAATCAGAAGTAGAGTGGTCGGCCGGAGCGAATTGTTCTACCACCGGACCTTCGGCGAAGGCTACGTTGTCTTTGTAGGCCGAGATAATCTTGTTGGGGTTTTCCTGAGTGGTTTTCTTGATCATCTGGAACAGAGAAGATTCCATTTCCTGTCCGTCGATGATGAATGTACCGCCGAAGATTTTGTGGCGGCAGTGCTCTGAGTTAATCTGTGCGAAGCCGAATACTTCCGAGTCGGTCAGCTTGCGGCCCAGGTCTTTTTCCACCTTCAGCAGATAGTCCATCTCTTCGCGTGACAGCGCCAGACCTTCCTTTTCGTTGTATTCTTCCAGATTTTCGATGTATATGATAGGCTGCGGTTTGATGTCCACCGTGAAAATGTCCTGATTCAGTCCGTGGTACATACGTTGCAGCATCGGGTCATGGTCGGCGTTCTCGTCCTTTACCGGGAAATATTCCTCGATACGGCGGATGCCCGTGAGCCCCATGTTTTGGGTGATTTCTACTGCATTTGTACTCCAGGGGGTAATCATTTCACGACGTGGACCGATGAACCATCCTTTCAGGTTGTCTTCATTTTCCACAGTAGCGTCGCTGTAAAGCCAGCATAGTTTCTTGACGTCTTCAGCATTCAGCTCCTGATTGCATTCTGTGGCAATCACACTGTTTGTGGGTGTTCTGAAAAATAGAATCATAGCACTTGTATGTTATAATGAATATTCAATGCGCTTTTAAAAGTGGTACAAAGGTAGGGAAAATCCTCGGAATAAACGAAAAAAATAGAAGTAATGTTATCGCTTGTAGGGTGGAAGGACTGTGTTGTTTTCACATTCCGCGGAATATGCCTATCTTTGCACCTCAAATCAAAAAACTGTTTCTATTTTATGTGGTTACAATTACTGTTTGTCTTGTTGGCCATTGTAGTCGGTGCACGGGTTGGGGGCATCGGGTTAGGTGTGTTCGGAGGCCTCGGTCTGGCTGTTCTCACGTTCGTGTTCGGTCTGGAACCCACCACTCCTCCCATTGATGTGATGCTGATGATTGTGGCCGTGATTGCAGCGGCGGGTTGCATGCAGGCTGCCGGAGGATTGGATTTGATGGTGAAATGGGCGGAGAAAATCTTGCGCCGCCATCCTCAGCGTATCACTTTGCTGAGTCCTTTGGTGACTTACCTCTTTACCTTTTTTGCCGGGACGGGGCATGTGGCTTATTCCGTGCTCCCGGTCATTGCCGAAGTGGCCCGTGAGACGGGTATCCGTCCGGAACGTCCGATGGGGATTGCCGTCATCGCCTCCCAGCAGGCTATTACGGCCAGTCCTATTTCCGCGGCCACGGTCGCTCTTTTGAGTATGCTGGCCGGATACGACATTACTTTGTTTGATATACTGAAGATTTCCATCCCCTGCACCTTGGTGGGGGTACTGGCTGGCGCGCTGTATTCCATGAGGGTGGGTAAGGAACTGAAGGATGACCCTGTCTATCAGGCCCGTTTGAAATCGGGGGAACTTTCGGGTGCGAATTATTGTACGGCCGAGGTGCTCCATCCCGGCAAGGCGTTGACTTCTGTATTGTTGTTTCTGGCTGCCACGGTGGGCATTGTGCTGTTTGGCTCCATCGATAGCCTCCGCCCGTCGTTTCAAACTTCCGAAGGTGTGGTGGTGATGCAGATGGCGCACATCATAGAAGTGCTCATGTTGTCGGTAGCCGCATTGATTCTGCTGCTGACCGGCACCAGTGGCATGAAGGCAGCCAAGAGTTCGGTTTTCAATGCGGGCATGCAGGCAGTGGTGGCTATCTTCGGCATTGCCTGGATGGGCGATACTTTCATTTCGGGCAACATTGCGGTGATAAAGGAAGGAATCTTCGGCATGGTGACCGATATGCCCTGGCTTTTTGGTATCGCACTTTTTGTCATGTCCATCCTGCTGTTCAGTCAGGCTGCTACCATCCGTGCCTTGCTTCCTTTGGGTATGGCATTGGGTATTTCGCCCTACATGCTGATAGCCCTTTTTCCGGCAGTAAACGGATATTTCTTTATTCCTAACTATCCGACAGTGGTGGCCGCCATCAATTTCGATACTACGGGCACGACCCGTATCGGGAAGTATGTGCTCAATCATTCGTTTATGATGCCGGGCCTGATTTCCACTTTTGTGGCCGTAGGGTTGGGCATTCTGGCGGTACTTTTCGTGTAATGCGCATGCGAAAATAAAAGTATAAGGATGTGATGCGTGAAACGAACTCATCCATTCTATGTTTTCTTCGTGTGAACCGTATGTTTCTCTGCCGGAAAACGTATGTTTCTCAGTCGGGAAACGTAGGGTTCCGCCTTGCGAGACGTAAAAAAGAATTAAAGGCTGATAATTTATCGCTTTGAGCTTTTCCCGATTTGTTCTTTTTCCGCTGCGCATGTAATGATAATCGCATAAAAATGTAGGTACTTTCGTAAAAAAGTAGCATCTTTGCAGTATGAATTGGATTGAACAGGTTACTATACTTGATTTGTTGCTGAAAGGATTGATTATCGGAATCGTGGTTTCTGCTCCTTTGGGCCCGGTCGGTGTGCTCTGCATTCAGCGTACGTTGAACAAGGGCCGCTGGTTTGGTTTCGTGACGGGAGTAGGGGCGGCGTTGAGTGATATATGTTATGCGTTGATAACCGGATACGGAATGAGCTTCATGGATGAATTGATATTGAAACATCATATTTTCCTTCAGGTGGTGGGTAGTATCATGCTGCTTGCATTCGGTATCTATACTTTTCGCAGTAATCCGGTGAAGTCCCTTCGTCCGGCCTCGGGCACACGCGGTACATACCTGCATAATTTCGTGACGGCTTTTTTTGTCACCCTGTCCAATCCGCTCATCATTTTCCTGTTTATCGGTCTGTTTGCCCGTTTCTCGTTTGTCATGCCGGGCAGTCCCATCGGCTTCCAGCTGGTAGGCTATCTGGCTATTATTACAGGAGCGTTGGGCTGGTGGTTCAGCATTACGTATTTTGTCAACAAGGTACGTTCGCGGTTTAATTTGCGCGGCATCTGGGTGCTCAACCGTATCATCGGTGTCGTGGTTATGGTAGCGGCGGTGGTGGGAATCGTCCTGGCCATTGCCGGCAAATCTTTTTCTTGATTAGGATATGTATATTTCTCAACAACTTAAAAAAAAGAATATTGCCGAATACCTGCTGTATATGTGGCAGGTGGAGGATTTGATTCGGGCCAATGGCTGCGATATGGAAAAAATCCGGAAGAATATCGTTGAGCCTTATCCGGCTACGGACGAGCAGAAGCAAGAGCTGGTCCGCTGGTATGAGGACCTGATTAATATGATGCAGCAGGAGGGGGTGATGGAAAAAGGTCATCTGCAAATCAACAAGAATATCATTGTCTGGTTGACCGACCTTCATCTGCGCCTGTTGCGTTCACCTAAATTCCCGTATTACACGGCGGCTTATTACAAGGTGTTGCCTTTTATCGTTGAATTGCGAGCCAAAGGGGGCGACAAGGACGTGCCCGAGCTGGAGACTTGCTTTGACGCCATGTATGGGGTGCTGATGCTGAAATTGCAGAAAAAGGAAATCAGCGAGGGGACGGCCAAGGCAGTGAAAGCCATCAGTGATTTGCTGGCTATGCTGGCCGGCTATTATATAAAGGATAAGGAAGGCGATTTGGACTTGGATTAAAACACACATACTGGAAATGAAAAAGATATTGGTGACGGGAGCCAACGGACAGCTGGGTAATGAAATGCGTCTGCTGGCAGAAGAGCACAAAGATTTTGAGTATTTTTTTACCGATGTGGCGGAACTCGACATCTGCGATGAAAAGGCTGTGATGGACTTTGTTTCGGCGCATCAGATTGACGGAATTGTGAATTGTGCGGCTTACACGGCGGTCGACAAGGCGGAGGATAACGTGGAACTCTGTGACAAACTGAATCGTGTGGCGCCGGGCTATCTGGCCAAGGCGGCACAGAGCCGCGGCGGTTGGCTGGTGCAAGTGTCTACGGATTATGTGTTCGACGGAACCGCTCATATTCCTTACAAGGAAGAAGACACTCCTTGTCCGAATTCCGTGTACGGCTCTACCAAGTTGGGAGGAGAACAGGAGGCCTTGAAGTATTGCCCGAATACGATGATTATCCGTACGGCATGGCTGTATTCTAGCTTCGGCAACAATTTTGTGAAGACAATGATTCGGCTGGGTCAGGAGAAAGAGACGCTGGGCGTCATTTTCGACCAGATTGGGACGCCGACGTATGCACGCGATTTGGCTCAGGCCATCTTCGTGGCATTGGAGAAAGGGATTGTGCCCGGTATCTATCATTTCAGCAACGAAGGGGTTTGTTCCTGGTATGATTTTACCAAAGCCATTCACCGGTTGGCTGGGATTACCACTTGTCACGTGTTACCGCTTCACACGGAAGATTATCCCACCAAGGCTTGCCGTCCACACTATTCCGTGCTCGACAAGACGAAACTGAAGAAGACCTACGGGGTGGAGGTGCCCTACTGGATGGACAGTCTGGCAGAATGTATTGAAAAATTAAAACAATAAATATGGCAAATCAGGAAATAGCAAGAAGACGAACATTCGCGATTATCGCGCACCCGGATGCCGGTAAAACCTCGTTGACGGAAAAGCTGTTGCTTTTCGGTGGGCAGATTCAGGTGGCCGGAGCCGTAAAATCAAACAAAATCAAGAAAACGGCCACGTCCGACTGGATGGACATCGAGAAGCAGCGTGGTATTTCGGTGACTACCTCCGTGATGGAGTTTGACTACCATGACTATAAGATTAATATCCTCGATACGCCGGGTCACCAGGATTTTGCGGAAGATACGTACCGCACGCTGACGGCAGTGGACAGTGTCATCATCGTGGTGGACGGAGCGAAGGGTGTGGAATCGCAGACACGTAAGTTGATGGAGGTTTGCCGTATGCGCAACACGCCGGTGATTATCTTCGTGAACAAGATGGACCGTGAGGCCAAGGACCCGTTTGATTTGCTGGATGAACTGGAGGAAGAGCTGGTTATCAACGTGCGCCCGCTGACGTGGCCGATTGAGAGCGGTCCGCGTTTCAAGGGAGTATACAACATCTACGAACAGAAGCTGAATCTTTTCCAGCCGTCCAAGCAGGTGGTGACGGAGAAGGTGGAAGTGGATATCCATACGGAAGACCTGGACAATCATATCGGTACGCCGCTGGCGGACAAGCTGCGCAGCGAACTGGAACTGATTGAGGGGGTTTATCCGGAATTCAATGTGGACGATTACCTGAAAGGGGAACTGGCTCCAGTGTTCTTCGGTTCGGCCTTGAACAACTTCGGTGTGCAGGAATTGCTTGACTGCTTTGTGGAGATTGCGCCGAGTCCGCGTCCGGTGCAGGCAGAGGAACGTATCGTGATGCCGGAAGAGCCCAAGTTCACGGGTTTCGTGTTCAAGATTACGGCCAACATCGACCCGAACCATCGTTCGTGTGTGGCTTTCTGCAAGGTATGTTCCGGCAAGTTTACCCGCAATACGCCGTATCTGCACGTGCGTCACAACAAGACCATGCGTTTTTCTTCACCCACGCAGTTCATGGCCCAGCGCAAGACTACGGTGGATGAGGCTTGGGCAGGCGATATTATCGGTCTGCCGGACAACGGTACGTTCAAGATTGGCGATACGCTGACCGAAGGTGAAATCCTGCATTTCAAGGGATTGCCCAGCTTCTCTCCGGAAATGTTCAAGTACATCGAGAATGCCGACCCGATGAAGACCAAGCAGTTGAACAAGGGTATCGATCAGCTGATGGACGAAGGTGTGGCACAGCTGTTTGTCAACCAGTTCAATGGCCGGAAGATTATCGGTACGGTAGGGCAGTTGCAGTTTGAAGTGATTCAGTACCGTCTGGAGAATGAATACAATGCCAAATGCCGTTGGGAACCGTTGAGCCTCTACAAGGCGTGCTGGATTGAAAGTGACGATCCGGCAGAACTGGAGGCCTTCAAGAAGCGCAAGTACCAGTATATGGCTAAAGACCGCGACGGACGCGATGTGTTCCTGGCCGACAGCGGTTATGTGCTTCAGATGGCGCAGATGGACTTCAAGCACATCAAGTTCCATTTCACCAGCGAGTTCTAAAGAAGATAAGATACATATAAAAGGCAGGAAAGTAAATCGCTCTCCTGCCTTTTTTATATTCCTAAATTGGGATATTTACTGAATGTTCTATTTTAGTTTTGGCATGTCGGTCAAAATCTGTTTGCGTTTTCCATAAATCGTTTGAATATTTTGTATTTTTTATCCTCTCTATTAATTACTATTAATATTAGTAGTTCTACTAAAACTTTTAGTTGTTTGTCCGATAATTTTCATATCTTCGTATGGTATTAATCTTAAATGAGCTGTTTATGAAGAAGCTGACACCAAAAGAAGAAGAAATAATGAATATCCTATGGACCCATGGCCCTTTGTTTATCCGTGAAATGTTGGCATTCTATTCGGAGCCGAAACCACATTACAATACAGTAGCTACTCTGGTGAAGCTGTTGGTAGAAAAAGGCTTTGTCAGTTATCGTGCGTTTGGAAACACCTACCGTTATGAAGCAAAAATAACAGAAAATGAATACAAGGGTTCGGCTATCGGAGAGATTGTTTCTCAATATTTTGATAATTCTTATACCAAGGTTGTTTCTCAGTTTATTGAAGATGAGAAAATGAACTTGGAGGAACTGAAGCAGTTGATAGCTCAGATAGAGGAGGGGAAGAATAATCGTAAATTTTGAACCTATGGTAGCCCTTTTAATCTATTTACTGAAAAGCTCTTTCTGCCTGACATTGTTCTATGGGTTCTATAAGTTACTTTGTGCTTCGACCACTCGCTTTTCCTTGAACCGATGGGTGTTGGTGGGCGGAATGTTGACCTGTCTGTTATTGCCTTTCGTTTCTCTGAAATTAGAACATGAACCTTTAGTGCAGTCTCCTTTTAGTCTTATGGAGGAATGGAAACAGCCTGTTGATGTAATATCTGCTTCTGCTACAGGTATGGTGGAGATTACTCAGAAGGAAGCCAATTATTGGGGTTGGTTTGTGTTATCGATAGTGGTTTATCTGTCGGGATGTGCCTTTATTCTTTTGCAATGGGTTGTAGGCTATATCCGTCTGTTCCGTTGGATAAACCGGCAGGAATATAAAGAATGTAATGGATTACGATGGGTGTTGTATGATATTCCTGTCCGTCCTTTTAGCTGGGGAACGTATATCGTCATGAACAGTCAGGAGTATGAAGAATATTCTCCGGTCCGTTTGCATGAGGAAATGCATTGCCGGTATGGACATTGTTATGATAATCTGCTGATGCAGTTTATTCTAATCTTTCATTGGTGGAATCCGTTGGTGTGGAAACTGAAGCATGAACTTAGTAGTGTTCATGAGTATCAGGCCGATGAAGGTGTACTGAATCAAGGCATCGATGTAAAAACATATCAATTGTTATTGGTGAGGAAAGCAGTGGGTTCAAGGCTCTACTCTATGGCTTGCGGTTTTACTCACAGTTCACTTAAAAAACGTATATCTATGATGTCGAAAAAAAGAAACAGTAAGTGGGTCCGGCTGCGTGTCTTGTTAGCCGTACCTTTGGCTGCAGGGGTCGTGTATGCCTTTGCGAGGCCGGAAGTGAAAGAAACGGTAGCGGATTATGGCGCAGCTCTTCAAACGAAGCATCAAGGAAAAGAAAAATCCGGATTAATGGTGAGGGACACAGCACAGCAACGGAATGCAGACAATCTGATGCTGGATCATATTTCGTCGGAAAAGGCGTATGTGCTGGAATTGTATTGTAACCAGCGGAATCAGTTTCTTTTCGGGCCTGAAAATCATATTTCAAAGAAGAAGTTTGTTGATTATGGAACCATGATGGACGAGGCCAAGAAGCAATTGAAAGACTCTTTCGTCAAATTGTATTCTGAGCAGAAAACGGAAATGTCTCCTATCGTTGTCCGTATTGTAGCAGACCGCAATACAAAGATGGGGGCGATAACTATTGCCAAGCAGAAACTGGTAAAAGCGTATGATGAGGTCAGACGGGAGCTTGCGAAAACTTATCCTCAGGAATTTGTGAATGAATGTTTGATTTCCCGTTTCTATTATGCTTCTCCGAAAGCATATGCGGATGTACCGGCGGGTGTGGCCGATAAGAGTGTTCCGTTGCCGGGATATGAAGTCCGATTTTTGAAAGATAATGTGATAGTAGGTGAGTTGGAGGATTTTTCTCTGGATGAACTTTCTTCGAAAATCAAGCAGTTATGTGAGGGAAATAAGGCTGAAAACCTTTCCGTTTCGCTAAAGATACCTTCAGATGCTTCTGAAGGGGTGGTATATGATATCAAGCAGGCATTACGTGACGGATATATGCTTAAACTGAATCTTATGAGTGGTTTTTAGAATTGATTCGTGTAATAGTCTGTATTTGAAAACTTAGTTTTAAAATTTATGAAACCTTTTTCCTTTTATTTAAGTCTTATATTCGTTGTATCGGTGTTTGTTTCTTGTCAGAAGGATGGTAAAAGTATTGTTACTCCGGTATCCAGTGGTAGGCCTTATGAGGTACTGGTAGTTGCGGATGACAAATGTTGGAACAGTCCGGATAGTGCGCTTTTCCATGTACTTGATACCGATGTACCGGGATTGCCCCAACCGGAACGTTCTTTCCGGATTTCGAGAGTTCGTCCGGAGTATTTTGACCGTAGTACCCGTCTGTTCCGCAACATCATTATTGCGGATATTCAGGACATCTATACGCAAACCAAATTCAAGTATACCCGTGACGCGTATTCTTCTCCACAGATGATTATGACTATCCAGTCGCCGAATCAGGAAGAGTTTGCCGAATATGTATCCAAGAATGGACAGGTGATTATTGATTTCTTTACCCGGGCAGAAATGAACCGGGAAGTAAAACTGTTGGAGAAGAAGCATAATGATGTCTTGTCTGCCAAGGTACAAAGTTTGTTTGATTGTGATATCTGGATGCCGGTAGAACTGGCTTCGTACAAGGTTGGCCAACAGTTCTTGTGGGCTTCCAGCAACCTGAATGATTTGAACTTTGTTATCTACACTTATCCGTATACCAGCAAGGGAACTTTTACAAAGGCATATTTCATAGAAAAACGAGATTCTGTGATGAAAGCCAACATTCCGGGAGTAAAAGAAGGTATGTATATGGTGACTGCCGATTCTATTTTTGTAGAAGCTCGTAATATTGCAGTGCAGGGTGATTATGCATATGAAGCACGCGGTTTGTGGGAGATGGAGAACGATGCGATGGGAGGCCCTTTCGTTTCACATGTTCGTGTTGACCGTACGAACGGTCGGATTGTCGTAGTAGAAGGTTTCGTTTATAATCCGGGCAAACTGAAACGTGACCAGATTCGTAAACTGAATGCTGCCCTTTATACGTTGAAACTTCCTCAAGAGAAAAAGACGGGAGAACTTCCTGTAGACAATCAGATTTCGGAAGAAAAGGTAATGAAAGACAACTTATGAAAGATAGTACATTTATTATATCGTTGATTAGTACTCTATTGTCCCGTTGTAAAAGCATAAATTGAATTCGAAACCGGAATTTCCCCTGTTTGGGCTGCCCAACCTTATTTTCGGGAGAATATCTAGAGATACAAAAAGCCAACTAATCCATAATGCTGTGTGTGTGAATTAGTTGGCTGATTTTATAACATTTAATGAATAGCCTTTTTTATATCCTTAAATTCGTTTCCTTTGCCAGCTTCCTTTTTTCAGGTAAATATAACTCAGCAGGCCGATGGCTCCGGCATATACATGTTCGGAGAACCAGCATACGGCTACGTCCATTTTCAGGAGCAGAATGATGAGGACGATGAAAATCAGGTAGCAGGTCAGGGCAATCATCTCCAGCAGAAAAGCAGCCCGGGTATCGCCTGTACCCGATACAGATTGGAAGAAAATAAATCCGGCACACTGGAAGAGGTAGCTGGAGCAGAGTACCCAAAGCGTAGGGACGGCGGCATCTACCAGGTCGGGCATGTCGGTGTAGATACGGAGCACATACGTAGGCAGACAGGCTATCAGCAGGATGACAGGCCAGACAATGCAGGTGCAGAGCCGTACGTGCTGCCGGATGGTCGGCATGACATGGCGTGCTTCTCCGGCTCCAAGCAGGTTGCTGACAAGAGCGCTACAGGTGGAGGCAAAAGCCGTAATGGTCATGAACGGCACGCTCGACACGTTGCGTACGATGTTGGTGATGGCCAGTGAACGTTCGCCCAGGTGCTCGATGAAGATGAAGAACAGAAACCAAGTGCTGATGGATACTGCGTTCTGTATCATGGTCCACAGTGATACACTCATGATGCGTTTCAGTTCTGCCCATCGGAATGTCACCAGTTGGTTCAGTCCGTATTTGGTACAGTCCACCCGCCGAACGGTGTAGACGATGAAAAAGAGCATGGATACCAGTTCTGCCAGTGAAGAACCGATGGCTGCCCCGGCAATGCCCAACGCCGGAAATCCCAGTTTCCCGAATACGAGCATATAATTGAATACCACGTTCGATGTGACCATAACGATGGAGTTGAGCGTGAGGGTCTTGGTCTGGGTGGTGCCTACAAAGAAAGCCCGGAACATGATGGCCACGAACGAGAAGAAAAAGCCGAATACCCGCCAGTTGATGTAGCTCACGGCCGCCTCACAGATACGGGGAGAAGCTACCACGTGCGACAAAATCCAGGGAGAGAACAGTTGGGACAGGGTGAACATGACCAAGGCCATGGCCAGCAGGAAATAAATCCCCTGATAGAAAATGGAACCGATTTTCCGGAAATTACCTTCTCCGTTGCGGCGGGCAATCAGAATCTGCGAGCCGATGCTGAAGCCGAACCCCAGCATGAAGATGGCCAGGTAATATACGCCCGCAATGGCCGAAGCACCCAATTCCACTTCGCCCACCCGCCCCATGAAGGCCGTATCGGTCATGCCGATGAGTTGTTCCATGAGCAGACTGATCAGGATGGGGTAGGCCACCTTCCATATTTCGCGGTTGGTATATTTCGTATGCATAAAAAACGGATATCAGATGATGGGGAAATGTGGTGCAAAGATACGATAATTCTGCATAAAAAAAGACCATCCTTTTGCAAGGACAGTCTTTTGTTTGTCTTTTTCTGAAAGAAGAATTATGCTTCAGCAGGAGCTTCTGTAGCAGCTTCTGTAGCAGCTTCTTCAGCAGGAGCAGCAGCTTCTTCTTCTGCCTTGGCAGCAGCCTCAGCTTCAGCTTTTGCAGCAGCTTCAGCAGCTTTCTTTTCAGCTACCTTCTTCGCGATTTCTTCGTTTACTTTCTTTTCAGCTTCCAGACGTGCTTTAGCTTCAGCTTTCTTAGCTTCTTCTTCTTTAGCTTTCAAAGCAGCCAGACCTGACTGTTTGTTTTCTTTCCAAGCGTTGAATTTAGCTTCAGCCTGTGCTTCATCGAATGCGCCTTTAGCTACACCGCCCAGCAGGTGTTTCTTCATGTACACACCTTCACGAGACAAGATGTTGCGTACTGTGTCAGTAGGCTGTGCACCTACCAATACCCAGTGTAATGCACGTTCAAAATTCAAATCTACTGTGGCAGGATTGGTGTTCGGATTGTAAGTACCAATTTTTTCAGTAAATCTACCATCACGTGGTGCTCTTGCGTCTGCAATAACAATTGAATAGAACGCATATCCTTTGCGTCCGTTTCTTTGCAATCTGATTTTAGTTGCCATTTTTCTTAATTAGTTTTTTTAATGTAAATGATTTGAATTATGCTAATAACCCGTATTAGCGGGTGCAAAGGTACAACTTTTCTTTTGTTCTACAAATAGTTGCGCCAATTATTTATTGATTTCGCGCAGCCATTTTTCCAGTTCGCCCGTCCATTGGCGTTTGTAAGGGAAACTGTCGTTGTATCCCCAGCCGTGTCCTCCCACCGGATAGATGTGCAGGCTGGCGGGGACTTTATTGTTGACGAGGGCAGTGTAGTAGTTTACGCTGTTGGCCACGGGAACCACCGTGTCATCGCTGCTGTGCAGGATGAAGGCCGGCGGGGTCTGTGGGCTGACCTGCTGTTCGTTGGAATATTTTTGTTCCAGTTCCTTCGAAGGATTCCTGCCTAACAAATCATCATGGGAGCCTGTATGTGTGTAGCCCGGGTCCATGGTGATGACCGGATAGAACAGAATCTGGAAATCCGGGCGGGTTTCTGCATCCGTGAAATGAGTGGCTACCGTACTGGCCAGATGCCCTCCTGCCGACGATCCCATGATACCCAGCTTCTTCACATTCCATTCTGTGGTGTGCTGCCGCATGATGCGGAGGGCTTGCTGGGCATCGCTCAGCGGCACTTCGTGATGTCCGTTGGGCATGCGGTAGCGTAGCACGGCATAAGTGATGCCTTGGCTGTTGAACCAGGCGGCCATATCGTGGCCTTCGTGTCCCATGGCCAAAGTCCAGTATCCTCCTCCGGGGCAGGCCACGATGGCCATCCCGTTACTTTTTTCTGCCGGATAGACGGTCAGCACGGGGGCATCCACGTAGAGCGGTCCGTCTTTGATTTGTTGGGTCATTTCGTTGGTGTTAGGGGCACCGTCGGGCCATATCTTGATTTCAATGCCCTTTTGGGCAAAGAGGTGGCTGGATATCAGCAGCCACCCCATGAGCAGTAGTTTTTTCATGTATCGTATGAGTCAGAAGTTATTTTTTCAGTTTCATGCTGGCCTTGACCAGATAGGCTATCAGCAGCAGATAGACAATCAGTGATACCAGCTCACTCATCGGATTGCTCAGCCATTCCTCGTGGATGAGGTTGATGTTGCAATAGCGCATGATGGCACTTACCACTCCCATCAGAGCACCTCCGGCAATGAATCCGGAAGCCAGCAGCGTACCTTTTTCGCCGCGTGCCGTGTTGACGGCTTCGTCCTTGCTGCGGGAAGTCACGTACCAGTTGATGGCTCCACCCACCAGCAACGGGAGGTTCAGTTCCAAGGGGATGAACATACCCAGCGCGAAGGCCAGGGCAGGCACCTTGCAGAAGGTCAGTACCAGTGCCAGTACCGCACCGATGCCATAGAGCAACCATGGAGCACCTACTCCGTTCATCAGCGGGTCGATGACAGCTGCCATGGCGTTGGCCTGTGGGGCAGCCAGTTGTCCGCTGGTGAATCCATACGAATCGTTCAGTACCATGATGACGCCGCCTACGGTAGCTGCCGAAACCAGTGTGCCAAGGAACTTCCAGCTTTCCTGCTTCTTGGGTGTGCTACCCAGCCAGTAACCGATTTTCAGGTCGGTGATGAAACCTCCGGCCATGGACAGTGCGGTGCAGACCACGCCACCCATTACCAGGGAAGCCACCATACCCGTGGCACCTTTCAGGCCCACGGCCACCATGATGACGGAAGCCAGGATCAGGGTCATCAGGGTCATGCCCGATACCGGGTTCGTACCGACGATGGCGATGGCATTGGCCGCCACGGTGGTGAAGAGGAAGGAGATTCCCGCTACCAGCAGGATGGCTACTACAGTATGCAGAATGTTGCCTTGCATCACGTCGAAATAGAAGAAGAGTACCACGAGCAGCAGGGTGAACAAAGAACCGAAGGCGATGATTTTCATGGACAGGTCTTTCTGTGTGCGTTCCACGCTTTCTTCGGTCTTCTTTCCTTTCATCTCATTGGCAGCCAGGCTGACCGCACTCTTGATGATGCCCCATGAACGTACGATACCGATGATACCTGCCATGGCGATACCTCCGATACCGATGCTCTTGGCATATTCCTTGAAAATGAGTTCGGGCGACATGTCTTTCACGGCCATGGTGATGTCCGGATTCCAGGCATTCAGCACCTGGTCGCCCCAGAACAGGGAAATACCTGGAACGATGACCCACCATACCACCAGGGAGCCGGCACAGATGATGGCCGCATATTTCAGGCCGACGATGTAACCGAGTCCCAGTACGGCAGCTCCCGTATTGATTTTGAAAACCAGTTTGAACTTGTCGGCAATGGTCTCGCCCCATCCACAGATACGGCTTGTAAAGTTCTCGTTCCACCAGCCGAACGTACCCACGATGAAGTCGTACAGACCACCCACCAGTCCGGCCATGAGCAGCGGTTTGGCCTGGTCGCCTCCCTTTTCACCCGACACGAGCACCTGGGTGCTGGCTGTAGCTTCCGGGAAAGGATATTCGCCGTGTTTGTCTTTCACGAAATATTTGCGGAATGGAATCAGGAACAGGATGCCCAGCACGCCTCCCAACAGGGAGCTGATGAACATCTGCATGAAGTTGACCGTCATTTCCGGGTATTTTTCTTGCAGGATATAGAGGGCCGGCAGGGTAAAGATGGCTCCTGCCACGATGACGCCCGAGCAAGCACCGATGGACTGGATCATGACGTTTTCACCCAGTGCACCTTTGCGTTTGGTGGCACTGGAAATGCCCACGGCAATGATGGCGATAGGGATGGCTGCTTCGAACACCTGTCCCACTTTCAGGCCCAGGTAAGCGGCGGCAGCCGAGAAGATGACGGCCATGACAAGTCCCCATGTCACGGACCACAGGTTTACTTCAGGATACGTTTTTCCGGGAGACATGAGCGGTTCGTACTTTTCCCCGGGTTTGAGTGGACGGAACGCGTTGTCGGGCAATCCCGTCGGTTTTTCTTGTGTCTCTTTCATGAATAAAATAATATTGCATTATGATTTGATTAATATTCTTTCGGGTGTCCAAAAGTAGTAAAAATCATTCATATTCATGCAAAAGGCACCTTATTTTTGCGCTGTGGAAAAACGCAAGTGCGTTTCAGATAAAACGCCTTTACGTTTGAAGTGAAACGTCCTTGCGTTTTAATCAAAACTCTTTGGCGTTTCAAGCCAAACGCAAGTGCGTTTTCCAGCCTCCTTTCTGAGGCATAAAAAACAGGAGAAACACCCCGTGGATGTCTCTCCTGAATGAGTATGAAAAACGATTGTTTTTTAGTTGTTTGCATCGGCTGATGCCGGTGTCATGTCTCCCTCTACTACCAATCGGGTGATTTCGTTCTTGGAGTTGGTGCGCAGGGTGATGGTCTTGCGGAAATGTCCGGGGAATTTGCCGGCTCCGTTGTAAGTCACTGTCACCTCACCGCTTTCACCCGGTTTGATGGGTTCTTTCGGATACTGAGGTACGGTACATCCGCACGAAGCGATGGCCTGATGAATTACCAGCGGTCCGTCGCCCGTATTGGTGAACTTGAATTTGCAAGTCACTTTCGGACTGCTTTCAGAGAAAGAGCCAAAGTTGTATGTAGTCTTTTCAAACGTAATCTGTGCTGTTCCCTGTGCGATGACGAACAGGATGTTCATTACGCACAACAAGGTAGTAAATAAAATCTTCTTCATTTTCTTTTGTTTTTAATCCTTACTCTTGACAACTTCGCAAAGATAGTGTTTTTATGCTAAAGGGGTATGTTTGTGCAGTTTTATTAACATACTTGAAGTGTTGTTATCTGTTTACCTGTTTTACCCCTTTCACGGTTTTTATCTTCTTGATTAGCGATTCCAGCTTGGCGTTGTCGTCCACTGTCACGGTCAGCATGCCCGAGAACAGTCCGTCGTGCGAGTCAATACTGATGGAACGCAGCAGGATATTGCTTTCCTTATTAATAATGGACGTGATGTTGGTCACGATGCCGATATCGTCATGTCCGATGATACGGAGCGTGATGGGGTATTGCTTGCCCTGACTTTTTCCGGCCCAGCGTGCCTTGACGATACGGTAGGGGAAGCGGGAACGCATTTCCTTGGCGTTCGGACAGTCGCAACGGTGAATCTTGATACCTCCGTTGATGCTCACAAAGCCGAACACTTCGTCGCCGTAAATAGGGTTGCAACATTTGGCCAGGGTGAAATCCAGTCCCTTCAGGTTCTGGTCGATGACCAGTACGTCGTCCTTGTAGTCCTTAGCGTCGGTCGGCTGCTGGATGTTGAACGATTCCGCACTGCGGTAGCTGATTTCTTCGCGCTGCTCGGTTTCCTTCTTCTGCATGTCGAGGTACTTGTCGATGATGTCGTTCACATCGATTGACTCGTCGGCAATACTCTGGTAGAAATCGGTCACGGTCTTGAAGCCCAGTTTCCGGATGAGGCGCATCAGGATGGCTTCGTCGTATTCCATTTTCCGGTTCTTGAATTTCCGTTCCAGGGTTTCCTTGGCAAACTGGGTCTGTCGGGCTGCAATCTCTTTCAGTGCCTGACGTATTTTGTTGCGGGCTTTCGCCGTGGTGACGAAGGTCAGCCAGTCGCGTTTCGGTGTCTGAGTGTTCGAGGTCATGATTTCCACCTGGTCACCACTGTTCAGTTTCTGGCGGAGCTGCACATTCTTTCCGTTCACGCGGGCACCCGTACACCGGCATCCCAGGTTGGAGTGGATGGAAAAGGCGAAGTCGAGTACGGTGGCTCCCTGCGGCAGTTTGTACAAATCGCCTTTGGGAGTGAAGACGAATACCTCGTCTTTGTATAAGTCCAGCTTGAACTGGTCCATGGCATCCAGGTCATTGTCGGAGTTTTCCAGCGTTTCCCGGATGGAATTCAGCCATTCATCCAGACCGCTTTCCCCTTTGATGCCTTTGTATCGCCAGTGGGCAGCGAGTCCTTTCTCAGCAATCTCATCCATACGTTCCGTACGGATTTGTACCTCCACCCATTTACCTTCCGGTCCCATGACAGTGATGTGCAAAGACTCGTATCCGTTGCTCTTCGGCACGGACAGCCAGTCGCGCAGACGTTTGGGGTTGGGTAGGTACATGTCGGTCACGATGGAGTAGGCCTGCCAACATTCCTGTTTCTCCTTGTCGAGCGGAGAGTCGAGGATGATACGGATGGCAAACAGGTCGTACACGCCTTCGAAAGGACATCCCTGCTTCTTCATCTTTTGGTAGATGGAGTGGATGGACTTGGTACGTCCCTTCATGTGGAACTTCAGTCCGGCTTCTTCCAGTTTTTTCTGTATCGGTTCGATGAATGCGTCAATGTAGCGGTCGCGTGCCTGTTTGGTGGCATTCAGTTTCTCCTTGATATAATAATACACGTCGTGCTGCGTGTATTTCAGCGACAAGTCCTCCAATTCCGATTTCAGCTTGTACAGTCCCAGTTTGTGTGCCAGCGGGGCATACAGGTAGGCCGCTTCGTTGGCCACTTCCAGTCGGGCTTCTTCATTCGGGCTGTCCTTTATCTGCCGCATCAGGTTCACACGGTCAGCAATGATAATCAGGATGACCCGCATGTCTTCGGCAAACGACAGAAGCAGGTTGCGGAAATTTTCCGATTCGATGATGGGACTCTTGGAATATAGTTCGTTGATTTTTACAAGTCCCCGGATAATGCCGGCCACGTCTTCTCCGTATTCCTCCTTGACGGACTCCAGGCTGCACAAGTTGTATTTCACAGACTCATGGAGCATGATGCCCAGAATCGAAGCACGGCGCATTCCGATTTCTTCAGCCACGATAACGGCTGTCTGCATGTCTTTGATGATGGGGTTCATCTGGAAGACATTCCGCGGAATGGTTCCTTCCGACATGGCTTTTATGAGATGATTTTTTAGTTTGTGGCAGTCATCTTTTTGTAACGTGTCTTTTGACAGCAATAACAATCTTTTGTAAAGCTGTATCAGTTGTTTGTGCTCATCCGGCGTGAAAAATTCATTGTTCTCCATAATGCCTCGTTTTGTTGTTTGTGGGTAAAGTTACTTTTTTTTCATCGATATGGTGCATTCTTACCGTATTTTTTCTACTTTTGGACATAATTCTGAAAAAGGGACGAATATTCATTACCTAAATAAAACAATATGTTAACACACGAAGACAAAGAATTGTTGGCCAAGAAAGGCATTTCGGAAGAGAAAATTGCCGAACAGTTGGCTTGTTTTGAAAAGGGTTTTCCGTATCTGAAATTGTCGGCAGCGGCTTCTGTGGAAAACGGAGGCATCATGAAGGCTGAAGACAAAGATTTCGAACGGTATCTTGCAGCATGGGATGCTTACAAGGATGGGGAGAAGAAAATTGTCAAGTTTGTACCGGCTTCGGGAGCTGCCAGCCGTATGTTCAAGAATATGTTTGAATTCTTGGGAGCAGATTACGACAAACCGACGACGGATTTCGAGAAGAAGTTCTTCGACCATATACATGACTTCGCGTTCTACAACGACTTGAATGCGGCTTGCATGGACAATACAGGAAAGAACATCGATGCCTTGCTGTCGGAACAGAACTACAAAGCCATTGTATCCAACTTGCTGGAGGCTGCAGGACTGAACTACGGTGCCCTGCCGAAAGGATTGCTCAAGTTCCACCGTTATGCCGACGGCGTACGTACACCGCTGGAAGAACATCTGGTAGAAGGTGCATTGTATGCGGCCGGAAAAACTGGGGAAGTAAACGTACATTTCACGGTGTCTACCGAACACCGGGCTTTGTTTGAAAAGCTGGTGGCTGCTAAGGTGGGAGAGTATGAAGCCAAATACGGCACGAAATACCACATCAGTTTCTCAGAACAGAAACCGAGCACGGATACGGTGGCAGCTGATATGGAGAACAAACCTTTCCGCGACAAAGATGGCAAGCTGTTGTTCCGTCCGGGTGGTCATGGGGCTTTGATTGAGAATCTGAACGACCTGGATGCCGATATCGTATTCATCAAGAACATCGACAACGTGGTGCCCGACCGTCTGAAGGCAGATACCGTGACTTACAAGAAATTGCTGGCCGGCGTACTAGTCACTTTGCAGAAGCAGGCCTTTGAATACCTGGAACTGCTGGACAGCGGCCACTATAGCCACGAACAGCTGGAAACGATTATCCGCTTCGTACAGCAGCAGTTGCGTTGCCGCAGAACCGACCTGAAAGAACTGGAAGATGCCGACCTGGTTATCTATCTGCGCAAGAAACTGAACCGTCCGATGCGTGTGTGCGGTATGGTGAAGAATGTCGGCGAACCGGGCGGTGGTCCGTTCCTGGCTTATAATCCGGATGGAACCATCTCTCTCCAGATTCTGGAAAGCTCACAGATTGATATGAACGACCCGGAAAAGAAAGCGATGTTCGAAAAGGGTACACACTTCAATCCGGTGGATTTGGTATGTGCCATCCGCGATTACAAAGGCCGCAAGTTCAACTTGTTGGAACATGTGGACAAGGCTACCGGTTTCATCTCCTACAAGTCGAAGAACGGAAAGGACTTGAAGGCCCTCGAATTGCCGGGCTTGTGGAACGGTTCCATGAGCGACTGGAACACGGTGTTCGTAGAAGTGCCGTTGAGCACATTCAATCCGGTAAAGACCGTAAACGATTTGTTGCGTGAACAGCACCAGTAAACAGTGGTTGACTGAAAATAAGAAAGTCCGCTTGTCTGTGTAAGACGGGCGGACTTTTCTGTATCCTAAAGTAGGCGACTGTTGCGTTTCATTCTGCTCCTTCTTTTTGCTGTGACAGCTTTTCCCGGTATTCTTTGGGAGAGATTCCCAGGTTTCTTTTCACATATTTGCCGAAGAACGACAGTGTGGCGAAATTCAGTTCGTTGGCAATTTCCTTGATGCTTTTGTCAGGACATTTCAGCAGATATTCCACATCTTTCATGACATAGCTGGTAATCAGGTCGGAAGCCGTTTCTCCGGAATTTTCCTTGCAGATGGCCGACAAGTATTTGGCCGTGACGAACAATCGGCTGGCATAGTAGCTTACGGAGCGTTCTTTGGGGTAGGACGAAACCAGCAGTTCGATGAAGGCGTTGAACAGGTTGCTGGAGGAATTGAAGCTGGTGGGGCGCAGCTGGATATATTTTTCCAATGCATCCTGAAACTCATAAATGAATGCTTGCAGGAGGGAGTTGATGAGTTCTCTCTGGTGACGGTGGGGCGTTCCTGTCAGTTTGGAGTAGAGCAGGTGGTAGTATTGGCAAAAAAGCTGGCTTTCCTCTTCGTTGAGCGGAATGATGGGATGCTGGTCCAGATACAGCCTCGAACACCAGTTGCTTGTGGATGCCGACAAGATGAAGACACGTTTGGCGTATTCTGGTGAGAGGCAGAATCCGCAGCACTCAAAATCATCACCTATTGTGCCGTGCTTGAGCAGGGTCTGCGGATGGCAAATCATCAGGTCATTCGGACCGATGTCGTAGGAGTTGTTGTTGAGAGATAAAGATGCTTTTCCTTTCAGGCATAAAATAACTAGGAAGAAGTCTGCCTTTATAGTGTTTTGTTCTATGGCGTCAATCTTATTAACCTGATTATGTATGATAACTTGTTCATCCTTGTAAGTTGCCACCTTTTCTATAATCTCGGTACTTGACATCCTGATAAGTTCTATTTCCTTCTCCATAAATCCAATAAATCTAGTTCGATTACAAATGAACTGAATGTTTTTTAATTATTAGTGTTCTATTTTTCCCGATATGTATTCTATAAGTAAAATTGCCTGGATAGGTGGAAAAATGGAACACTTCCAAGGTGTTCTATATATCCTGTGTTTCATGTAATGCACTTTTCTTTGCGCTCACAAATCGTAGACATACTAAACATGATAAGATTTATGAAAGAATTTCATTGGATGGCCATTGGTTTATTTTTGGTCATGATGTCAGGATGTGGAAGCAGAGAGCAAGCTTCGCAGCAGGTAGACCCTGTAAAGGTAAAGGTCATGACCGTAGTGTCATCAGTACGGAACGAGACCGTCCGTTTTTCGGGTACGGTGCAAGAAGAAAACGGGAGTGCGTTGAGCTTTCCGCTGATGGGAAGAGTGAAGTCGGTACAGGTGGATTTGGGAAGCCGGGTGCGGCAGGGGCAGTTGCTGGCTACACTGGACGAAGCGTCCGTAGAAAGCACGTATCAGGCGGCAAAGGCGGCTTTGAAGCAGGCGGAAGATGCCTACCGGCGAATGAAGGAACTGCATGAAAAAGGGAGTCTGGCCGACATGAAGTGGGTGGAGGTGCAGAGTAAACTCCAACAGGCCCAGTCCATGGAGGCAGTGGCCCGGAAGAACTTGACAGACTGCCGGCTGGTGGCTCCGTTTGCCGGAGTGATTGCCGAAAAGAACCTGGAAGTGGGGCAGAATGTGGTGCCTGGGGTACAGGTCATGAAACTGGTGTCCGACGACCGTCTGAAAGTACGGATTGCCGTGCCGGAAATGGAAATCATGCACGTGACGAAAGGTCAGAAAGCAGTGATTGAGGCTCCGGTGCTGAATGGCAGACAAGCAGAAGGAGTAGTGATGGAGAAAGGTGTCCAGGCCAATCCTTTGTCACGGTCGTACGAGGTGAACATCGGTATTCAGACGCCGCACACGGGTTTGCTCCCCGGTATGGTGACGGAAGTCTGGTTGCAGGATGCCGACAAAAGCCAGGCCTGTGTGTTGCCGGCCAATGTAATCCAGCTGGATGAAAACAACCGTTATTTCGTGTGGGTGAAAGGAGCGGACGGAAAAGCTTCCAAACGCGTGGTGACGTGTGGCAAGTTCACGGCAAGCGGAGTAACGGTGGTGGCCGGATTGAGTGAAGGAGAGGAAGTGATTGTGGAAGGCCAGCAGAAAGTGTGTGAAGGCACGCCGTTGGCTATATAAAAATAGGTAAAGCACATGGAAAAGAAACGGAACATAGTAGAGTGGGCCATGCATTATCGCCAGATTGTGATACTGGTGACATGCTGCCTGGTGGCATTCGGCATATACAGTCTGCCGCAAATGCAGAAAAATGAGTTCCCGGATTTTACCATACGACAGGGAATGGTGATTGCCGTGGCTCCCGGGAACACGGTCAATGAGATGGTGGAACAGGTGACGAAGCCATTGGAAAACTATATCTTTACCTACAAGGAGGTGAAGAAGGAAAAGACTTTTTCGACCACCCGCGACGGAATCGTGTTTGTGCAGGTGGAACTGAATGATGACTTGAACAACAAAGATGAGTTCTGGAGCAAGTTCAAGCACGGAGTGGCCGCGTTCAAGTCGCAGCTGCCGCCGAATGTGCTGGCCGTGCAGGTGATGGATGATTTCGGCGATACTTCGGCACTGCTGATTACCATGGAGAGCAAGGACAAGACCTATCGGGAACTGTCGGACTACATGGATGAACTGGAAAACCGGTTGCGCCGTATTCCCAGTGTGGGACGTTTGACCGTCAGCGGAGAAAGACAGGAACAGATTTCCATTTACCTGGATCCGGAGCGTCTGTCGCATTACGGACTGAACGAGCAGCTTATTGCCGGACAGTTGTTTGCCAAGGGGTTTGTGACCACCGGCGGACGCATACAGACTCCTCAGTATGTCTTGCCGGTACACGTGGAAAAGACGTTCAACACACTCTACGACGTGCAGCAGCAGATTGTGTATAGCGACCCCTCGGGCAATGTGGTACGCCTGCAGGATGTGGCCCGCGTGGTGAAGGAATACCCTCATGCTGACAGTTACATCAAGAACAACGGCACGAAATGCATCTTGCTGAGTGTGGAGATGAAAAAAGGCAAGAACATCGTGCAGATGGGCGATGACATCAACCAGGTGCTGGAAGAGTTCAAGAAGGAACTGCCTTCGGAAGTCAACATGTACCGCATCACGGACCAGGCGCAGGTGGTGGGCGACAGTGTCAATTCGTTCTTGCGTGAGCTGGTTATCGCCATTGTGGCCGTGGTGATTGTGGTGATGCTGCTGTTGCCGCTGCGGGTGGCATTGGTGGCCGCTTCCACCATTCCGATTACCATCTTTATCTCGTTGGGACTCTTTTATGCCTTTGGCATCGAACTGAACACCGTGACGCTGGCAGCCCTGATTGTGACCTTGGGAATGATTGTGGACAATTCCATCGTCATAATCGACAGTTATCTGGAGAAAATCGGAGAGGGGATGTCGCGCTGGCATGCGTCTATTTACAGTGCCATGCATTTCTTCAAATCTATCTTCTCGGCTACGCTGGCCATCAGTATCACGTTCTTCCCCTTCCTGATTGTGATTCCGGGCATGATACACGACTTCCTGCTGAGCTTCCCTTGGTCCATTTCGCTGATTCTGGGCATTTCCTTGGTGGTGGCCATGTTGCTGGTACCGTTCATGCAGTTCTGGTTCATTCGGAAGCCGGTGCCTTCGCACAAAAAAGGATTCTCGTTTATGGAGTTTCTGCAGACCTATTACAATAAACTGTTGGACAAATGTTTTGCGCATCCCTACATCACCCTGATGGGGGGAGTGGCTTCTGTCGTGATAGGTATTTTCCTGATGGGAAAATTGCCGCAGAAACTGATGCCGGTGGCCGACCGTAACCAGTTTGCCGTAGAGATTTATCTGCCTACGGGAACGGCGGTGGAAAAGACCGCGTGGGCGGCCGATACGATGGAACAGGTGTTCCGCAAGGACCCGAGGGTGGTTTCCGTCACTTCGTTTGTGGGCTGTTCTTCGCCCCGTTTCCATACGGCATACGCCCCTCAGCTGGGAGGAACCAACTATGCCCAGCTGATTGTGAACACGAAGGGTAACAAGGAAACCGTGGAACTGCTGGATGAATATTCTCCGCGCTACACCGATGCCTTTTCCGACGTGCGGGTAAGGTTCAAGCAAATCAGTTTCAGCCAGGCAGTTTATCCGATTGAACTCCGTCTGAGCGGCGAGAACTTGGATTCATTGAAGACTGTAGCCGGAAAATACCTGAGCCTGTTGCGCCGGATGCCCGAGATACGGCTGGCACAGACTAATTTCAGTGAGCCGCAGACTTCGGCCAAGGTGGTGCTGAAAGAAGATGAGGCTTCGCGCCTGGGCATCCAGAACGCCCAGCTGGAAACCACGCTGGCCATGCGCTACGGCGACGGACTGAAGGTGGCCAGTGTGTGGGAAGGCGATTATGACATCCCCGTGACATTGAAGAGCGAGAAAGCCGACTGTGCCGGTTTCTCCGATTTGGAAAACGAACTGATTCCGGTGTTGGGAGGTACGCAGGTGCCCTTGCGTCAGGTAGCGGAAGTGGTACCTTCTGTGAAAGACGGCCAGCTGGTCCGCCGGAACGGTATTTATACGATTACGGTGATGGCCGATGTACGTCGGGATGTGAACGTAGCCGCCTTGACGAGTGTAGTGAAAGAGAAAGTGGCAGCTATTCCTCTGCCGGATAAAGTGACGTTGGCCTACGGAGGTGACGACGAGCAGGACAATGAGAATCTTCCTCCCATCATGGGTGCGTTGGCCATTGCCGCCTTCATCATCTTCTTCATTCTGCTGGCCCATTTCCGGCGCATCAGCATTGCCCTGCTGATTTTTTTCAGCATGACGCTCTGCCTTTTCGGAACGGCTGCGGGTGTACTGATTCAGGGAGTGGATTTCGGTATGACCTGTACGTTGGGTATTATCAGTCTGATGGGTATCATCGTGCGTAACGGTATTATCATGATTGACTATGCCGAGGAATTGCGGGCTACGGAGAAACTCTGTGTGCGCGATGCCATTTATCATTCGGCCCGTCGCCGTATGCGGCCTATCTTCCTGACTTCGGCTGCGGCTTCCATGGGAGTCATCCCGATGATATTGGGCAAGAGCGGACTTTGGATGCCGATGGGTACGGTGATTTGCTACGGTACGCTGATTACCATGCTCTTCCTGCTGACGGTACTTCCGGTGGCTTATCTGGTGATATTCAGGGGAAGCTCTGAAAAACGTGCTCGGCTGGAGGCCTTGGAAAATGCCTGACAAGGCGATTAGGAATCAAGATAAAGAAGAATCATTATGAAAACGAATCGAAACAGAATCATAGCTTTTCTATTGATAGGTGGGGCGTGTGTGAATCTGGCCTTCGGGCAGAAAGCCTACACGCTGGATGAATGTATTCAGGCTGCCTTGACAAACAATGTGCGGATGAAGAATGCCCGTAACGAACTGGAAATGGCCCGACAGGACAAGAAGAAGGCGTTTACCAATTATTTTCCGAGTGTCATGGCGGCGGGTACCGGCTTTATGGCAGATAAAGGACTGATGCAGATGGATATGGCTCCGGACATGCACATGTCTATGCTCAAAAACGGAATTGCGGGAGGAGTGAGCGCCTCCCTGCCACTCTTTACCGGCGGGCAGATTGTGAACGGAAACCAGTTGGCCAAAGTGGGGGTAGAGGTGAAGCGTTTGCAACGGAACCTCTCTGACAACGAAGTGACACTGACCACGGAGCAGTATTTCTGGCGGGTGGTCACTCTGCAGGAGAAACTCAAGACTTTGGGTAAGGTGGAAACGCAGCTGGAAAGTATCTTGCGCGATGTGGAGGTCTCGGTGGAGGCAGGCGTGGTGACACGCAACGATTTGTTGCAGGTGCAGCTTCGCCGGAACGAGACCAAAAGCAGCCGCCTGCAGCTGGAGAACGCTTTGTCCATTTCGCGGAACATGCTGGCGCAATATACGGGCCTTGGCTCCGATTCCCTGGCGGTGGCTTTTGCCGTCGACGACCGGCTGCCCTCCCGTCCGGACAGTCTTTACTGCGACCCGGAGTCGGCTTTGGGACTGACCAGTGAATATGCGCTGTTGCAACAGAATGTGAAGGCCAGCCGTCTGCAATACAAGATGGAGTTGGGCAAGAATCTGCCTACGGTGGCCATTGGCGGAGGGTATGTGTATCATAATTTTTTGCCGGAGGACCAGCGCTTCTGGGTGGGGTTTGCCACAGTGACCGTGCCTCTGACCGGATGGTGGGGAGGCAGCCATGCCCTCAAGAAGGAGAAGCTCCAGGTGAAAAACACGGAAAACCAGTTGGCCGACCAGGGAGAGCTGTTGGTTATCCGCATGAAAAATGCATGGAACGGGGTGAATGAGGCCTACGAGCAAATAAAAATCGCTCGTCTGTCTATTGATCAAGCCACGGAGAACCTGCGTTTGAACACCGATTATTACAAGTCGGGTACCTGTACGATGAGTGATTTGCTTGATGCGCAGACCTTGTTTCAGCAAAGCTGTGACAAATACGTGGAAAGCTATACAAATTATGAGTTGAAAAAACGGGAATATCTGCAAGTCACGGGGCGCCGTTGATTGTTTTTTTCTTGGTGCAAAAGGCCGTCTGAAAGTACTTCTGGCGGCCTTTCTTTATAAATTATTGCATATTAATTGCATATTAATTTAAAAAGGCTTACCTTTGCACCGTGATTCAGTACCCTAGGGAGCGGATGAGTCCGCTTGTTTGTGAAGGGGTCGTCACACAAAGTAAAGAATTCCTTGGAGAAGAGAGACAGCCTTCAAGGCCTTTTTCAGGTTTCCCGTGGGGGAAACGTACGTTTTCCATTGGGGAAACATACGGCTCCGGGTGCGGAAACGTATGTTTTCGCGTCGAGAAACATAGAAGGTAGGCAGAAGTTTTTTCATCATTCAGGGAGAGTTTGGGAATCATAAAAGAGTAAAGTATGAGAGTGTGCGGAACATATAAGGTCATTCAGCGGAAAGCGGGTACGGCGATGTACCGGCTGCGTCTGTCACGTGCACACTGGTTCAGCGGATTCCTTCACGAAAGTTTGTAAGACAGAGAGTTGCGCCGTTTCTGACGCATGGTGGAAATTGCTTGTAAACTTTTAATTTCGGATTTTTTATGTGGAGTATTATATTGACTGTCCTGGCAGGGGTCCTGTTGGGATATGTCCTTCGTACGTGTGATTTTTTGAAGAAAGTGAATCAGACCATTTCGGTCACCATTTGCCTGATGCTGTTTGTACTGGGACTTTCCGTAGGCTATAACCCGTTGATTGTGAAGAATCTGGGTTCGTTCGGCGGACAAGCCCTGCTGCTCAGTGTAGCCGGCATTACGGGAAGCGTGCTGCTGGCACGGCTGGTGTATCTGTGGTTTTTCAAGGAAGGAGGTGAGAAATGAAAGGAAGTCTGTTGGTACTGTCCATGTTCTTCATGGGCTGTCTGTTGGGTTACGTGTGGAATGTGTCCGGTTGGGAAATGGGAGATATGCACCAGTTGTCGCTGTATATCCTGTATGCCCTGATGTTTCAGGTAGGTGTCAGCATTGGGGGAGGTGAAGATTTCAAAGCGCTGATTCACGGTTTCCGGTGGAAGATGTTGCTGATTCCCTTGGCTACGATTGGAGGAACCTTGTTGTTCTCCGCCTTGGTCAGTGTGCTGCTGACCCGCTGGAGCGTGTTCGACTGCATGGCCATCGGCAGCGGACTGGGATATTACTCCCTGGCCTCCATTCTGATTGTGGAACTGAAGGCTCCGGTTATCGGGACACAATTGGCCACGGAACTGGCTACCATTGCCCTCTTGACGAATGTCATCCGCGAACTCGTGGCGCTGGTGGGAGCCCCTCTGATTTGCAAGTATTTCGGGAAACTGGCCCCTATCTCGGTGGCCGGGGTGACCTCTGTCGATGTGGCCCTGCCTTCCATCATCCGGGTATCCGGCAAGGAGGTGGTGCCGATAGCCATTTTCCACGGCATCCTGGTAGATATGTCCGTTCCGTTCTTCATCTCTTTGTTCTGCAAGCTGTAAGAACCTGATTCTTGCCCGCCGCGCAAAGAGATGAACAGAACGGGGCAGTCCGTTTAGATGTCCAGCCCCATGATGTAATCGTTCATGTAATACCCGTCGCCGATGGGGAAGTCACCTTCGCGTACCTTCTTCATGCCCATGTGCTCATAAAATCCCAGTGCCGGATTGTGACGGTTCACGTTCAGTTCCATCCGGCAAGGTTCGGGATGAAGTTCCTTGATGCCTTTGATGGCCTGCTCGAACAGTTGCCGTCCGAGTTTGTATTTCTGGAAGTAGGGGAGCACATAAATCTTCTGCAAGTGGAAGAGGTCGGGCCCTTCCTGCTGGATGGACACGTAGCCGGCCGGTTCGCACTCCTCGTAGGCGAGGTAGTAAATGTGGTGCTCCTTCTCCATCTGGTTCTTCAGGCTCTCGGCGGAATACATCCACTCCATCATGTAATCAATTTGTTCCGGGGTCAGAATCTTCTGGTAAGTGACCGGAAAGGTCTGCTTGGCCAGTGACCGGATAATCTCAATGTCTTCGATTGTCGCTTTTCTGATATTAAACATAGGCGTTTTGTAATAAAATAAGTGTGTTTTCTACAAAAGTACTTTTTCTTTCGATTGCTTTGCTTTTATGGAGATAGAATCTTGTTAAATGTTCTAAAATTATAATACCTTGCAATGCATAGTATCTAGATAAAACCTATATTTGTGTCATACAAGATAAATGAGATGAAATGAATGTAGACAATGTAAAATCACAGATGCGTAAAGGGATGCTGGAATACTGCATCCTGCTGCTGTTGCACCGGGAGTCTGCCTATTCTTCCGATATCATCCAGAAACTGAAGGAGGCCCGGCTGATTGTGGTGGAAGGCACGCTCTATCCGTTGCTGACCCGCCTGAAGAACGACGGACTCCTGTCGTACGAGTGGGTGGAGTCTACCCAGGGACCTCCCCGCAAGTATTACGGACTGACTCCGGAAGGAGAGAATTTTCTGAAAGAACTGGAAAGTGCCTGGGACGGACTTTCCGACACGGTAAACCATTTAAGACAGAACATCTAAAACCTGCATGACATGAAAAAGACACTGACTGTAAATTTAGGAGGCACCGTATATCACATTGATGAGGATGCCTATATCCTGCTGGATAATTATTTGAATAACCTTCGCTATCATTTCCGCAAGGAAGAAGGGGCGGATGAGATTGTGCGCGACATGGAAGCCCGCATCGCCGAACTGTTTGACGAAGCCTTGCGCGGCGGCTTGCAGGTGATTACGATAAAAGAGGTGGAAGAGGTCATTGCCCGTATGGGCAAGCCCGAAGAGCTGAACGACGGGGAGGAGGAAAACGCATCCGCCTCGGGTGAGAAGGCTTATGACAGTGAATCGACGGGAACCAGCCGTCGTTTGTTCCGTAACCCGGACGACCGTGTCTTGGGTGGAGTTGTATCCGGTCTTGCAGCCTATTTCGGCTGGGACGTGACCTGGACCCGTATCGTCTTTATTTTGGCCGGTTTCCTGATTCATGGATTGATTCTGGCTTATCTGCTGGCTTGGATTATCATTCCGCTGGCACAAACGGCTACGGAGAAATTGCAGATGCGGGGGGAGCCCATCAATGTGGAGAACATCGGCCGGACAGTGACCGACGGTTTTGAGAAAGTGAACGACTACGTACATTCCGAGAAGCCCCGTTCGGCTTTGCATAAGTTGGGAAACGGGGTGGTAGCTGTGTTCGGTTTCTTGCTGAAACTGTGTCTGGTGTTGTTGCTGATTTGCTGCGCACCTTTCCTATTGGTCGGTTTGGTCGTGCTGTTTGCCTTGCTGATGGCTGCTACGGGAATGATTGTCAGCTTGCCTACCTTTATATATAATATCATACCTTGGGTAGACTGGAGCAGTGTGCATGCCATTCCAGGTGTGATTGTCGGATTGACCGTGTGCGGACTACTGGTAGTGGGTATCCCTATTGCCGGACTGATTCAGGCCGTCATGCAGTCGTTCGGAAGCTGGAAGCCCATGGGTACCTCCGCTAAAGTGGTGCTGGTGTTGTTGTGGATGGTGGCCCTGGCCATAGGAATCGTGTTGATTTTCCAGGTGCCTTTCCTGACGGAACCCCTTCTGACTACTCCTTTTTGGGGAGAGTTCCTCTGATTTTGTCAGTCTCCATAGTGTGTCTGGAGACAAGAATGTCACATAAAACGGCCAAAATGGCAGTCCGTGTCAGAAAAAAATGCTGGCACGGACTTTTTTTTCTTCTGGCATGACATTTGTCTTTTATAGGGCGTAACGCTTCGGCGCTACAGAATTAACTGATTAGAAAATAATAAAAATAGATACAATTATGGGAAAGATTATTGGTATTGACTTAGGAACAACAAACTCATGTGTTGCAGTATTTGAAGGTAACGAACCGGTGGTAATTGCCAACAGCGAAGGTAAACGTACCACTCCTTCAGTTGTAGGTTTCGTTGACGGTGGCGAACGTAAGGTAGGTGATCCTGCCAAACGTCAGGCTATCACAAACCCGAAACGTACGGTATATTCTATCAAACGTTTCATGGGTGAAACTTACGATCAGGTTCAGAAAGAAATTGCTCGTGTACCTTACTCAGTAGTAAGAGGCGACAACAACACTCCGCGTGTAGATATCGACGGACGTCTGTACACTCCGCAGGAAATCTCAGCCATGATTCTGCAGAAGATGAAGAAGACTGCTGAAGATTACTTGGGTCAGGAAGTTACTGAAGCTGTCATCACCGTTCCGGCATACTTCTCAGACTCTCAGCGTCAGGCCACTAAGGAAGCTGGTCAGATTGCCGGTCTGGATGTAAAACGTATCGTGAACGAACCGACTGCAGCTGCATTGGCTTACGGTGTGGACAAGTCTAACAAAGATATGAAGGTAGCCGTATTCGACCTTGGTGGTGGTACATTCGATATCTCTATCCTGGAATTCGGTGGTGGCGTATTCGAAGTATTGTCAACCAACGGTGATACTCACCTGGGTGGTGATGACTTCGACCAAGTAATCATCGACTGGTTGGTTCAGGAATTCAAGAACGACGAAGGTGCTGACCTGACTACTGATCCGATGGCTATGCAACGTTTGAAGGAAGCTGCTGAAAAGGCAAAGATTGAATTGTCTTCTTCAACTTCTACTGAAATCAACTTGCCGTACATCATGCCGGTTGCCGGTGTGCCTAAACACTTGGTTAAGACATTGACTCGTGCAAAATTCGAAGCTTTGGCTCACAACCTGATTCAGGCTTGTCTGGAACCTTGTAAGAAAGCCATGAGCGATGCAGGTCTGAACAACGCAGATATTGATGAAGTCATCTTGGTAGGTGGTTCTTCACGTATCCCGGCTGTACAGAAACTGGTTGAAGACTTCTTCGGCAAAGTTCCTTCTAAGGGTGTAAATCCGGATGAAGTAGTAGCCGTAGGTGCTTGTATCCAGGGTGCCGTTTTGAACAAGGAAGCCGGTGTAGGTAATATCGTATTGCTGGATGTCACTCCGTTGACATTGGGTATTGAAACAATGGGTGGAGTAATGACCAAGTTGATTGATGCCAACACGACTATTCCGTGCAAGAAGAGTGAAGTCTTCTCTACTGCCGCTGATAACCAGACAGAAGTTACCATCCACGTATTGCAGGGTGAACGTCCGATGGCTGCTCAGAACAAGTCAATCGGTCAGTTCAACTTGACAGGTATCGCTCCGGCTCGTCGTGGTGTGCCTCAGATTGAAGTTACATTCGATATCGATGCCAACGGTATCTTGAAGGTATCTGCCAAGGATAAGGCAACTGGTAAGGAACAGGCCATCCGTATCGAAGCTTCATCTGGTTTGAGCAAGGAAGAAATCGACCGTATGAAGGCTGAAGCTGAAGCTAACGCAGAAGCTGATAAGAAGGAAAAGGAACGTATCGACAAGCTGAACCAGGCAGATAGCTTGATCTTTACTACTGAAAATCAGTTGAAAGACCTTGGCGATAAGATTCCGGCCGACAAGAAAGCTCCTATCGAAGCTGCCCTTCAGAAGTTGAAAGACGCTCACAAGGCTCAGGATTTGGCTGGTATCGATGCAGCAAGCGCTGAATTGCAAACTGCTTTCCAGGCTGCAAGTGCAGAAATGTACGCTCAGACTGGTGCACAGGGCGGTGCTCAGGCAGGTCCTAATACAGGTCAGGCAAACAACGGTCAGAGTTCAAACAGCAAGAACAATGACAATGTACAGGATGCTGACTTTGAGGAAGTGAAATAAGTATCGGTAAACAACGATAAACATCCATAAGAAAGAGGCCGTCTCAAAATAAACCTTGAGATGGCCTCTGTCGTTTCATATCAGATTGAAGTCGTTTGGATTTTTCCTCAAAAAGGAATTTACAAGTTTCCTTCTACAGATTTCACGTTTTACACCGTTTTTCCCTCGTCAGAAGCCTCCTAAGAGGCTACTTTTGCAAGATTATGCGCTATGGCCAGCAGGCCAAACTCAATTTCCACCTTTTTCAGCCCACGAAGATGGAACCTCTTGAAGTGCTTGTTGTTCTTGAGGTTTCCAAATACGGCTTCCACATCCTGCGGCCGCTGGCTCCGGTATTTAAGACCTTCCTCGGAGAGGAGTTTCTCACGTTCCCTTTCCTTGATTTTTCTCAGCCGATGATTCACTTGCACAATCCTTTCCGACCGGCTTCTGTGACACCGGCATCTTAACGGGCAGCCCTTGCAGTTCCGTGCCCTGTACCTTGAGACGGTCTGTACAAAACCGTTGTCTGTCGTCCGCTTTACATCGGAGAGTCTTTCCATCCTCTGTCCCATCGGACAGTACATCCCGTCGGTTTCTTCATTATAGTAGAAGTTGGCGGACAGGAACGGGTCATTCCTGAAGCTCCTTTTCTGTTCCTTATGGAAATAGTTGTACTTTATGAAGGTTTCAATGCCATGCCTGAAGGCGTACAGGTAGTTCTCCTCGCTTCCGTACCCGGCGTCACAGACGGACACGTCAGGATATCTGCCGTACAGGGAATGGAAGTCTTCCATGTGCAGGGGATAGGTGGAGGTGTCACCGGCACACTGGTGGAGGGTATAGTTCAGGATGAACTGTCTGTTGGTACTGACCTGCGGGTTGTATCCGGGCTTGAGCTGCCCGTTCCTCATGTGGTCCTCCTTCATCCGCATGAACGTGGCGTCGGGGTCTGTCTTGGAGTAGCTGTTGCGCCCGTCGAGAATCTTTCCCTGGGATTCGTATTTCTTCAGCTGTTCGGGCCATGCCTTCCTCACGCGCCGGACCTTGGCCTTCACTTTCCGGTCCGCATCCGTTCCCTCCAGAGCTTCATGTATCTGTTCCAGCGCCCTTTCCACCTTCTCGGGGGTGATGTCCTGGTAAGTGACGGGAGCGGAGTCGCGCAGCTCCTGCTTGGTGACGGACTCGGCGTACCGCCATATCTCCTCAAGCTGTTCCGCAATTCTGGAGATGCGGGTGTGGATGGACTTGCCCCAGACGAACGTATAACGGTTGGCGTTCGCCTCCATCTTCGTCCCGTCGGTGCAGGCTACGTCCAGACTTACAAAGCCCTCCGCCACGAGGAACTTCACGATGGTGGCGAAGACGGTCTTGAGCACATCCTTCAGCCGGCTGCTGCGAAAACGGTTGATGGTGTTGTGGTCAGGCACCCTGGTACCGGTCAGCCACATGAAGCGGATGTCATTGCGGCAGAACTCCTCAATGCGGCGGCTGGAATAGATATTGCGCAGATAGGCATATACCAGAATCTGCAGCATCATGCGGGGATGGTAGGCCGGACAGCCTTTGACGGAGTACTTGCGGTAAAGTTCTTCCAGGCTGATCTGTTCAATGATGCGGTGAACAACCCGGACCGGATCGTTCTGGGGAATAAAATCGCCTAAACACGGAGGTAAAAGCAGATTATCGTTGGAGGTATAGTTTTTAAACATTATCTTTGGGATATATTGCTTGATTCCCTAAGATACGAAAAATTAGGGAGACGGGCAAGTCCTGACTGAGCGAAGTTTGGGCTTGCCCGATTTTTTTTGCAGACACAAAAAAGGCCATCTCAAATTATATTTCATTTTGAGACGGCCTCTTTTTGTTTTTGTATTTAAGTTGGGTAACAAGGATTTCTGTATCTTTTCCTATTTCTTTTTTACAAAGAATGATTGGAATACAGATGCCTTCCCATTCCTTTCAATCATGAAATAGCTATGGTATCTGTACTAAAATAGGAACTCACATTCATTTTCCCAGTCTGAAATCTTTTACATGATCAGCAGTCAGCTGTAAGTTCTCGAAGGTCGAGATACATTCGTCCGATTGAGGAGCCTGGCTGCAGATACCCAGATAAATTTTATCTCCGTACTCGTTTTTATAGAGACGGACCATCTGCCATGTCTTGCCGTCCAACGAATAGTAATTGGCTATGGTTTGCGTGTCGGACGATATTTTAAAATAGATGGATTCTGTATCCTCGTTTATCACTTCATGGTTGTTGTCATCGGAGGTGCCGATGGTACGCACACTTACCACCCGGTGCGTTCCTCTTTCATCCTGTTCGAAACACAGTTTCTGCCATAGCGTGTCATTGGCATACGCAAAGAGTACGGCCGCATTGTAGGTCCCTTCCGGAGTGAATCCCGTTTTGACCTTGGCAGAATAGGTAAAAGGTTTTTTGTTGTCTATTTCCATGAAAAGGATGGCGGCATCATCTTGAGATATTTTTCCGTTAGGGTCACAGAAAAAATCTGCTTGAGGTTTGGCGCGGAAGGTGATAATACCTGCCGAATCACTCACTTGCTTTTCGGCTCTGTTGAGCGATTTGGTAAAATGAAGACCATTTAAAGAAACATTACAGTCTGTCAGTCTGGAGCTTTCTGCAATTGGTTGGGTTTTGTCTGCTGTTGGATGAGAGCAAGCGGCTGTCATCATCGTAGCTATCGCTAAAAAAAGATATTTTTTCATGGTTCCTGTTTATATAATGAATAAATCAAATTGAATATTTTCCTCTTTCGAAAGTGTGATTTAGTCACATTCTCACTTTACGCTGAAAAGGCAGTCTGCTTTAGAAAGGAAAACCGACTTTGTCTTGCTCGGTGATTTTTCGTAAGACACGGCAAGGATTTCCGGCGGCCACGACCCCTGAAGGTATGTCATGAGTGACCACACTTCCAGCACCAATCACGGTATCATCGCCTATCGTAACGCCGCTGAGGAGTATGCTGCTACCTCCAATCCAAACGCGATTTCCTATCGTAATCGGTTTCGGAACTAAGGCACCGGCTATCCGTTCAGCCGGATCAAGTGAATGATTGGCTGAGTATGCACTTACATTCGGTCCTAATAACGTGTGATTGCCTATTGTGATCTGTCCGCAATCAAGCAGGGTACATCCGAAATTAATATAGACATCACTCCCAATCGTAATGTTTTTTCCGAACTCGCAGGTAAAGTTTGGTTCCAGCCAAACACGTTCACCCACTTTCTTGAAGAGTTGACGCATGATTCCCTGACGGCGTTCAATTTCGTGGTCTTCGGTACGGTTAAATTCCTTGAATAGTCTTTTTGCTTTCACTCTTCGTTCAAACAAATCCGCATCAAAGTCATTGCAGATTTGATGCGCCTGCATTTTATCCCATTCTGTCATTTTTGTTTTGGTAGGTTTTATTTAAAGTAAAAGTAATCAAAAGTGTTCTTTTATTTCCTATATCATACGGGATTACTTATGTGGTAGCGATATGGGGGTATCGCGTTAATGTGGAAAAGGTGGAGCCTTTTGCCTCCTGAGCAATATTTCGGTTGTTTGCTTAATCAATTAATCCCAGCTTTTTTGCTTTATGGCATGCTTCGGTGCTGTTGTTCACTTGCAGTTTGGCTATGATATTCTGCCGGTGACGGTCTACCGTATGTTTGCTGATTTCCAGTCTGTCTGCAATCATTTTACTGGATTTCCCATTTTGTATCATTTGCAATATAATTTTTTCCCTGTCAGAAAGAAGTTGACTCTCATCCGTGAGAAGAATTTTTTTCTCGCCTGTCATCGTATTTATCAGATAAGCAGCTTCACTATCTTCTGAGGTCAGATTGTATAAGCAGAGAGAATAGCTTATCCCTTGTTGCCCGCCTCCTGCGAAATAGAAGATACGATGTTTCCAATAGTGATATTCACCCTCCTTGTCACACATTCTCATGATATTTTCAAGATACCAGGAAAATATATCTTTTGAATGAGAGGAAGATATCTTGCGGAAGAAAGTCAACTCTTGCAGACATCGTTTTTTCCAGTCGTCCGGATGAATCCGGTTGTAAACCTCTTCTTCCCATACGGAATCCACCGTTTGAATGGTGCTTGGTTTACCTAGTCCCAATATTTTGCAGGACTTTCCGAAGAAGATATGGCTTTTCCCCGTACGCAAATTACTTAATACGGCAATGGAGTTTTCGCAGATAGAGTAGGACTGTGCAATAAGACACAGGCGTTGTTCCTCATCTTGTGCGTGTACTCCATCCATTTGTTGATGGAACTTTTGGTTTAATCTCTCATCTATTTCTATCATACATTCAGGTTACAGTGCCACAAAAGTATACAAAGTTTTTTCGAATCAGGATGAAATGAGTGTATTCCTGATAAGATATGGTTATAAATCAGTATGGAGAAAGTGGTCGTTTTTCCTCTTGTAATGCAAATTCCTTACAAAAATCATTAGTCATATCATAAATTTCTGTACTTTAGGCACTGAAAAGTCTTACGCTTACGTTAACTATTAAACAATGAAAAGGAAACTCTTATTTATATCGGTTTTGTGGCTTTGTTGCAGCTCAGTCTGTTCTGGTGCATGCATAGATGAAGTGCGTACATTTTATACGAATTATATGACGAACTTTTTAAATGTGGATTCGAATAATGAAGCATTGTGTAAGAAGTATTTAACCGAAGAATTGGCTGCCAAACTCCAAAGAATGGTTTATGCAACTGGAGTCAATCCGATTATACGGGCACAAGATGTGAATTCAGATGCAATCAAGACATTGAATGTGAGAGAAATTGCAGACGACTGGTATATGGTAAGTTATCTTTGGGATAAAAAAGATAGTACCAGTCTGGTAGAGATTCCATTAAAAGTGGGATATGTGAATGACCAATGTAAGATTGTATATATTACCCCGATTGAAAGCGATACCCAATATGGAGATGAGTGGTTGTCTTGTTTTGAAAATGTAGCTTCTTATAAAATAGATAGTTCGTCGGGAAAATCATTGGTCGAAAGTTTTTATAAAGTTTATTTGGCTACCTATTGCAGCATGTGCGGCGATTTGAATGCCAGGTTGCAGTCTTTACGTTTGTCTAATCTGTCTCACACAGCTTTGGAACAATTCAAGAAAGCAGAACAGGAATATTTGCAGGATACTTTCGAGGGCTATGACCTTTTGGTGACGAATTTTGATTTCGACAGTATGTGGTTCAAGAGTCTGAAAGTTCTTCCGTTGGACACTGATAATTATCAGGTTACTTATCAGGCAGGAAAGTACACACATCAAATGAATATTCAGACTATATACCAAGAGGGCAGATATTGGATTAGTGCCATCACTGGCGTTCATTAATTCTACTCCGTTATTTCTTTCTGCTCAGTTCCGCCCGTATGCGGCTGAGCGATTGAGGTGTAATCATCAGATAAGAGGCGATGTGCTTTAGCGGGACATGCTGCAGCAATTCCGGATTCTGCTCCAGCAGGGCAAGGTAACGTTGTTTCGCCTGTGCGGCTCCTCCGTTTATCATCCAGTTTTCCATGTCCAGAAACTGCCGTTCGAAAATGACTCTTCCGATGTTGGCAAAGGCGATGGAAGAGGCAAAAAAAGTCTCCATCTTTTGCTTGGAGATGCGGAAGACCGTGCTGTCGCTCATGGCTTCGATGGAGGTAAGAGAGGGACGGTCGGCCACGTAGCTCCACGAAGAGAAGAGCGTGTCTCCTTCTGAAGCAAACCAGAGTGAAATGTCCACTCCGTCGCGCAGATAATGTCCTCTCCAGATGCCTTGGGCCACCAGGTAGAGACTGCTGTTGCGTTCTCCTTCCCGTACGATGTGTTCCCCTTTTCGGTAGGTAAGGCGTTCCATCTGTGCCAGTAATTGCTCAGATTCCGAGGCACTCAGTCCATATTTTTCGTGCAGTATCTCGCTAAAAGTCTTCATTCCTTTGGGTATCTATGTCGCTACAAAGGTAATAAAATCTTAGCTTCGTTTGCCGCGGCAGTAGAGAGTGAGGACAAAAAGGAAGGTCAGCAGCTCGGAAACGGGGACGGCCAGCCAGATTCCCGGCACTCCGCATAGCAGGGGCATCAGCCAGAAGCAGAGAAGCACGAGGATAAATCCGCGCAGCAGGGTGATGGCCATGGCAGGGCGGTCGCGTTCCACACTCTGGAAGTAGCCGATGGATACGATGTTGATGCCGAAGCATACGAAGCCGGAGGCAAACAGAGGAAGTCCTTCGACGGCCAGGTCGTGTGCCGGATAGCGGCTGTCGATGAACCAGGAGGCTATTGGGGAAGAGAACAAGGCCGTGACGGCGAAAACGATGATGCCGCAGGAGATGGCGGTCAGCAGGGCCAATCGGAAGGCTGCCCGCACGCGTTCCGGGTGTCCGGCTCCGAAGTTGTAGCTGAGAATAGGTTGGGCTGACTGGGCGATGGCGTTGTACACCATGAAGATGATGGGGAAGAAATAGCAGGCGATGCTGTAGGCGGCTACCCCGTCTTCACCCAGGTAGTGGATAAAGACGTAGTTCCCGGCAAACATCATGGTGGCGATGGCTGCCTCACAGAGAAAACTGGACAATCCCAGCTTGCACATATAGCCGGTGTTGCGAAGGGTGAGCCGCAGGCTTTTCCAAGACAGTTTGACTTTACACAAACGGAGAATGTGCTGAGGCTGCATCAGATAAACCAGAATCATCAGGGCACCGACGATGTAGCCCAGACTGGTGGCCAGGGCGGCTCCGAACATGCCCCATTTGCAGACGAAGATAAACAGGTAGTCCAAGCCGATGTTGAGTAGGGCAGGGATGATGTTGCACACCATGGCGTAGTTGGGTGAGCCGTCCAGTCGCACGAAGAACATGCCCGAGCTCAGCAGGGCACTGAACACCAGGAAGGGCACGAACCAGTACATGTATTCGGCGGCGAGAGGCAACAGGCGGGGTGAGCTTCCCAGCAGTAAGGCTATTTCTTCCACGTTGCAGAGAATGACTGCGGCGTAGGCGATGAGCAATAAGGAGGAAACTATGACAGCCTGCGTGATATTGATGCGGGCCACCTTTACTTTCCCTTGCGACAGGTGAATGGAGGCCACGACCGAGGCGCCGATGCCGAACATCAGTCCCACACCCGTATTAATCAGGAAGAGGGGAGCTGTGATGTTGACGGCGGCCAGGGCATCGCTGCCGATGCCTTTCCCCACGAAGATGCCGTCGGTGATGATGAAGATGGCCGAGAAAATCATTCCCAGTACGGTAGGGATAAGTAATTTCCGGAACAATTTCGGAATGTCCATGCTTCCGAAGTCAATACTGTCTTTCATGTCTTTTCTCTGTTTTTGCATTTGGCTGCGAAGGTAAGTCAATTCCGGCACTAAAAAATTCACAAATGATAATAAATCATTTTCTGAAAAGGGGGCTTCGAAAACGTCCTTGCGTTTTTTCAGGGATGATTTAAGGCAAAAAAGCGCTTCGAATTACCTTATTTAACGGGGTGATTTTCTCTCGTCTCACAACTTTAGTGTACTTTTGCACACTTATTATTTTTTGAGGATAACGAGAGGATATTTATGGCACAGTCTAGAGAGATGACATCAGGGCCGAGTCTGCCGCTGATTTTGAATTTTACTTTTCCTTTGTTGCTGGGCAACCTGCTTCAGCAGACGTATTCGCTGGTGGATGCGGCCATTGTGGGGCGATTCTTAGGTATTAATGCCTTGGCTTCCGTGGGAGCCAGCACATCGGTGGTTTTCCTGATACTGGGATTCTGCAACGGGTGTTGTGGTGGTTTCGGCATTCCGGTGGCCCAGAAGTTTGGGGCCCGCGATTATGTCACGATGCGGCGTTATGTGTCGGTCAGCTTGAAGCTGGCGGCCGTGATGTCGGTGGCGGTGGCCATTGTCACGAGTCTGCTCTGCGGATTTATCCTACGTTCCATGCAGACACCTGAGAATATTTTTGAAGGGGCTTACATCTATCTGCTCATCACGTTTATCGGCGTACCGTGTACGTTTTTCTACAACCTGCTTTCCAGCATCATCCGTGCGTTGGGAGATAGCAAGACCCCGTTCTGGTTCCTGCTGTTCTCCACGTTGCTGAACATTGTTCTCGATTTGTTCTGTATCCTGACGCTGGGATGGGGGGTAGCCGGAGCAGCCATCGCCACGGTCTTCTCCCAGGGACTTTCGGCTTTGCTGTGCTACATCTATATGTACCGCAAGTTTGACATCCTGAAAACCGAGCCGTCCGACCGCCGTTTCCGGAAAGACCTGGCCCGTCAGCTTTTGTCTATCGGGGTGCCGATGGGCTTGCAGTTTTCCATTACGGCTATCGGCAGTATCATGTTGCAGAGTGCGAACAATGCATTGGGTACGGCCTGTGTGGCTGCCTTCACCGCGGCCATGCGTATCAAGATGTTCGTGATGTGTCCGCTGGACAGTCTGGGTATGGCCATGGCCACGTATTCCGGACAGAACTATGGTGCCGGAAAGCCCGACCGCATCTGGATGGGTATCAAGTCGGCCACGCTGATGATGTTGGTCTATTCCGTAGCGATTGCCATTGTAATGTGGGGACTGGCCGACAAGTTTGCCTTGTTGTTCATTTCGCCCGAGGAGACGGAGATTATGAAAGATACCGTGCTGTTCCTGCACATCAATACTTCTTTCTTCATCCTGCTGGGCTCGCTGAGTATTCTCCGCTATACCATTCAGGGGGCAGGCTATACGCGGCTGGCCATGTTTTCGGGCGTAGCTGAAATGATAGCCCGTGTGCTGGTCAGTCTTTTCCTCGTACCGGCCTGGAAGTTTTGGGGCGTCTGCTTCGGCGACCCGACGGCCTGGCTGTTTGCCAACCTGTTCCTGGTGCCGGCTTTCATCTATGTGTACCGTCGCTTGAAGGAGATTGTGGCAAAGGAAAGACGGGTGCCCGTCAATTCCTGATGGGCAGTCGTTTCCAGACGGCAGGCGGTATCAGGTGCCAGAGGGTTACCATGATGCGGTAGCGCCAGTCGATGAGGGCGATGCGTTTCTTTTTTTCCAGGGCTCGCACGATGTGACGGGCTACTTTCTCCGTGGACATCAGCATGGGATAGTGCTTGCCGTCGTTCAGCAAGCCGGTGGCCACGAATCCGGGCCGGATGTCGGTGAACCGGATGGGGAGATGCTGCATGCAGGCCAGCTGTTCCAGGGAGTCGATGTAGATATTCTGGAAACGCTTGGTGGCGGAGTAGGCCGGAGCGGCTCCCAGTCCTTTGGTACCGGCAATGGAACTGATGACAGCGAGATGTCCTCCTTGTTGCCGGGCAAAATAACGGAACGCGGCGGTGACCATCCGTACGAACCCCGTTCCGTTGGTTTCGAGCGTCTGAAGTTCGATGTCCGGTGACAGTGTGTAATTCTGGTGTCCGATGCCTGAACAGTGCAGGTAGAGGTCCATGCCTCCCATTTCATCAATCAGTTCCTGCAGGCGGTCGGGTGCTTCTGCCTGACAAATATCGATGGCCCGGATGTGGATACGGTCCGGAGCCAGCTGCTGCAATTCTTTCAGTTTTTCTTCGCGTCGGCCTGCCAGTCCGAGTATCCACCCCTTCTGGAGCAGTTGTAAGGCCGTTTCTTTTCCGATGCCGGAAGTGGCCCCTACGATGAGGGCCCGCTGGATAGGTTTCTTTTTCATCAGTTGGTACGTATTTCATAAAGGAATTCCTGCGAAAGCGGGAGTCCTTCGGTAGGGTTACAATGGATTTTTCCACACAGGGGCATCTGCGGCTGGAGCGGTTTCAGCTCGGGCGAAAGGTGGTTGCAGAAGGCCGTATAGGAGTGGTTGTTCCTGCAAGGTCCTGCATCGTCGCGATACACCAGTACGTAGTGGTTCAGGGGGCGGGCATGCACCAGCTGGTTGATTTGCAGGGCGAGGTCGCGCGCTTCCCGTGGTGAAATGCGGTCGAACAGGTTGGAGAGGTTGAAAATTACCAGCTCGGTCAGTACCGAATGTGCCTGCCAGAACGTCGGTTTCACGGCCGACAAGCGGGGATACGAGCTTGTCTGAATGTGCTTGTAGGCCGAGGTCTGGAAGAAGGCTTCGGCGGTTTCCCCCATCTCCTGCATCGGATAGATACCCACATAGGTCAGGTCCAGGTGAGGCAGGGAACGGCACACATCAGCAAAGGCCAGTCCCGAAGCACCCGCTTCATAGGACAGGTCACAGAACACCACCCGGCCGGAGACTTTCCGAATCAGGTCGTACAGCCAGTTGCCGCTTCCGGTGAAGAGGGCCTGTGCTGCTGCATATTGTTTCCGCAGATAGAAATAGTTGTATGCCTGGCAGAAAGTCTGCGGAGTCATCTCCTCGGGTAGGGCACGGAAGTCACACCGACCGTAAGCCGTGGTTTCACGGTAGTGCGCCTCGTTTGCCTCCCAATCCTGCGGAGGCAGAACCAGTTGCTCGAAAACCTGCTGGAAGTGGGTGGGCAAGGAATAGCTGCCTTCCTCCAGTTCCCAGTTCCGGCGGTAAGACGGGAGGGTGAAATTGCCTTGACAGAACGATTCGCTATCTGTTTCCAGGTAACCGTTGTGCAGGCGGATGTATTCCAGCAGTTTGTAGAATGTGATATTGGCCCCGAGAATGTGCGGGTTGCCGGTCAGCAGCAGTTGCTTGCGGGCCCGGGTCAGGGCCACGTTCAGCTTGCGGTCTATCAGAAAGGTGTCTTCCTGGAACGTGTGGGCCGTCAGAAAATTGAGCTGACTGAAATTCTGTACGGTAAACGAGTAGATAATCACATCCCGCTGGCTGCCCTGGTAGCGTTCTACCGTGTCGATAGAGATGTCCAGCAAGGCAGGCAGCTGGAGGCGGGCTATTTCTTTCCGGATCATGGCAATCTGGTTGCGGTAGGGCACGATGACGCCCACCGTCCGGTTGGGGTCGAAACGTGACTCTGTCAGGCGGTAGATATGAGCCAGCAGGGTGGCTACGATGCGGGCCTCGTGCGGGTTGGTCTTGTCGGAGCCGCTGAGACTTTCGGGAACTTCTGCCGGGATGAAAACCATTCTCCGTTCCAGCAGCAAACGGTCGATGGGGTCTTGGGCAGATGGTCCGGCCTCGTAGGGTGTTCCTTCCAGCTGGTGGGGAAGCGGCACGCACTCCAGTTGTTCCCGGTAGTAGAAGGTCTGGTTGGGGAACTCGGCAATGGCCGGATGCATGCGTCCTTGCTGGCGGAGCACACTGCGGCACGTGTCGGGACTCGACTTATACAGGCGTTCGAAGAGGGAGTTGCGGCAGTCTTCCAGTCCGATTTGTCGCAGGAGCGGGTCGGTGACGACAGCTTCTTCGGCACTTTGCTGGGCAATGGCTGGAAGCTGCTTGTAGTCGCCCACCAGTACGAACTTGTCGATGGCGTTATGTTGCTGGTGTCGGGCCGAGAGGATACCGAGCAGGTCGGGCTCCAGTATCTGCGAGGCCTCGTCGATAAGCGCCAGCTGGAAATGCTTCAACGTGAAGAGGTTGAGGCGACTGTTGAGGGAGGTCGTGGTGGCCACGAAGATGCGGGTGCGGTCGATTTTCTGCCGGATGTCAGTCAGCTTGGGACAGTCGGCCAGGCTGTGCTTCAGCAGGTAAGGTACGAAGCGCTTGTCGCACGACAGTTCGCTGCCGATGCGGATGAACGGAGTTTTCCCGGCAATGCCGGAATCGAGGAGCATGCCGCAGATTTCGTCCACCGCCCGGTTGGTGTACGACAGAAGCAGGATGGACGTATCCGGTTCGCTCAGAGCTTCTTCCACCATGTAGCGCAGGGCACACGAAGTTTTTCCGGTACCCGGAGGGCCTACCAGCAGGAAGTAATCCTTGGCTTGTTTCTCTTTCCGGATGAGTTCGTTGAAACGGCCGTATTCACCATTCAGAGTGATATCCTCCTCTTTCAGTTCAGGGGTACGTACTCCCAACAAAAGTTCTTTCCGGTCGGCCCGGGCAGACAGAAAGGCGTATAGTCCGCGGAACCCGTTGTTGGCCGAGGTATCGGAAAAATCATGTTCGATGGCGAAAAGGTCGTCTCCGCCCCCGATAATATCTTTGTTCTGCTGTCCGTTGCGCAAGACCAGTGTCATGCGGTCCGGGCGCAGTGCCAGGATGTTTCCCTTCATGAGGATGTGTTTTCGCAGGTCGGGTTCTCCCTGGTAGGAATACAGAATCACCATGTCGCCTGTCCGGAAATTGGGCAGGAAATCTTCTTCCTGTGTCGGAATGTGCAGTTCGATGAGGTCGTATCCTTTGCCCGGTCCGCTGCTTTGTTTCTGCAGGATGGTCAGTCCCAATAGGATGTTGCCGGCCTCCAGTTTCTCGTGCAGCGGGATGTGCCAGTTGCCGGCAAATCCGTGCGAGGCATCACTGTTTCCTCCGGTCTTGCTGAGAATCTGTTCCTTTGCCACGAACGTGAAGAAGCGGTTGAAGTAAGCCCGTTCCAGCGGGGTGCAGCGTTTCAGGGTATTGATGGCTGTCTGCAACTGCGGTTCCTGGTAGTCGTTCCACAGCTTTCCGCTCACCTGCAGCTCGTTCAGCAGGTCGGTGCTGAGGGAATCCACCACCTCGCCGATAGCTCCTTCGCCCAGCCGCATCTCGTTGTGCACGATGTAGTTGCGGAGCTTGATGCTTTCCCGGAACAGGTTTTCGGCAAAATGCTCCAGCAGCAGTCCGTCGGCATACTTGGAATAGAGCAGGAAGGTCTGCATGTGTTCCGTTTCCTGTCCGAAATTGTATCGTAGCACGCCCTGATAGAGCATCATCTGGATGAAATGGTCTTCCTTGTGGCGGTGATTGTATTCGTCGCGTTTCCCGGCCTTTTGTTCGATGAGCACCTGAAAATCCTTCTGCATCATGTCCACACGTCCCTGCAGCCCCAGTTTTTCGCAGATGAAGGAGGCTTCGAGCAGGGTGTTCTTCTTGTTGAAGTGCCGGATGTTGCGGGGCAGCACATCGTGTACAAACGAACGGATGTTCATCATCTGGGCCTGTGCCTGGGCATGGAAATCGGCCGGGAGTGAGCAGGTACAGAAATCAAGGGCCGAAGCGGCAAAGAATTTCTGGATACTGCGGGGGTAGGTGACCGGCTCCTGGGGCTGTTCGTTGATATAGTCGTCGAGAAACTGGCTGGCCAGGTTACCCATCAGGATGGGAGCCGTGTGGGCTCTCGGCTTGATTTTGTTCATGAAATAGTTGAGTGGGTGGTGGCCGTATTCCCGGAAGCAGGCCGCCAGCGAACTGATGTCAATCAGGTAGTCGGGATGGATGACGATAAGGTTCGGAATGTAATGGTTCTCTTCGTCCACCCGCACATCGAGTAGGTTCAGGGGCAGGTTCTCCGTCAGCAAATCTTTCAGGTAAAGTAAGTCGCCCTGATAGCCTCCCTTGGCATAGTTGATGATGATGAAAGGGTCGGTCTCGCTGTCGGTCGCCGCAAAAATCTGGGTGTCGTTCCAGCTGGTCACGGAAGCCCGCACGTAGGGAATGTGCGACAGGCGTGTACCTTGGTACGGACGGTTGGAGTGAGGGATTTCCGGAAGGATGGAAGCCGGAATGTCTTCTTCAAAGCCCAGCGAGACAAAGCGTACCAGGGCACGCAGGTCGTAAAGGTATTCCTGCATGTCGGCCTGAAAATGGTCGCCCATGGCAGCGTTGCAGTTGCGGCGCATGGTCTGGATGGCATACCGGTCGGAAGGAGTCATCTTTTTCTCCTTGCAGACGTAGTCCAGACGGGAAAACAGGTTGGCAAAGGAAAGGGTGACCCCCGTGGTCAGTTCATAACAAGCCTGCTCCAGCACTTTGTGGAGCAGGATGTATTTGGCTTGTAAATTGTCGGGAGCGGCCGTCGGCTGACGGTGAATCTGTTCGATGCGACGGAACAAATCGAAAGATTGGAGTTCGATACGGGACATGTGCAAAAAAGGCAGGCCGGCGTTACTGTTTAATTAAGTGATAGATACGGTAAGCCTTGGTGAGTCCGTTGAATTCTCCTTTGTACTGGTCAGTCACGTCTTCCTTGATGAGGCAAACTGTGTTTGTACTTTCAGCGGATTCGGACGCTGCCGTCCCTTCTGCTGTCGTTTCGTTTTCAAACAGCATGAAGGTATATTGCTGCTTGGTGCTTCCCGCCATGGTAGCCTCAATGCGCAGATAGGGTTCTCCTGTATCTTCTGTATATTTGAGGGTACGTTCAAAAATGCCAAGCTGATAGTTACCTGTGCTGTTCGGGAAAATTCTCAGTTCCCCATACGACTGGGAAGCATCTGAATAGATGAAGGAAAAGCGTCCTTCTGCCTGGAGAGGGGATTCCTCTAGGATGCGTGCCTTTAAGGTCGATTCGTCTCCTTTGGTGAGGTTATCGCCTTCCACTTCTGCTTCCAAGCTTTCCACCCGGTATTCATCTGTAGGATTGCTGACCAAGATAGATACGGTGTAGCTGTTTCCTTTCCGGTCGGAAATGGTGGTAGAGGTCTGGCCGATGCTGACCGGAAGGAAGGTCAGGGTTTCTCCATCGTAGCGGTAGTCCGCAATGGTGGCATCTCCGTTTTTGAGGGTGTAGTTCCCATCTCCTCCCCGGATGAAGAATTTTTCGCCTGTGCTGAACAGACTGAGTTCTATCGTGCCGTCGGTTATTTTTTGCTGGTTGTCCACGCTGACGAGGTAAATCGGACCATCATCGTTTTTGCAGGCTGCGAAGAGCAGGATGCAGGTTGTCAGGAACATTCCTTGAATAAATTGCATGAGTTTCATAAGTCGTATAGTTGAATTCTTGCTTCAAATATACGACTTTTTTGGGATTTATGAAGGGTATGTAGCAAAAACTAAGGTTAGTCCGTCTGGCTTTTTTTCATTTAATAGGAACGCAATTTTATATTATTGTTATAAAACCATTTGGGTTTATACTTTGTATTTGAATTCTGTAGTTTTATTACGGAAATATATGCTATAACTTTTTATATGGAATTTTATTTCTATCTTTGTACAGTGTGATAGATAAATTTATCGAATATGATAGCAGAATTCGTCATTGAAAATTTTTTCTCAATAAAATCTCCGCAAAAGATAAGTTTTGAGCCTTCATCAGATACCTTTATGTCTGATGAATATTCTTATGAAATTAAGGATGGAGTAAAGTTGCTGAAAGTGGGAATCATCTATGGTGCAAACGCTTCCGGCAAGACCAACATCCTGAATGCCATTGAATTTTTCAGGATGCTTGCGTTACGGATGCCTAAAGACCGAAATGAAAAAACAGGAGTCGTTCCTTTCATGCTGGATGACACGTCAAGGAAAGAAAGGACGAAGATGTCTATGGTATTCTATATTAACCGGTCGAAGTACATTCTTAGTTTTGAACTGGATGCAAACTATATCCATTCCGAGACATTGGTTGTTTACGATTCCATACGTCCTACCAAACTGTACAGCCGCAGTTATGACCCGGAAACAGATTCCACGACAATAGATTTCGGCGTAAACTTGAAAATGCCACGCAAGAGCCAAGACGTGATTTCCGGCAACACAATTAACAATTGCAGTGTGCTTGCTGCATTTGGCAAAAGCAATGTAGAACGGACCAGGTTGAACGATGTGTACGATTACTTTGCTAAACAAGTAAAAGATGTGCTTTTGCCAGGTATGCTTCTTTCAGGCTATGTCAAATCACAATTAGACAAAGACGAATCCGGCGACTTGAAGAAGTTCATACTAAACTTTCTGAAAGCATCCGATTTCAACATAGAAGATGTCGTATTACACGAAGAGGAGGAATTGATTACCCCGGAACTGGAACAACTGATTCAGAACGCCCCTATTGGCGATGAAGCAAAAGCCGAAATGCTTAGAAAAGGGAAGATCACAAATGCAGAATTGACATTCAAGCACAAGGTAGGTGACAAGCTATATGATTTATCGGAAGAATACGAATCGAATGGTACAATGAGATTTTTGGGGATGGCGGTAATTCTGAATTTCCTGTTAAAAACCAACCGTTTTGTACCTATTGATGAAGTAGAGACAAGCATCCATTATGAACTGTTGGCTTATTTCATAAAAGTCTTTTTAGCTAACAGCGAAGGAACATCCCAAATGCTGCTTACAACACACGACATCAATCTACTTAATGAGGACTTTATTCGCCGTGACACAATATGGTTTACGGACAAAGACGAATACGGAGAAACTAAAATAGTACGTCTTTCATCTTTAGGTCTGCACAAGAATCTTTCCCCGTATAATGCTTACAAACAGGGTAAGTTAGTTAAGCTTCCGTTCCTTGGCAGTCAATACATAAACCTAAACGACTAATGATATGAGGCGGACAGTGACGAAAAGTATCGCCATCATAGGCGAAGGAGAAACCGAGTGGTTCTATTTTGATTCATTGAGGGTGGCATGTCGTTATCCTTTCAAGGTTGCGCCTGATTTTCCGCAGCATAGCGACATCAATCATATTCTAAAATTGGTAGAATCCTATTTGAACAAGCAATATGATTATATCGTATGCCTGTTTGATATGGATAGACTATTGCAGTTTCCCACCGAAATGCAATTATATCAACGGGCAAAGAAAAAGTATGACGCAAAGAAATATGCCGGCAAAGTGATGTTCGTAGAAACAAACCCATGCACAGAATTCTGGTTCCTGCTTCATTTCTTATCTAATGTAGCTTGCCGACGATATGAGAGTTACGAGCAGCTACTTCCTGAGTTACAGAAGTATATGCCGGGATATGAAAAGACCAAACGATACTTCATACGAACCAATCTTTATAAATATCTGACAGAGAACGGCGATTTGGAACGGGCAATGTCAAATTCAGAGAAGTTATGTCAATTATGTAAGGACTCACCGGAGGATTTAATGGCGTATTCAGAGATTCATAAAGTAATCAAATTACTAAATAAAATCTAACAAACGTTAGCATTTTAACGTAAATCAATATGGCAATACAAAAAATAATCTGTCGGTGTAAACAAATAAAACATTATTATAACACTATGTATTATTTCAAGAGGTCATACGTTGATTTGATAACTTTATAACATAATAAGCTAAGGTATGTATAATCAATATAAAAACATAAATTTTAAAGAGTTGTGTAATGAATTAGAATCTGAATTCATCCAAAAGATGAATGAAACTCAAATAAAAGAAGATGAACATGATTTTAATGGTATTAAAGAAGGTCTGAAAAAAGGGATATGCTATATCTGTGGAGAACCATTGGATTATGTGGACGAGAATAATCCTTGTTTTCATTGGCTCATCAATCCTATTATAAAGAAAAAACTGTTAATAAAGCTGCTTTATAGTGGTAAAGGCCTTCTTAGATTGTATGGTTATTTGACATGGGTTGCAAATTCCGATAAGCCATTTGTTAATATTGATGATACAAGCGAAGGAAATGACTGTAATAAAATTTTTGAAACAACAATTAGATATAAAGAGTTCGAATGGACATTTTCTCTTGCGAAAACTGATTTTGAAGGGCATTCAGGTACAAATAGCGACTATTCACATTTCCATATTCAGATGAAGAAAAACGGAAAGGTGATAATTAAGTTTAATGACTGTCATATTCCTTTTTCTGACCATGATAAATTGATGATTGAAATGATGAATCAAGATGTTATGACATATATTCCTAGTTACGAAGCTGGTCTGAATATCTTCTCAGAATTGGACTATGATGAAGTCCTGCAACTGATGACTCGTCCTGACTCAGAAAATTCCGCAGTTTTTCGGACACAAACATTAATTATAATTCCCAAGCATTGCAAAAAGGAAGTATCAGCTAAATTCCAAGAATTGCAACAAAAGACCAATTGGACTGCCCCTAAGATAATTGAATACTTAAATAAGGAATTTGGTTATGGTATTATATATATGACACAAATAATTCCAACTAATCCTATAACCAAATCACATCGAAAGTAGACACAATAGGTTATGAAACAAAATAGATATATCTACGCAAATAGCTGATAGGCTACATAGGTTTTATCATTGATTCAATGAAGGTTATTTCATTTTTATTCAAGTCTTATTTCATATATAGTCGCTGTCAATGTCTGTAACTGTTTGAGGCCAGTCAATATCACTTTAAATCCTATGTAAGTATTTCCTCATACTTCTCAATAATACTTACATTATTCCCCTATATAGATGGCGAAACACACTCAAATTTCACCATCTATACAGGGGAACTTTATATCAGATTTCCGGCTTTCCAATATATAATTACCCATCTTTGTATGAAGATGAGAATATTTTCCTTAACTTTGCGAAACAATGACTGCGATTTCCATAAACGAAAACGGTTTTGAGCCTTTTGTTTACATGAAAATCGTACAGACCTGCACCAAACGTTCTTTTCTTAATATCTTAGAAAAGATGAGGTGACAGGGACATGACATATTCAAAGGCGTTTACTACGCTTTGGTTTTGACGATCTGAAACTTCGCAACTTTCAATTTGTCTGTCAAAAACAAAGCAACGTAGATGCCCCGTGGTGTGTTATATACAGACCTCAATTGTCGTATAGCCATAGGTGTACCCGTACACTTTATGGTAGTATACGGCATATAGGTAGTATTATACATATCGGCGTGGGGCTTTGCGTTGTTCGTTTCGACAGACAGGGCAATGCGAAGGCCTCAGATCGTGAAGCGAGCAACAGTTCAGGGCTTCACGCTTTTTTTATGTCTATACCTTAATATATTACCGCGGTATTGTAGCCCTTATCCGCATTAATTATGGCTGCAAATGGCGGTGAACAATCAGAAAAAATCCCAAATCATATCCCGACAGCGAGTAGCGGAAAGAGGTGAAGTCTTTACTGCCGAGCGAGAGGTAAATGCCATGCTCGACCTTGTAGCCAACGAGTGCCTCCGTCCCGACTCACGTTTCTTAGAACCGGCATGCGGCAACGGCAATTTCCTGACTGCTATTCTAAAACGCAAACTCTCAGAACTCCGCCGGAAATACAAGAACAGTCCTTACGACTATGAGAAACAGGCTATTGTAGCCATCGGCAGTCTATACGGTGTGGATATCATGCGTGACAACGTAGAGGAATGTCGCGAACGTCTGTTCTCCATCTGGAACGAAGAATACACTGCACACTGCAAATCGGACGCATCGGAAGACGTCAGACAGGCTGCAAAGTTTATTATCAGCAGAAATATCATCAACGGAAATGCCCTTACTCTTATGTGTGTGGATGCAGAAGGTAACGACACTTCGGCACCGATAGTTTTTTCCGAATGGGCACTAATCAGCGGAAACCGGATGCAACGCTCGGATTATACCATGTCCGACCTTCTACTTTACAACGACAATAGCGAAGGTAATCTTTTTGCGCTCAGCGAAGAGCAAAAGGAAGAGGGTGGAATATTCCTGAGAAGATACATCACCCACTATAAAAAAGTTCAAGATTATGGAGAATAGTTTATTACATAACGTCTATAATCCGGACGTACTGTCCTGCATAGCCAATCTGAGCAACGATGAAGTGTTTACCCCTCCCGAATTGGCTAATAAGATAATCGACTTGCTTCCGCAGGAGCTGTTTGAGAATCCTGATACAAGATTTCTCGACCCATGTTGCAAAAGCGGAGTTTTCCTTCGCGAGATTGCCAAGAGGTTGATTAAAGGTCTTGAACGTCAGATACCTGACCTTGAGAAACGTATCGAGCATATTTTCTCAAAGCAGTTGTTCGGTATCGCCATTACCGAACTTACCAGCTTGCTGTCGCGCCGGAGTGTGTATTGCAGTAAATACCCATGTAGCCAGTTCTCGGCTTACCAATTTCCTGAGAACAAACCTCAAGGGAATATCATTTACCAGCGTATCAACCACACATGGAAAGATGGCAAATGTATTTATTGCGGTACGTCACAAAATGAATACGACCGGAAACCGGAATTAGAGAGCTATGCATACCAATTTATTCACAACTTAGATGTAGAGAAGGTCTTTAAAATGAAATTCGATGTGATTATAGGAAATCCACCGTACCAGATGAGTGATGGAGGAGGAACAGGAGATAGTGCAAAACCAATATATCACTTATTCATTGAAAATGCAAAGAAATTATCTCCTAAATATCTGACTATGATTATTCCATCTCGATGGATGAAAGGAGGTAAAGGATTAAACGATTTCCGTAAAACAATGATGAATGACACAAGAATAAAAACAATATATGATTTTGAAGATGCAAAAGAATGTTTTACAGGATTACATATTGATGGAGGCGTTTGCTTTTTTCTTTGGGATAAAGATTATAATGGCAAGGTTGATTATCATTTTAAATCATTGGATGGTAGCACAAATCATTCTTTTAGGTTTCTGAAATGTGATTATTCAGGAACTATAATCAGAGATTTCAGACAAAGTTCTATAATCCGCAAAGCTTCTGTTGATAAAACAAAATTTCAATCTATCGTTTCAGCAAGAAATCCTTATGGATTTAATGCAGATTTTTTTAATACACCAGAATCATATTCGACAATTAAAATAGCCGACGGGGAGGATAAAACGGCTATAAAAATATATGGTGTAAAAGGCAAAAAAGGAGGTGCAAAAAGAGTTTTTGGCTATATAAAAGAAGATGCAATTAGTAAAGGACATGAAACAATAAATCAATACAAATTATTCTTTTCCAAAGCATATATGACAACCTCTACTGTGCCACCCGAAATTATACTTGGTACTCCTAAAACCATTTGTACAGAAACATTTCTAATGATTGGTAGCTTTAAAACAAAAAGTGAAGCTGAAAATTGCTTGTCATATATTAAAACAAAGTTTTTCAGGGCTCTTCTTTTTTATAATCGCCATTCACTAAATATATCGAGAGAATCTTTTGAATTGATACCTCTTCAAGATTTCACATCTAATTCTGATATAAGATGGGATTCATCTATAGATAGAATCGATAAAGAGCTATATTCTAAATATGGTTTGGATAAAAACGAAATAAACTTTATAGAATCAATGATACGCCCAATGGAATAACACTATGGAACAGAACTACTTCCCCCAACGCCCTACCGTAACACCAACTATCTACGCCTACAGACTGTTAGGTGTAGATTCACACAAAGGTTATCTGAAAGTAGGTTACACAGACCGGACAGCAAAGGAACGCATAGACGAACAACTACACACAAGCAAAATCAGATACGAAATCGTTCTGATAGAATCTGCTATGACCAATGACGGCTCCTGCTTCACCGACAAGGATGTACACAAACTTCTTGAACGTAAAGGTTTCCACCGCCTCAACCCTCTTGACAAAACAGACGAATGGTTTGATTGCTCAATGGAGGATGTGAAAGCGGCCATCCTTTCGCTGCGTACAGGTTCGGAAAATGTAGAGAACAGGACTCAAAACTTCGGTATGCGTCCAGAACAGTTCCGTGCCGTGGAACAGACCAAGTCTTACTTTGAACAGGCTGTAAAGGAAGAGCCTAACCGAATACCCAAGTTCCTGTGGAATGCGAAGATGCGTTTTGGTAAGACTTTTGCAAGTTATCAGCTGGCAAAAAAGATGAATCTGTCGCGTATATTGGTTCTGACTTTCAAACCGGCTGTAGAATCTGCATGGCGCGAAGACCTTGTGTCGCATATCGACTTTGAGGGTTGGCAGTTCATATCCAACAAAGATGCAAAAAATAATAATCTGAACATTGACCAGGAATTCAGCAGGGCAGACAAGTCGAAGCCTATAGTGGTGTTTGGTTCTTTTCAGGACTTGCTTGGCACCAATGAAAGCGGAGGCATAAAGACAAAAAACGAGTTTATACATGCCACACTCTGGGATTTGGTGATATTCGACGAGTATCACTTCGGGGCATGGAAGGAACGCGCTAAGGAATTGTTTGAAAAGGAGGATGAAGAAAATGCAGTGGAGTTCGATGCTGAAAAATACCAGAAAGATGAGGCAAGCAATGCAATAAACGAAACATGGCTGCCTATATCTACGAAATATTATCTGTTTCTCTCCGGTACACCTTTCAGGGCAATAAACAATGGCGAGTTTATAGAAGAACAGATATTCAACTGGACTTATTCTGACGAACAGCGTGCCAAAGCCAACTGGAAGGGAGCGGACAATCCATATCTTTCATTGCCAAGAATGGTGATGCTCACTTACCGCATGCCGGACCAGATACAGGATGTGGCAAGACAGGGGGAGTTCGATGAATTCGATTTGAATCTGTTTTTTGCAGCCGAAGGCAAAGGGGATTCTGCCAGGTTCAAATACGAAAATGAAGTGCAGAAATGGCTAGATTTGATTAGGGGAGCATATTTGCCTGCAAGTATAGACGACCTGAAACTCGGTCAGGATAAGCGTCCTCCGATGCCGTTCAGCGATGCACGATTACTTGGTTTGTTGTCACACACTCTTTGGTTCCTGCCCAATGTCGCTTCATGTTTCGCTATGGCAAATCTGCTGAAGCAAAGGCAAAACAGATTCTACCATGACTATAATGTTATTGTATGCGCCGGAACAGGGGCTGGTATCGGACTGGATGCGTTATATCCGGTACAGGTATCTATGGGCAACCCTCTAAAGACTAAGACAATAACCCTGACGTGTGGAAAACTGACTACGGGCGTTACCGTAAAACCGTGGACAGGAATATTCATGCTACGCAATCTGAAAAGTCCGGAAACTTATTTCCAGGCAGCATTCAGAGTACAAAGTCCATGGGAAGTCAGAAACGAAATTGGCGACAAAACCATAATGAAGAAAGAATGCTATGTTTTCGACTTTGCTCTTGACAGGGCTTTACGCCAAATCTCAGACTACAGTTGCAGACTGGACATCAACGAATCAAACCCGGAAGCCAAGGTTGGAGAGTTTATAAAGTTTTTGCCAGTACTGGCATACGATGGCAGCAGCATGAAAGAGGTGAACGCTCAGGACATTCTCGACATTGCCCTTGCCGGAACATCTGCCACCCTGCTTGCCAAAAGATGGGAATCGGCACTACTTGTAAATGTGGATAATGACACGCTGAAACGTCTGCTTGACAGTCCGGAAGCCATGAAGGCATTGATGAATATCGAGGGATTCCGTAATCTGAACAGCGACATATCTACAATAATAAACAAATCGGAAGCCATAAAAAATGCCAAGAAAAAGAAGACTGAAGCATCACAGAAAGAGAAAAAGGAACTCTCTAACGAGGAGAAAGAAATAAAAAGTAAACGCAAGCAGATTCAGGAAAAGCTTATCAAGTTTGCTACACGAATTCCTGTGTTTATGTATCTGACGGACTATCGCGAGAGGTGTCTGAAAGATGTCATCACGCAATTGGAACCGGGACTGTTCAAAAAAGTTACCGGCCTTAGTGTGGTGGACTTCAATATGTTATGCTCACTCGGAGTGTTCAATGCTCCGCTGATGAATGATGCCATATTCAAATTCAAGCGTTATGAAGATGCCAGCCTGACATATACGGGGATAAACAGACATGCTGCCGACGAAGTGGGCGGATGGGACACTACTATAAGGAAAGCGCAATATGAAAAGCTGTTTTACAATCAGCAGTCATCAATGCTTTCTGAAGATTATGATTCATACTCTAAAGATAAAACATCCATTATCAGCTCATCTACAATCATAGAGCCCGAGCAGACAGGCCCCATGAAGATGGAGCCGCCATCAGTAGTCTCATCTGAAACCGTATCTCAACAGGGGCAAACTGAAACAGATGTAAGAATACTGCTTGACAGATTACAGACGGGAAGTATCGTAACCCACAAGAAATTTGGCAAAGGAGAGGTCGTGAAATTCAACAATAATGAGAAATATCTGTATGTCAGATTTATCATCGGAGAAAAGAAATTCATCTTTCCGGACGCCTTCCTGATGGGATTTCTGGAGATAGAATAACATTTTTTGAAAGGCTCCATTCATCCATGATAACTTGCAACACTCGGATTAGTATAAAATAATCAGCGGATTAGTAAAATTATATAGCTAAAAAATTTTTGATTATCAAACTTGGGTTAATATTTAAGCGATTACCACTATATTCTCAGAGTCGAAGGTTACAGAGATTTATTGTATGGCCGATGATTCTTATAAGTTATTCCTTCACATGTTTGCTTTACGTGTCCTATTAGACTGTCTGAGTACTTCTCTTGCAGTACTCTGGTACTCCCTTGGCAGTACTGTAGTACTTCCTTAGCAGTACTGCAGTACTTTCAAGGAAGTACTGGAATCAGATAAAATGCTTTCAATCAGCTCTTTTCTTTTAGCGTATAGTCGCCCGCTTTTTCGTCAATCAGGTGCTGCAACTCTTCCAGCGATGATACTTTTCCCTGGAAGGTGATGACAGCCTCCGGAGGAGTCAAAGTGACTTGGGCGGTAGCGCCTTCTACGGTATTCAGCACTTTTTCTACCCGGGTGCGGCAGTGGTCGCACATCATGCCTTCCACCAAGTAGGTCTTCTGTACGCCGGAAACGGCTGGGGCAGGAGAGGGAGCGGTTGTCGGCTGTGCGGGTTCCGGTTGTACTTTGATAGGTGGTACTTCTATGGGGCGTGTTTCCACCGGTTGTTCTTCCACGGGCTGTATCGATTCCGCCACGGCTGCCGATGCTTGGGTGTGTGCCAATTTTTTCCGCTTCAGTCGCAAACTGTTGCTTACGACGCTCACACTGCTCATGGCCATGGCCGCGCCGGCAATCATCGGGTTCAACAGGAAGCCGTTGACGGGATACAGGATACCTGCTGCCACGGGGATACCAATCAGGTTGTAGATGAATGCCCAGAACAGGTTTTCGCGGATGGTGCGTACGGTGGCTTGGGAAAGGCGGATGGCATCGGTGATTTTGTTTAAATCGGAGGAAATCAGCGTCATTTTGGCTACGTCCATGGCAATGTCACTGCCTTTTCCCATGGCGATGCTGAGGTCGGCCTGAGCCAGTGCGGCACTGTCATTGATTCCGTCGCCCACCATGGCTACTACTTTCCCTTGGCGTTGAAGTTCCTGAATGAACTGGGCTTTCTGCTGAGGAAGCACTTCTGCCTGGAAATGGGTGATGCCGCATTGTTCTGCAATCTTCCGGGCAGTTTCCGGATTGTCGCCGGTCAGCATGTAGGTGGAGATTCCCATTTCCTGTAATTGCATGACGGCTTCTTTGGAGGTCGGCTTGATGCGGTCGGCAATGGCCACTACTCCCAAGGCTTGCTTCTCATCGGCCAGCCAGATGACGGTCTTGGCTTCCTCGCTCAGGCGGGTAGCTTCTTCGGCCAGAGAGGCGGGAATGGCAAGTCCGTGTTGCTCCAGCAGGCGACGGTTGCCGGCATAATAATAGGTACCGTTGATTTTTCCACGGACACCCAGTCCCGTCAGGCTTTCGAACCCTTCCATGGGGAGAGGTTGCGCAGCGAGATGGTGTACGATGGCCTGTGCCAGCGGATGTTCCGATGCACTTTCCAGGGTGAAAAGGATGCGTGACAGGGAGGCTTGCGACAGGCCGGCGGAGAGGTCGGTCACGGTCGGGTGTCCTTCGGTCAGGGTACCGGTCTTGTCGAGGACGATGGCATTGACCTTGCGGGCGGTCTCCAGGCTGTCGGCATCTTTGATCAGGATACCGTTTTCAGCACCTTTCCCGATGCCCACCATGATGGCGGTCGGCGTGGCCAGTCCCAACGCGCAGGGGCAGGCAATGATGGTCACGGTGACAGCGGCCAGCAGTCCATGGGTAAATCCGTTCTGACTATCCAGCAGCACCCATGCCAGAAAGGCCAGTAGGGCGATGCTCAGGATGGTGGGAACAAAGATGGCGGCAATGCGGTCGACCAGCTGTTGTACGGGGGCCTTGCTGCCTTGCGCTTCCTGCACCATGCGGATGATGTGGGCCAGCACGGTCTCACTGCTTACCTTGTCGGCTGTAAAACTGAAACTTCCTTTCTGGTTGATGGTGCCGGCAAAGACTTTTTCGCCGGGGACTTTTTCCGAGGGAAGCGGTTCGCCGGTGAGCATGCTCTCGTCTACATACGAACGTCCCTCATCTACCGTACCGTCTACGGGTATGCGGGCGCCGGGTTTCACCAGCAGGCGCTGTCCGGCTTGTACTTGTTCCACGGGAATCTCTTTTTGGGTGCCGTCCGGACTCAGTAGGGTAACGGTGGACGGTTGCAGGCCCATCAGTTTCTTAATAGCTTCGGAGGTGTTGCCTTTGGCTCTCTCTTCCAGCAGTCGCCCGAGCAGGATGAACGAGATGATGACACTGGCGGCTTCAAAATAGACATGGGGATGAATCCCACGGCTCAGCCAGAATTCCGGCCAGAACAGGTTGAAGAGGCTGAAGATATATGCGATGCCCGTGCTGACGGCTACCAGCGTGTCCATGTTCGACGTGCGGTGTTTCAGCTGTTTCCAGGCATTGCGATAGAAATCCCGCCCCAACCAGAAGACGACGGGAGTGGCAAGTATCCACATCACATAGTTGGCATAGCTCCAGTCCATAAAGCACATGCCGATGACGGCTACCGGAATGGACAGGGCCAGTGAACAGAGAGTGCGGAACTTCAGTTTACGGTATTTCTGTATGTGCGCGTCTTCTGCTATTTCTTCTTTGTTAGCGTGGGTGTCGATGACCAGGTCGTAACCAGCTGCCTGGATGGCACTCTTCAGCGCTTCCGGTGAGCAGCTCTCGGGATTGTACTCCACGGTGGCGGTGGCAGCCGCATAGTTCACGCTGGCATGATACACCCCTGTCTGACGGTTCAGGGTCTTTTCTACTCGTGCAGCGCAGGCGGCACAGCTCATCTCTAATACGGGAAATATTTGCGTAGTTTTAGTGGTATTCATTGGTCCTTTATTTAGAATGGGACAAAATTACAACATTCCCATCGGATTCAAAAATTTCTGTTTCATATTTATTTATCAAGAGAAGGAACGATTCTTGAGTAGAAATAGTTACATTTGCGCAAAAATAAAATACAACTATTATGTCGGAATTGGCCCCTCTTATCAGTGATTTGGCATTAATATTGATTAGTGCCGGAGTTATCACATTGATCTTTAAAAAATTAAAACAGCCCCTTGTATTGGGATATATCGTAGCGGGTTTTGTGTGCAGTCCTCATTTCACGTTTACTCCTTCGGTGGCAGATGCCGACAATATCCAGACTTGGTCGGAGATTGGCGTGATTTTCTTGCTCTTTGCCTTAGGACTGGAGTTCAGTTTTAAGAAACTGATGAAGGTGGGGGGCTCGGCGGTCATTTCGGCCTGTACCATTATCTTCTGTATGATTATGGTCGGGATTTTTGTGGGATGGCTGTTCGGCTGGAAGCAGATGGACTGTATCTATTTGGGAGGTATGCTGGCCATGTCGTCCACGACCATTATTTATAAGGCATTCGATGATTTGGGATTGCGGCAGCAACGTTTTGCAGGCTTGGTGCTCAGTATCCTGATTCTGGAAGATATTTTGGCTATCGTGTTGATGGTGATGTTGTCCACAATGGCAGTGAGCAAGAACTTTGAAGGCAGTGAGATGATTTACAGCATTGGCAAACTGGTGTTCTTCCTGATTCTGTGGTTTGTGGTGGGGATTTACCTCATCCCGTTGTTCCTGAAGAAGTCCCGCAAGCTGATGAGTGATGAAACGTTGCTGATTGTGTCGTTGGCCTTGTGTTTCGGCATGGTGGTGCTGGCGGCAAGGGTGGGATTCTCTCCTGCTTTCGGGGCCTTTATCATGGGTTCTATTTTGGCCGAGACCATTGAATCGGAACACATCGACAAGCTGGTGGCTCCGGTGAAAGACTTGTTTGGGGCCATCTTCTTTGTATCGGTCGGCATGATGGTCGACCCGAACATGATTGTGGAATATATCTGGCCGATTCTCGCTATTGTGGTGGCCATTCTGGTAGGACAGACCATTTTCGGTACGGGAGGTGTGTTGCTGTCCGGTCAGCCGTTGAAGATTGCCATGCAGTGCGGATTCAGTCTGACGCAGATTGGTGAATTTGCATTCATCATTGCCGCATTGGGTGTCAGCCTGCACGTCACGAGTCATTTCCTGTATCCGATTGTGGTGGCGGTATCCGTCATTACGACCTTCCTTACTCCGTACATGATTCGTCTGTCGGGGCCTGCCTATACTTTCATAGACCGTCATTTGCCGGTGTTCTGGCGGCATTTGCTGGAACGCTACACGGCTGGTGTGCAACCGGTGAATCATCAGAATAACTGGAAGAAGCTCCTGATATCCATCGTGCGTATCACCCTGATTTACCTGGTGCTTTCCGTAGCGATGGTGGTACTCTCTTTCAATCTGTTCCTTCCGCTGCTGGTATCTGCTGCGGGGGATTTCTGGGGAAAGGTGGCAGGAGCTGTGGTGACGATTGCCTTGATTGCGCCTTTCCTGCGGGCCATGATTATGAAGAAAAACCATTCCATCGAGTTTAAAGCGTTATGGGCGGACAGCCGTTTCAATCATGCTCCCTTGATATCCATCGTGTTGCTGCGTATTGTGTTGGCCGTGTTGTTTGTGATTTACATCATCAAACATCTGTTCCAGGCTTCCGTAGCACTGATGGCAGGTATCGCCATTCTGGTTGTATTGCTCATGATTGCTTCCCGTTTCCTGAAAAAGCAGTCCATCGGGCTGGAACGTACGTTTGTGCAGAACTTACGTTCGAAAGAGATGCGTAAGGCGTATTTGGGAGAAAGCCAGCCGGAATATGCCGGGCGCTTGCTCGACAGAGACTTGCACTTGTCGGATTTTGTCATCCCGGCCGACTCGCTTTGGGGAGGGAAGACCTTGATGGAACTGGACTTTGGAAAGAAATATGGTGTGCATGTGGCTTCTATCATTCGGGGAGCGCATCGGATTAATATTCCAGGCGGAGGAAATCGCATTTTCCCCAACGACAAATTGCAGGTAATCGGTACCGATGAGCAGTTGTCCGCCTTTTCTTCCCAACTGGAAAAGGTAGCAAAAGGACATACGGATGAGGATTTCGAGGAACATGAGATGTACCTGAAGCAGTTTGTGGTATCGCGTAAATCGCCGTTCTGCGGACGTACCATCCGGGAAAGCGGTATTCGTAATAAATACCATTGTCTGGTAGTGGGAATCGAATCGGCAGATGACAGCAAGCTCCGGCAGCCGGAAGTTTCCTTCACCTTGCAGAAGGGCGATGTGGTATGGGTCGTAGGGGAAGAAGAAGACCTGAAGACTTTGTTTGCGGTATCGGAAGTTCCTGAGCCTGAGATGGCGGAATGAATAGGGAATAAAAAGAATCGAGCTTTGCAAGATTGGAATATCTTACGAAGCCCGATGCTTTTCTGAATGGCTTTTCTTTGCGTTATTCTTCTTCACTGTCTTCTTCCTCGTCGAAGTCGAAGTCAAAATCATCCATGTATTCCGGTGTGAAGAACTCGTCCAAATCCCTTCGTTCCTTTTTGGTGGGACGTCCGGTACCTCTTGCGCGGTCTACGAAGCCGCTGATTTTGCTCATCTCCAACAGTTCATATTGGTCGGGTGTTGTGACGTTTTCCATCACATCAGGAACCAGTTTGGCGCCCACCCGTTTTTCGATGGCCTGCAACACCTTGAAGGAATAGGTAACGGGTGGTTTTCTGACCTGTACCACATCCCCCGGTTTGACCGTCCGGGCAGGTTTGGCCTGCGCGCCGTTGATGGAGATTCTTCCTTTTTTGCAGGCTTCGGCCGCAATTGTTCTTGTCTTGAAGATACGTGCGGCCCACATCCATTTATCTATTCTTGCTTCTGGCATGTGCTTATTTGTTGTTATACTGGTTCATGGTATTGTTCAGTCCGGCCAGGCAGAAACTTTTGATGATTTCCTGCGCCACTTCCAGGCGTTCCGGCATCAGTTTCATGGCTTCCTCGTCGAAGTGTCCTAATACGAAATCGATTTGTCCTCCTCTTGGAAAATCGTTGCCAATGCCAAAGCGAAGGCGGGCATAGTTTTGAGTCCCTAAGGTAGCGGCGATGTGTTTCAGACCGTTGTGCCCGGCGTCACTTCCTTTTCCTTTTAGTCGCAACGTACCGAAGGGAAGGGCCAGGTCATCCACTACGATAAGTACATTTTCCAGAGGAATTTTCTCCTGTTGCATCCAGTAGCGTACAGCGTTTCCACTGAGGTTCATATAGGTGGACGGTTTGAGCAGGATTAACTGTTGTCCTTTTAACGACAGGTGTGCAGTTGCTCCATAACGTCCATCGCTAAAAACAATATTGGACGCCTTAACTAAGGCGTCCAATACCATAAATCCTATATTATGACGGGTTTCACGGTATTCTTCACCGATATTCCCCAGTCCAACAATCAAGTATTTCATTGAAAGGATTTTTGAGTGTGTAGGTTACTGAATTATTTACCAGCAGCAGCCTGAGCACCACGAGCGGCACGAGTCAATTTAACTGCGCAAACTACAGCTTCTTTTGCGTTCAGCAATTCCAGACCTTCGTAGTTCAATTCACCTACTTTGACAGTCTTACCCAATCCCAGCGGAGTTACGTCGATAACCAGACGTTCCGGGATGATGTTGTACAAAGCTTTCACTTTCAATTTACGAATCTGCAGAGCCAATTTACCGCCGGCTTTCACACCTTCTGCCAAACCTTCCAGTTTTACAGGAACTTCCATTACGATAGGTTTGTTTTCATCAATCTGATAGAAGTCTACGTGCAGAATCTTGTCTGTTACAGGGTGGAACTGGATATCTTTCATGATGGCATTTACAACCTTACCATCGATGTTCAAGTCTACTACATAGATATGCGGTGTGTATACCAAATTACGCAAGCCTTCTGTCGGAACAGTAAAGTGAGTAGCAACTTGGTTGCCGTTTTCATCTTTCTGGATTCCGTACAATACGCAAGGAACACCATTTTCTTTACGAAGTTCACGAGTGGCTTTCTTACCAGTTTCAGTTCTCAAAGAACCTTTGATTTCAATTGATTTCATTTTCTAAAAAATTTTGTGTTACTCTAAATTAAGTTGATTTTCTTTGCTTAATTCGCCATCACACGATGTGGTATATCACACGATGAGCTTGAAAAAGCGGCGCAAAGGTATGTATTTTTTTTGATATTCCAAAATTCCCCTCAATAAAATCCTGTGATTCAGCTGTAAATTGATTCGCTGAACCTTTTTTAGAAGTCAATGTCGATTTTGATTTCTCCCGATTGCTGTGGCTCCTCTTCAGTTTTTGGCGTTTCTGCATGGCCTTCAGCGGTCAGCTCGCCTTGTTCATGTCCAATAAAGTCGATAGCTTGCTGCAGACCGTGCATGAACTTTTCAAAATCTTCTTTATATAAGAATATTTTGTGCTTTTCAAAATTCACCTGAGGGTCGTCTTTGTCAAGCGAAACCACTTTCTTGCTTTCTGTAATCGCAATGAACATTTCCTCTTTTCTGTTTTTCTTTACATCCAGGTAGTAAATACGCTTTCCTGCTTTGATGGCTTTGGAGAATACGATTTCTTTGTCGTTTTCAATAGTTGTACTTTTCTTCTTCAGTTCTTCCATAACTCACTGTTACTAATAAAAATGCGCTCAAATTTGAATATTTTTTTGCAATGTGGCAAGAGAGAACGGAGAAAAAATGTCGAATCTCTGAAAAAAAGAAAAAATATGGTGCGTCATGGTGGGGGATAAAAGAAATTTGCTTATTTTTGCACACCTAAAAATGTAGTTTTGTTTATATATTATGATCAACAGAGTTCTTATCCGTCTGAAGATAGTTCAGATAATCTATGCGTATTATCAGAACGGTGGTAAAAATTTGGATACTGCAGAAAAGGAGTTGTTCTTCAGCCTGTCCAAAGCGTATGATTTATACAACTATCTTTTGCTTTTAATGGTAGAGGTAACGAAGTATGCCAGCAAGCGGCTGGATGCAGCAAAAAACAAGTTAGTTCCTACCAAAGAAGATTTATCTCCCAACATGAAGTTTGTGGAAAATCGTTTCATTGCGCAGCTGGAAGTCAATAAGCAGCTGAATGCTTTTTCTGCGTCTCAGAAGAAGACTTGGGAAAATGAAGGTGATTTTATTAAAAATCTGTGTGAACAGATCATGCAGAGCGATATATATAAGGAATATATGGCCAGCGAGACTTCTTCTTATGATGAAGATCGCGAGCTTTGGAGAAAACTTTACAAGAAAATTATCTTTAATAATGCAGCGCTCGACGAAGTGTTGGAAGACCAAAGTCTGTATTGGAACGATGATAAGGAAATCGTCGATACATTCGTCTTGAAAACCATCAAGCGTTTCAATCCAGAGAATGGGGAAAAGCAAGAGCTTCTTCCGGAATTCAAGGACGAGGAAGATCAGGATTTTGCCCGCCGTTTGTTCCGTCGTGCCATCTTGAACGCCGACTATTACCGTCACCTGATTAGTGAAAACTCAAAGAACTGGGATTTGGACCGTGTGGCAGTGATGGATGTGGTTATTATGCAGATTGCCTTGGCTGAGATTTTGAGCTTCCCGAATATTCCGGTAAATGTGTCTTTGAATGAATATGTGGAAATCGCCAAGCTGTATAGCACTCCAAAGAGTGGTGGATTCATCAATGGTACATTGGATGGGATTGTTAATCAATTAAAAAAGGAAAATAAGCTGACTAAAAACTAATATATTTGTCAGGCTATTATTAATCTAAACCGAGAAAACGTATGAATTTGTTAGCTGTTGTTTTACAGGCTCAGGGAGGAGCGGATTACTCTTTCCTTATTATGATGGTGGCTATCTTTGCCATTATGTACTTCTTTATGATTCGTCCCCAGAACAAGAAGCAGAAAGAAATCGCTAAGTTCCGCAAAAACTTGGAAGTGGGTCAGTCTGTGGTTACTGCAGGTGGAATTTATGGAAAAATCAAGGAAGTAGAGGATAATACAGTTGTAGTTGAAATAGCTGCTGGTGTAAAAATCAAAGTCGATAAGAACTCTATTTATGCAGACGCACAGGCACAGCCTGCGAAATAATTGTCAATGGATATGTTCGATAGAAAGAACATAAAGAGATATTACTTGATATTCGTACGACAAATCAGGAACTTCTTGCTCAGTACCAAGAGCAGGGAGTTTCTGATTTTTCTGTTTTTTGTCTTCGTGTCCTTGTGTTTCTGGTTTCTGCAAACCATGAACGACATTTATCAGACAGAATTTAAGATACCCGTTCGTTTGAAAAACGTGCCCAAAGAGGTGGTAATGACCTCTGAATTGCCTAACGAGATTCGGGTGAGAGTGGAAGACAGAGGTACGGTTCTGCTGAATTATATGCTAGGAAGAACGTTCTTTCCGCTGACATTTAATTTTGAGGATTATCAGGAAAAGGGGCCTTATGTGCGAATTCCGCAGGAAGAAGTTCTGAAGAAAATCAGTGCCCAATTGAATAATTCCACTCAGCTTCTTTCAGTCCGTCCGGATACGTTGGATTATATTTATTCAAAAGGAATAGCTAAAAAAGTTCCGGTGGCAATCGGTGGGGAGGTGTCGGCCGGCAGACAATACTATGTATCGGAGATTCGTGTGATTCCCGATTCGGTAGTGGTTTACGCCCCCCAAGGTGTATTGAATGCAGTACTGACGGCTTATACACAGCCTTTTCATTGGACGAACGTGACAGACACCTTGCGGAAGCACCTTAATTTACAGAAATTGCATGGCGTGAAGTTTGTACCTTCTTCAGTCGATGTGATAGCATGTGTGGATATGTATTCGGAGAAGACCCTTGAGGTTCCGGTAGTAGGCATTGGTTTCCCGAAAGGGAAAGTGTTGCGTACCTTTCCGTCAAAAGTACAAGTCACTTTTCAGGTCGGTTTGAAGAATTTTAAGTCGGTGAAAGCACGTGATTTTCTGGTCGGAGTATCTTATGCGGACGTAATAGGCAATAAATCAGAAAAACTGACTCTTACTTTGAAAAGGTATCCGGGGGTAGCCACGCATATTCGAATCAATCCGTCATCAGTAGACTATCTGATAGAGCAGGAGACGGTAGAACCTGAGATGAAAGGAAAAGCAGAAAAATGATTAAGATTGGAATTACAGGAGGAATTGGTAGCGGAAAATCATACATATCTCATCTGTTGGAACAGAAAGGGATTCCGTTGTATGATACTGACCGGGAGGCCAAACGGCTGACTATGACGCATCCTCAGATACGGAAGGAGCTTTCGGCTTTGCTGGGCACGGAGGTTTATCGAGCGGATGGAACCTTGAACAAGCCTTTGGTAGCTAATTACTTGTTCTCTTCTTCGGAGCATGCCGCACATATCAACCAAATTATTCATCCATGTGTGTACAAGGACTTCCTTGCGTGGGCGGACCGTCAGGCTGCCAGTGGGGCAGAGGTCGTAGCGATGGAATGTGCCATTTTGTTTGAGTCGGGTTTCCAAAAAGCAGTAGATTTTGTGGTGATGGTATATGCTCCTTTGGATTTGCGTATAAAGCGGGCCATGCTTCGCGATTCAGCATCCGAAGAGCAGATAAAAGCACGCATTGCCGCGCAGATGGACGACGAGGAAAAGAGAAGAAGAGCCGACTATGTTCTCTTTAATGATGAAAAAATGTCGTTGGAGATGCAAATTGCTGCATTGGAAGCATGGCTTGTCAGTAGAAAAACGGGCAGATAGTTTGTGTATGTCGTTCGTCCGTTGTATTTTTGTCACTCGTAATCAAATTTTAATTATAGAGAAAAGACTATGTTGAAGACTATTTTAGCTATTTCTGGAAAACCTGGTTTGTACAAACTGATTTCTCAGGCAAAGAATATGCTGATTGTGGAAACTGTCAGTGCAGAAAAGAAAAGAGTTCCAGTTTATGCCAGCGATAAAGTGATTTCATTGGGCGATATCGCCATGTACACAGATGCGGAGGAAGTACCTCTGAGTGAAGTGCTGGAATCTGTCAAGAAAAAAGAAAACGGTAACGTGACTGCGTTGGACTACAAGAAAGCTTCTGCAGAAGAGTTGCATGCGTTTATGGCAGAAGTGTTGCCGAACTACGACCGTGACCGTGTACATACCAGCGACATCAAGAAATTGATTCAGTGGTATAATCTGCTGGTTTCAAACGGAGAAACAGATTTTGTAGAAACAGAAAAAGCGGCCGAATAAACGGAAATACGTACGGCTTTTCGGCGTACGGTGAGAAGAAAGTAAACTGTCTCAGGACAAACGGATGCGTTATTCCGGCTACGGAGTGCGGCATTTGTCCTGAGACAGTTTTATTATATACTCCGGAAGCCTCAAACGACAGTAAGGAAGATATGAAAAAGATTATATTGATTACAGGCGGTGAACGCTCAGGAAAAAGCAGTTATGCCGAACGACTGGCTCATGAACTGACCTCATCGCCGGTGTATGTGGCCACAGCGAAAATCTGGGATGAGGAATTTCGGAAGCGAGTGGAACGTCATCAGCAGAATCGTGGTCCCGAATGGACGAACATCGAGGAAGAAAAGGAGCTGAGCCGTCACGACATCACCGGCCGGGTAGCCGTAATCGACTGTGTGACGCTTTGGTGTACCAATTATTTTGTGGAGCAGCAGGACGTGGCCTTGGCCTTGGAGGCCTTGAAGCGGGAATTCGACCGCTTTACCGCGCAGGAGGCGACGTTTATCTTCGTAACCAATGAGATTGGAATGGGAGGCGTTTCCCCCAACGAGGTGCAGCGTCGGTTTACCGACCTGCAGGGCTGGATGAATCAATATATCGCTTCCAAAGCCGACCAGGTAGTACTGATGGTTTCTGGCATTCCGCTTAAAGTGAAAGGATAAATCATGCGTAAATTTACTATTTCCCCTATAGCCTGTCCGGAGCTGGAACAGGCAGCCCGTGAAAAGATTGACAACTTGACGAAGCCCAAGGGTTCTCTGGGGCGTTTGGAAGAACTGGCTTTGCAGGTGTGTATGATACAGCAGGCTTTGTCACCCTCCTTAAAATGTCCGCACAACCTGCTTTTTGCAGCCGATCATGGCATTGTGGAAGAAGGCGTCAGTGCATCTCCTAAAGAAATTACCTGGCAGCAAATCAGTAATTTCCTTCACGGAGGGGCAGGCATCAATTTCCTGTGTCGCCAGCACGGTTTCCGACTGGTGATAGTCGATGCCGGAGTGGATTATGACTTGCCTTATGAAAAAGGGATTGTGAATATGAAGGTGCGCCGGGGTACCCGCAATTTTCTGTATGGCGATGCGATGACTCCCGAAGAGATGGATTTGTGTCTGGAGCGAGGTGCACAATGTGTGGACCGAGTGAAGGACGCTGGTTGCAACGTCCTCAGTTTTGGCGAGATGGGAGTGGGAAACACTTCCGCTTCCTCTATGTGGATGAGCTGCCTGACGGGAATCCCATTGGAAAAGTGCGTCGGTGCCGGTAGTGGTTTGTATGGCGAAGCCATGACCCGTAAATTCAAGGTGCTTCAGCAGGCCCTTCAAAATTTTTCCGGCGACCATACGGTAGAAGAAATCCTGTGCCGTTTCGGAGGGTATGAGATGATGATGGCCGTAGGCGGCATGCTGCGTGCGGCCGAGCTGCGCATGGTCATTCTGGTGGACGGATTTATCATGACCAACTGCATGCTGGCAGCCTCCCGTCTGTATCCGGAAGTGCTTTCGTATGCCGTGTACGGGCATCAGGGCGATGAGAGCGGCCACAAACTCCTGTTGGACTATCTGCATGCCCGTCCGTTGCTGAACCTGGGATTGCGCTTGGGAGAAGGAAGCGGTTCGGTCTGTGCCTATCCGATACTTGATTCTGCCGTGCGGATGTTGAACGAGATGGACAACTTTGCGCATGCTTCCATTACCAAATATTTCTGAGCGTATGCATAATCTGTTGGCTGCTTTGATGTTTTTCACCCGTCTGCCTTTCTGGCGGATTTGCTCCGTTCCCTCCGAATGTTTCCGGCACGTGGTGAGTTACTGGAGCCTGTGCGGATGGCTTACGGGTGGAGTGATGGCCCTTGCTTTCTGGCTTTTTTCGCTGTGGTTTCCGCTTCCCGTGGCGGTGTTGCTGGCATTGTGTGCCCGTCTTTTCCTCACGGGTGCCCTGCATGAGGATGGATTGGCCGATTTTTTCGACGGCTTTGGAGGAGGACGCGACCGGGAAGGGATTCTTCGTATCATGAAGGATTCCCACATCGGGAGTTACGGAGTGCTGGGGCTGATTCTGTATTACCTGTTGTCGTTTTCCTTGCTTGTTTCTTTGCCGGTGCCGGTGATTCCCTGGGTGTTGTGGGTGGCCGATCCTTTTTGCAAGTTTGTGTGCAGTTTCATGCTGGTGTTCCTGCCCTATGCCCGGAAGGTGGAAGAAAGTAAGGCCAAGGTGGTCTATACCCGCATGAGTACTTCGGAGTGGGTAGCCAATGCGATAGGGGGACTGTTGCCTCTGTGTTTGTTGCCTGCTGCCTATTGGGGGATGCTGTTGTTTCCCTGTGTACTTTTTGCCGCATTGGTGTGTTTGCTCAAGCGTCGGCTGGGAGGATATACCGGCGATTGTTGCGGAGCCCTTTTCCTGTTGTGCGAGCTGGTGTGCTGGTTGGGAGCGGTGGCAGTTACTTATAATTTTTAAGGATGAATAGAAGATGAAAGTATATTTGGTTCGACATACTTCGGTCGATGTGCCTTCCGGTACGTGTTACGGTCAGACTGATGTGCCTCTGCGGGCTTCGTTTGAAGAAGAAGCGGCGGTGTGCAAGGAAGCCATCCGGCGCACCGGCATCGGCTTTACCCGTGTGTATGCCAGTCCGTTGTCCCGTTGCACGCGCCTGGCCGCCTATTGCGGCTTCCCGGATGCGGAACGTGACGACCGGTTGAAAGAGATGCACATGGGCGAGTGGGAGATGCAGCGGTTTGATGAAATCACCGACCCGCATATTCAGGAGTGGTACCAGGATTACCTGCGGGTACGTACTACAGGCGGAGAGTCTTTCATGGACGTGCTGGCCCGGGTATCTGATTTTCTGGACCACTTGGAACGTACCTCAGGTCCGGTGCTGATTTTTGCGCATGGCGGGGTGCTGGTGGCTGCGCAGGTTTATGCGGGAAAGGTGAGACTGGAAGATGCCATGCAGGCATTGCCTCCTTACGGGGGAATGGTGGAAATCGATTTGCCGCTTCCCCGCTTGCATCCGGTCATGTTGGCCGGTACGGGCAGTGATGTGGGGAAGAGTGTGCTGGCTGCGGCCTTGTGCCGTATTTTCTTGCAAGACGGGTATCATCCGGCTCCGTTCAAGGCCCAGAACATGGCGCTCAATTCGTATGCCACTCCCGAAGGACTGGAGATTGGTCGGGCACAGGCGGTGCAGGCTGAAGCGGCGGGTATCCCGTGTCATACCGATATGAATCCCTTGTTGCTGAAACCCACTTCCGACCGGACTACTCAGGTGGTGCTGAACGGCAAACCCATCGGCAACCGGAGTGCGTATGAATATTTCCGTACCGAAGGGCGTGAGGAGTTGCGTCAGGAAGTCTATCAGGCTTTCGACCGACTGGCGGCCCGCTACAATCCGATTGTGATGGAGGGGGCCGGAAGCATCTCGGAACTCAACCTGAAGGATACCGATTTGGTGAATCTGCCCATGGCGCGTCATGCTAACGCCGATGTGATTCTGGTAGCCGATATCGACCGGGGAGGTGTGTTTGCCAGTGCATACGGTTCGGTGGCACTGCAGACTCCGGAAGACCGCAAGCGCATCAAGGGCATCATCGTCAATAAGTTCCGTGGCGACCTCCGTCTGTTTGAGCCGGGCGTGAAGATGCTGGAAGAGATTTGCGGTATTCCGGTACTAGGCGTGATACCCTATTATCAGGACATTTACATCGAGGAAGAGGATTCGGTGGAACTTTCCCAGAAACAGCGGAAAGCGGTGCAGGGAAAGGTCAATGTGGCGGTGGTCTTGCTCCGTCACCTGTCCAATTTTACCGATTTCAATATGCTGGAGCACGATGAGCGGGTGAATCTGTACTATACGAACAACGTGGACGATTTGCTGAAAGCCGATATCATCCTGTTGCCGGGGAGCAAGAACACCCTCGGCGATTTGTATGAACTGCGCCGTAACGGGGTGGCACAGGCCATCCTTCGGGCCCGCCGCAACGGGGCAACCGTCATGGGAATCTGTGGCGGATACCAGATGATGGGACAACGCATTGCTGATCCCGACGGAGTGGAAGGCGATGTTTGTCAGTTGCCGGGGCTGGGATTGCTGCCGGTGGAAACGGTCATGGAGGGGGAGAAAGTGACGCGGCAGGTGCGTTTTTCTTTCCTGGAATCCGGTACGCCGGACTGTACGGGGTATGAAATCCACATGGGACGTACCTCGGCGGTAGATGGAGAGACAATGACTCCATTGGTTTATCTGGAGGATGGAACTTCAGACGGCTGTGTGGCAGACCGGAAATGTGCGGGTTCCTACATTCATGGGATACTGGATAATCCGGCAGTCATTGAGTGGCTGTTGGCACCTTATGCAGAGAAACTGACACAGCCGGCATTGGATTATGCCGCTTTTAAGGAAGAACAATACAACAAACTGGCAGACCATGTGCGGAAGCACCTGAACCTGCCGTTGCTTTACCAAATACTGACGGAAAATGATTAACGGACACGGAGACGATGCCTTTCGCTATGCGCATATTCGGGCCAATTTCAGTTCGAATGTGTATCATCGGGTGAATCATGACGGGTTGAACCGTTATCTGGCTGAACGGCTCTCGTGTATCCGTTCCTATCCGGAACCGGAACCCTATACGCTGGGAACTGAACTGGCCCGGCTGTATGGGGTGCGTCCGGAGGAAGTGTGTGTGACCAACGGGGCTACGGAGGCCATTTATCTTATTGCGCAGGCTTTCCGGGGCAGTCGTTCCCGGGTATGGATACCTACGTTCAGCGAGTATGCCGACGCCTGTCGTCTGCACGCCCATCGGGTAGAAGGTATCTCCAGCGTGGAGGCCTTGACGGAGGAAGAAGGGATATGCTGGTTGTGCAATCCGAACAACCCGACGGGGCAGACGTGGGAGGCGGATACGCTGCGGCGTTTGATTACGCAGTATCCCCGGACCTTGTTTGTCATCGATCAGTCGTACGCGCTTTTTACGGAAAAAGAGGTGCTTTCCGTGGCCGAGACCGTTGCCCGTCCCAATGTCTTGCTGTTACATTCCATGACCAAGTGTTTTGCGGTACCGGGACTGAGACTGGGTGCCGTGACGGGAAACGAAGCCCTTCTTCAGTGGATACGCGCCTGCCGCATGCCGTGGTCGGTGAACGCGTTGGCCGTGGAAGCCGGACAGTATTTGTTGCGTCACCTGGACGAGTACCGGATGGAGGTACCGGCCTTGCTGGCAGAACGGAAACGGGTAGCCGAGGCACTGGAAGCTACGGGTGGGGTAGAGGTGCTCTCTTCGGATACCCACTATTTTCTGGCCCGTTTGCAGAAGGGAAGTGCGTCCGACCTGAAAGCCTATTTGGCCGAACGTCATGGGCTGCTCATTCGGGATGCATCTAATTTTGAAGGACTGGATACCCGTTATTTCCGCATTGCGATACAGACGGAAGAAGAAAACAATTTATTAATTGAAGGCATACGCGAATGGATACGTGGATAGAAATGGGACTGATTCCCCTGTTGGGAGGATGCTTGCTTGATAAGTTATTGGGCGACCCTTTGTGGCTGCCCCATCCGGTGGTAGGATTCGGAAAACTGATAGCTCGGTGTGAACGACGGGGCAATCAGAGTACGCACCGCAAGCGGAACGGAGCGCTGACAGCCGTGGGGCTGATTCTGTTGGTCTTTTTGGTAAGCTGGGGGCTGCTGGAAGGTGCCAATCGGGTGCATCCCTGGTTAAAGGTGATCCTTTCGGTAGTGGCTGTGTTCTATTGTCTGGCTGGAAAAACCTTGATAGACGAGGTGCGAAGGGTATTTGAAGCTGCCGACATCTCCTTGGAAGCCGGACGGAAACAGGTGTCGCGTATCGTAGGTCGGGATACTTCCGCCTTGTCGGACCAAGAGGTACGTACGGCAGCCTTGGAAACCTTGGCCGAGAACCTGAGCGACGGGGTGATTGCCCCTCTTTTCTGGTATTTCCTGCTGGGCGTGCCCGGTATGCTGGCGTATAAGATGGTGAATACCCTCGATTCCATGATAGGCTATCGGAACACACGTTACAAGGACTTCGGATGCTGGGCGGCCCGTATAGACGATGTGGCCAATTACCTTCCGGCCCGACTGACCGCCCTGCTCATGGTACTGGTGTCCGGTCGCTGGTCGTTGCTGAAGTTTGTGGCCCATTACGGACGGATGCATGCCAGTCCCAATTCCGGTTATCCGGAAGCGGCTTTGGCCGGTATCCTGAACTGTCGTTTTGGCGGGCCGCACGAGTATTTCGGGGAGACAGTCTACAAACCCTTCATCGGCAGCAATCCTCGTCCGATAAATAGTGACGACATGCGTCGGGCCATCCGTATCAACCAATTGTCCGAAGGAGGGATGGTGCTTTTGATGGTGTCTGGATATGTGTGCTTTTGGGGAAACATTATCGGATAATTCTTTACTTTTGCATAGAGAATGTTTTAAACAATCAATAAAATGAAGAAAATAGCTTTACCTACTCGGAACGGAGTAGTAGACGACCATTTCGGTCATTGTGAGTTTTATACGATTTTTACGGTGGACGAAGAGAACCGCATCACGCGTACGCAGGTGCTTCCTTCTCCGCAAGGATGTGGCTGTAAGTCGGATATCGCGTCCAAACTGCAGGCCGACGGAGTAACGGTGATGCTGGCAGGAAATATGGGGGCCGGTGCGTTGGCCAAGCTCTCAGCTTGCGGCATTACGGTCGTCAGGGGCTGTCAGGGCTCGGTGATGCAGGTAGCCGAAGATTATCTGGCCGGAAAGATACAGGATTCCGGGGTGGAATGTGCGCACCATCATGAAGGGGAAGACCATCAGTGTGCACACCATTAATTTCTTTTTCCTTTTTCATTTAAGGTGAAATGAAGGGGAATTTTCTCTGTCCCACACTGCGAAATACAAAAACCACAGTGTGGGATATATATTTCACACTGTGGAATACAAATCCCAAACTGTGGGACAGAGAATTCTTATGGTCATTTAAAAGAAAATGCAGGGGTGATGAAAAGAAGGCAGCGGCGGTCTCACATTCCGGAAAATTCGTATCTTTGTGATTGATTTTCAAGCATGCTTTTATGAATAGGATTATTTTCTTGTTGCTGGCAGTCGTTTTAGGGGGAATGACGCTGACGGGCAACGCACAGACACAGATTGCGTTTATATCGGACGCACATATTCAGGACATTGACGGGCATCCCGAACGGGTACGTTCCATGGAGGTACAGGTACAATCCACCCGTTTGTTCAATGAAAATTATTATGCCTTGCTGACTGCGTTGGACGACGTAGCCCGGAGAAACATCCGTCTGGTGGTCTTGTCGGGCGACCTGACCGACAATGGGCAGTTTTTCAACCAGCAAAAGGTGAAAGAGATTCTCGACGGTTATACTCGTCGGAAGGGTATGTGTTTTTTTGTCACCACCGGCAATCATGATCCGGCGCTTCCGTTTGGACTGAAACAGAAGAATGTGAACTATCTGGCTGCCGACGGCACTCGGGTGACGCGGGAAGATTCGTGTGCCGGCTATGCCGACCAGATGAAGTGTTACGCGACATTCGGCTTTTTCCCGCAAAAGGAATACCGATATTGGGAAACCCCCTTTACTTCCTACACGTATGAAAAATTCAATTATAAAGAGGCGCAGAAAGAAGGAGGGCTCGAAAGAAGAACCTATGCCTTGTGCGATTCGCTGACTGCAATAGATGCCAGTTATCTGGTGGAGCCGGTAGACGGACTCTGGTTGCTGGCCATCGACGGGGGAGCCTATCTGCCGAAAGGAATGAAAGAGGGAAAGATGGTGTACCAAGGTTCCAGTATAGGATATAATAATGTATTGGCACATAAAGCCTTTTTATTGCCGTGGGTACGGAAGGTGGTGGCCGAAGCTCGGCGATTGCATAAAACGCTGGTCACCTTCTCGCATTATCCGCTGGTGGATTTCAACGATGGCGTGTCGGACTACGTGAAGAAGATATGGGGCAACCGTCGTTTCGACTTGGACCGTGTGCCGGAAGCGGAAGTGAGCGAAGCTTTTCTGGAAGCGGGTATCCGGCTGCATTTTGCCGGACACATGCACGTGAATGACACGGGCATCTGGGAGGGAAAGAATGGAAAGAAACTTTATAACATACAGATACCTTCGCTGGCCACCTATATGCCGGCCTACAAAATTCTGACCATTGAGCATCCAGAAGAGTTCCGGGTGGAAACAGTGACACTCGATTCGGTGGCAGGATTCGCTCAGTTGTTTCCTTTGTACCGCGCTGAATATCGTTCGGATTCTTTGAAAGGCCATTTGCCGGTGTGGAACAAAGAAATTCTTTCTTCCCGCACGTATCATGAATTTTGCGATTACCAGTTCCGTGACTTGGTACGTGTGCGTTTCATTCCGCGCGATTTGCCGGAAAGCTGGAAGCCTTACTTGAAGTTTACAGGGGCCCGCTTGCTGCAGGAAGTGGCCGGAGAGGATAAATCGGCGGAGGCCGAATGGACGCAATGGCGCATGGAAGACATGATTCTCGACCTTTATCGCTTGCGCTATGCCGACCGGCTTGCCTTGAGGGATATTCCGTCATCACGTCTGGCTGCTTATCGTTATTTGTTCGACCGCACGCAAACCTCTGCATCGGCTTCACCAGCGGTGGAATATGTGCAGGATTTGTCGGTCTTGTTTCAGGCATTCCTGAACGGGGAACCGTGCGTGAATTTCCGGATTAACTTGAAAAATGAGGAAATAGAAGCGGAATAGACCGAAAAGTGTACTATTTCCCTCCTGGTTTGCATTATTTTCCTCTTTTGTTACGTTACGTTTATCTAATTTTGTGTCAGGTTCATTAGGGAAAGTCCCGAATGAATCTGACCGTTCCTTATCATTGTAAAGTAATAAGGTAGGGTGGGTTGTATATGTAAGTCATTGAATGCTAGTTTGTTAAATACAAATTTAATCGTCTGGAAATAGTTTTGTAATACCGTCGGTTTACCTTTGCCGTCGAAAAAATAGATTATTTCTAACTAAAAATTTGTATTATGCTTAATGTACAATCAGAAAGGAAAAGAACATTGACACAAGGCTTGTTCTTTGTGTTGTTTTTATTGAGTAGTACCTTGGCATTTGCTCAGAACCAGGTGAGAGGAGTCGTAACCGACCCGGCTGGTGAGCCTTTGATCGGGGTGAATGTACTTGAAAAAGGAACCACCAACGGTACGGTGACAGACATTGACGGAAAATATACTGTAAATGTACCGAAAGGAAAAACACTGGTGTTTTCTTTTATCGGGTTTGTAACACAAGAAATAAAAGTAAATTCAAACGTGGTAAATGTAACGCTTAAAGATGATACGGAAACCTTGGATGAAGTGATAGTCATCGGTTACGGTAGCATGCAGCGCAAGGATGTGACCAGCTCCATCACTTCCGTCAAGGCGGAAGACCTGAACGTGGGTGTCGTAACCAGCCCTGCACAGATGCTGCAAGGTAAAGTTCCGGGACTGACAGTGGCCAACACCAGTGACCCGAACGGTTCGGCTTCCATCTCTTTGCGTGGTGCTTCCTCACTGCGTGCAGGTGAAGCCATGGAGCCGTACTATGTAATCGACGGTGTGCCCGGTGCCAGCCTGTCACTCATCGCCCCGGATGACATCGAAAGCATCGATGTGCTCCGCGATGCCTCTGCCACCGCCATCTACGGTTCGAAGGCTGCCAACGGTGTAATCATCGTGACAACCAAGAAAGGAAAGAAGGACGGACATACCAGCGTAAGCTACAGCGGCTACGTGGCATGGGACAAGACGATGAACACTCTCGACATGATGTCGGCAGACCAGCTGCTGGACTTTGCAAGCAAGAACAACATCGACCTGTCTCCGTATTATGACGTCAACAACCCGGCCAATACCAACTGGCAGGACGAAGTGCTCCGCACCGGTTTCAGCCACAACCACAACGTATCCATCAACGGAGGTAATGAGAAGACCAGCTACAGCGCCTCCATCAACTTCATGGACCGCCAGGGTGTGGTACGCGGCACCAGCATGGACCGTCTCAACGCCCGTTCTTTCGTACAGACAAAGGCTCTGAACGACCGCCTGGAACTGGCCTTCAGCGTCAATGCCAGCGTACGTAACAGCTCTACAGGTCCTACCGGCGGACAAGGCCAGAGCGTATTGGATGCCATGTACTACTACAGCCCGCTGGTTCCCGTGAGAAACGCGGACGGTTCCTGGTACGGCAACACACAGATTTCACAGAACTTCAACCCGGTCCGCATGATCAGCGAAGACCGCTATGACACGAAAGAGAAGCTGCTGCAGGGAACGGCACAGGCCACACTCCACATCCTCGACGGTCTGGACTGGAACCTGAACCTGTCTTACCAGAACCAGCAGTACATCTACAGCAACTACAACAGCAGCAAGACTGAATTGCCGAGCGTGGCTTCACGTAACGGACAGGCCGACCGCAGCACACTGGAAAACACCCGCAAGCAGATGGAGACCTATCTGAACTGGAATCATACCTTTGCCGACCTGCACAAGGTGGGCGTCATGCTGGGTTACTCCTGGGAACAGGCCGACAACAGCGACGGTTTCGGCTTGAAGGTGTACAACTTCTACAACGATGACCTGACTTATCATAATCTGGGCGTGGCCAACAACATCTCCATCAACGATGTGATCAGCAACAACCTGTCCACCCTGCGTATGATTTCCTTCTACGGACGTGTCAACTACAGTTTCAACAGCAAATACCTGTTGCAGGCCACTGTACGTCGGGATGGTTCTTCCGCATTCGGTGTCAACAACCGCTGGGGTACCTTCCCCTCTGTATCTGCCGCATGGCGTATCACGGAAGAGGAGTTCATGAAGAGCCAGAGCGTGTTCGACGACTTGAAGCTGCGTGTCGGCTACGGTGTCAGCGGTAACTCACTGGGATTCGATGCCTTCTATTCACGTCCTATCTACGGCTCTACCGGCTGGTTCACTTACGTGGATGCCAACGGTACTTCCTCACAATACCGTATCCTGGGTGCTACCCGTAACTCAAACCCGGATTTGAAATGGGAAACCACCGGCATGTTCAACATCGGTGTGGACTTCGGCTTCCTGAACAACCGGCTGACCGGTACCATCGAATATTATGACAAGCGTACCAGCGACCTGATTTTCGACTATGCGGTTTCCACCAACCGTTATCCTTACGGATGGATGACTGCCAACGTAGGTGACATCAGCAACAAAGGTGTGGAAATCACCATCAACGCCGTTCCGGTGAAGACACACAACTTCACATGGAGCACCACACTTAACCTGTCTCACAACAAGAACGTGGTAGAGAAACTTTCAAACGACACATATTCTGTAGAATACAGCGACCGTGCCAATCCGGATGTTGGTGGTTACAGCAGCACACAGGTACAGCGTATCATGGAAGGTGCCCCGCTCGGACAGTTCTACCTGTACGAATGGGCCGGCTATGATGAAAACGGAGGCTCCATCTTCAACGACTACGATGCCGACGGCAACCTGATCGGTACTACAGACGCTCCGGCAGACGAAGACCGCCGTCCTCACGGATCAGCACAGCCGAAACTGACTTACGGATGGAACAACGACTTCACATGGAAGAACTGGACGCTGACCGCCTTCTTCCAGGGCGTGGCAGGAAACAAGATCTTCAACGCTACCCGCTGCTACTACAACAACGTGAGCCTGGTAAGCAACGGTAAGAACGTGCTGGCAGAAGTGGCTGAAGGACAGAACGCACACGACTCACGTGCACAGGCTCCGTCTGACCGCTACCTGGAAAACGGTTCCTACCTCCGTCTGTCTACCTTGACCTTAGGCTATAACTTCGGCAAACTGGGCAACTGGGTCAACAACCTGCGCCTGTATGCCACTTGCAACAACGTATTCACCATTACCGGTTACAAAGGTGTAGACCCTGAAATCAGTCTGGGCGGCCTGGAACCGGGTATGGACTGGCGTAATACCACTTACCCGCGTACACGTACCTTCATGGTGGGCGTAAACGTGAATTTCTAACCCTTAACACAGGAGATTTTAAGATATGAAAACAAGAAATATATTGACTGGTGCCTTCCTGGCACTTACCGCATTCGGTTGTACCGATCTGGACGTTAATATTGAATCCCAATACACCGAGATGCCCAATTCGGAAATCGCCATAGAGGCCCAGATGAGCAACGCTTTCTATGGATTCCGCAACGCCATCGGCCGCCGTTTCGACGAGGGCGTGTCCTGCAACTCGGATGAGTATACAGCCGTCAGCTTCGACGGTGACTATCTGAACGGTCGTGATATGGCAAACTTCTCACTGCACATGATCGACCCGACCAACTCAAAGAACCAGCTGAACGTGTTCGATGAGCTGCAGAGTGCCATCACCAACTGTAACCGTGTCCTGTTCGACCTGAAAGATGCCGGAGTTGCAACTGATGAGGATTTGGCACCAGTACGTGCTGTACGAGCTTTCTATACATTCATGATTATGGACCACTGGGGTGATACTCCTATCATCGACCACCTGCTGGCCGACGACGAAAAGATTGACCGTTCCCCGCGTGCCGACGTGGCCAAGTGGATTGAATCGGAACTGCTTGCCGTACGCGACAACTGCTACGAGAACGTGGATGCCTCCACTTATGGCAAGCCGACCCGCTGGATGGTGGATGCCCTGCTGGCCAAGCTGTACATCAACTGGAACGTCTATACCAAGGACGTGACCAGTTCAAGCTGGAACGCCAATGACAAGAATGAGAAACTGAATGAGTGTATTAAAGCCTGCGACCGTGTCATCGCTTCCGGCCATTTTGACCTGAGCGACGACTACAAGACCAAGTTCATGTATACCAACGGCTCACAGATCAAGGACTTCATCTACGCCATGCCGTATGATGCCGAAACAGTGCAGGGCATGACCTTCGCCCGTTTCCGTACATGGCGCCGCGGTCAGAACAGCAACGGTTTCTACAGTATCGAGATGAGCAACTCCGTGGGTGGCAACATGGCACTGACTCCGGAATTCGTCGAACTCTTCTGCCTGCCGGGCGACCGTCGTAACGACGTGATTGCCGGTAGTACCGGTGAGAACATCGGCCTGCCTTCCTTCGACGTGTACCAGTATGACAATGCCACCGGTGACCCGACCAACATCCGCAACACGTATGGCGGTGAGAACGTGACTTTCACCAAGGCCATCACCTTGAAGGAAGACCTGACAGCCAATCCTCCCGTCGTGCCTAACGCCGACCTGAACTGCGGTGCGGACCTGAAGGGCTGGACACAGGGCTACCGTTCCATCAAGTTCTTCCCGGACATCAACGACTATAACAACTTCAGCCGTAACCAGGATAATGACGTGCCCATCTTCCGTTATGCCGATATCATCCTGATGAAGTGTGAGGCCATCGTACGTGGTGGAACAGCTACCAACGGGGATACTCCGATGAGCCTGTTCAACCAGATCCGTGCGTACGTGAACGCTCCGCTGCTGGACCACGACCCGAGCCTGCAGGAAATCCTGGATGAACGTGGACGTGAATTCCTCGACGAGCACTGGCGTCGTAACGACCTGATTCGTTTCGGAAAATTTGAAGAGCCTTGGGGCTTCAAGAATCAGTTTAACCCGAATGCAAGGAATCCTCAATACCGCTTGTGGCCGTTGAGCATCGATGCGTTGAACAACAATACCAACTGGAAACAGAACCCGGGTTATTGATAGAAAAAGATGAATAGCAATGGCTCCGGATGGCATTTGACCATCTGGAGCTTTGCTCGTCTCTATATAGAATGTTAAACTTTATATGAATTGCTTATGTGGAACACGAAATCAGTGTGGCTGTTTCTGTTAGGATTAGTCTGTATGGGAACAGCGGGAGGACAGGCTCCCGGAGATTCTTTTGAATACGCTTCATACGTTGACCCGCGCATCGGGTCGGAAGGACTGGGGCGTGTGTTTGTCGGACCGTCGTGTCCGTTTGGAATGGTGAAACCTTCGCCGGATTGTACGCCTTCGCCAAACAGCGGGTGGCTGCCGATGCCTGAACGAGTGGACGGCTTTGCACAGGTGCACGTCAGCGGTACCGGAGGGGGACCGAAATACGGGAATGTGCTGGTCACTCCCTTTGGCGACGGCATGGACCGTGTGAGCCACATTGATTACCGTGAGTATGAAACGATCCAGCTGGGATATTATGATACCCGTTTCAAGCAGAGTGGCATCCGTACGGAAATCACCACGTCGAACCGGGCTTCTTTCTATCGCTTCACGTATCCGGAAGATTCCTTGAAATCGTTGGCGGTGGATGCTGGTTTCTTTCTGGGAGAAAGTCCGATACCCGACGAGCGGGAAGCACAGCAGTTTGTCGGCTCCGAAATACAGGTGTTGTCCGACCATGAGGTGGCTGGTTATACGCGTATCCGTGGTGGATGGAATAATGGAAAGGCGTACACGGTGTATTTTTATGCGGAAACCGACCGTCCGTTTGTGCAGTCGCTCACGTGGAAAGGCAACCGTATTACCGATGCACAGTCGCAGTATGATTCAGCAGAAAAAACCGGGGCCTTACTGCGTTTTGCGAAATCCGACAAGGTGGTACAGCTGAAAGTGGGTATCTCTTTCCTGAGCAGCCAGAAGGCTAAGTTCAATGCTCACTCAGAAATTCCTCACTGGTCGTTCGAAGAGGTGCATAACGGTTTGCTGGCGCAGTGGGAAAAGTTGTTCCAGAAAATAGAAATCGACCCGTCTGCTCCGGATGCGAAGAAACGGATGTTCTACACCGCTTTGTATCACACCATGCTGATGCCGGTGGACCGTTCGGGGGAAAACCCGCTCTGGAGTGATCCGGAACCTTACTATGATGATTTTTATGCCATCTGGGATACGTATCGCAGCTCTTTCCCGTTGATTACGTTGATTGACCCGCAGCGTCAGGTGGATATCGTACGTTCGTTGATCAATATCTACAAACGTGATGGTTACATGCCCGATGCCCGTAGCGGAAACAGCAACGGACGTACGCAGGGAGGTTCCAATGCAGAAATCGTGATTGCCGATGCGTTCGTGAAAGGGCTGAAGGGGATTGATTATGAACTGGCTTTGCAGGCCATGCTGAAGGATGCCATGGTTCCTCCTGGCGGTAATGAAGAGGCTGAAGGACGCGGAGGACTGATTCCTTACCTGAAACTGGGCTATATTCCTCACGGTATTGACCGGGCCGGCAACCGTACCATCGAGTATGCTTATTGTGATTATGCCATTGCACTGGTGGCCAAGGGATTGGGAAAGGAGGACTTGTATCAGCAATATATGAAACAGTCTGAAAACTGGAAGAACCTGTGGCGCAGTGATTACGAGCATGCGGGAGCCAAAGGTTTCATCATGCCGCGCGATAAGGACGGCAACTGGCTGGATTCCATTCCATTCGGACATTCCACCCGGGTGCAGCCGAAATTCAAATATACACCGGTCATTTTCGAAGGGCCGTGGTACACCAAGTGGTGGAGTATGTTCTTCTATGAAGCCAGTTCGTGGGAATATTCCTTGAGTATTCCGCACGACGTACCGGGTTTGATTGAAAAATGCGGGGGAACTGAAGCGTTTGAGAAGCGTCTGGATATCTTCTTCGACAAAGGCTTCTTCAATGTCAACAACGAACCTTCGTTCCTGACTTCTTGTCTGTATCACTGGCTCGGAAAGCCATGGCGTACGAGCGACCGTATCCGTGAAATCATTGCGAAGAATTACAATGACGGTCCGGTAGGTTTGCCGGGCAATGACGACTCGGGTGCCATGTCGTCCTGGCTGGCTTTCCACATGGTAGGCTTGTATCCCAATGCCGGACAGGATTACTATCTGATTCACACGCCGCTACTGGCTTCCGCTACTTTCCATCTCGCAGACGGGAAGGACTTTAAGATTGTGGCACAGGGACTTTCCGATAAAAACTGCTACATTCAGAGTGTGACACTGAACGGAAAGGATTATCCGTATTCTACGTTGCGCCACAAGGATATCATTGCCGGTGGTGAACTGGTATTGAAAATGGGAAAGAAACCCGGAAATTGGGGAAAGGAAATGGGACTGGATAAATAAGGAATGCGTATGAAAAAGAAATATCTTATCGGTTTTTTTGCAGCATGCCTGCTGGGTACGGGTATGCTGCCGGCACAGACCGTCGTGTCGGACACATTGAAGTTCGTGTTTAAGTTGCACGGACAGACCCGTCGTTATCAGGTGGTTTTCTGTGAACAGGATGGCGGCTTACGAATGAACTGGGGCATAGAGCGCAACCTGCACTGGCAGTCGGGCAGTTACACCATGACCCCGAAGGCTCTGGAAAGCGGAAGCCAGTTGTGTTTCTTGCAGCCGGACGATGGAAACCACTTGCAGCTGTCGGATGCGGAAACCGTGTATGTAGTGCCGCAGAAAGCTTTGAAGCAGTTGAAGGAGACGGGAAGTATGGACTTTAACCACACAACCTATGACCGGGTGGAGGATGCGTCGGAGAAGAATGCCGGACGTCCGTTGCTCCACGTGGTCGACCGTTATGAAGGCGGAGAAATGTGGATATGGGACAATCCGTCGCTGCCCATCATCTGGCGGATGGCAAACAATCCGCTGGAAGTGAACTGGCAGGTGGAAGTGATGAAGAAGTGAGAAAATAGAATATATCGCAGATTTTGTTTTTTTGTCGTACCTTTGCAGGGCAAAAACAGAAAGGATTTAAATCATGCATACAAGAGAAGAAAAACTGGAAGCGTTCGGACGTCTGCTCGACGTGCTGGACGAGTTGAGGGTGAAATGTCCTTGGGACCGCAAACAGACTAACGAAAGTTTGCGTCCGAACACCATTGAAGAGGTATATGAACTCTGTGATGCCCTGATGAAGGACGACAAGAAAAATATCTGCAAGGAATTGGGCGACGTGTTGCTTCATGTGGTGTTCTATGCCAAGATTGGCAGTGAGACCGGTGATTTTGACATCAAGGACGTGTGCGACAAGTTGTGCGACAAACTGATATTCCGTCATCCGCACGTGTTTGGGGAAGTCAAGGCCGATACGGCGGAACAGGTGTCCGAAAACTGGGAGCAAATCAAGCTGAAGGAAAAGGACGGCAACAAGTCGGTCTTGAGCGGTGTGCCCGAGGCTCTTCCTTCCTTGATTAAGGCCTATCGTATTCAGGACAAGGCTCGCAACGTAGGCTTCGATTGGGAAGAACGTGAGCAGGTGTGGAACAAGGTGAAAGAGGAAATCGGAGAGTTTGAGGCAGAAGTGGGACAGATGGATAAGGACAAGGCGGAAGCCGAGTTTGGCGACGTGATGTTCAGCCTGATCAATGCGGCCCGGCTCTATAAAATCAATCCGGATAATGCGCTGGAGCGGACCAACCAGAAGTTTATTCGCCGTTTCAATTATCTGGAAGCACATACCATCAAGGAAGGGAAGAGCCTGAACGATATGTCGCTGGAAGAGATGGATGCCATCTGGAACGAAGCAAAGGCGAAAGGTCTCTGACAAGGGGAATGCACCTGCAGTGTGTTTCAAAGTGTTGCTCTTTTAATGTGATTGGACGTTTCTGGAAAAATATCTTTCTGAAAGAATAACATATTGAAAGATTTTTCTACCTTTGCGAAACATAAACAAAAATTTTAAAAAGGAAATGGTGAACAAAGCTATTATTACAGTCGTAGGCAAGGATACCGTGGGTATCATTGCCCAGGTGTGTACTTATCTGGCAGAGAATAAGGTGAACATTCTGGATATCTCTCAGACCATCGTACAGGAATATTTCACAATGATGATGATTGTGGATATGACCAAACTGGAAAAACCTTTTGAAGAGGTTGTTACCGAGCTGACCAACGTCGGTGTGGAAATCGGGGTGCAGATTAAGTGCCAGCGCGAGGAAATCTTTGATAAAATGCATCGTATCTAACGAAAAGGAGAAACGGTATGATCAATATAACAGAGGTTCTGGAAACCAATAAGATGATAGAGCAGGAAAACCTGGATGTGCGTACCATTACGATGGGTATCAACCTGTTGGATTGTGCGGACAGCAACCTGGAGGTGCTTTGTCAGAATATATACAATAAGATTACCGGACTGGCAAAAGACCTGGTCAGAACGGGAGAGGACATTTCCAAGGAATTTGGTATTCCTATCGTAAACAAGCGAATTTCCATCACACCGATTGCCCTGGTGGGGGGAACAGCCTGCAAGACGCCGGATGATTATGTGCAGATTGCCAAAACTCTGGACAAGGTGGCCGGAGAACTGGGGGTCAATTTTATCGGCGGTTATTCTGCGATTGTTTCTAAAGGAATGAGCCGCAGCGATGAATTGCTGATTCGTTCTATTCCGAAAGCGCTGGCTTGTACGGAGCGTATCTGTAGTTCCGTGAACGTAGGTTCTACCAAGACGGGTATCAACATGGATGCGGTGAAACTGATGGGTGAAATCATCAAGGAAACGGCTGAAATGACCAAGGAACGCGACTCGTTGGGTTGTGCCAAGCTGGTGGTGCTCTGCAATGCCCCCGATGACAACCCCTTCATGGCGGGAGCCTTCCACGGCGTATCCGAACCGGATGCAGTGATTAACGTGGGTGTCAGCGGTCCGGGCGTGGTGAAATATGCCTTGGAGCAAATCCGCGGAAAGAGTTTCGAAGTGCTTTGTGAAACCATCAAGCGCACGGCATTCAAGATTACGCGTGTGGGACAGCTGGTGGCTCAGGAGGCTTCACGCCGTCTGAATGTGCCCTTCGGTATCATCGACCTCTCACTGGCTCCGACGCCGGCGGTGGGCGACAGTGTGGCCGAAATTCTGCAGGAAATCGGACTGGAATATCCGGGGGCTCCGGGAACGACGGCAGCCTTGGCCTTGCTGAACGACCAGGTGAAGAAAGGAGGCGTGATGGCGTCTTCGTATGTGGGGGGACTGAGCGGTGCCTTTATTCCGGTAAGTGAAGATCAGGGAATGATTGATGCCGTTGAAGCAGGTGCTCTGACCATCGAGAAGCTGGAGGCCATGACGTGTGTCTGCTCAGTAGGGCTGGACATGATAGCCATACCGGGAAGTACATCTGCTGCTACCATTTCGGGGGTAATCGCCGACGAGGCAGCCATCGGCATGGTGAACCAGAAGACCACGGCGGTGCGCGTGATTCCTGTGGTAGGTAAGGAAGTGGGCGATACGGTGGAATTCGGCGGCTTGCTGGGTTATGCACCCGTAATGCCGGTCAACCGTTACAGCTGTGAGGCTTTCGTGAACCGTGGCGGACGGATTCCGGCACCGATTCACAGCTTCAAGAACTGATATTGAAATCGACAACAGATAGAAAAGAGGGAGGCTCAGCCGGTTGGATAACCGTTGAGCCTCCCTTTCTCTTATAACCTTAATACGATGGTAATTGTATTTACTCTTTACATATAACAACTGAAGGAGGAAAATGTTTTGCCGGAGGGCAGAAAAAGTGCTAGGACACTGCCGGATTTGTACTATCTTTGCGACGGAAATATTTTGACCTGTATGACGGATTATTTGAATGAACTGAATGACAGTCAGCGCGAGGCGGTGATGTACAACGAGGGACCCTCCCTGGTGATTGCCGGAGCGGGTTCCGGAAAGACGCGCGTGCTGACCTACAAGATAGCCTATCTGCTGGACAACGGGTATGAGCCGTGGTCTATTCTGGCATTGACCTTTACCAACAAGGCGGCCCGCGAGATGAAAGAACGTATCGCCCGCCAAGTGGGGCCGGAGCGGGCCCGTTATCTCTGGATGGGGACTTTCCATTCCATCTTTTCCCGTATTCTGCGGGCGGAGGCTGAGGCGTTGGGCTTTACGTCCAATTTCACGATTTACGACGCGACGGATTCCAAGAGCTTGGTGAAGACCATTATCAAGGAAATGAATCTGGACGACAAGGTGTACAAACCAGGCATGGTGCAGGGACGCATCAGTCAGGCCAAGAATCACCTGGTGCTGCCGGAGGCATACGCGGCAAATGCAGAGTTGGTGGAGGCGGACCAGGCGGCGAAGGTACCGTTGGTGCGGGAAATTTATGCGCGCTACTGGAACCGTTGCCGGCAGAGTGACGCCATGGATTTCGACGACCTGCTGCTTTATACCTATTTGTTGTTTCACACGCGTCCGGACATCTGCGACAAGTATGCGGCACGTTTCCGTTATATCCTGGTGGATGAGTACCAGGACACGAACTTCGCCCAGCACAGCATTGTGCTCCAGCTTACGCAGAAACAGCAATTCGTGTGCGTGGTGGGCGACGATGCACAGAGCATCTATTCCTTCCGTGGGGCCAACATCGACAACATCCTGAATTTTACCCGTACCTATAAAGATGCCCGTCTGTTCAAGCTGGAACAGAATTACCGGTCCACGCAGACCATTGTCAACGCGGCCAATAGCCTGATTGCGAAAAACCGCGACCAGATTCGGAAGGATGTTTTTTCGGAAAAGGACAAAGGGGAGCCTATCGGGGTGTTTGCAGCCTACAGCGACGTGGAAGAAGGAGAGATTGTGGCCAATAAGATTGTGCAGTTGCATGCGAAGGAAGACTATGCCTATCACGACTGTGCCATCCTTTACCGTACGAATGCCCAGAGCCGTATTTTCGAGGAGGCGTTGCGCAAGCGCGGTATTCCGTACCGTATCTATGGGGGACTGTCGTTCTACCAGCGCAAGGAAGTGAAAGACGTCGTGGCCTATTTCCGGATGGTGGTGAATCCGAACGACGAAGAGGCTTTCAAGCGAGTTATCAATTATCCGGCGCGCGGTATCGGGAACACGACACTTGGCAAACTGGCAGAGGCTGCCAGCCGTTTCCAGGTGAGCTTGTGGAAGGTGTTGTGCGAACCGCTGAGCTACGGACTGACATTGAACAAGGGTACCCACACCAAGTTGCAGGGCTTCCGTGACCTGATTGCGGAGTTTGTGACGATGGCCCAGGAAAAGGATGCCTATACGGTGGGCATGGAACTGGTGCGCCGTTCGGGCATCATGGCGGAAGTGTATCAGGACCGCTCGCCCGAGAATCTGAGCCGACAGGAAAACATCGAGGAGCTGGTGAACGGCATGCGTGATTTCTGTGAGGGACGGCAGGAAGAGGGGAATCCTCATCTGCTGCTGGCCGATTACCTGTCGGAGATTGCCCTGCTCACCGACCAGGATGAAGACAAGGGAGAAACGCAGTCGAAGGTGACGCTGATGACCATCCATTCGGCCAAGGGACTGGAGTTCCGCAACGTGTTTGTGGTGGGGATGGAAGAGAATCTGTTTCCCAGTCCGCTGTCGTCGGCTTCCTATCGGGCATTGGAAGAAGAACGCCGCCTGTTTTATGTGGCCGTCACCCGGGCGGAAGACCACTGCTACCTGTCGTATGCCAAGAGCCGTTTCAAGTATGGTAAGATGGAGTTCTGCAACCCGAGCCGTTTCCTGAAAGACATCGATGTGCGTTACCTGAAACTGCCGCAGGAGGAACTGATGGCCGGGCGCATCGAGGAAAAGGCCAGCTGTTTTCGGAAAGAGGCCAGTCGCGCTTCCTACGAACGAGAGCCTCGTGAAAGCGGACCGTCGATGTTCGACGGAGGCCCGATGCCGGAAGAGCCCCATCATTTTGTGCCTCCTCGCACGTTGCGCCGTATTCCGGATGCTACTCCTTCAACTGCTTCTTCTAGTCCGTCGGCAGGGGGACTGTCGGCCGGCATGTGGATAGAGCATGAACGTTTCGGCAAGGGAGAAGTGACCAAGGTGGAAGGCAGTGGAGACAACTGCAAGGCAACGGTGCAGTTCCAGCATGCCGGGGTAAAGCAGCTCTTGCTGAAGTTCGCCCGTTTTAAAGTAATCGATGAAACAAAATAAATAAGAAAGACAATGATAAAAGACTGGGACAAGATACCCTCTCCGTGCTATGTCATGGAGGAGGAATTGCTGAGAAAGAATCTCACATTGATTAAGCACGTGGCCGATACGGCAGGGGTGGAAATTATTCTGGCGTTTAAGGCCTTCGCCATGTGGAAATCATTCCCGATTTTCCGGGAATACATCCGATACACTACGGCCAGTTCCGAATACGAGGCCCGTCTGGCTTTCGAAGAGTTTGGTAGTAAGGCACATACCTATTCACCCGCCTATACGGCACAGAACTTTCCGGCTTTCCTGAAATACAGCAGCCACATCACCTTCAACTCGATGTCGCAGTTTGAACGGTTCTATCCGATGGCCAAGGCGAATCCGGAACCGGTGTCCTGCGGCATCCGTGTCAATCCCGAATATTCGGAAGTGGAGGTGGAGCTGTACAATCCTTGTGCGCCGGGTACCCGTTTCGGCGTGACGGCCGATTTGCTGCCGGAGCAGTTGCCGGAAGGGATTGAAGGATTTCATTGCCATTGCCATTGCGAATCGAGCTCGTACGAACTGGAACGCACGCTTCAGCATATTGAGGAGAAATTCAGACGCTGGTTTCCGCAGCTGAAATGGCTGAATCTGGGAGGAGGCCATCTGATGACACGGTCCGATTATGATGTGGACCATCTGATTCGCCTGTTGCAAGGGTTGAGGTCGCGCTATCCGCACCTGAAAATCATTCTGGAACCAGGTTCGGCCTTCACCTGGCAGACAGGACCATTGGTGGCTTCGGTGGTCGACGTGGTGGAAAGCCGGGGCATCCGGACAGCCATTCTCGATGTCAGTTTCACCTGTCACATGCCCGACTGCCTGGAGATGCCTTACCAGCCGCGGGTGCGTGATGCCGAGTCGTTGCCAGCCGATGCCGTGAAAACCGCTCCGAAAGAAGAGCATGTGTACCGGTTGGGCGGTAACAGTTGCCTGAGCGGTGACTACATGGGCAGCTGGAAGTTCGACCATGAGCTGCAGGTGGGTGAGCGGATTGTGTTTGAGGACATGATTCACTATACTATGGTCAAGACGAATATGTTTAATGGTATTCATCACCCGTCGATTGCCATTCTGCATACCGACGGCGAGCTGGAGGTGTATCGCACCTTCCATTACGAGGATTATCGCGACCGCATGTGTTGAGTCTGTTGTGGAGCCTGTCTAGGCGTTGGTTGGAAAACGCTTAGACGCTTTACCTTAAACGCACTTACGTTTGAATCAAAACGCAAGTACGTTTGGATTGAAACGCAAGTACGTTTTCGTTCAAACGTCCTTGCGTTTTTTTTGTAGGCTGGAGAACCTTTCTTTCCCTTTTCAAAAAGTCTTCATTCCCAACTTCTTCCGACCGAAAATAAGGCGGGAGTACCTTGGAGCGGCAAAATGCCTTCACTCAAAAATATCACTTTTTTCAAAAAAAGATACCCGATTGTTTTGGTAGTTTCAAAAAAAAGACTACCTTTGCACTCGCAATCGGGAAAATGATGAACGATTGTAGAAGTGATGCGGAAATAGCTCAGTTGGTAGAGCATAACCTTGCCAAGGTTAGGGTCGCGAGTTCGAGTCTCGTTTTCCGCTCAATGAAAAAGAAAAGAGTTGCGCTAAGCAAATGCCCAGGTGGCGGAATGGTAGACGCGCACGTTTCAGGTGCGTGTGTCGAGAGGCATGCAGGTTCGAGTCCTGTTCTGGGCACCACGAAAAAACAATTCTTTTCTTTTTCTTTTTGGAGGAATGGCGGAATTGGTAGACGCGCCACTTTGAGGGGGTGGTGACAGTTTATGTCGTGTGAGTTCGAGTCTCATTTCCTTCACAGAAATTGCGGAAATAGCTCAGTTGGTAGAGCATAACCTTGCCAAGGTTAGGGTCGCGAGTTCGAGTCTCGTTTTCCGCTCAAGCATTTTTTTGATGCGCGAAGGTCGAAAGGCCGTAATGCCCAGGTGGCGGAATGGTAGACGCGCACGTTTCAGGTGCGTGTGTCGAGAGGCATGCAGGTTCGAGTCCTGTTCTGGGCACTACATTGCGGAAATAGCTCAGTTGGTAGAGCATAACCTTGCCAAGGTTAGGGTCGCGAGTTCGAGTCTCGTTTTCCGCTCCAATTTGTTTACTGAAAATTTGCGGAAATAGCTCAGTTGGTAGAGCATAACCTTGCCAAGGTTAGGGTCGCGAGTTCGAGTCTCGTTTTCCGCTCGGAGGAGAAGACAGCGCCAGTTGTTTTCTCTTTTTTTATGCGTTTTCCAGTGTGGATTTTTTTTGAATATCTATTGCGGGTATTATAAGGAATTTGATATATTTGCGCCTGCAATCAGAAAAAGGAAAAAGTCATGAAAACGTATGATATTTATTTCTCGGACGGAAGTTCGAGCGACAATAAGGGGTTTTCCATCAAGACTCCCGAAAAGGCCATCCACATGGCGGAAGATATGCTGGTGAAAGGCAACAGTTACATTGACGATTATGCCGGGGGTACAATCTCGGTTGTGGCGTCCGATGGAGAAGTGGTATGGAGCAGTCCGATACCGCCCAAGAAAAAGTGAGAACGTGTGTAGTATATCATTAAAACCATAAGAATTTATGTTTTCTGGAATAGTAGAAGAATATGCGGAAGTGGTGAAGGTGGTAAAGGATCAGGAAAACCTGCACCTGACGCTGAAGTGTTCGTTTGTCGACGAGTTGAAAATTGATCAGAGTGTGTCTCATAACGGCGTGTGCCTGACGGTGGTGAGCATTCAGGACGGCACTTACACGGTGACGGCCATGAAGGAAACCATCGAACGTTCCAATATCGGCCTGCTGGTTCCGGGTGACAAGGTGAACGTGGAACGCAGCATGATGATGAACGGACGGCTGGACGGACACATCGTGCAGGGGCATGTAGACCAGACGGCGGTTTGTACGGCCATCGACGATGCTCAGGGTAGCTGGTACTTCACGTTCAAGTATGATTTTGACAAGGAAATGGCCAAGCGCGGCTATTTTACGGTAGACAAGGGTTCCGTTACGGTGAATGGGGTGAGCCTGACTGTCTGCAACCCGACGGCCGACAGTTTTCAGGTAGCCATCATTCCTTACACTTACGAGCATACCAACTTCCATACTATTAAGGTGGGCAGTGTGGTGAACATCGAATTCGATATTATCGGAAAGTATTTGAGTCGCATGATGCAGCTCACGAAATAAGGGCCAGTGAGGTTCTTGCTTTTCAGGCGCAGTTCTCGGAATATTTCCGGAAGCTGCGCCTGAATCGTTTATAGGTCTTTGAGTAAAATCTGACTGTTTTTTTCCGTAAATTCCTTGCGTGCGTCTATCAGGGTTTTCCAGGCAGCCGAATAATGGGTGGGGTCTACCTTGAAATCCTCGGCCCCGTTGGCGTCCAGCTGGCTGAGAAGGGTGCCTACACTCAGCTGGTTGATGTCGATGCCTGGCAGATACTGGGGCTCGCGCGACTTTTCTTCCCCTCCGGCCCCCGCTTCGTAAATCAGCCGCATGTCCTGAAGCTCGTACAAGATGCTTTTGGTCAGCCGGATGGGGATTTTATGCTCTTTGCTGAGGGCTTCTGCCGTGTAAGGTCTGCCGCCCGTGGCGAACCGCTTGCAGATGGAACTCAGGATGATGGTGCAGAAAAAGTCGTGGAAGCGGCGGCTGATGTGGGCTGTTTCCTTTCCGAAATTGAAGGTGGAGACGTTCTGGCTGATGTAGCTCATTTCGGCGCCAAACAGGCAGATGCTCCAGGAAATCTGTGTCCACAGCAGGAACAGAGGGATGGCGGCGAAACTTCCGTAGATGGCATTGTAATTCGATACCCATATCTGGCTGTTGATGTAAAAGTACTGGAAGGCTTGGAATGCACTTCCGGCCAGCACACCGGGCAGCCAGGCGTGTGTCAGTTTGACTTTCGTGTTGGGCATGAAAGTGTAGAGTCCGATGAACATTCCCCAGATAAGGGCGTAGGGGATGAGGCGGACAAAGAATTTCAGTATCGGGGCCAGTACCATGAAGTTTTGCATTTCCTTCACGTAGGTAGTCATGAAGATAGTGAGGCCGCTGGAGGCTACCAGCAGGATAGGAAGCAGTAGAATCATGGAGAAGTAGTCGGTAATCTGCCGGAACACACTGCGGGGCTTCTTCACTTGCCAGATGGCGTTGAAGCTGCGCTCGATGTTGTCAATCAGCAGCAGGATGGTACCCAGCAGCATGATGAGGCCGATGCCGATGAAGACACCGCTTTGGGCGTGTTCCAGGTAGGAATTGATCCAGCTGATAATCAGTTCGGCCTGCGAACCGGTCATTCCGCTCCGGAACTGCGACTCGATGAGGGTGTCGAATCCGAAGCCGCGGGCGATGGCAAACAGCAGGGCCAGGATGGGGATGATGGAAAGCAGGGTGCTGTAGGTCAGTGCGGAGGCACGTACCACGATGCGGTCGTTGATGAACTGGATGATGGAAAGATAGACAATCTTGAGATAAGTATAGAGTTTCCACTGGAGGTGAGACACCTCATCTTCTCGGATGCGCCATATTCCATCGTCGAGGAAATGAATCAGCGCTTTAATTCGGGCATTCATGGTTCGTGTGTTTATGGTGAAAAAGAAAGCAGCCGGTCTATAAGCCGGGTTCTGTCACCCTGCAGGTGCAGGGGAGCCTGTCATTTATCTACGCCTGCCGTCACCGGCAGGCTCTAGCGGTCCACCCTCCGACGTGGGGCGAGCAACCCTCGTTGATGCCGGTTTACATGACCTTACAACTCCTAAGATGCACAGCCCGCATATCACTATACGGCTGGTAGGCTCTTACCCTACCTTCTCACCCTTACCTCCGGGTGGAGGCGGTTATTTTCTTCTGCATTACTCTGCCTTTGCAGGCGGCTTTCTGTTAGGAAGTAGGATGCTCTGTGTTGCCCGGACTTTCCTCTTCTACCTATATATAGTATCAGCGACAGACCGACCAGCTGCTTTCTCTGTGCAAAGGTACGCAAATAAACGGAATTTGTGCTATAATTGGCGGGATTCTTTCATTTGGACCCTTCTGAATGGAATCTGGCGGGCAGGACGATTTGTCAGCGGTGTCACTATTCCACTGGTAATGAATGTAAATTTGGCAGATTTGGCAGTTAACTGCGGTTAATGCCTTTCTGGGCATTGTTAAAAGACGGAAAAAAGAACCGGGGAAGAGTACACTCGTATGGAATTTGTTCTACTTTAGCAAATGAAAAGTTAAAACAATATCGAAATTAACATTTTAAACAATAGAAGATATGAAAACAACAACTAAGTTTGCGATAGGTTCAGTAGCAGTCATTGCACTGAGTGCTGGAGTGGCCGGAGCTACGGCGTATGCCATGATGGAGAAAAATCAGGCAAACACATCTTTCTATGATGCTTTTGATACTGCGTCTCCTTTGCGTACGGCGGCATTGGATGCATCAAGCATGCAACCGGTCGATTTGACGAAAGCGGCAGAAAGTACGTTGAACTCCGTGGTACATATCATGTCTATTCAGCGTAGCAAGATTCAGACAATTCAACAGCCCGATATATTCGATTTCTTCTTTGGTGACGGGCGAGGCCGCCAGCAGCAGGTACAGACTCCGGAACAGAGAGGATTCGGTTCTGGTGTCATCATCTCCAAGGATGGTTACATCGTGACCAACAATCATGTGATTGACGGAGCGGATGAAATCAACGTGAAGCTGCACGACGGACGCGAGATGAAAGGTCGTGTCATCGGTACGGACCCGACTTCCGACTTGGCATTAGTCAAGATTGAAGGAGATGATTTCCCGGCTATCGTGGTCGGCAACTCTGATAACCTGAAAGTAGGTGAGTGGGTATTGGCAGTCGGTAACCCGTTCAATCTGGGTTCTACAGTGACAGCCGGTGTGGTCAGTGCGAAGTCTCGTGGACTGGGTGCCAACCAGGTAGAATCTTTCATTCAGACTGATGCCGCCATCAACCAAGGTAACAGTGGTGGTGCGTTGGTGAATGCGAAAGGTGAACTGGTAGGTATCAACGCCATGCTGTATTCTCCGACAGGAGCTTATTCAGGATACGGTTTCGCCATTCCGGTAAGCATCATGACCAAGGTGGTAACCGACTTGAAGCAATATGGTACCGTACAGCGTGCATTGCTGGGTATTGGCGGTCGTGATATGGGTAACGAGGTTTATCCGGATGAGATCCGTAAGGAACAGAAGGAGCTGGGTGCTACCGAAGGTGTACAGGTGGTAGAAGTAACCGAAGGTGGTTCAGCCGACGGAGTCTTGCAGAAGAACGATGTTATCTTGAAGCTGAATGACAGCAAGGTGAAGACCATGGCCGACCTGCAAGGCATGCTGGCTAAGTATCGTCCGGGTGACAAAGTGAAGGTGACTGTTTTGCGTGACAAGAAAGAAAAGACCTTTACCATTACCTTGAAGAATTCTCAGGGAACGACTAAAGTAGTAAAACAGGCAGATATGGAAATCCTGGGTGCTGCCTTCCGTGCTGTGCCGAAAGAACTGAAGGAACAGTTGAACTTGGGCTATGGAGTGGAAGTAACCGGTGTCAGTGACGGAAGAATGAAGGATAGCGGTATCCGCAAAGGATTTATTATCCTGAAAGCCAACGGAAAGCAGTTGCGCAGCGTGCAGGATTTGGAGAACGTGATGAAAGCCGCTTCCCAGTCAGCCGATCAGGTACTGTTCATGACAGGTGTATATCCGTCAGGCAAACGTGCAAATTATGCAGTCGACTTGTCGCAGGCAGAATAAACGCATAGTATAGTAAGGTAGAAAGATTTTTCCACATGAAGGCGCTTCGAACCTCCGAAGCGCCTTCTTTGGCTTCTGGCTATAGGAGCGGACAATCCGTACGTGGAATGAACAATCGGGCCGTCTGCTCTGTTTCCTTTTCGACATGCGGTTGACAAAAAGAGAGAATGAAGGCTGGTTTAAGAAATTTATAGATTCTTTCTTCAGAAAATCACTGTCAGAATCAAAAATTTTATGTACTTTTGTACCCAAATCATTTTATATAGAATGAGACAGTTAAAGATTACTAAAAGTATCACTAACCGAGAGAGCGCTTCTTTGGATAAGTATTTGCAGGAAATCGGTCGTGAAGATTTGATTACTGTAGAAGAGGAGGTAGAACTCGCTCAACGTATCCGTAAAGGTGACCGTGCGGCATTAGAGAAACTTACACGTGCCAACCTACGATTTGTGGTGTCTGTAGCCAAACAGTATCAGAACCAGGGCTTGAGCTTGCCGGATTTGATTAATGAAGGTAACCTGGGCTTGATTAAGGCCGCTGAAAAGTTTGATGAAACCCGTGGTTTCAAATTCATCAGTTACGCCGTTTGGTGGATTCGTCAGTCCATTTTGCAGGCATTGGCAGAACAGTCACGTATCGTGCGTCTGCCGTTGAACCAGGTTGGTTCACTGAATAAAATCAGTAAGGCATTCTCTAAGTTCGAACAGGAAAACGAACGTCGTCCGTCGCCGGAGGAACTGGCCGATGAACTGGAAATTCCGGTAGACAAGATTTCGGATACGCTGAAGGTTTCCGGTCGCCACATTTCTGTGGATGCTCCTTTTGTGGAAGGAGAGGACAACAGTTTGCTGGATGTGCTGGTGAACGATGATTCTCCGATGGCTGACCGCTCTTTGGTGAATGAATCACTTTCGAGGGAAATTGACAGGGCACTTTCTACGTTGACCGAAAGGGAGAAGGATATCATCCAGATGTTTTTCGGTATTAACACGCAGGAAATGACGTTGGAAGAAATCGGCGACAAGTTTGGGCTCACCCGTGAGCGTGTTCGCCAGATTAAGGAAAAGGCAATTAGACGATTAAGACAAAATTCTCGTAGTAAGCTGCTCAAATCTTATTTGGGATAAGGTAGAGATTGATTTCCGAAAAAAACAGAAGGGATGTATGAAGACAGGCTCAGTCTTGATACATCTCTTTTTGTATGTATAAAGGCTTTTTCTTTGTTAATTTATATGTCTTCTTTCTGTTTTTACGCATAATTGTGTACTTTTGCCCACATAAATTGATGAATTATGCGTTACACAAAATTTTTCTGTTTCCTGTTTATGATGGTATTTGCTGCTTCGGCATTCAGCAAGCAGCCGAAAGATAAAAAAAAGTATGGGGTATATCTGGCCGGTGTTTCTGCTTCGTTTACGGACTCGCTGGTGTATTTCACTGATGTGCAGTTCCTGGACAGCGCAGCCGTGGATGACAAGGACATGCTGGTGGGACGTGCTTTATACAGTATCCAGTTGAAAGATTACTTGGAGCAGAAGCAGAACGGGAAGAACCGCACTTGCTTTATGTTCTTTAGCCGGAAGAAGAAAAATGTGCAGAAGGAGCTGAAAAAGCTGAAAGAAAAATATACGAAGGGCGGTGCATTGTTCCTTCAAGATGTAAATCCGGAATTCAAGTTTACAAAGCCTGACGTAGAATGAGGCAGATGAAGAAATGGCTGTATGGCCTGTTGCTAGTCTTTCTGGCAGCATGTTCCAATGAAATTCCGGAACAGCAGCCGGCCAAGCGTTCTGGACGTACTGTGCTGGCTTATCTGATATCGAACAATCAGGCGGGTTCCTTGGATACTTATTTGCGGAGCAATGTGATAGATATGTACACGGCGCTGGGAAATATGAATGAATCGTGTACGTTGCTGGTATATTATCGCCCTGATGCAGGCGATGAACCGTTGGGCTATCCTACATTGATGAGTTTTTATGCTGACGGACGTGGAAATATCAACAATCAGCCTGCTTTAACAGGAATGAATTTGACATTTTCCGCTATTTGCCAGGTGGCGGAAAAGAAAGAATATACGATGAACAGCCAAATAGCCACCGATCCGGTTGTGATGAAAGAAGTCTTTAAGGACATGCAGACGGTAGCTCCTTCTGATAGTTATGGCGTGATTTTCGGTTCGCATGCTACTGGCTGGCTGAAAGGAAATTCAGTACCGACCAAAGCTTTTGGGGATGACAACGGTTATAACATTGATATCCCGGAATTGGCAGAGGTTCTGAAAAATAGTTTTACGAAGAAACTGGATTTTGTATTGTTTGATGCTTGCATGATGGCCAATGCGGAAGTATGTTATGAGCTGAAAGACGTGACTTCACATTGTGTGGCTTCCGTTTTGGAAACTCCGGTTTATGGATTTCCTTACGACCAGCTTCTTTCTTATCTGTATGCAGATAGTGTGGATTATTCGGCGGTATGCCATGAATTTATTTCCTTTAATAAGATTAATAATCTGTGGGGCACCTGCGCGGCGGTCGATTGCAGTCAGATGGAGAGTCTGGCCGAAGCGGTGAAGAACAAGTTGACGGAATGGCAGGAGGCTTTACCTACTGTCAGTATGGAGAATGTACAGCAGTATGGAGTGAAAAGTTATCGGTATTTCTCATACGATGTACTTGATTTCTTCCGTGAATTGGGACGCAAAAGCGGAGTGGCTGAAACGGACTTGAATATGGAGGTTGCTTCTGTACAGACTGCTCTGAATCAGGCGGTGATTGCCAAGGAATGTCTGGCCGGGCCTGAATATGAGTTTGATGGGTTGGTATTGGATGATACTCGTTTTTGCGGAATCGGCATGTACATTCCGGGAGAGTATAATCATTATGTAGCGAATAAAACTTTGTGGAACAGTTACTATACACAATCCATCGCGTGGTACCGTGCGGCAGGCTGGGATGCCTTGAACTAACTGATAATTGCTGACTTCTTGACGCTTTGTGTAAACTTTCTGTGTGCTGAATTTGTTTTTATGGTTTAAGCAGATTTATCGTTATGTGGAATTTTATCAAAGAGTTACAACGGAAGGACCACCAACGTTATTTAGGTGGACTGGATTTCTTTAAATACATCGGTCCGGGCTTGCTCGTGACCGTCGGTTTCATCGACCCGGGCAACTGGGCCTCCAACTTTGCGGCAGGGGCCGATTTTGGTTATTCGCTCCTGTGGGTCATTACCCTATCTACTATTATGTTGATTGTGCTTCAGCACAATGTGGCACATTTGGGTATCGTTACCGGGCTTTGCCTGAGTGAGGCGGCCACGAAATACACGCCCAAATGGGTGTCGCGCCCCGTGCTGGGCACGGCGGTGCTGGCTTCCATATCCACTTCCCTTGCTGAAATTCTGGGAGGGGCCATCGCCTTGGAAATGTTGTTTCATATTCCCATTATCTGGGGAGCCTTGCTGACGACGGTGTTTGTCGTCATCATGCTTTTCACCAATTCCTATAAACGGATTGAGAGGGCCATCATAGCCTTTGTTTCCGTTATCGGATTGTCTTTTCTCTATGAACTGTTGCTGGTGGAGATTGACTGGCCGCTGGCGGCCCGTTCGTGGGTAGTTCCCTCCATTCCCCAAGGGAGTCTGCTGGTCATTATGAGCGTATTGGGAGCAGTGGTCATGCCCCACAACCTGTTCTTACATTCGGAGGTGGTGCAGAGCCGCGAGTACAACAAGCAGGACGATGCTTCCATCCGTAAGCTGCTGAAATATGAATTTTATGATACTCTGTTCTCCATGGGAGTAGGCTGGGCCATCAACAGTGCGATGATTCTGCTGGCGGCGGCTACTTTCTTTGCTCATGGGGTGGAAGTGGAAGAACTGCAGCAGGCCAAAAGTCTGTTGGAACCCTTGCTGGGCAGTCAGGCGGCCCTGGTGTTTGCCTTGGCCCTGCTGATGGCCGGTATCTCGTCGACGGTGACGAGTGGTATGGCAGCAGGTTCCATCTTTGCCGGGATGTTCGGCGAGTCGTATCATGTGAAGGATATCCATTCGCGGGTGGGTATTTTGCTTTCTCTGGGACTCGCTTTGGTGGTGATTCTGTTCATTGACAACCCGTTTCAGGGGTTGATTCTCTCGCAGATGGTGCTGAGCATCCAGTTGCCGTTCACCATTTTCCTGCAAGTGTGGCTGACTTCCTCCCGGCGCGTAATGGGCCCGTATGTCAATTCCCGCTGGAGTACATGGGTACTCTATACCATGGCGGTGGTGGTGTCCGTGCTGAACCTTGCATTGTTGTTTTCGTGAATGTTTCTTAGGCTTCGTGCGGAGCAAGTTCCGTCATTTTCTTTTTGAAATGATACATCAGCATGAGGGCGGCTACCGCAAAGGCTAGTCCGTCGGACAGCGGCATGCTGAACCATACCCCTTTCAGTCCGTAGACAGGCGGTAGCCAGGCCAGTCCCGGAAGCAGGAAGAGTAACTGGCGGGAGAGGGACAGGAAGATGGAAATCCGGGCTTTTCCGATGGATTGGAAGAACTGCGTGATGACAATCTGCGCCCCGACCACAGGAAAGGCCAGAATACCGATTCGCAAGGCGAGAATGGCGTCGTCCATCAATTCCTGGCTGTCGGTAAACATTCCCACGAAGAGTTCGGGGAGCAGTTCTCCCAAGGCGAACCCCACGGTGGTGATGATACAAGCCGCTGTAATACCCAGTTTCAAGGTACGTTTTACCCGACTGAAATGACGGGCCCCGTAGTTATAGCCCGTAATGGGTTGCATGCCCATGGTGATGCCCATCACAATCATGACAAACAACATCTGGATGCGGTTGAGGATGCCGAAAGCCCCGATGGCCATGTCACCCCCGTAGTTGAGCAGGCGGTTGTTGATGAAGATGACGATGCAGCAGGCACACACGTTCATGACAAAAGGCGACATGCCGATAGCAAAAATATTTCCTATGATTTTCTTTTGCAGGCGAAGGTTGGGCCGGTGGAAACGGATATAGCTTTTCGGGCTGCAGAAGTGATAGAGCACCCAGATCATGCCGAAAAACTGTGAGCAGACCGTGGCCAGTGCCGCTCCCCGGATGCCCCAGTCGAACACGAAGATGAAGATGGGGGCCAGGATGATGTTGCATCCCACCGTCAGCATGGACGAGAGCATGGCTTTGCGCGGATAGCCCGTGGCCCGCATCACATTGTTGAGTCCAATCATGACATACGAGATGGGACTGCCCAGCAGGATGACCTGCATGAAGTCGCGGGCATAGGGCATGGTCGCTTCGCTGGCCCCGAAGAAAAACAGAATCGGTTCCAGAAAGATGAACGCCAGTCCCCCGTAGAACACGGCATTGATGACACAGAGAATCGCCACATTGCCCAGAATGTCTTCGGCCCCTTTCTTGTCCTTCTGTCCCAGACGGATGGAGGAGAGTGTGGCACCTCCCACACCCACCAGCGTACAGAACGCCACCAGCAGGTTCATGAGCGGGAAGGTGATGGCCAGTCCCGAGATGGCCAGTGCCCCCACACCGTGTCCGATGAAGATACTGTCGATGATGTTGTAGAGCGAGGTCAGCGTCATGCCGATGATGGCCGGGATGGAATATTCCAGCAACAGTTTCCCGATGGGAGCCTCTCCCAAGATATGCGGATTGTTCTCTTTCATGCGAAATTTGTTTAATTTAATTCTCAAAGTTAGGAAGATGAACCGATATTTCAGAACTTTGCACCGTTAAATCAAACTAAACATCGAATGGACATAACGAAATGTGTAGCCGCCCTTTTTGATTTCGACGGGGTGGTGATGGATACCGAATCGCAGTACAGTCTTTTTTGGAACAAGGTAGGGAAACAATATCATCCGGAATACGAGGAATTCGGACGGGTTATCAAGGGACAGACCCTCAAGCAGATTTACGACCGCCATTTTCAGGGTATGGAGCAGGAACAGGCTGAAATTACCGACCGTCTGAACCGTTTTGAGACGGAGATGAAGTATGAATACGTGCCGGGAGTGGAAGCGTTCATGCGCAGCCTGCGTGCCCATGGCGTGAAGATTGCCATCGTGACCAGCTCGAACGAGAAGAAGATGGCTAACGTCTATGCCTCACATCCCGAACTGAAGGGATTGGTCGACCGGATTCTGACGGCCGAAATGTTCCATAAGTCGAAGCCGGAACCCGACTGCTTCCTGCTGGGGGCAGAGGTATTTGAGACGGTACCGGAGAACTGTGTCGTTTTTGAGGACTCGTTCCATGGTATTCAGGCCGGAAATGCCGCAGGGATGGCTGTCGTGGGGCTGAGCACGACCAATCCGGCAGAAGCCATTCAGAATCAGTGCGCTTTGGTGATTCCGGATTTCCGCCATTTTACCTACGAGGCCATGATGAACTTGCTGTAACGCTTGTCTGATTCGGAAAAATCGGCTATTTTTGCGGAAATTTTATTAAATCGGAAAAAAATTATGGCAGGATATCTTTCAGGTGATACTCGCAAAGTGACGACTCACCGTTTGATTGAAATGAAACAAAGAGGTGAAAAAATCTCCATGCTGACCTCTTATGACTATACCATGGCGCAGATTGTAGACGGTGCCGGAGTGGACGTGATTCTGGTAGGAGATTCGGCTTCGAATGTGATGGCCGGGAATGTGACCACCCTTCCTATCACGGTGGACCAGATGATTTATCATGGCAAATCGGTGATGCGCGGCGTGAAGCGCGCACTGGTGGTTGTGGACATGCCTTTTGGCTCGTATCAGGCCGACCCGTTCGACGGGGTACGCAATGCCATCCGTATCATGAAAGAGACGCATGCCGATGCGTTGAAGCTGGAAGGCGGAGAAGAAGTCATCGATGTGATTCGCCGTATTATCGGAGCCGGCATGCCGGTGATGGGACATCTGGGGCTGATGCCGCAGTCCATCAACAAGTATGGCACCTACGGCGTGAGGGCCAAGGAAGAGGCTGAGGCCGAGAAACTGATAAAAGACGCCCGTCTGCTGGAAGAAGCCGGCTGCTTCGCACTGGTGCTGGAAAAGATTCCGGCCGAACTGGCAGCCCGTGTGGCTAAGGAGCTGACCATCCCCGTAATCGGTATCGGTGCCGGAGGTGGAGTTGACGGACAGGTGCTGGTGGTGACCGATATGCTGGGTATGACCAAAGGATTCAGCCCACGCTTCCTGCGGCGATACGCCGACCTGAATACGGTGATGACGGATGCCATCGGGCATTACGTGGCCGATGTGAAGTCGAGCGACTTCCCCAATGAGTCGGAGCAGTATTAAGCCTGTTGTTTTTTTGACAAGGCATAAAGGTGCATGGACTGTAGGACCGGGCGGTCAGTTTCCGGCAGGTGGTACAGTCTGTGCATCTGTGTTTTAGACAAGATAGAGACGAGAAAAGAAAAAAAGAATGTGGAATCGTAGTTTTAATCTTTTACTTACAGCGAATTTTTTCCTGTACACGGCGGTGTATATGCTCTTCCCGGTGCTGCATCGGTGGATGGTGGGCGAGGGAGGCTATACCAACCTTCAGGCCGGAGGCACCATTGCCATTTTCGGAATTTCCTTGTACATCTTCGGCGTTTTCAATAATTACTTGGTCGATATGTTCAAGCGTAAAGCCGTGTGCACGCGCAGCATCCTGTTGCTGGCGTTGGTGGGACTGATTTATCCGTATTCTCCGGGGATAGGAACCATCATAGCGCTTCGGGTGTTGCAGGGAGCCTTGTTTGGAGTCGTGCTGATGTCGATGGGTAGTACGCTGGTCATCGACGTGACGCCCAGCCATTGTAGGAACAGGGCCAACCTCACTTTCACGTGGTCGGGTGTGCTCGGCATGCTGTGTGGCATCTGGGGTGGATACAGTCTGGGAAATTTCCTTTCCTTCCAGTACGAACTGTACCTGTTTGCCATCCTGTGTGTGATACCTATCCTGCTGGTATCGATGGTGGAAGTCTGTTTCCGTGCGCCGCTGGATTTGCCGCTGATGTCGTTCGACCGCTTTCTGCTGTTCCGTACCTTGCTTCCGGGACTGAACATGATGGTGGTTCCCTTCATTTTGGGGGTGGTATTCAGTACGATATTCGATAGTTTTTTCTACATTTGTGCAATGGTCGGATTTGTGGCCTTCCTGTTGCTCGACCGGATGTTCCGCAGTCAGGCCGACGGACGCTTCCTGAATGCGGCAGGTCTTGTGCTGATGGGCCTTGCCTTGCTGATGCTTTACCTCTCGGACGGCCGCGATTCCCTGTGGGGAGCCGGATTCCTGCTCGGACTGGGCATGGGACTGTCTCTGTTGCAGTTCCTGCGGATGATGATTTATCTTCCGCTGCATTGTGAGCGGGGGACAGGCTATCACACCTACCAGCTGTTGTGGGAGTCGGGCGTGATGCTGGGCGTGGTGCTCGGGAAATACGTGGAAGACTCCATGAAGCGGCAGTACCTGCTGGCCTTGCTGGTCTGCATGGTGGGACTGCTGGTCTATCAGGTAGCCATTCACCGCTATTTCGTGCGACGAATGAAAAACAGATAACTTAACCAATATAAAGAATATGGCAGACGACAAGAAAATTATCTTTTCAATGGTGGGAGTGAGCAAGTCATTCCAGAACAACAAGCAGGTATTGAAAGACATCTACCTATCCTTTTTTTATGGCGCGAAAATCGGAATCATCGGTCTGAACGGTTCCGGTAAGTCTACGTTGATGAAAATCATTGCCGGACTCGACAAGAACTATCAGGGCGAGGTGGTGTTCTCGCCGGGATACAGTGTCGGCTATCTGGCACAGGAACCCCAGCTCGACGACACGAAGACCGTGAAGGAAGTCGTGATGGAGGGGGTGCAGCAGGTGGTAGACACGCTGGCCGAATACGAAGAAATCAACCAGAAGTTCGGTTTGCCGGAGTATTACGAAGATCCGGAAAAGATGGACGCCCTCTTTGCGCGTCAGGCCGAACTGCAGGATATCATTGATGCCACCGATGCGTGGAACCTCGACAGCAAGCTGGAGCGGGCGATGGATGCCCTGCGCTGTCCGCCGGAAGACCAGCTGGTGAAAAATCTCTCCGGAGGTGAACGCCGCCGGGTGGCCCTGTGCCGTCTGCTGTTGCAGAAGCCCGACATCCTGTTGCTCGACGAGCCGACCAACCACTTGGATGCGGAAAGCATCGACTGGCTGGAACAGCACCTGCAGCAGTACGAGGGAACGGTGATTGCGGTGACACACGACCGTTACTTCCTGGACCACGTGGCCGGATGGATTCTGGAGCTTGACCGTGGCGAAGGTATTCCTTGGAAGGGTAACTATTCCAGCTGGCTGGAGCAGAAGACCAAGCGCATGGAGATGGAAGAAAAGACGGCCAGCAAGCGCCGCAAGACTTTGGAACGCGAGCTGGAATGGGTGCGCATGGCTCCCAAGGCCCGCCAGGCCAAGGGTAAGGCCCGTCTGAATTCGTACGACAAACTCTTGAACGAGGATGTGAAGGAGAAGGAAGAGAAACTGGAAATCTTCATCCCGAACGGTCCGCGTCTGGGCAACAAGGTCATCGAGGCCAAGCACGTGGCCAAGGCGTATGGCGAAAAGCTGCTTTTTGACGACCTGAACTTCATGTTGCCGCCTAACGGCATTGTGGGGGTTATTGGTCCGAACGGTGCCGGAAAGACCACACTGTTCCGCCTGATTATGGGACTGGAAACGGTGGACAAGGGCGAGTTTGAGGTGGGCGATACCGTCAAGATTGCCTACGTGGACCAGCAACACAAGGACATCGACCCGAACAAGAGCGTATATCAGGTCATCAGCGGAGGCAACGACCTGATTCGTATGGGCAACCGCGACGTGAACGCCCGTGCCTACCTGAGCCGCTTCAATTTCTCCGGTTCCGACCAGGAAAAGCTTTGCGGCATGCTCTCGGGTGGTGAACGCAACCGTCTGCATCTGGCCATGGCCCTGAAGGAAGAAGGCAACGTGCTGTTGCTCGACGAGCCGACCAACGACATCGACGTGAACACGCTCCGGGCGCTGGAAGAAGGTCTGGAAGACTTTGCAGGCTGTGCCGTAGTCATCAGCCACGACCGCTGGTTCCTCGACCGTATCTGTACGCACATCCTGGCATTCGAAGGAGACAGTCAGGTGTTCTACTTCGAAGGTTCCTACACGGAATACGAGGAAAACAAGATGAAGCGCATGGGCAATGTAGAGCCGAAACGCGTGCGCTACCGCAAGTTGATGGAAGACTGATTTTCAGCTGTTTATATAATGCATAAAAACGAGGCCGTCTCAAAATAAACCTTGAGATGGCCTCTGTCGTTTCATATCAGATTGAAGTCGTTTGGATTTTTCCTCAAAAAGGAATTTACAAGTTTCCTTCTACAGATTTCACGTTTTACACCGTTTTTCCCTCGTCAGAAGCCTCCTAAGAGGCTACTTTTGCAAGATTATGCGCTATGGCCAGCAGGCCAAACTCAATTTCCACCTTTTTCAGCCCACGAAGATGGAACCTCTTGAAGTGCTTGTTGTTCTTGAGGTTTCCAAATACGGCTTCCACATCCTGCGGCCGCTGGCTCCGGTATTTAAGACCTTCCGCAGAGAGGAGTTTCTTACGTTCCCTTTCCTTGATTTTTCTCAGCCGATGATTCACTTGCACAATCCTTTCCGACCGGCTTCTGTGACACCGGCATCTTAACGGGCAGCCCTTGCAGTTCCGTGCCCTGTACCTTGAGATGGTCTGTACAAAACCGTTGTCTGTCGTCCGCTTTACATCGGAGAGTCTTTCCATCCTCTGTCCCATCGGACAGTACATGCCGTCGGTTTCTTCATTATAATAGAAGTTGGCAGACAGGAACGGGTCATTCCTGAAGCTCCTTTTCTGTTCCTTGTGGAAATAGTTGTACTTTATGAAGGTTTCGATGCCGTGCCTGAAGGCGTACAGGTAGTTCTCCTCACTTCCGTACCCGGCGTCACAGACGGACACGTCAGGATATCTGCCGTACAGGGAATGGAAGTCTTCCATGTGCAGGGGATAGGTGGAGGTGTCACCGGCACACTGGTGGAGGGTATAGTTCAGGATGAACTGTCTGTTGGTACTGACCTGCGGGTTGTATCCGGGCTTGAGCTGCCCGTTCCTCATGTGGTCCTCCTTCATCCGCATGAACGTGGCGTCGGGGTCTGTCTTGGAGTAGCTGTTGCGCCCGTCGAGAATCTTTCCCTGGGATTCGTATTTCTTCAGCTGTTCGGGCCATGCCTTCCTCACGCGCCGGACCTTGGCCTTCACTTTCCGGTCCGCATCCGTTCCCTCCAGAGCTTCATGTATCTGTTCCAGCGCCCTTTCCACCTTCTCGGGGGTGATGTCCTGGTAAGTGACGGGAGCGGAGTCGCGCAGCTCCTGCTTGGTGACGGACTCGGCGTACCGCCATATCTCCTCAAGCTGTTCCGCAATTCTGGAGATGCGGGTGTGGATGGACTTGCCCCAGACGAACGTATAACGGTTGGCGTTCGCCTCCATCTTCGTCCCGTCGGTGCAGGCCACGTCCAGACTTACAAAGCCCTCCGCCACGAGGAACTTCACGATGGTGGCGAAGACGGTCTTGAGTACATCCTTCAGCCGGCTGCTGCGAAAACGGTTGATGGTGTTGTGGTCAGGCGTCCTGGTACCGGTCAGCCACATGAAGCGGATGTCATTGCGGCAGAACTCCTCAATGCGGCGGCTGGAATAGATATTGCGCAGATAGGCATATACCAGAATCTGCAGCATCATGCGGGGATGGTAGGCCGGACAGCCTTTGACGGAGTACTTGCGGTAAAGTTCTTCCAGGCTGATCTGTTCAATGATACGGTGAACAACCCGGACCGGATCGTTCTGGGGAATAAAATCGCCTAAACACGGAGGTAAAAGCAGATTATCGTTGGAGGTATAGTTTTTAAACATTATCTTTGGGATATATTGCTTGATTCCCTAAGATACGAAAAATTAGGGAGACGGGCAAGTCCTGACTGAGCGAAGTTTGGGCTTGCCCGATTTTTTTTGCAGACACAAAAAAGGCCATCTCAAATTATATTTCATTTTGAGACGGCCTCGTTTTTGTTTAAATGCACTTACGTTTTGATTCAAACGTACTTGCGTTTAAGCTCAAACGTACTTGTGTTTTTGGACGAAGGGTAAAGCTCACTGAATCAGCATGTTTCCCACATCTTCCAGACTGCCGTCCGTTTTTTCGGGAGTGACGTGCAGCAGGCGGGCCAGCAGGGAATAAAGTGATACGTTGCGGAACTTCGGGGCTTCATAGCCTTTCTTGAAATCGGGTCCGCAGGCCCGGAACATCACCTGCATGTCGTCGTAGGTCGGGTCGAAACCGTGAGCTCCGGGAAGCGTTCGGGAACCTTCTTCCACCAGCCAGCCCAGGTCGGGCAGCACGAGGATGTCGCCCACCCGTGGATTGCTGCCGTAGTGCAGGTAAGCCGGAATCTCTTCTTTCTTCCATACCCGCACGTGGTCCAGTCCCTGCAAGGCCTGATACACCGAGTCGCGGTATTCCGGTTTCGTATAAATCTGTGCCGGCAGGTTACCGTCAATCAGCGTGTACCATTTCTCGTTCAGCAGGTGCTTGATGGGCACAAAGCGGTCGGCACTTACCGTGGCCATGCCGTGGTCGGCTGTCACAATCAGGTTGATATCCTTTCCGAAAGGCAAGCTCTGCAATCCCTCCCACAAGTATCTCATGAGTCCGTCCAGCTCTTCGATGCAGCGGCGTGTTTCCTTGCTGTGCGGACTGTAGCTGTGACCGTACGTGTCGGAATCTTCAAAGTACATCATAATCAGTTGAGGCCGCTCTTCTTCCGGCAATTTCAGTAATCTCAACGCCTCGGCCACACGTTCCGTCTGTGTGAGCCGCGGTTTCTGGTCGTACACATGGTAGTAGGTGGGGTGCTGTCCTTTGACAGCGATGTCGGAGCCTACCCAGTAGATATTGCCTGTCTTGATGCCTTGTTTCTGGGCTGTAATCCAGATAGGTTCGCCGCCGTAGTAGGCAGGGTTGTTGCGGGTTTCCGGCTTGGTCATTTTGTAAAGTTCCTTGCGTTCCGGGTCCCAGAACGTATTGGCCACGAGGCCGTGGTGGTCGGGCACCAGTCCCGTGGCCATGGTGTAATGGTTGGGGAAGGTTTTCGACGGGAAAGAAGGAATCATGGTGGCTTTCACCCCTTCGCTGGCCATCTGGTCGAAGAAAGGGGTGTCGTACATTTTAGGATAATCCCAGCGGAATCCGTCGAGGGAAACAACCACGGTGTAGTGTTTGCCTGCCCAAAGGGTGAGGCAGAAACACCAGGCGATGCACAGGGAGATGAATTTTTTCATGAATCTGGTTTTTGTTTGAGAATGAAAAAAGAAAGGTGTATTGCCTTTTTCGCGGGCAATACACCTTTATGAGAAGGGTCAGTGTTTCATTAGAAAGTCAGTCTTACACCCACCTGGCAGTGCCAGCGTGAGCTGATGTCACTCTTCTGGATTTCGGCTTTGTTGTAAGAGAAAGAGGCAATCTTGTTGCCGTCTGCATCAGTAGAAAGGCCGTTCATTGTCAACGGTGACAAGTTGTAGGCAGAGCTGTAGCTTGCTCCCCATTTCTTGTTCAGCATATTGGCAAAGTTGATGATATCGAAAGTGAATTCCAGTTTGCCGACACCCTGCACATTGTAGATGGTCTGAGCCAGGTGCAAGTCGATTTCATGTTCCCAGTCGCTCAGGTTAGAGTTGCGTTCTGCATACTGGCCTCTGTGGTTCTTGGCATAGCTGTCGTTTTCAATCCACTGTTTAAAGGCCTGACGGCTCTGTTCTGCACTCATGGTAACATTTCCATTCTTGTCGGTAATGTCTACGAAGTTCATTTTGCTCAATTCGGCATCAGTCGGGATGTAGAGCAGTGAGTTACCAGACCATTTGTCACCGTTGTAATCAGACTTTTCGTTCATGGTCAGGCTGTAGCGGCTGCCGGAGAATCCGTTGTAGATGACAGAGATAGTAGTGCTGGTCCATCCGTTCCAGTATTTCGGGCTGTTGTAAGAGGCCTGAACCATTACACGGTGAGGAATATCAAATTTAGAGAAACCAAGTTCGTTTCCAGAGTTGGTGTCTACTGAATAATTGTATTTCCAGTTAGAGTAGGCTACAGAGCTTGTACCGTCGTTTACAGATTTTGCATGTCCGAAAGTATAAGATGCAGATAAGTCCAGACCGAAGTTGAAGTGTTTCTCCAGCAAGGCAGACAATGCGTAAGTATATCCTTTGTTGGTGTTCTTCAGGTTGATGATGCTATAGTAGTTTCCTGAGTTGAACTGGTAGTAAGGAGCGGCAGAAGCTTCATTGCCGGCTACGGCATATACCTTGTTTCCACTCTGGGTCAATGCCAGATTTTCAAAGAAGACGTTGTTCATGGTCTTTGAGTAGATACCTTCCAAAGTCATCTTCACGTCGCCTGGCAGTTTCTGTTCCCATGCCAGGTTCACACGGAACACTTGCGGGTATTTGAAGTCCTTGTCTACGGTTACGATATCAGGTTTTGCGGCAGCTCCGCTTTGTGAGTTGGCTGCACCCAGCGGGTCGTCTGCATATTGTCCCAGTTTCGGTGCGTCGTAAGTGTAGTTTCCATCTTTATCTTCCGGCGTGATGGTTGTTCCTTTGCTTTCCATACCGGTGTTGTTGAAGGCATTCGACAGCCATACGAACGGCACACGTCCGGTAAAGATTCCGACACCGCCACGAATCAGGGTGTTGTGTGAATCGTCGGTGTACCAGCGGAAACCTACACGCGGTGAGAACAATACCTTTGCACTTGGGTTCTCTCCCACGCGGGCGTTCAAGTGTTGTGCTTCGGCAAACTCGTTAAAGGTTTCGTTTGTAGTCGGGTTGTTGAAGATGACCGGAATATCGATACGCAGACCGTAAGTCAGGTTGAAGTTTGTGCTGATATCCCATTTGTCCTGTGCATAGAATCCGAACTGTCCGGATTTCATGGCCGGAGCCCATTTGGTATCACCGCCAGTCAGTGCCGGGTCGGTATATTTGTACGAATATTTGTACGGTCTGTCGGCAATGAAGTCTTCCAGTGAGTTGTAATACCATGAACCGTTGGAAGCCTGGATGAACAGGTTTTTCATCCGGTAGATTTCATTGTGTGTACCGAAGGTCAGCGTGTGGTTACCCAGATACCAGGAAAGGTTGTCTTCGAAGGTATAGATGTCCTGATCCAAGTAGTTGGCTCCGGAAGAATATTCCGTACCGATGTTGGCCGTGATGTTGGTGCCATCCGGTGCCGGAATGTTGCTGATTTGGACGGTAGGTCCCTGATAGGCCACGTCACGGTGGTCACGGATGAAGCTGGCAGAAGCACGGAGCTCGTTGTACAGGTTCTGTCCCAGATGAGAGTTCAATTCGGCCACGATAGAGTTGGTCTTGTTGTTCATGCGGTAACCACTGTTTTCGAACATGTAGCTGGTAGAGCCTACGCCATAGTTGTCATCGTATGAATTGTTGTGCTGGTAACGCAGAGCCAGCTTGTGGTTCTGGTTGATGTTCCAGTCGATACGTGCCAGCAGACCGAAAGATTTGTTGTCGATGTTGCGCTGTCCATATCCATCGCTGAAACCTGTCATGTCGTAATACGCGTCTGCAATCTGTTTGGCCTGCTCAGATGTCAGATAAGAAGTGGTGTATCCCGGATAAATGCTTGACGGATACGATTCCTTCTTGGCTTCTGCACTTACGAAGTAGAACAGTTTGTCCTTCACGATGGCACCGCCCAATGTTCCACCGAAGGTACGGGTGTACTGCTGGGTGAGCGGAGACTTTTCATAATCGCGTACGGCACTGTACTTGCCATACATGTTCTGGTTGTTGAAGTACGTGTAGGCAGAACCGTGTGTGGTGTTGGTACCCTGCTTGGTGATGGCGTTGATACCACCTCCGGTAAATCCGCTCTGGCGTACGTCGAAGGGAGCTACGACTACCTGGATTTCCTGGATGGCATCCATTGAAATCGGGTTGGCACCCGTCTGACCGCCGTTGGTTCCGGATGCAGACAGACCGAACACGTCGTTACTTACCGTACCGTCAATCTGAAAACTGTTGTAGCGGTTGTTTGAACCGGCAAATGTGATACCTCCATTTTTGGAAGTCATGGCCATCGGCATGTTCTTCACGATGTCGTACACGTTACGGTCGACTGTCGGAGTGTTTTCAATTTTTTGTGTGGAGAAGTTATGGGCTGCTCCGGCATTTGCCTTAGCATCGGCTACCACTACCACCTCGTCCAGCAGTTCTGAACTTGGTTTCATTTCTGCGTTCAGGCTGAGGGTGTTACCCAGTTCGAGGGAGATACCCGTGTAAGTCGTCTTGTTGTAGCCTACGTAGGAGATTTCAATTTTGTAGGGACCACCGGTACGCATACCTTGGATGGTGTAACGTCCGTCTACGTTCGTGACTGCACCGTAAAGCGTACCCGAAGGTTCGTGAATGGCTACCACTGTAGCGCCAATGACCGGTGCTTTGGTTTCATCGAGAACTTTTCCGCTGATAGCAGAAGTGGTTACCTGAGCATTTGCGCCTGCCGCTACGGCTGAAACGACCAATGCTGAAAACAGGAATTTGGAATGATGTACCATAAAAATTTAATTAAATAAAAAATGTAAATCTATCTTTAGTGTTTGTCAGTTTAATACTTGTTGTTTCTGCTTAAATAAAGTCTGATTGTCAGAACTTTTCGATTGCAAAGTTAAAAAATCTTTTCAACCCATAGAGTCTATGTTTGCGTTTTAACAAATCAGTCAATACATAATTAACTTTTTTGTTTTCGAAAAGAGGGTGCTTGCGATGAAGTCTTCTTTTTCTATTGTTGATTGTGTGAGAATTACGTTGGGAGATGGGCTTGTAATTGTTTTGTAATTTATTTAATTAATCGGAGTCCTATACATCGTGTTACTGTATAGATTCCGCATTTACTTTTCGTTTGAATTTATAAGCCAGTTTTTCTGACTTTTGTTTTTTTGCGTATTTTTGCGGGCGAAAGAAAAAGGTATGAATAGGAATATGAGGCGAAAATTAGAGGAAAATAAAGGGATACCGGCAGGGGTGTTGTGGATGTTGGCTATTATATCCGGGTTGTCGGTGGCTAATTTGTATTATAACCAGCCGTTGTTGAACCGTATCAGTGAGGATCTGTCGATTTCGGAATTTACGGCGAACCTGATACCGATGACTACCCAGATTGGTTATGCGCTGGGATTGCTGTTCATCATTCCACTGGGCGATTTGTATAAACGCAAACATATTATTGTGGTGAACTTTCTGTTGCTGGTGGCGGCTACGTGCAGCATCGCTTCTTCCACGAACGTGGCTTATATTCTGGCCGCTTCGCTGGTGACGGGCATCTGTTCGGTGATGCCGCAAATCTTTATTCCGATAGCGGCACAGTTTTCGCTTCCGGAAAATAAGGCTCGCAACGTGGGCATGATGGTCAGCGGCCTGCTGACGGGGATTCTCGGCTCACGGGTAGTCAGCGGATTTGTAGGCGAATACTGGGGATGGCGTACCATGTATTATATTGCGGCCCTTCTTATGTTGCTGTGCATTTTTCTTGTGCTCCGGGTATTGCCCGATATGCCGTCGAATTTCAAAGGTACTTATGGTGGCCTGATGAAGTCGTTGTTTACGCTCTACCGTGACCATCCGACCATCCGGATGGTGTCTGCGCGGGCCGGATTCTGCTTCGGAAGTTTTCTGGCTTTGTGGGCATGCCTTGCCTTCAAGTTGAGCGGGGAACCCTTTCATGCCGGAAACAATGTGATTGGGATGCTGGGACTGTGTGGCATTGCGGGAGCGCTGACGGCTTCTTTTGTGGGCAGTCTGGTGCATAGGCTGGGGGTACGTTTCTTCACTTATCTGGGCTGTGGGCTGATGATGCTGGCTTGGGGGGTGATGTATGTCTTCCAGAATTTCTATCTGGGCTTTATCGTGGGCATTGTGGTGATAGATATTGGTATGCAATGCATCCAGATAAGCAACCAGACGTGTGCCTTGTCGTTGGCACCGAAAGCGACTAATCGGGTGAATACGATTTTTATGACAACATATTTCGTGGGTGGCTCACTGGGGACTTTTCTGGCCGGGACATGCTGGCATGCATTTGGCTGGGCGGGAGTGACAGGGGCTGGAATCGGGTTGGCGGCAGTGTCTCTGCTGATTACTCTCTTTTCCCGGAATTGACTTTAATAGGAGAAATGTAAGATGAAAAAAAATGTGATTTATCTGAACGACTGGCTGGCTATCCATCCTTATACGACTGTATGTCCTTCGGATGGGTTCTATGTGGAACTGGCCAACCGACTTTATACGGTGTGTGATTTGGAGGAGGTGCCGGAGTCGTACCGGAAGAAAATATGTCTGTATGCGGCTGCGTATTTGGAAGATATGGTGTCGGGATTGGGCCTGTGGCAGGCTTTCCTGACGGCTCACACCCGTTTGTATGGACGATGTCTTCCTTTTTATCCCATCGGGAAGAATTATGTGAAGGGGGAGGTCAATGAAGAAGACCTCTGTTTCCTGATTTGGAACACGTGGCAGAAGGCATTGTTCAAACATCTGTATGTGAATCCGCTGGATGGACGTATTTTGCGGCAGGCAAAGGCTTTTCTGCCGCTGATGGAGGAGGCCTATGAGCAGGCTCCTGAGAACGAGTGGCTGCAAGCGTATTTTGCCGGGTATACGGATGATAAAGAAGCCGACCGGAAACTGACCTGGCTGTTCGGGCATACGTATCTCACGGGACCTTCCATGTGGCCGTATATCGACCGGCTGACACCGACCGACCGCTTTATTGTGCCGGTGGGGCCTTTGGCGTTGTTCTTGCATGAATGGATTGATTTGCTGGCCGGCAAGCAGTCGGGTGTGTGGAAGTCAGTGCCGGGATTGTATTCGGAAGAGCCTGTGGTGCCGGATACGGTCTTGGAAAAGAATGCGGAAATCTACCGGTTGTTTACGTTGTGGACGGGTGGAAGACGGATTATCTATCTGAATGGGTATGATTCGTTGAAGCGTTTTCTGGTAGAAATTCTCCAATGGCCGGATGATGAGAATCACACCTTGCCGCAGATGAAGGCCAACCGTAATTTTGTGTTGATGGTAGATGAACAGAAAGGGCTTTTGCTGGCAAAGGATGTGTGTGAGTATATTGCCGATGCGGAGAATCCGTTTTACAATCAGGAAGAGGCTTCGCGAAATGCCTTCCGTATGCTGACCGAAGAGATGTTGTGTCCGCCCGATTTGCTGACGTATTGCATTTGTGAGAATCTGTTGCCCGATGCGGAATTACCCGAGGGGGGAGAGAAGATGTTGGTGAAACTGAATGCTGACTTTATTGCCCGTCATTCGTTACTGTATTATTACCGCGGAGATTGATTGAAAAAACTATTGCAATAAAAAAAGCACGAAATAACTTCGTGCTTTTTTTATTACATATCAAGAATTATAGAATTAGCAAACTTTGTGTGATCCATCGCTGATTACTACGTCATATACTTTTGGACTACGACCGAATTTTTCTTTGAAGCGTTCTTTTGCGGTAGAGATGAAGGTGTCATACAATTCGTTCTTTACCAGGTTGATGGTACATCCGCCGAATCCGCCACCCATTACGCGTGAACCGGTTACTCCACAATCGAAAGCGATGTCGTTCAAGAAGTCAAGTTCTTCGCAGCTTACTTCGTAGAGTTTGCTCATGCCATGGTGAGTTTCGTACATCTTCTGTCCTACAGTTTCGTAATCACCTTTTTCCAGGGCGTCACACACATCCAATACACGCTGGATTTCTTCGATGACATATTCTGCACGCATGTAGTCTTCTTGAGTGACTTCTGCTTTCACTTCGTTCAGCATGTCCATTGTGCAGTCTCTTAGAAATTCTACGGTCGGGTGATTCTTTTTGATGGCGGCCACAACTGCTTCGCAGCTCTGGCGACGTTTGTTGTAAGCAGAAGAAGCCAGTTCATGTTTTACGACTGAATCCACCAATACCAAACGGTATCCGTCCGGTCTGAAAGGGAAGTACTGGTATTCCAGTGAACGGCAGTCCAGACGAATCAGGTGGCCTTCTTTACCGAATACAGAAGCAAACTGGTCCATGATACCGCAGTTCACACCGCAATAGTTGTGTTCAGTTGCCTGACCTACCTTAGCCAGTTCAAACTTGTCAATCTTGTTGTCGCCAAACAAATCGTTCAACGCAAAAGCGTATGTAGATTCCAATGCAGCAGAAGATGACATTCCAGCACCCAGAGGCACGTCACCTGCAAAAGCAGTATTGAAGCCTTTTACGTCTACTCCCCGTTTAATCATTTCGCGGCAAACACCGAAAATATAACGTGCCCAGCTTGCTTTCGGGGCATCTTCCTCGTTCAGACCAAATTCTACGTAGTCTTTCAGGTCGATGGAGTAAGCACAAACTTTATCTTTTCCGTTCGGTTTGATTTCGGCCACCATTCCTTTATCTACAGCTCCCGGGAATACAAAACCTCCGTTATAGTCTGTGTGTTCCCCAATCAGGTTGATACGTCCCGGAGAAGTATATACTGAGCCTGTTGTACCGTCGAAATGCTTGATAAAGCGGCTTCTTACAAATTCTATGTCCATAATGATAAAAATTTAAGGGTTAATATTAAAAAAGCATATCCGGCCCTGACATGCGGGACCGGACAGCCGGATTTATTCTACAGGAATATCTTTGTTTACATTCTTGCAACCTGTCAGACCGTAGAACAGCAGATAAGCAAGCATGGCTACAATCAGCCAGTAGCTGGCCATATAACCTACTGCATCGGAGATGACTTGTTGCAGCAACGGGAAGATTCCACCACCTACTACCATCATCATAAAGATACCGGAAGCTTGTGCGGTGTATTTACCTAATCCTTCTACAGCCAAGTTAAAGATACCTCCCCACATGACGGAAGTACACAGACCGCAAAGGACAAGGAATAATGCACTTACTGGAACACGGGGTGTTTCCATCGATTTTACGACCTCAGCGGGAGTTGAATGTATTTCCTTCAGTGCCTCTGCATAGGGGGCCAAAGCTTCTTCCGACGGATTGTTGACGAATGTCGCAATCTGATCGGCTGGAACACCTGCGTTTGTCAAAATTTCAGAGGTCTTGGCTGCCGGATCGTATACCACTTTCGGCACATTGAAACCCACTGTCTTGGGTGTGAAGATGGCAATGACTGTAAAGATTATGGCCGTAGCGGAAACGGTAATCAACTGTGCACGGGTTGAAACTTTTCCACTGATGATACTACTGGTCAGACGGCCGACCAGCATCAACAGCCAGTAAATAGCTGCGATGGCGCCACCGATAGCTGCACCGTTGGTCAGGATTCCTGCTCCCTTTTCGCTGGCATCTGCCAGGTAGAAGTTTAATGTACCTGGAATACCGATTTCAATACCTACATAAATAAAGATACCGATTACTCCCAGTACTGTATGGCGGAAACTCCAAGGACTATGAGAGAATTTTTCTTTAGCAGTATTATCGCCTTTCTTTCTCATGTGAGGTTCCGGAATGGATACGAAGGAAATCACGATGAAAGTGAAAGCGAATACACCCATGGCGATGAACAAGAGAGGAGCCACATCAGACATGGCTGTTTTCGGAGTCACTGTACCGATGAGTACGCCCACAAAGAGCGGTGTCAGTGTACCAGCCAATGAGTTCAATGCACCACCTGTCTGAATCAGCTGGTTACCTTTGTTCCCGCCACCTCCTAACAGGTTCAGCATTGGGTTGACTACCGTATTCAGCATACATACACTGAAACCGCAGATAAAGGCACCCAACAGATATACGATGAAGTTCAGCTTGATGGCGTATTCACCTAAAGAGAACACATCCACATCTGCTCCGAAAAGACTTGACAAGTATTGTACCAGCAAACCGGCAAAGCCGACTGCCATGGCAATTAAAGATGTTTTTTTGTATCCGATTTTTACCAGCATGTTACCGGCAGGAATACCCATAAAAAGGTATGCCAAGAAGTTCATCATGTTACCCATCATACCTAATGTGTTTGCACCGGCATACTGGTTTTTCCAGATGGTACCAAACGGTGCAGCCAGATTGGTAACAAATGAAATCATCGCAAACAGAAAGAACATCGTAATGATTGCGATGACGTTAGTTTTTTGTTTTTGTTGTTCCATGGTTTAAATTGAAAGTGTATTAAGTTATAATTAGATTGTTTCTTCTATGTGTTATTTTTCTACCCCGAATTTATAGACGGTAACTTGGTGATAGGTGTCCTCCGGTTTCAGTACGACTGAAGGGAAATGTCCTTTGTTGGGAGAGTCAGGGAAATGCTGTGCTTCGAAGCAGATGGCGCTTCTTGCCGGGAATGTGGCTCCATGGTACCCGGTGAAGCCGTTGTGCCAGTTGGCCGTGTATACTTGTACGCCCGGCTCGGTGGTATAGACTTCCAGCGTACGTCCGCTTTCCGGTTCTACACATTTTGCGGCGAATACCAGAGCATCTGTTTCCCGTTTGTTCAATACGTAGCAGTGGTCGTATCCGGCTCCGTTAATAAGTTGTTGGAAGGGCTCATTGATACGGCTTCCTACTGTGTGGGGGGTACGGAAATCCATCGGCGTTCCTTCCACTTTCAAAATTTCCCCAGTCGGGATAGATACTTCGTCGATAGGAATATAATAGTCTGCGTTGATAGTGACTATATTGTTGTCTACAGTCGGTGTCGGGTTGTTCAGGCCAGCCAGGCTGAAGAATGCATGATTAGTCAGATTGATGATGGTTTTTTTATCCGTGTTGGCCACGTAGGTAATGACCAGTTCGTTGTTTCCGGTAAGGGTATAAGTCACAGTGACATCCAGATTGCCAGGAAAACCTTCTTCTCCATCTTTGGCAAGGTAATGCAGGCTGACAGTGTGGGCTTCTTCCTGCTTGGCATCCCATACACGGGCATGGAAACCAGTAGGACCTCCGTGCAAGGAGTTAGGTCCGTTATTGATGGTCAGCTTGTATTCTTTTCCATCCATCAGGAAGCTTCCTTTGGCGATGCGGTTGCCGTATCGTCCGATTAATGTACTGAGGAAAGGTTCGTGACTGTTTATGACGTGGTCAATACTGTCATGGCCTTGAACTACATTGGCCAATTTGCCGTTTTTGTCCGGAACCATTATTGCTAAGATCGCTCCCCCGTAGTTTGTGATGGCAACTTCAGCGCCACTTTGATTTGAAAGAATAAACAAATCGGTTTCTTTACCGTCGATTGTTTTTTGAAAATCTGCTCTTTTTAAGCCGCTTAAATTATTTTCTTTGTAAAATGTGTTATTCATATTATTAAAATCTTTTTAGTTCACACATTATTTTGTTGTGCAAATAAAAAGATTTTCTCCAACATACCCAAACATTTTTCAAAGAAAGAATACGGTTTATTTATTTAAAGAAAGTAAATCGGCTACAATAAAACTGCTTCCTCCCACAAAAATGAAATCATTGGGCTGGGCTTGCTGACGGGCTGCCTTGAAGGCTTTTCCCACACTGGGATAGGCGTTTCCATGTAAGCCGAAAGTCTCTGCCAAGGCTTTCATTTTATCACAAGGGAGGGCACGTTTCACACTGGCCTGTGTGAAATAATAACGTGCTTCTTTAGGAAGCATGGAAAGTACACCGCTCACGTCTTTGTCATTTACCATTCCAATCACGATGTGCAGGGTTTGATACGTCTGCCGGCGAAGCTGCTCTGTGATGTATTGCATGCCGCCCACGTTGTGTCCGGTGTCACAGATGATGGTGGGGTGTTCTCCCAGTTTTTGCCAGCGTCCCATCAGTCCGGTCAGTTCACAGACGTGCAGGAAGCCTTCCCGCACATTTTTTTCTGTAATACGGTAACCGGCATCAGGAAGCCGACGGATTGCGGAAAGCAAGGTGTTGGTGTTTTTCAGCTGGCATAGTCCGCCCAGTTCACCTTCCAGGTCGGCATAGTCTGCCGTCTGGTAGATGTAGTGCATGGTTTCGTTTCGCTTAGCATCGAGGAGCAAGTGCTCGTCTTCGGCAAATACGATGGGGGCACCTACGGCTTCTGCCTTGGCCTGAAAGACCGATCGGGTTTCCGGAGTAGTTTCTCCGATGATTACCGGAACACCTTTTTTGATGATGCCGGCTTTCTCGGAGGCAATTTTTGCCAGCGTATTGCCCAGAAACTGCACATGGTCGAAACTGATGTTGGTGATGACGCACAAGTCGGGCTGGATAATGTTGGTGCAATCCAGTCTTCCTCCAAGGCCCACCTCAATGACGGCCACATCCACTTGTTGTTGGGCGAAATAAGTAAAAGCCATGGCAGTGGTCAGCTCGAAGAAAGAAGGGTGTAACGGTTCGAAGAAAGCGCGATGCTTTTCCACGAAATCGACGACAAACTCCTGGCTCACCGGTGTGCCGTTCACACGGATTCGTTCGCGGAAATCAACAAGGTGAGGAGAGGTGTAGAGGCCTGTCTTATAGCCTGCAGCTTGCAGGATGGCTGCCAGCGTATGCGAGCAAGAACCCTTCCCGTTGGTTCCGGCCACGTGGATGGTGCGGAAGCGGCGGTGAGGGTGGTCGAAATAATTGTCTAGTGCATACGTGTTGTCCAGCCCCTCTTTGTAGGCATCCTTGCCAACTTGCTGAAACAGAGGGGCACTGTTGTATAGATAAGTGAGCGTTTCCTGATAATTCATGATTCTTGTTTTTTGCCGCTGCAAATATCATCATTTTTATCAGGATAACCTATCTTTTTAGCTTTCATTTACCACCAGTAGGGCCCTTGGGGAGCTTTGATGCCTTCCACACCGATGCTGATGGAGCTGCTTTCATTGAATTTGAAGTTAATCATTCCGCCAATCCGGTCAGGCGCAAAATTAGGCAGTGGGTAGTAGTAGGGCGAACGCTTCGGCATGAGTGATTTGTTGCCATACGCATACAGGCTGATTCGTTCGTTCACCTTAAAGGCTGCAATACCGGCAATGCCCACGTTCCGGTAATTGATACCTCCCCAGTTGAAATTGCTGGCATACAGTCCGCCTGCCACGCTGAGACGTTTGTTCAGGGGAACGGCATACAGGAAGGCTGCATCCTGTCCGAATCCTACGCCGGAAGGCGCATATTTGCTGGGGCTGAACGTGACGTTCATGCCGATGGAGGCATTGAATCCTTTATGCAGCTCCCATGTGGTATAGCTGAAGGGAGTGATGCCATACATGTCGAAGGGAGAATATAGATAATGTGATTGTACGGGTGCGGGCAGAGGTACACTGAGGGTATCCTGCGGCAACAGATTCTCCGTGTGCAGGGGAGCGGCAGAAACGGAGTCGGCCGGAAGAGACTTTTTGTTTTCGGTCTGTGCAAAGACGAGAACCGGACAAAACAGTATTCCTATCAAGATACAGTGTTTCATTGCTTTCTGTTTTTTTAGGTTGCCTCAAAAATACAAAAAAAGTGCCTTGCATTTCTCGGGATTATCTCTTTTTAGGTTTGGTTTAAAGATTATTTGGACAAATGGGAGGGAACCTATGAAAAAAGGCCATCCCTGTAAAGGAATGACCTTGTATTTCTGTCAAAAAGAGATTGTGTCAGTCGAATAGACTTCTGAACTTCTTGAAGATTTTTTCTTTCAGACTCATGTTCGGCTTGAAGTTCTCGGCTTCCTGCCATTTTTCGAGTGCCTGACGTTCTTCTTTGGTCAGTGTTTCCGGAATGTAGACACTGACATTGACCAGCAAGTCGCCTGTTCCCGTATTATATCCGTAGCTGTTGATGTTCGGCAAACCTTTGCCCCGCAGGCGGAGTACCTTGCCTGGCTGTGTGCCCGGCTCTATCTTGATTTTGGCTTTTCCGTCGATGGTCGGGATTTCTACCGTACCTCCCAGAGCTGCAGTCGGAACGCTCAGTAGCAGGTTGTAAATCAGGTCACTCTCGTCGCGAATCAGTTCCGGATGCTTTTCTTCTTCAATCAAGACCAGCAGGTCGCCCGGCACTCCGTTGTGTTTTCCGGCATTGCCTTTCCCATTGATAGTTACCTGCATGCCTTCAGCCACTCCGGCAGGAATCTTTACGGTGACTACTTCTTCACCGTACACGATACCTTCGCCGCCACATTCCTTACACTTGTTCTTGATGATTTTTCCTTCACCTCCACATTGCGGACATACGGTCTGGGTCTGCATCATACCGAAAATACTCTGTTGTGTGCGGGTCACGCTACCTGTTCCGTGGCAGGTAGGACAGGTTTCCGTGCCTCCGTCGCCTTCGGCACCCGTACCGTGGCAGTGACTGCATTGCACGTATTTTTTCAGTTTGAACTTCTTTTCTACGCCTGTAGAGATTTCTTTTAATGTCAGTTTGACTTTTACCCGCAGGTCGGAACCACGGAACTTACGCTGGCGTGGCTGGCTGCTTCCGCCAAATCCGCTGCTGAATCCGCCGAAACCTCCGTGTCCACCAAAAATATCGCCGAACATAGAGAAGATATCGTCCATGGACATGCCTTGGCCACTGAATCCGCCGAATCCGCTTCCGCCTCCGGCTGCACCGTCTACCCCTGCAAAACCAAACTGGTCATAACGTGCACGTTTGTCGGCATTGCTCAACACTTCGTAGGCTTCTGCTGCTTCCTTGAATTTCTCTTCCGCCTCCTTGTCGCCCGGATTGCGGTCCGGGTGATACTGGATGGCTTTCTTTCGATACGCTTTCTTTATTTCATCTGCCGTGGCCGTTTTGGCAACTCCAAGCACTTCATAATAATCTCTTTTCGCCATGACTCTACCTGTTTATTATTGGGCAACCACCACTTTGGCGTGACGGATGACTTTCTCGTTCAACTTGTATCCTGTTTGTACGCAGTCCAGCACCTTTCCTTTCTGGTCTTCGCTGGAAGCCGGCACCAATGCGATGGCTTCGTGGAAATCGGTGTCGAAGTCCTGACCGACAGGCTCCATCTTTTCCAAGCCTTCCTGATGCAGGTTTTTCAGGAACTTCTGGTAAATCAGTTCCACCCCGTCGTAAATGGCCTTCACGTCTTCTGCTTTCTGCATGTTCTGCAGTGCACGTTCCAAATCGTCCAGAATCGGCAGCACGGCATTGATGGCCTTTTCACCACCGTTCTTGATAAGTTCAGCCTTTTCCTTGATGGTACGTTTCCGGAAATTATCGAATTCTGCAGACAGGCGCAGGTATTTGTCTTTCTGCTCGTCGATTACTTTCTGAGCTTCTTCCAATTCCTTTTCCAACTTTTCTTCTGCAGTGAGTTCTTTCTTTTCTTCCCCTTCTTTCTGGGTTTCTTGCGTTTCCGCTTCTTGAGATTCAGCGGCAGCCTGCGCGTTTTCGGCAGTGTTCTGCTGTTGGTTCTTCAATTCTTCTTCCACGTTTGGGTTTTGATTTTTGTTACTCATATCTTAAAGGTTTTTATTTCAGTTGAATGTTTTTGCTTTTTCACCAGCAAATTCTGTGCCTCAATACGGTCCTTGTGCGGATTGGCCGCAAAAATAATAAAAAACTGCCACACTGACATGGAAAAAGATAAGTTTCAGCTTCTGCCTTTCCTTTTTCCATTTCATCTTCCCGAAAGGTCGGTTCAACCTTCGATTTGTCTGTTTCACACTTTTATGTATCTTTTAGAAGGGGTGAGGAATTAATTTTGCTACCATCATCAATCAACACTCAAGAAAATGTTTAAGAAAATAGTCCGTTTTTCAATTCGCAAAAAACTCTTTGTCGCCCTGACGACACTGTTTTTAATGATAGGGGGCATCTATTCCATGCTGACATTGCCCATTGATGCCGTGCCCGATATCACCAATAATCAGGTGCAGATTGTCACGGTGTCGCCCACATTGGCGCCTCAGGAGGTGGAACAGCTGATTACGTTCCCGATAGAGGTGGCCATGAGCAACATCATGAATGTACAGGAAATCCGTTCGGTGTCCCGCTTCGGCTTGTCGCTGGTGACGGTCGTGTTCAAGGAAAGCGTGCCCACACTGGATGCCCGTCAGTTGGTAAATGAGCAGATACAGACCGTGGCTGGAGAGATTCCCTCCAATTTGGGGGTACCGGAAATGATGCCTATCACTACCGGGTTGGGCGAAATCTATCAGTATGTGCTGAAGGTGGCTCCCGGGTATGAAAAGAAGTACGATGCCATGGAGCTGCGTACCATCCAGGATTGGATTGTGAAACGCCAGCTTTCAGGTATCCCGGGCATTGTGGAAATCAACAGTTTCGGAGGTTACCTGAAACAGTATGAGGTGGCCGTCGACCCGGATGCCTTGTATTCGTTGAACATCACCATCAGTGATGTGTTCGAGGCCCTGAGCCGCAACAACCAGAATACTGGAGGAAGTTATATAGAAAAGGTGGACCGGGCGTATTACATCCGCTCGGAAGGTATGATTTCCGACTTGAAAGACATTGAACAGATTGTCGTGACCAACCGGGGCGGGATTCCCGTGCATGTGAGCGACATCGGAAAAGTACGCTATGGCGCTCCCAAGCGTTTCGGAGCCATGACCAAGGATGGAGAAGGTGAGTGCGTGGGAGGTATCGCCATGATGCTGAAAGGTGCCAACGCCAACGTGGTGACCCAGGAACTGGAGAAGCGGGTGGCCAAGGTACAGAAGATGTTGCCCGAGGGTATCAGCGTAGAACCCTACCTGAACCGTTCGGAACTGGTGAACCGGAATATCTCGACCGTTATCCGTAACCTGGTGGAAGGAGCCATTATCGTGTTCCTCGTATTGATTGTGTTCCTGGGAAATGTACGTGCCGGACTGATTGTGGCGTCCGTCATTCCCTTGGCCATGCTCTTTGCCTTTATCCTGATGCGGGTATTCGGTGTGTCGGCCAATCTGATGAGTTTGGGAGCCATCGACTTTGGTATCGTGGTAGACGGTTCCATCGTGATACTGGAAGGTATTCTGGCACACATCTATGGCAAGAAATGGATGGGCCGCACGCTGAGCAAGCAGGAGATGAATGAGGAAGTGGAAAAAGGTGCCGGCAATGTGGTGCGGAGTGCGACGTTTGCCGTACTGATTATTCTGATTGTGTTCTTCCCGATATTGACCTTGACAGGAATTGAAGGCAAGTACTTCACTCCGATGGCCAAGACCCTGGTGTTCTGCATCATCGGTGCCCTGTTGCTGTCGCTCACTTATGTGCCGATGATGGCTTCGCTTTTCCTGAAACGTACCGTGGCTGTCAAGCCGACCTTGGCCGACCGTTTCTTTGAGAAGTTGAACCGCGTGTATCATCGGATTTTGAATTTCTGTCTGGCTCATGTGTGGGGTACCTTGGCTTCAGCCTTTACCTTATTAATATTATCCTTCTTGTTGTTCACCCGGTTGGGAGCCGAATTTATTCCGACACTCGATGAAGGCGACTTCGCCATGCAGATGACGCTTCCGGCAGGTAGTTCACTGAGCCGCAGTATCGAGGTGTCGCTTGCAGCCGAGAAGAAACTGAAGGAGGATTTCCCGGAAATCAAGCACGTAGTCGCCAAAATCGGTACGGCCGAAGTGCCGACCGACCCGATGGCCGTAGAGGATGCCGACGTGATGATTGTGATGAAGCCGTTCAGTGAATGGACTTCGGCCAGCAGCCGCGCGGAGATGGTGGAGAAGATGAAAAAGTCGCTGGAATCGGTGAAAGGAGCCGAGTTCAATTTCAGCCAGCCCATCCAGTTGCGTTTCAATGAGTTGATGACAGGAGCCAAAGCCGATATTGCCATCAAACTGTATGGAGAAGATATGGCCGAACTCTATGCCAAGGCCAAAGAGGCGGCCAAGTATGTAGAACAGGTGCCTGGGGCAGCCGATGTGCTGGTAGAGCAGGCTATGGGACTTCCGCAGTTGCTGGTGAAATACGACCGTGCCAAGATTGCCCGCTACGGCATCGACATTGAGGAACTGAATACGATTATCCGTACGGCCTATGCCGGAGAGGTTGCCGGAGTGGTCTTTGAAAACGAACGCCGTTTCGACCTCGTATTGCGTCTGGACAAGGATAAGGTGAAAGACCTGAACATCGACAAACTGTTTGTCCGCACGAGCGAAGGCATTCAGATACCGGTCAGCGAAGTGGCCAGCATCGACCTGGAGAACGGGCCGTTGCAGATTAACCGCGATGCTACCAAACGACGGATTGTCATCGGTGTCAATGTGCGCGATGCCGACATCCAGCAGGTAGTGGAACAGATACGTACTTCACTGGAGAAAAATGTCAAGCTGAAACCCGGTTATTACTGGGAATACGGCGGACAGTTTGAAAACCTGCAGAATGCCGTACGCACGTTGAGCATTGTGATTCCGATTGCCCTGATGCTGATACTTTTGCTGTTGTTTTTCGCATTTAGAAGCGTAATTTATTCGTTAGTTGTTTTTTCTACCGTACCTTTGTCTCTGATTGGAGGTATCGTAGCCTTGTGGTTGCGTGGACTTCCGTTCAGTATCTCGGCCGGTGTGGGATTTATCGCCCTGTTTGGTGTGGCCGTGCTGAATGGTATCTTGATGATCAATCATTTTAATGATTTGCGAAAAGAAAAAACTTATACTATGTGTACGAATCGAATCATTGCAAAAGGATGTCCTCATCTGTTGAGACCGGTGTTCCTGACCGGACTGGTGGCTTCACTGGGCTTTGTGCCCATGGCGGTAGCTACCTCGGCGGGAGCCGAAGTACAGCGCCCGCTGGCGACCGTAGTGATTGGTGGACTGATTGTGTCTACCGTGCTGACCTTGATTGTCATTCCGGTGTTCTACCGGCTGGTAAATGTCATTGCCCATTTGTGGGGACGGAAAAGACACCGTGCTCGGTTGGGCCGAAAAGTCGGGATGACCTGTCTGTTACTGCTGCTGGCCGCATCCGTTTCGGCTGTGACTCCGGTTTCCCAGAAAGCGATTTCGTTGGATGAGGCCTTGGAAATAGCCTTGCAGAATCATCCACGATTGAAGATGGCCAATGCGGAAATCGAACGGAGCCGGGCAGCCCGTGGAGAAGTGTGGGATGGGGGCAATACTTCGTTCAGCTACTCCTGGGGGCAGTTGAACGGGGAATACCGGAAAGATAACGAACTGTCGGTAGAACAGTCGCTTGGTTCCTTGCTGACTCCTTTTTATAAGAATGCCTTGGTCAATGCACAGGTGACCACAGGCAGTAACTACCGCGACATGGTGAAGAAAGAAATTGTGGCCGAAGTGAAACGGGCGTGGGTGTACTATCAATATGCTCTCCATTTGTATCGTTTGTATGGAGAGCAGGAGGAGCTAGCCCTGAAGCTGCGTGAAAGCGGGGAACTGCGTTATCAGCAGGGAGATATTGACCAGACACAACGGAACATGATTGCCACGCTGGCAGCGGATCTTCACACCCGCAGCCTGCAGGCGCGGGAGGAAGTGGAGCTGGCTTCCCGTCGTTTTGCGTGGGCCTGCTATGCCGGTGCGCCAGTAGTGCCCAATGACAGTTCGCTGGCCGTACTTCCGCTCTCTTTGCAGGACCGTACGCTTTCGGCAGCCCATCTGAACTATTTTGCCAGCCAGGTGCAGGAAAAGAAATCGGAACTCCGCATTGAACGCAGCAAGTTTTTCCCGGAGTTCTCACTGGGGTATGTGCGTCAGAAAATCGCTCCGCTGAACGGACTGAACTCATGGATGGTGGGCGTGTCTTTCCCCATTCTGTTCTTCCCCCAGCGCAGCCGCAGCAAGCAGGCCAAGGTGAACTTGCAGATTGCAGAATGGCAGGCCGAGCAGAACCGGGTACAGTTGAACAACCAGGTGGAAGAGCTTTACCGTCGTGCCCGTCAGCAGCAGGAGAGTCTGGATTATTATTCCAAGGCTGCTCTGAAAGAGGCAGAAGCCTTGCAGGAAAGTGCCCTGCTGAAGTTCAAGGAAAGTGAAATCAATATCACGGACTTCGTGCAGAGCCTGAACGCTTCACGCGACATCCGCCGGAGTTACATTGAAACGGTATATGCCTATAACGTATCCGTACTGGAAATCGAATTATACACTGAATAAAAAATAAAAAGCATAACAAGATGAAACAGATACTTTTTTTCTCAGCCTTATGGTGTGCACTGGCTTTCACGGCTTGCGGGGGAGGTGCATCCGAACAAACAACCGATGAAGCAGCCGGCACACAGTCGGCACAGGCCGACAGTCTTTCAGCCTCGGCCGACAGCGTGGAAGTGGACGGGGTTTCTGGAGCGACCCAAGTGGCCAATGCACCGTCTTTCAACGGTATCCTGATGGTACCTCCGCAGCGGCATGCCACCATTACCTTGAGCATGGGAGGCGCCGTACACAGTGTGGCTTTCCTTCCGGGCAGCTACGTACAGAAAAACCAAGTAATTCTGACATTGGAAAATCCGGACTTCATCGCCTTGCAGCAGACCTGGCTGGATGCAGCCGCACAAGTGGAATTCCTGGAAAAAGAATATCTCCGCCAGAAGAACCTGGCTTCGCACGAGGCCGCTTCACAGAAACAGATGCAGCAGAGCAAGTCGGACTATCTCTCCATGAAGAGCCGGCTGGATGCGGCGGCTGCCCAGTTGCAGATTCTGGGTATGGATACCCGTCATTTGCAGACGCAGGGCATTCATCCTTATTTGGAGATAAAAGCTCCGCTGAGCGGATATGTGACGAATATGAACGTCAATCTGGGAAAATATTTCAATGTGGGTGAACCTGTGTGTGACGTGATTGACAAGCAGGCGCTGATGTTGCAGCTGACTGCTTACGAGAAAGATTTGGACGATTTGAAGGTGGGCGACCAGATTGAGTTCCGTGTGAATGGCATGGGTGATAAAACGTTTGAAGCCGTGTTGGTTTCCATCGACCAGATGGTGGACAGCACCAACCGCTCCATCAAGGTGTATGCCCGTGTGTTGCATCCGCTGAAAGATTTCCGTCCCGGAATGTATGTATCAGCCCGTAAGGCTCCCCAAAAATCTTGATTCTGACGCATGAAGCGAATCGTGAACAATAAATATCTGCTGGTAGTGAATGCCATCGCCATCATGGTGGCATTCCTTACGCATTTCCCGGAACTGATTACCTTGTCGAATCCGTATTCGGCCGACGGGCTTTCGTTTCCGGGTATGCACTGGGCAGATGTGGGCAATGAGGTGCTGTTTACGTATGTTTCCTTGTTGTTGCTTTTCTTCCTGAACGAGGCCGTGTTCCATTTCAACAGTGACATGGTTTCCATCGGGTGGAAGAAGATGCTCTGCGCGTTTGTGCTCACGTGGATTGCGAGCAATCTGCTTGGAAAGTTTTTCGTCTACTTGCACCTGCATTTCGACATTCCGGCCATCGATGCCATGCTTCACCATTACCTCCATCCGCTGCGCGATTTCCTGATTACCTGCATTGTGACGGGAAGCTGTTATTTCTTCTACCAGAACCGGAAAAGCCGCAAGATGCTGCTCGAAAACCAGCAGTTGCGCACGGAAAACATCATCAACCAGTACGAGGCCCTGAAGAGCCAGCTGAATCCGCACATGTTGTTCAATTCGCTGAACACCTTGTATCTGCTCATTCGCGAATCGCCCGACAAGGCCCGTCATTACCTGGAGGAGCTGTCGAAGGTGATGCGCTATACTTTGCAGGACAATGAGTCACATTCCGTAACTCTGCGGGAGGAAATGGAATTTGTGAAATCATATATGTATCTGCTGCAGGTGCGTTACGAAGAGAATCTGCAGTTTGACATCCGGATTTCGCCGGAGCTGCTTTCCCGCAAGCTGCCTCCCATGGCCCTCCAGCTGCTGATAGAGAATGCCGTGAAGCACAACGAAATCAGTAACCGCCGTCCGCTGACGGTGCTGGTAAAGGCGGAAGGCGACACGGTGGAGGTGAGCAACCCGTTGCAACCCAAGCGGGGTGGGACGGCCGGAATGGGAATCGGTCTGGCCAACCTGGCCAAACGTTACCAGTTGCTGTATAAAAAAGAGGTTTCCGTACAGGAAGAGAACAACCGTTTTACTGTGATTTTGCCTTTGATTTGAAATGAAAACACTGATTATAGAAGATGAGAAAGCAGCTTTGCGCAACCTGAAGGCCGTGATGCAGGAAGTAGACACCGATTTTGAAATCGTCGGGGAGGTGGACAGCATTTTCGACGGAGTGGAATGGTTTCGTACGCATCCCATGCCGGAGCTGGTGTTTATGGACATCCATTTGGCCGACGGCTCAGCCTTCGACATCTGTGCACAGGTGGACATCACCTGTCCGATTATCTTTACCACGGCCTACGATGAATATGCATTGCGGGCGTTCAAGGTGAACAGCGTGGCCTATCTGCTCAAGCCCATCAGCCGTACTGACTTGCAGGAGGCCATGCACAAGCTGGAACTGTTGGGCGGACAGCCGAAGGCGGAGAAACAGCCCGACCTGTCGGAGATTCTCCGGAGCCTGAAAAAGGAGGAGAGTTACAAGACCCATTTCCTGGTGCCGGTGAAGGGCGACAAGTTCCTGCCGGTATCGGTCGAGTCCATCCAGTATTTCTATATCTCCAACGGGCTGGTCAAGGCTGTCGACGGAGACGGGAAGGAGTTTGTATTCTCGCAGTCGCTCGACGAGCTGGCCGAACTGCTCAACCCGCACGATTTCTTCCGGGCCAACCGCCAGTTTATCGTATCGCGGAAGGCCGTGTCCGACATCAGCCTGTGGTTCAACGGACGGCTGGCCATCAACCTGAAAGTGCCGGTGCCCGAGAAAATCATCATCAGCAAGGCCAAGGCTTCGGAACTGAAGGACTGGTTCTAAACGGAAAGGGAGAAACGCTTCGTGGTTTTTCCCTTTATTTTTTCGGTGGAAATCCGTATCTTTGCCGCATAATTCAAAAAAAGGTAGAAAAAACAGATGATAACAGTTTCAAATGTAGCCGTTCAATTTGGTAAAAGAGTGTTGTATAACGACGTGAACCTGAAGTTCACGAATGGTAATATCTATGGCATCATCGGAGCCAACGGTGCCGGTAAGTCCACGTTCCTGAAAGTGATTTCGGGTGAGCTGGACCCTACTAAGGGAAGTGTCACGCTGGGACCGGGCGAGCGCCTTTCGGTGTTGAGCCAGGACCACTTCAAGTTTGATGCCCATACGGTGCTCGATACCGTGCTGATGGGACACACCGTGTTGTGGGACATCATGAAGCAGCGCGAGGCCCTGTATGCCAAGGAAGACTTTACCGATGAAGACGGTATCAAGGCAGCCGAACTGGAAGAAAAGTTTGCCGAACTGGAAGGCTGGAATGCCGAGAGCGATGCGGCCATCCTGCTGAGCGGTCTGGGCATCAAGGAAGACAAGCATAACACGCTGATGGGTGATTTGAGTGGTAAGGAAAAGGTGCGCGTGATGCTGGCACAGGCGCTTTTCGGAAATCCGGACAACCTGTTGCTCGACGAGCCGACCAACGACCTGGATATGGATACGGTGACCTGGCTCGAAGAATACCTTTCCAACTTTGAGCATACCGTGCTGGTGGTGAGTCACGACCGTCACTTCCTCGACTCGGTATGTACGCATACGGTCGACATCGACTTCGGCAAGGTGAACCTCTTTGCCGGTAACTATAGCTTCTGGTACGAATCCAGCCAGCTGGCTCTCCGTCAGCAGCAGAACCAGAAGGCCAAGGCGGAAGAAAAGCGCAAGGAACTGGAAGAATTTATCCGTCGTTTCTCTGCCAACGTAGCGAAGTCCAAGCAGACTACCAGCCGTAAGAAGATGCTGGAGAAACTGACGGTCGACGAAATCAAGCCGTCGTCACGCAAGTATCCGGGCATCATCTTTACGATGGACCGCGAACCGGGCAACCAGATTCTGGAGGTGTCGGGTCTGCGTGCCGAAACGGAAGAGGGTACGGTGCTCTTCAACGACGTGAACTTCACGGTGGAGAAGGGCGACAAGATTGTGTTCCTGAGCCGCGACCCGCGTGCCATGACGGCCCTGTTCGAGATTATCAACGGCAACCGCAAGGCGCAGGCCGGACATTATAACTGGGGGGTAACCATCACCACGGCTTACCTGCCATTGGACAACACTGATTATTTCAACTGCGACCTGAACCTGGTGGACTGGCTGAGTCAGTACGGTCAGGGCAATGAGGTGGAAATGAAAGGCTACCTGGGACGTATGCTGTTCTCCGGCGAAGAAGTGATGAAGAAAGTCAGCGTGCTTTCGGGAGGAGAAAAGATGCGTTGTATGATTGCCCGCATGCAGCTGCGCAATGCCAACTGTCTGATTCTGGATACTCCGACCAACCACCTGGACTTGGAATCCATTCAGGCGTTCAACAACAACCTGAAGATTTACAAGGGAAATGTGCTCTTCTCTTCACACGACCATGAGTTCATCGAAACCGTGGCCAACCGTATCATCGAGCTGACTCCGAACGGTATCATCGACAAGATGATGGATTACGACGAGTACATCTCATCCGACCATATCAAGGAGATGCGTGCCCGTATGTACGGCGATAAATAAGATGCAAAAAAACGCCTTTGCGTTTGGAGGAAAACGTAAGTACGTTTTATCCGAAACGCAAGGACGTTTTACTTGAAACGCAAGTACGTTTTTGTGGAAACGCACTTGCGTTTTTTTCTGTCCTCAAAAATCTTCTTATTTCGTCAGAAATTCCCCGCCGAACGACAACGGGAGCAGGTCTTTCGTACCGTCTACCTCGTAAATCGCTTTCTCGCCATACAGCAGGATGCGCATGGGCTGACGGTAGCGTTGCTCCGTTTCCAGCAATACCTGGCGGCAGGCTCCGCAGGGAGGAATCGGCGTGTCAAGGTAGCCGGCTTCGTTGCGGGCAGCAATGGCCAGTGTCAGTACCGCCTGGTCGGGATACTGGGAATTGGCATAGAACAGTGTGGTGCGTTCGGCGCACAGGCCGGAAGGATAGGCGGCGTTTTCCTGATTCGTTCCCGTGACGATAATCCCGTTTTTCAGCAGGGCGGCGGCACCGACCGAGAATTTGGAGTAGGGAGCGTAACTGCGCGAGGTGGCCTCTTTGGCCTTGTCAATCAGCTTGCGGTCTTGCGGGGCAAGTTCTTCGTATTGCAAAGAGTGGATACAGATTTCCAGTTTAATTTCTTTCATGGCGGTTGTTTTTGTGGTTGGGTAATAAACAAATATACGCAAAAAATCGGTTTTCCTTCTGCTTTTCTGTATTTTTAAGCATTTACCCGTAAGGCTTCTGTACCGAATCGCTTATCTTTGTGCAAAACCATAAAAGAAGAACTGCATGAAATCATTAAGATATATCTTGGTGTGCTGCTTGGCAGGGATGGTACTATCTTTGGGAGCGGCCCAGCGGCGGAACAAGGCATACGAGGATTACATCCGGCAGTATCACAAGATTGCCGTGGAAGAGATGAAGCGTTACCACATCCCAGCCAGTATCACGCTGGCGCAGGGATTGCTGGAGTCGGGGGCCGGACGGAGTGAACTGGCCCGCAAATCGAATAACCATTTCGGCATCAAGTGCGGACGGAGCTGGGACGGGCGTACGGTGCGTGCCGATGACGATGCGCCCAACGAATGTTTCCGGGCTTACCGTCATGCCAAGGATTCTTATCGCGACCATTCCAAGTTCCTGCGTACCGGAGCACGGTACGCTTCTTTGTTCCGTCTGAAGATTACGGACTACAAGGGATGGGCCCGCGGACTGAAAAAGGCGGGTTATGCTACCGACCCGCGTTATGCCGACCGCCTGATTAATATCATCGAACTGTATGACCTGGACCGTTACGACAGCAAGAAGGGACTGGAGTGGGCCGAGGAGTTCCCCAATCCGCATCAGCCGTATCTGGCCAACGACATGGTGTACATCATCGCCCGTCGGGGAGATACGTTCAAGTCGCTTTCGGATGAGCTGGGCATCAGCAAGAAGAAACTCCGCACTTACAATGAACTGCCGAAAGATTATGAGTTTACGGGAGGTGAAGTGGTATACCTGGAGAAGAAACGCCGTCGGGCTACGAAGGAATACATCGTTTACGTGGTACGTCAGGGCGACTCCATGTATTCTATCTCACAGAAGTTCGGCATCCGCCTGAAGAACCTGTACAAACTGAATAAGATGGAACCGGATGCTCCGGCTCCGAAGGTGGGCGACATTCTGCGGCTGCGCTGACCGGTCTATTCGTGGTGATAGGGGCCGTTGTTCAGAATGGTCATGGCCCGGTAAAGCTGTTCCACGAAGATGAGCCGTATCATCTGGTGTGAGAAGGTCATCTTGGACAGGGAAATCTTTTCCTGGGCTGCCTGATAGACTGCCGGAGAGAATCCGTAAGGCCCGCCGATGATGAATACCAGCCGCTTGTTTACCGTATGCATTTTCCGTTCTATCCAGTTGGCGAACTCGATGGAGCGGAATTCTTTTCCATGCTCGTCAAGAAGTACCACCACATCGCCCGGCTGAAGGGCTTTCAGGATGGCTTCGCCTTCTTTTTCTTTCTGCTGGTCCATGCTGAGGCTCTTGGTGTTCTTGAGTTCGGGAATCACTTCCATGTCGAACGAAATGTAGTGCTTGGTACGTTCCACGTAGTCGCTGATGGCTGTGATGTAATGCTTTTCGACCGTCCGGCCGACCACAAGTAGGGTAAATTTCATATCTTTTTTACTTTGATTAAAACGGGTTGTCTTTGCAAAGATATGAATAATAATTACCTTTGCTACATGAAATATCACCTAATATTTTGAACAAAATGGACGAAAAAATTGTAAAGGATTTGATTGACCGTCTGATTGACCTCTCTTTTGCAGAGGATATAGGCGACGGAGACCATACTACATTGTCGTGTATCCCGGCAGATGCCATGGGAAAGTCGAAACTGCTGATCAAGGAAGAAGGAATCCTGGCCGGCATTGAAGTGGCCAAGGAAGTGTTTCATCGTTTCGACCCCGACATGAAGGTGACCGTATTCATGCAAGACGGTACGCACGTGAAACCGGGGGATGTGCCGATGGTAGTGGAAGGCAAGGTGCAGTCTTTGTTGCAGACCGAACGCCTGATGCTGAACATCATGCAGCGCATGAGCGGTATCGCAACCATGACCCACAAGTATGTGGAACGCCTGAAAGGGACAAAGACCCGTGTGCTCGATACGCGTAAGACGACTCCGGGCATGCGTATTCTGGAGAAAATGGCGGTGAAAATCGGTGGGGGTGTGAACCATCGTATCGGTCTGTTCGACATGATTCTGCTGAAAGACAATCATGTGGATTTCGCAGGAGGCATCGACAAGGCCATCACGCGGGCCAAGGAATACTGCAAGGAAAAAGGCAAGGACCTGAAGATTGAAATCGAGGTACGTAACTTCGACGAGTTGCAGCAGGTGCTCGACCTGGGTGGAGTTGACCGTATCATGCTCGACAATTTCACACCGGAGAATACCCGCAAGGCTGTGGAAATGGTGGGTGGACGTGTGGAACTGGAATCTTCCGGCGGTATCACGTTTGACACGCTACGCGACTATGCGGAATGTGGAGTGGATTACATCTCCGTGGGTGCATTGACCCATTCTGTGAAAGGTCTCGACATGAGCTTCAAGGCTTGTTGAGACGGACGAAAGGAGAGGCTTGCCGCTTGTAACAAAAGAACAATCAACTAAAATAGAGAAGAGTGATGAAAAAAAGTGTTTTATGGAAAAGTGTGCTGGTGCTGGCATTGTGTCTGGCCGGAACAGCCAATGGAATGGCACAAGACCTGAAGTCGATTCTTTCGGGTGTGGTAGGTGCGGTGACCAATAAGGTGACAGGTGAAAGCAGTTCGCTGACCGGAACCTGGGCTTATTCCGGCCCCGACTGCAAGTTTGAAAGCGATAACCTGCTGGCCAAGGCCGGTGGTGAAGTAGCAGCCAAGAAAGTGGAAGAAAAGATGAGCGGCGTATTGGAAAAACTGGGCTTCAAGGAAGGAGCTACTTATACTTTCAATGAAGACAGTACCTACACTTCCGTGGTCGGTGGAAAGACTGTGAACGGAACTTACAGCTACAATGCCGATACCAAGGAATTGACCATGAAGACGCGTCTGGGACTGAAGGTGAACGCTACGGTGTCCAAAGGATTGACAGGCAATACGATGAGTTTGCTCTTCAAGGCCGACAAGCTGATGTCGCTGGCGCAGACCATTACCGGTGCAGTGGCAAGCAAGTCGTCTAATTCGGCTGTCAGCACAGCTACCTCTTTGCTGAACCAGTATGACGGACTGCAATTGGGAGTGGAGTTGAAGAAACAGTAATTTTGTTTTGTATATCTTAGGAAAGAAGCATGGATGCGGAGAGAATTTCTCTCGGAATCCATGCTTCTTTTTTTGTTTTCAGATGCATCCCTTGCTGGAGGGAATCTCAAAATGATGGATGTCGCGCCGGACGGCCATCTTGATGCTGCGGGCAAGCGCCTTGAAAATCCCCTCAATCTTGTGGTGTTCGTTGGTGCCTTCTGCCTTGATGTGAAGGTTCATGCGGGCTGAGTCACTCAGCGACTTGAAGAAATGGAGGAACATCTCGGTGGGCACGTCGCCAATCTTTTCGCGGGTGAAGGTGGCATCCCACACCAGCCAGGGGCGTCCGCCGAAGTCGAGTGCCACCATGCACAGACAGTCGTCCATGGGCAGGCAGTAACCGTAGCGTTCGATGCCCCGCTTGCTTCCAAGGGCCTGATACAGACATTCTCCCAAAGCGATGGCCGTGTCTTCAATGGTGTGGTGCTCGTCTACGTGCAAGTCACCGTCCACGTGGATATCGAGGTCGATGCCGCCATGCTTGCCAATCTGCTCCAGCATGTGGTCGAAGAAACCCAGTCCCGTGTCAATGTGGCAGGTGCCGTTGCCGTCCAGGTTGAGGCGGATGCGGATATCGGTTTCCTTGGTCTTCCGGCACACTTCTGCCGTCCGTTCGCCGGCAAAGAGGAACTCCGCCACGCGGTCCCAGTCGGTAGTGGCCAGCACGCAGGTAGCCTCCAGTCCGCTGCCAGCCAATATACTTTTATCCGGTTGCAGCAGGATGGCCTTGCAGCCCAGGTTCTGTGCCAGCTGTACATCCGTCGCCCGGTCACCGATGACAAAACTGCCCGGCAGGTCATAGTCCGGATTGTGCAGGTAAGCCGTCAGCATGCCCGTGCGGGGCTTGCGCGTAGGTGCATTGTCTTCCGGAAAGCTCCGGTCAATCAAAATATTGTCGAACTCGATGCCCTCGTTCTTGAACGACTGGAGCATCAGGTTGTGTACGGGCCAGAAAGTCTCTTCCGGGAAAGAAGGCGTGCCCAGTCCGTCCTGATTGGTCACCATGACCAGCTCAAAATCCAGTTTCTGCCGGATGAAATACAGGTTGCGGAACACTTTGGGGTAAAACTCCAGCTTTTCGAAAGCATCCAGCTGGTAATCTACGGGCGGTTCGATGACGAGGGTTCCGTCGCGGTCGATGAACAAGACTTTCTTTTTCATGCTTCCTCCTCCTTGTAGTTTTTCAGGGCCTCCAGCAGCGCATCGTTCTCCGGCCGCGTACCGATGGTGATGCGCAGGCAGTTGTGGCACAGGGCCACGTTGCTCCGGTTGCGGACGATGATGCCTCTGTCTACCAGGTAGTCGTAGATTTTCTTGGCATTGCTCACCCGGGTGAGGAAGAAATTCGCGTCGGTGGGGTAGATGTGCTCGCAGCACGGCATTTTCTCAAATTCGGTCATCAGACGGGTACGTTCCTTCAGCAACGAACCTACCCATTGCTGCACCTGATAATGCTTTTCAATCATCCGGATGGCTTCCTGCTGTGTCAGCCGGTTCACATTGTAAGGATATTTGATTTTGTTCAGCAGGTCGATGATTTCCTTGGAAGCGAACGCCATGCCCAGACGGATGGCCGCACAGCCCCACGCCTTCGAGAAGGTCTGCAGGATAATCAGGTTCGGAAAGTCGTCGAGCTGTTGCAGGAACGACGGCTGGTCGGAGAAATCCGCATACGCCTCGTCCACGATGACCAGTCCTTCGAACTGCCGGAGAAGGGTCAGAATCTCTTCCCGGCACAGGTTGTTGCCCGTCGGGTTGTTGGGAGAGCAGAGGAAAATCAGTTTGGTGTGCTCGTCGGCAGCCGCCAGCAGGTCGGCAGCCTTGAACTGGAAATTCGCGTCAAGCTGTACCTTTCGGTACTCCACGTCGTTGATATCGGCACAGACCTGATACATGCCGTAGGTAGGCTCGATGGCCACCACGTTGTCGATGCCCGGACGGCAGAACGCCCGGAAAGGAAGGTCGATGGCCTCGTCGCTGCCGTTGCCCAGGAAGATATGCTCGGGCGATACCTTCTTGATACGCCCGATCAGCCCCTTCAGTTCCCGTTGCAGCGGGTCCGGGTACCGGTTGTTGGGCGTGTTATAAGGATTTTCGTTGGCATCCAGAAATACCGATGCCTCTTTCCCGCTATATTCGTCGCGTGCCGAAGAATAAGGCTTCAAGGCCCAGATGTTCGGCCGCGTAAGTTCTTTCAATGGTTTCATGATTCTTTCTTTAAACGTACGGAGATTGCATTTTTGTGGCCGTCCAGCTGCTCGTTGGCCGCCATCACCTCAATGGCCGGGCCAATCATGGCGATGCCTTCGGGCGTGATTTCCTGGAACGTGATTTTGCGGATGAAGCTGTCCAGACTCACCCCGCTGTACGCCTTTGCATAGCCGTTGGTCGGCAGCGTGTGGTTGGTGCCCGAAGCATAGTCGCCCGCACTTTCCGGCGAATAATATCCCAGGAATACCGAGCCCGCATTGACAATCCGTTCGCTGACTTTCAGGTAGTCTTTGGTTTCGATAATCAGGTGTTCCGGCGCATACTCGTTGACCATGGCCACTGCCTCGTCCATGTCCTTCACCAGAATCAGTTTGCTGGCCGCCAGTGAGCGGCTGGCGATTTCCTTGCGTGGCAGTTGTGCCAGCTGGCGCTCCACTTCCTTCATGGTAGCTATCAGCAGCGGCTCGCTGGTCGTAATCAGGAGGGCCTGACTGTCTGTGCCGTGTTCCGCCTGTGAAAGTAAGTCGGCTGCCACGAAGACCGGATTGGCGGTTTCATCGGCCAGTACCGCCACTTCCGACGGACCTGCCGGCATGTCGATGGCCACGTCGCGCAGGGAAACCTGCTGTTTGGCCGCCGTGACATACTGGTTGCCCGGACCGAATATCTTATATACTTTCGGGATGCTTTCCGTGCCGTAAGCCATGGCCCCGATAGCCTGTACGCCCCCCGCCTTGAAGATACGGCTGATGCCCGCCAGTTTGGCCGCATACAGGATGGCCGGATGAATCTTTCCTTCCTTGTCGGGCGGGGTACAGAGAATGATTTCCTTGCAGCCCGCAATCTGTGCCGGAGTGGCCAGCATCAGCACGGTCGAGAAGAGAGGAGCCGTTCCGCCGGGAATGTACAGTCCCACCTTCTCAATGGGCACCGCCTTCTGCCAGCAAGTGACGCCCGGCAGGGTGGTAATCTTTTTCCCTTGGAACACCTGTGCCGCGTGGAACGTGTGGATGTTCTTGTAGGCCAGTGTGATGGCCGCCTTCAGTTCGATGCTGACCTTCTTTTCCGCTTCGGCGATTTCCGCTTCGCTCACCTGCAGGGAGTCCAGCCGTACCTTGTCGAATTTTTCTTCATACTCCCGCACGGCCTTGTCGCCTTCAAACTTGATGCGGTTCAATATTTCGAGTACCGTCTCCCGCAGCGATTCCGTCTGGAGAGTAGGCCGTTTCAGCAAGTCGGCCCATGTACTTTTCTCAGGATAAGTAATGATGTTCATAGTAGCATTTGGTGTGAAATGATTCAACGGTTAAAGTATCATTTTCTCGATGGGGAGTACCAGGATACCCTGTGCCCCGATGGCCTTCAGCTTGCCGATGATTTCCCAGAAACGTTTCTGGTCGATGACGGTGTGGATGCTGCTCCATCCCTCCGTGGCCAGCGGCATGATGGTGGGACTCTTGATACCCGGCAGTACCTCTACGATGTCATTCACCTTGTCGGTAGGCACGTTCATCAGCACATACTTCTTGTCTTCGGCTGTCTTCACGGCATCGATGCGGAACAACAGCTCCTGAAGGATTTCCTTTTTTTCTGCCGACAGGTTCTTGTTGCCGATAAGCAAAGCCTCGCTCTTCATCACCACTTCCACCTCTTTCAGGTTGTTGCTGATGAGGGTAGAGCCCGAGCTGACAATATCGAAGATGGCATCCGCCAGTCCGATGGCCGGAGATATTTCCACCGAGCCCGTGATGACATGGATGTCCGCCTCAATCTGCTGCTCGTTCAGGAAGTTCTTCAGGATGTGCGGGTAGGAAGTAGCAATCTTCTTGTGGTTGAACCACTGCAGCCCGTCGTATTCGGCTTCCTTATGGATGGCCAGCGAGAGACGGCATTTGCTGAATCCCAGCCGGTGCACGATTTCAGCTTCTTCGGCACGTTCCACGAACTCGTTTTCCCCCACGATACCCAGGTCGGCCACGCCGTTGGCCACACACTGCGGAATATCGTCGTCGCGCAGGAAGAGCACCTCCACGGGGAAGTTGGTAGATTGTGTCAGCAAGGTACGTTTGGAAGTAGACAGCTTGATGTCGGCTTCTGTGAACAGGGCCATTGTGTCTTCAAACAAACGCCCTTTGGATTGTACGGCAATTCTTAACATGTTGTTTTTCGGTTAAAGTGTCCAAATAAAAAAAGGCTTACCGGGATGATTCCTAACGGCAAGCCTTCTTTGTTATCTTATCTCTTTTCTGTAACTACACGCCTTCTCAGCCTACCGTGTGAACCGTTAGGAAATGATGATGGCGATGATGTACAGTGTTTAAAATCATATTTTCTTTCTTTTGTTGCGACAAAATTATAAGATAAGATTTGAAAAAGCAAATATTTATCAGGAAAAAGTCGGTTTTGCTGTCAGTTTTATAAATTCTCCACCTCTTTTTCCGTATAGCAGCCCTTGAAGCACATTTCCTTTTCCGCTTTTTCTTTCGAGAAGAGGTAATAGGTGCATACGGCCTTGGTGCAAAGCTGGTCGTGCTCGTCGAAGATACCCGCTTCGATGAACGCGAAGTGCCGTTTCACTTCTTTCAGCCGCGCCCTGAGCGTGAGATGCGAGTCGGTGGTATGCACCGGCTTCAGGTAGTGCGTTTCCATGCGGGAAGTCACTCCCGAAGTCTGCATCTTGCGGGCGATGACCCAGGCACAGATTTCATCAAGCATCGTGGCCTGTATGCCCCCGTGCAGGGTGTTCACCCAGCCCTGGAAGCGGGCCTCCGGTTTCCACAGGCACACAATCTCTTCTCCGTCCTCGTAGAACTCCATCTTCAGTCCGTCCTCGTTGTGGGGAGCACATCCGAAACAGAAGTATCCTTCTATTCCTTTCCAGGGATTGATAATCTTTTCCATGTGCGTCGAGGTTGGAAGGTTAGAGCGTATAGTCCACGCAGGCCCGGTTTTCCTTGGCCTCTTTCAGGATACCCGCCGCAGCCACGTGGGCCGGATGGATGGAATAGGCTTTTACGTCGTCGAGGGTGTCGAAACTGCTGTCCAGGCAGATGTCCCATGTCTCTGCCGCGTTCTCGTTCAGTCCCACATGGATGTCGCGGATAAAAGGAATGGTAGCCGGAAGGGCCTCGATAGCCGTTTTGAAACGGTGCATGATGTCAGCTTTTTCAGCCGCAGAAAGATTTTCTTTCAGTTTGAATAGAACAATGTGTTTGACCATGTTTGTTTGTTTTTATGATTTTCGTATTTTTGTGTATTGCAAATATAGAAATTAATTATTGAAACAAGTTATGATTATCATTGGAATTGCAGGAGGAACAGGCTCCGGGAAAACAACTGTGGTGCGACGGATTGTAGAAAGTCTGTCGGAAAATGAAGTGGCAGTGCTTCCGCTCGACTCATATTACAAGGACAGCAGCCATGTGCCCGTGGAAGAGCGGCAGAACATCAACTTCGACCATCCTTCTGCCTTCGACTGGGATTTGCTTTCGAAGCACGTGGATATGCTGCGCCGGGGCGAGGCCATCGAACAGCCCGTGTATTCCTACCTGACCTGTACCCGCCAGAAGGAGACCATTCATGTAGAGCCGCGCAAGGTGGTCATCATCGAAGGGATTCTGGCCCTGAGCGACCGTCGTCTCTGCAAGCAGATGGACCTGCGCATCTTTGTGGATGCCGACCCCGACGAACGTCTGATACGTGTTATCCAGCGGGATGTGATTGAACGCGGACGAACGGCGGAGGCCGTGATGGACCGTTACGTGCGGGTGCTGAAACCCATGCACCTGGAGTTCATCGAGCCGGCCAAGCGGATTGCCGACCTGATTGTCCCGCAGGGAGGACACAACGAAAAAGCCATTGAGATTCTGAAAATGTACATAGAAAAAATCGTCGACCGATGAAAACCTGGATTGGATGTCTGGTAGGGGTGATGGTGCTGCTGCTCTTTTCCTGTCAGCCGGAAAAGAAGACGGAGGAGGTGGCGGTCGACTTGCCGCAGATACTGGAGAAGAAAGAGCTGGTGGTGCTCACGGTCAACAGTTCCGTGTCGTACTTCAACTACCGCGGCGAACCCATGGGATTCCAGTACGAACTGGCCCAGCAGTTTGCCAAGTCGCTCGGCGTGTCCCTGAAGGTAAAGGTGGTGAAAGACGAAGAAGGGCTGGTGGACAGTCTGCTCAGTGGGGCAGGCGACCTGGTGGCCTATAACCTCATCATGACCAACGCCCTGAAAGACAGTCTGATTTATTGCGGGGAGGAAGACATCACCCGTCAGGTCATCGTGCAGCGGCGCGGAAAGGAAGCCCTGAAAGACGTGACGGAGCTGGTGGGGAAGAAAGTCTATGTCAATTCCGGGAAATACCGCACCCGGCTGGAGAACCTGAACCGGGAACTGGGAGGCGGCATCGACATCTGTGAGGTTTCTTCCGACAGCGTCTCGTCGGAAGACCTGATTACGTGGGTGGCGGAGGGCCGTATCGACTATACGGTGGCCACCGACGAAATCGCCAAAATCAACCGAACCTATTATCCGGTGCTGGACATCAAGCTGGCTATCAGCTTCGACCAGCGTTCATCGTGGGCCGTGCGCAAGACTTCGCCCCAGCTGGCCGCCGCAGCCGACAAGTGGCACCGTGAGAACATCAACTCACCGGAGTTCCGGGCCAGTGCCCGCCGTTATTTCGAACTGGCCAAGCGTCCGTCGCACGGGTCCATCCTTTCCGTGAAAGACGGTAAGATTTCCCACTACGACGACCTGTTCCGTCGTTATGCCAAGGAAATCGGGTGGGACTGGCGCCTGCTGGCCTCGCTGGCCTATACGGAATCGAACTTCAATCCGAATGTGGTGTCGTGGGCCGGAGCCAAGGGACTGATGCAGCTCATGCCTGCCACCTCCCGTGTGATGGGGGTACCGCCCGGCAAGGAACAGGACCCGGAAGAGAGCATCAAGGCCGCCGTGAAATACATCGCCAACATGCAGCGCACGTTCAGTAAGGTAACCGACAAGGAAGAGCAGGCGAAGTTCATCCTGGCCGCCTACAACTGCGGGATAGGCCATGTGACCGATGCCATGGCCCTGGCCGAGAAGTATGGCCGCAACCGTTACCTGTGGGAGCACCACGTGGCCCATTACATGCTGCTCAAGAGCAACAAGGAATATTATCAGGACCCCGTCTGCAAGAACGGTTATCTCCGCGGCAGCGATACGTATGAGTTTGTGCGGGAGATTCTGGCGCGGACGGAGCTTTACAAACGGAAAATCAAGAAATAGGAGACGAGTTTAGGAACTTGTTCGGAAAGTGCCTGGAGGTTTTTGTGGAAACTTCAGGCACTTTTTTATGTTTCCCTGCCCGGAACCGTACGTTTCCCGTGGCGGAGCCGTATGTTTTTCGCGTGAAAACCGTACGTTTCTCTGCCGGAAAACGTAGAAAATTCTTTGAGGATGGGGTATCTTCGGCGGGAGGGCTGGGGAAAGATAAAAGTATCTCTATGATTTTTGCACGAAAGAAGCTCTTCTGTCGTTTTTCCGCCGATTTCTTTTATATAACTTTTTTTTCTTATAAATTTGCAGCCTAAATTTGGGAGGGTTCTTCCTGATAAACTAGATAATAGATAAAAAATCACATAACAATTATGAGTAAGAAGTTTACTGAATATTCGCAGCTCAACTTGTCGGAAATCAACAAGGAGGTGCTGAAAACATGGGATGAGAACGATGTGTTTTCCAAAAGTATGACGGAACGTGAGGGATGTCCTTCTTTCGTGTTTTACGAAGGTCCCCCTTCAGCCAACGGTATGCCGGGCATTCACCACGTGATGGCGCGTACGATTAAGGATACATTCTGCCGTTTCAAGACCATGAAGGGCTTCCAGGTAAAGCGTAAAGCCGGATGGGACACACACGGACTGCCGGTGGAACTGGGAGTCGAAAAGGCACTGGGCATCACCAAGGAGGATATCGGTAAAACGATTTCGGTGGCAGACTACAACAAGCACTGCCGCACGGATGTCATGAAGTTCACGAAAGAATGGACCGACCTTACACATAAGATGGGTTACTGGGTAGACCTGGACAACCCGTACATCACTTACGACAACCGCTACATTGAAACCTTGTGGTGGCTGTTGCAGCAGCTTTACAAGAAAGGCCTGCTCTACAAGGGTTACACCATCCAGCCGTATTCTCCGGCTGCCGGTACGGGATTGAGCTCGCACGAGCTGAACCAGCCGGGATGCTACCGCGACGTGAAAGACCTGACCGTGGTGGCTCAGTTCAAGATGAAGAACCCGAAACCGGAAATGGCGGAGTGGGGTACACCGTACTTCATCGCATGGACGACTACTCCGTGGACTTTGCCTTCAAATACGGCTCTCTGCGTGGGCCCGAAGATTGACTACGTGGCCGTACAGACATACAATTCATACAATGGCGAGAAGATGACGGTGGTACTGGCCAAACCGTTGCTGTATGCGCACTTCAACAAGAAGGCGGAAGGCTTGGCACTGGAAGACTACAAGCCGGGCGACAAGCTGGTTCCGTTCAAGGTGGTTGGTGAGTACAAGGGTACCGACCTCGTGGGTATGGAATACGAACAGCTCATTCCGTGGGTGAAACCGGTGGAAGTTGCCGAAGACGGCACATGGAAAGAGGCTGCCGACAAAGCGTTCCGCGTGATTCCGGGTGACTATGTGACCACGGAAGACGGTACGGGTATCGTACACATCGCGCCGACATTCGGTGCCGACGATGCCAACGTGGCACGTGCGGCGGGCATTCCTTCTTTGTTCATGATCAACAAAAAGGGTGAGACTCGTCCGATGGTCGACCTGACCGGTAAGTTCTATCTGATGGAGGAACTGGATGAGGCGTTCGTGAAGGAATGTGTGGATGTAGAGAAATATAAGGAATACGAAGGCCGCTGGGTGAAGAATGCTTACGACCCGCAGTTTACCGTCGACGGCAAATACGATGAGAAAGCTGCTCAGGCAGCCGAATCACTCGACGTGTATATCTGCATGATGCTGAAACAGCAGGGACTGGCGTTCAAGACCGAAAAGCATGTGCACAACTATCCGCACTGCTGGCGTACCGACAAACCGGTGTTGTATTATCCTCTGGACAGCTGGTTCATCCGTTCTACGGCTTGCAAGGAACGTATGATGGAGCTGAACAAGACCATCAACTGGAAACCGGAATCTACGGGTTCGGGCCGTTTCGGAAAATGGTTGGAAAACCTGAACGACTGGAACCTGAGCCGTTCGCGCTACTGGGGTACACCGCTGCCTATCTGGAGAAGCGAGGAAGGCGAGGAAATCTGCATCGGTTCAGTGAAAGAACTGTATAACGAAATTGAAAGATCGGTGGCTGCCGGTTTCATGACGGAAAATCCGTACAAGAAACTGGGATTCCAGCCGGGCGTATATAATAAGGAGAACTACGACAAGATTGACTTGCACCGTCCGTATGTAGACGATATCATCCTGGTATCTGCTTCGGGCAAGCCGATGAAGCGTGAGTCGGATTTGATTGACGTATGGTTCGATTCAGGTTCCATGCCGTATGCACAGCTGCACTATCCGTTTGAAAACAAGGAACTGATAGACTCTCGCAGCTACTATCCGGCTGACTTCATTGCGGAAGGGGTGGACCAGACACGTGGATGGTTCTTTACGCTGCATGCCATCGCTACGATGGTGTTCGACAGTGTGGCTTACAAGAACGTCATCTCCAATGGTCTGGTGCTCGACAAGAACGGCAACAAGATGTCGAAGCGTCTGGGCAATGCCGTCGACCCGTTCGGTGCCATCGAGAAATTCGGTTCCGACCCGTTGCGCTGGTACATGATTACCAACTCTTCTCCGTGGGACAACCTGAAGTTTGATACGGAAGGAGTGGATGAAGTACGCCGCAAGTTCTTCGGTACTTTGTACAATACGTATTCATTCTTCGCCTTGTATGCCAACGTGGATGGCTTTACCTACGCTGAAAAGGACGTGCCGATGAACGAACGTCCGGAAATCGACCGCTGGATTCTGTCGTTGCTGAACACGTTGATTAAGAACGTGGATGCTTGCTTCACGGATTACGAACCGACCAAGGCCGGACGTCTGATTACCGACTTTGTAAACGATAACTTGAGTAACTGGTACGTGCGTCTGAACCGTAAACGTTTCTGGGGCAGTGCCATGTCGACCGATAAGCTGTCTGCTTACCAGACACTTTACACTTGCTTGGAGACCGTGGCCAAACTGATGGCGCCGATTGCTCCGTTCTATGCCGACCGTCTGTATATGGACTTGATTGGCGTGACCGGACGCGACCAGGTGGTTTCCGTACACCTTGCCAAGTTCCCGGTAGCCGACGAAAGCCTGATCAATGCGGAACTGGAGGCTCGCATGCAGATGGCACAGGATGTCACTTCCATGGTGCTGGCTTTGCGCCGTAAGGTGAACATCAAGGTGCGTCAGCCGCTGCAGTGCATCATGATTCCGGTGGTAGATGAGGCACAGAAACAGCATATCGAGGCAGTGAAAGACCTGATTATGAACGAGGTGAACGTGAAGGAAATCAAGTTCGTGGACGGTGCGGCAGGAGTGCTGGTGAAGAAAGTGAAATGCGACTTCAAGAAGCTGGGCCCGAAATTCGGAAAACAGATGAAGGCCGTGGCTGCTGCCGTGGCAGGCATGTCGCAGGAAGCCATCGCCGAACTGGAGAAGAACGGAAGCTACACCTTCCAGCTGGAAGGCGGAGAGGCTGTAGTGGAAGCATCGGATGTGGAAATCTTCAGCGAGGACATCCCGGGCTGGCTGGTAGCCAATGAGGGCAAGCTGACCGTGGCACTGGAAGTGACTGTGACCGATGAACTGAAGCGCGAAGGTATCGCCCGCGAACTGGTGAACCGTATCCAGAACATCCGAAAGAACAGCGGGTTCGAGATTACCGACAAGATTGCGATTGTGTTGTCAAAAAATCCGAATACCGATGACGCGATAAATGAATATAATACTTATATTTGCAACCAAGTGCTGGCTAACTCATTGGTTCTGGCCGATGAAGTGGAAAACGGCACGGAAATTAGTTTTGATGACTTTTCGTTGTATGTCAATGTAACGAAATTGTAATATGAACTCATCCACCCGGTTCTGCCGGGTGGATACTATTATTAACTTAAAACTTTAAGCACTATGGCTGAAAAAACGAGGTATTCTGACGCTGAACTTGAAGAATTCCGCGCCATTATCATGGAAAAACTTCAGCTCGCGGAACGCGACTATGAGAAACTGAAAAGTAGTATAATGAACACGGATGGGAACGATACGGACGATACATCTCCTACATACAAGGTATTGGAAGAAGGAGCCAACACATTGTCGAAGGAAGAAACTACCCGTCTGGCTGCCCGTCAGCTGAAGTTCATTCAAAACCTGCGCGCGGCACTGGTACGTATCGAGAACAAAACCTACGGAATCTGTCGTGAAACAGGAAAGTTGATTCCCGCTGAGCGTCTTCGTGCGGTGCCTCATGCCACATTGAGCATTGAAGCCAAGCAGCATGGAAAGAAGTAACGAACATTAGTTTTTAACTCGAAGTTGGGAATTGAAGGTTGAAAAAACGCTGCTTTTTCAGAGTGGGCCATTTTCAATTTTCAGTTCTCAATTTTTTTGAATCGATTTGTAATTTGAAGAAGATGAAGAAATTTCTCACTCAGGGTCGTCTGGCTGCTCTTGTAGTGGCAGGGGTGCTGATTATTGACCAGCTTATCAAAATCTCGGTAAAGACAAACATGTTTTTGCATGAGAACATTCACGTGACTGACTGGTTTTATATTTATTTCACCGAAAACAACGGTATGGCTTTCGGGCTTGAGATTTTCGCCAAACTGTTTCTGACGCTGTTCCGCATCGTGGCGGCCGTGTTGATTACGGTATACATTACCAAGCTGGTGAAACGGACCACGGACAAGGTGAAGAACGGTTACCTGGTGTGCCTTTCCCTGATTCTGGCCGGTGCGGTGGGCAACATCATCGACTGTATGTTCTATGGCGAGATTTTCAGTGAGAGCACACATTCGCAGATTGCTTCGTGGGTGCCGCTGGGCGAAGGTTATTCCAGCTGGCTGCACGGCAAGGTGGTGGACATGTTCTATTTCCCGATTATCGATACCTACTGGCCCGACTGGATGCCTTTTGTGGGGGGTGACCATTTTATTTTCTTCAGTCCGATATTCAACTTTGCCGATGCGGCTATCAGCTGCGGTATCATTGCATTGCTCATTTTTTATTCGCGCTACCTGAATATGGGTGCCCGTGCGGAGTCCACTACTTCCAAAGAAGCCAAGAAATGAAACGGATTGCTGTTATAGGAGTCTCGGCCTTGATGCTGTGCGGCCTGTTCGGGTGCGGCAAGAAGGTGCCCAAGGATGTCATCCAGCCTCAGGCCATGGAGGATTTGCTTTATGATTATCACTTGGCTACGACGTTGAGTGCTGATTTGCCATACAATGAGAATTACAAGAAGGAGGCATATCTGGCCTATGTGTTCAAGAAGCACCATGTCACGGAAGCGGAGTTTGATTCTTCCATGGTGTGGTATTCCCGTCACAGCGACGAGATGACGACCATCTACCAGAACTTGCAGAAGCGGATGGAGACCACGGCGGAGCAGTTGAAGAAGCAGACCATCCGTCACAGCGGGGAGGTGTCTGTCTCCTTGTCGGGCGATACGGTGGATTTGTGGCAGGACCGCACACTGTACTGGCTCACGGCTTACGGCCTGACCAACAAGCTGACTTTTGATTTGAGGGCGGATACCTCTTTCCACGAGAAGGACCGACTGGTATGGGAAGCTGATTTCTCTTTCCTGCCGAAAGGGAAAACATCGGGTCGTGTGGTGATGGGAGTGAACTTGACTTTCAGCAACGACAGTACGCAAGGCATGACGCGCGTGGTGAGCATGTCGGGGATGCAACGCTTGGTCATCACGCCCGATTCTGCTTTCAAATATAAGAATGTGACCGGTTTCATGTACTACACCGGAGAGGAAGAAACCTTGGTGCTGGTCAGCCGCATTCAGCTGATGCGTTACCGTACGCCGGAACATCTTCTGCCGGTAGTGTCCGATTCACTGGCTGCAGAGCCTGCCGACACGCTTTTGAAGGATTCCCTTCGCAAAAACAGAATCAAACGACCGGAACTCATGAAGCGTTGAAGTCCATGATTTATTATGCATCTCATTATCTCTGGCATGCGGGGCAGAACCGACTGTTCCGCATGCAGCGTATAGGGCTGGAGGCTTCCAGTCATCACTTTGTTTCCATGGAACCGTTGGAAGAAGAGGTCCGTCAGACCCAGTGGCTGGGAGGACTGGTGGTGCTGGCTCCCTGTCAGCCGGAGGTGAGAGAGGGAGAGTCATTCCCGCATTTCTGCCTGCGGGTGTCCCAGTCGGTGACGGGTGGAGAGCCCTTGTATGCGTTTCACGTGATGGGGTTCGACTTGCAGGCCATGGATTTTACATCGAGGAGCCGGCTGGTGCGCTTATGACATGCGGCGTCGGAACTCGGCGCACACAATGGCAGTGGCCACCGCCACATTCAGTGATTCGCTGGTTTCCTGTCCCTGCGGGTAGTTGGGTATCAGCAGTTTCTGTGACACCATCGCTTCAATTTCCTTGCACACCCCGTTCCCTTCGTTTCCCATCACGATGACACCGTGTGCCGACAGTTCCTGCGAATAGAGGCTGTCACCGTCCAGGAAGGTACCGAACACCGGAATCTTCCTTTCAATCTGCAGGCGGATGAAGGCTTTCAGGTCACAATAATGCAGTTTGACGCGGGCCAAGGCACCCATGGTGGCCTGTACCGTTTTGGGATTGAAGGCATCGGCCGTGCCGGGGGAACAGAAGATATCCTCTATGCCGAACCAGTCGGCAATGCGGATGATGGTGCCCAGGTTGCCGGGGTCCTGCACGTCATCGAGTGCCAGACAGAGCGAGTGGGCGGGCAGGGTGTCGTCGTAAGGGTACGACGGTAGCTCGAATATGGCCAGCACTTCCTGCGGATTTTTCAGCAAGCTGGCGCGGGCCAGCTCCTCCGGAGTCACTTCAATGGTTTCCTGAGCCAGCAGAAGAGGGTGTTTTTCCAGCCATGAAGTGGTGGCTATCAGGAGGCGGCAGGAGAAATGTCCCAGCAGGTCGCCTACCAGTTTGTTGCCTTCGGCCAGAAATGCATTTTCGGCTTTCCGGTACTTTTTCATTTCCAGTGACCGGATGTATTTGATTCTGTTTTTGCTCAGCATAATTGTGACGGGGATTTTTAATTATATTTTAAGAACAAAGCTAAGAAGATATTTTTAATTAATGCCTATCTTTGCATGTAATTTTGCATATATCCGCTTGTTTGTATGAAGATATCCCCCCGTTTCTATATAGGTCTGTGTGCGATGCTGCTTTTTCTGAGCGGATGTTCGGTCAGTAAATTCATCCCGGAGGGGCATTATCTGCTGGACAATGTGAAGGTGGAATCGGATAACAAGGAAATCAAGTCTTCCCAGATGACGGCCTATCTCCGTCAGACACCGAATGCCAAGTGGTTCAGTCTGGTGAAACTTCCCATGTACATTTACGGGGCTGCCGGAAAAGATTCGACCAAGTGGATGAACCGTTTCCTGTATCGCATAGGAGATGCTCCCCGAATTTATAATCCGGAGTTGGCGGAAGAGACACGTCTGCAGATTGAGCAGGCTGTACGCAACATGGGCTATATGAGCGGGCAGGTGAGCATGCACACTCAGACAAAGGGAAAGAAAATCAAGGTTTATTATCAGATTCATTCCGGCGACCCCTACCTGATTTCACGGGTGGCCTACGATATTTCCGATTATCGGATTCACGATTACCTGATGGCTGATTCGGCTCGTTCTTACCTCAAGGAGGGAGACCGTCTGGATATCAACCAGCTGGATCAGGAGCGTGAACGCATCACGCAATTCCTGCAGAACCGCGGATATTATCGTTTCAACAAGGATTTCATCACATATCAGGTGGACACCATGCGCAATTCGCGTAATGTGGACCTGATTATGCAGCTGCATCCTTACCGCCGGAAAAAAGAGGATCCGCCTTCACCACATCGCCAGTATTATCTCCGGAATGTGGGATTTGTGTTCGATGTGGATTTTGCCGATCTTGCTTCCGAAAGTCTGGAAGGCATTGATTCCATCCGTTCGGGAGGGGTGGATTTCTATTTTAAGGACAAGATGTTTCTGCGCCCTCAGGTGATTGGAGATAACAATCACTTGAGAACGGGGCAGCTGTATCGGGTGCGCGACGTGCAGAACACGTATTCGGCACTCGGGCGGCTGAATATCCTGAAATATTCCAATATCCGTTTCCGGGAGGACTTGCGGGCTGATTCGGCTTACCTGGATGCGTATGTCATGCTGACCCGCAACAAGAACAAGTCGCTTTCGTTCGAGATTGAAGGTACCAATTCCGCAGGCGATTTGGGAGCGGCGGCTTCGGTCGCATACACCCACCGCAACCTGTTCAAGGGGTCTGAAACTTTCACCATCAAGGTGCGTGGGGCCTATGAGGCCGTGACGGGACTGGAGGGCTATGCCAACAGCAATTACATGGAGTATGGAGTGGAGACCAGCCTGAATTTCCCGGAATTCATGTTTCCTTTCCTTTCGGCTGATTTCCGCCGCCGGAGCCGAGCCACATCGGAGGTGACGGTGAAATACAACTGGCAGATTCGTCCGGAGTTCGAACGTACGGTGGCATCTGCGGGGTGGAGTTATCACTGGAGCAAGCGGCGGGCTACCCATCGTTTCGATGTGCTCGACCTGAACTATATCTACATGCCGTATCGTTCGGAGACTTTCCGGGAATACCTGAATTTGATGGATGAGAGGAATCCCCTGTTGCGTTACAGCTACGAAGACTTGTTTATCGTGCGTATGGGATATACCTATACGTACAACAGTTCCGGGGCCACATCGTTGAAGACTTCGCGCCGGAATTCCTATTCCATCCGTTTTAATATTGAAGAGTCGGGCAACTTGCTGTATCTCTTTTCGAAGGCAATTAACGGGAAGCCGAAGAATGGGGAGAATTATCAGATGGCCAATATCGGCTTTGCCCAGTATGTGAAGACCGACTTCGACTATGCCAAGAACTTTATGATTGACGACCGCAACGCGCTGGTGTTTCACGTGGGGGTGGGAGTGGCCGTGCCATACGGAAATTCCAAGAGTCTTCCGTTTGAAAAACTGTATTTCTCCGGAGGAGCCAACAGCGTGCGCGGTTGGAGTGTCCGCTCGCTGGGACCGGGAGGCTACCGTGGCGACAGCAACAGTCTGGATTATGTGAACCATACGGGCGACATCAAGCTCGACCTGAACCTGGAGTACCGCACCCATCTGTTCTGGAAACTGAACGGAGCCGCGTTCATCGATGCCGGAAATGTGTGGACCATCCGCAATCGGGAATTGCAGCCCGAAGGCTTGTTCAAGTTCAACCGCTTCTACAAGCAGCTGGCCGTGGCCTACGGACTGGGTATCCGTTTCGACTTGGATTTCTTGATTATCCGTTTCGACGGCGGTATGAAGGCCGTCAATCCGATGTACACTGGGCGCGACCGTTACCCGATTGTCTCTCCCGACTTCAAGCGCGACTTCGCCTTTCATTTTGCAGTAGGTTATCCGTTTTAATTCTTTATATATGAGTACGAACAAGAATGTATATACCCATGAAGAAGTGGACCAGCTGAAGGCCTGGTTCGACCAGGCTGAGCTTCCGGCTGAAATGCAGTTGGACAAGGCTGTCTACATCCCCGATGTGAAAGAAACCGTGCGCCGCCTGTTCCTGCAGGCCTATGTGTGCTGTGAAAATCCCCGTCTGCAGGGCTGTCTGCGTTTGCTGGAACGTATCAAGGCCCATCTGGAAGAGGAGAAAAAGAACTAGATGGGGCTAAAATTGCCGGCTTTCTTTCATATTTGCGAAAAAAATACGAAATTTGCACAGCAACGAAAAAAGATTTTTTCAATACACCTTTATAAATATAACAATTATGACAAAAAGTGCATTACAAATTGCAAGAGCTGCTTACCAGCCGAAATTGCCGAAAGCATTGAAGGGTGCGGTAGTAGCCAAGGAAGGCGAACCGACTCAGTCTGTAGCCGATCAGGAAGAAATCAAGAAACTGTTCCCGAACACTTACGGCATGCCGTTGATTCAGTTCGTGGAAGGTGAAGCCAAGGAATTTGCTCCGATGAACGTCGGCGTAATCTTGTCTGGTGGACAGGCTCCTGGTGGCCACAACGTCATCTCTGGTTTGTTCGACGGTATCAAGAAACTGAACCCGGCCAACAAACTCTACGGTTTCATCCTGGGTCCTGGCGGTTTGGTAGACCACAAATATATGGAACTGACAGCCGATATCATCGACGAATACCGTAACACAGGTGGTTTCGATATCATCGGTTCAGGACGTACTAAACTGGAAAAAGAAGACCAGTTTGAAAAAGGATACGAAATTCTGAAAGAACTGGGCATCAAGGCACTGGTAATCATCGGTGGTGACGACTCAAATACAAACGCTTGCGTATTGGCTGAATACTATGCTGCCAAGAACTATGGCATTCAGGTAATCGGTTGCCCGAAGACTATCGACGGTGACTTGAAGAACGAAATGATTGAAACTTCATTCGGTTTCGATACTGCCTGCAAGACTTACTCTGAAGTAATCGGTAACATCGAACGTGACTGTAACTCAGCCCGCAAGTACTGGCACTTCATCAAACTGATGGGACGTTCTGCTTCTCACATCGCACTGGAATGTGCTTTGCAGACTCAGCCGAACATCTGTATCATCTCTGAAGAGGTAGAAGCCAAGAACATGTCTTTGGATGATATCGTGACTCACATCGCTCAGGTAGTAGCCGACCGTGCCGCTGCCGGCAACAACTTCGGTACCGTATTGATTCCGGAAGGTCTGATTGAATTCATTCCGGCCATGAAGCGTCTGATTGCTGAATTGAACGACTTCCTGGCTGCCAATGGCGAAGAATTCAACAGCATCAAGCGTTCTAAACAGCGCGAATACATCATCAGCAAGCTGTCTCCTGAAAACGCAGCTATCTATGCTTCTCTGCCGGAAGGCGTAGCCCGTCAGTTGTCACTCGACCGTGACCCGCACGGAAACGTACAGGTTTCTTTGATTGAAACTGAAAAGCTGCTGTCTGAAATGGTGGGAACCAAGCTGGCTCAGTGGAAAGAAGAAGGCAAGTATGTAGGCAAGTTTGCTGCTCAGCACCACTTCTTCGGTTACGAAGGACGTTGCGCTGCTCCGTCTAACTTCGACGCCGACTACTGCTACTCTTTGGGTTACACTGCTTCTATGTTGATTGCCAACGGAAAGACAGGTTACATGTCTTCTGTACGCAACACAACCGCTCCTGCTGCTGAATGGATTGCAGGTGGTGTGCCTATCACCATGATGATGAACATGGAACGCCGTCACGGTGAAATGAAGCCGGTTATCCAGAAAGCATTGGTGAAACTGGATGGTGCTCCGTTCAAGGCTTTCGCTGCTATGCGTGATACTTGGGCTAAGGAAACAGCTTACGTATATCCGGGTCCGATTCAGTACTTCGGTCCGACAGAAGTTTGCGACCAGCCGACGAAGACTCTGCAGTACGAACAGGCAAAATAAATTGAAGGTTGAACTCCCGCAAGGGATTTTCAGCTGATATCTATCTTTTAGCGAAGAATCGGGCCGACCATCCGAGCGCCGGATTCTTCGCTATTTGTTGAAATACAATCTCTACCGCATGGGCGGTACATCTTTAGACATTCTTCATAAACACATTGACGATGACCAAAAAATCACCCATTCTCGCGGTGAACGAAGCCGAGAAAAAAACTTCCCGCAAGCGTCCTGCGGCCAGGAAAAACACGGGCAGACGAAAGACCGCTTCCGGCAAGCCGTCGGGAAGAACCCCGCGGGGAAAAAAGAAAATCCGCCACTGGCAGATGCCTTCCTGGTGTTATTATCTGTTGCTGGGGGGGATAGGTGCCTGTTTTGTCGTCGTATTCTATTATTTCTTTATCCGTCCCTACGCCTACCGCTGGAAACCTTGTTACGGGCTGAAAGCCTACGGGGTATGCCTGCCATACGGGTTTGAGGTGCATGGTTTCGACGTGTCGCACCATCAGGGGCAGATTGACTGGGCAGAACTGCAGAAAACGCAGAATTCGCCGTTTCCCGTACGGTTCGTGTTCATGAAAGCCTCCGAGGGAGGGGACTTCAGTGATACGGCATTCATTCATAACTTTGACGAGGCCCGCAAGCATGGGTTCATCCGCGGCGCCTATCATTTTTATAATCCCAAGACAGATGCTTCCCGCCAGGCCGATTTCTTTATCCGCTCCGTGAAACTGGAGCCGGGCGACCTGCCTCCGGTACTCGACATCGAGGTGAGGGGAGAGAACGAGAAGAAGCTCCGCCACGACCTGAAAATCTGGCTGGATAAAATCGAACATTATTATCGGGTGAAACCGATTCTCTATACATCCTACAAGTTCAAGACCCGCTACCTGAACGACTCCGTCTTCAATTCCTATCCCTACTGGATTGCCCACTACTACGCCGACTCGGTGGAATACAAAGGGCAGTGGCGCTTCTGGCAGCACACCGACGTAGGTCGTCTGCCGGGCATCCGCGAAGAAGTGGATTTGAACGTGTTCAACGGTACGCTTGACGAACTGAAACGCATGACGATTCCCTGATTGCCGGAACTCCTTCCGGGAATCATAAGAGAGATAAAAAACAAAACCCTCCGCAGGTATCCTTTTCAGGAATCCCTGTGGAGGGTTTGCTTTATATAATAGAAGATAAGGGAAAAATCCCGTAGACTTAGTTACGGAACTTCAATCCATCACCCTCGCGCTCTACGATGATCGGTTTCTCGCGGTTCACTTCCTGTGACAGAAGTTTCTTTGACAAATCGTTCAGCAAGTAGCGCTGGATGGCACGTTTAACCGGACGTGCACCGAATTCCGGATCGTAGCCGGCAGTAGCCAGGAAGTCGATGGCTTCGTCGCTCATCTGCAAGGTTACACCGTTGTCCTCCAGCATCTTCTGGATGCCTTTGATTTGCAAGCGGACAATCTGTTCGATTTGCGGCTTGTTCAACGGCTGGAACATGATGATTTCGTCGATACGGTTCAGGAACTCCGGACGGATGGTCTTCTTCAGCATGTTCATCACCTCTTTCTTGGTCTCGTCTACCACCTGGTCGTGGTTCTGGTCGTTGATTTTCTCGAACTGACTCTGGATGTACGAGCTGCCCAAGTTGGAAGTCATGATGATGATGGTGTTCTTGAAGTTCACCGTACGTCCCTTGTTGTCGGTCAGACGTCCGTCGTCCAGTACCTGCAACAAGATGTTGAACACATCCGGATGTGCCTTTTCGATTTCATCGAACAAGACTACTGAATACGGTTTCCGACGCACGGCTTCGGTCAACTGACCCCCTTCATCGTAACCTACGTATCCCGGAGGCGCACCAATCAAACGTGATACGGTATGCTTTTCCTGATACTCACTCATATCGATACGCGTCATCAGCGATTCATCGTTGAACAGGTATTCTGCCAAAGCCTTGGCCAGTTCGGTTTTACCGACACCGGTCGTACCCAGGAAGATGAACGAACCAATCGGACGTCTCGGGTCTTGCAGTCCGGCACGGCTACGACGTACGGCATCGGCCACAGCCTGGATGGCTTCATCCTGTCCGATGACCCGCTTGTGCAGTTCGTCTTCCAGATGGAGCAGCTTTTCACGCTCGCTCTGCAACATACGGCTCACCGGTATACCCGTCCAGCGGGATACCACGTCGGCGATGTCTTCTGCCGTTACCTCTTCCTTGATCAAGGCGTTGTCGCCCTGTTTCTTCTTCAGGTCCTCTTGGATAGACTTGATTTCGTTCTCCAGTGCCTGCAGCTTTCCGTAACGGATTTCGGCCACCTTTCCGTAGTCGCCTTCACGTTCTGCCTTATCAGCTTCGAACTTGAGTTGTTCGATTTCCTTCTTGTTCTGCTGAATCTTGTTCACCAGTTCCTTCTCACTCTGCCATTTGGCCTTGTAAGAAGTCTCCTGTTCCTTCAGTTCCGCAATCTCCTTGTTCAACTGAGTCAGTTTTGCCTCGTCCTTTTCCCGCTTGATGGCCTCGCGTTCAATTTCGAGCTGTTTCAACCGGCGTTCAATCTCATCCAGTTCTTCCGGCAGAGAGTCACGTTCCATACGCAGCTTGGCAGCCGCCTCATCCATCAGGTCGATGGCCTTATCCGGCAAGAAACGGTCGGTGATGTACCGGCTGCTCAGTTCCACGGCTGCGATGATGGCCTCATCCTTGATACGCACCTGATGGTGGTTTTCGTAACGCTCCTTCAGTCCACGCAAGATGGAGATAGAGCTGGCCGTATCCGGTTCGTCTACCATGACGGTCTGGAAACGACGTTCCAACGCCTTATCCTTCTCGAAATACTTCTGGTATTCGTCGAGGGTAGTGGCACCGATGCTCCGCAGTTCCCCACGGGCCAAGGCCGGTTTCAGGATATTGGCCGCATCCATGGCACCTTCGCCTTTTCCGGCACCCACCAAGGTGTGGATTTCATCGATGAAGAGAATGATGTTTCCATCAGACTTCTTCACTTCGTTGATGACCGATTTCAGACGTTCCTCAAATTCACCTTTGTATTTGGCACCAGCCACCAGCGCACCCATATCCAGTGAGAACAGCTGTTTGTTCTTCAAGTTCTCCGGCACATCGCCCCGAAGGATTCGCTGTGCCAGTCCCTCTACGATGGCCGTCTTACCGGTACCCGGTTCACCAATCAGAATCGGGTTGTTCTTCGTACGCCGGCTCAGAATCTGCAATACCCGTCGGATTTCCTCGTCACGGCCGATGACCGGGTCGAGTTTTCCGCTTCGTGCAGCTTCTATCAGGTTGATGGCATATTTATTCAGTGATTGATACGTATCTTCACTCGATTGCGAGGTCACATTCTGACCCTGACGCAATTCCTGGATGGCAGCCCGAAGTTCCTTGTCGGTCAGCCCTGCATCCTTCAGCATGGTAGCCACCGTGCTTTTCACGTTCAGCAGTGCCAGCAACAAGGCTTCGAGTGACACATATTCGTCGCCCAGTTCCTTGGATACCTCCACGGCTTTCTGCAACACTTCGTTGGCGTCACGGCTCAGGTAGGGTTCTCCTCCCGATACCTTCGGCAAGGAAGCAATCTGCCGGTCGAGTACGGTTTCTATCTGCTGGCCGTTTATGCCGAGTTTCTGGAAAATGAAGTTGGTTACATTTTCGCCCACCTTCAGCAAACCTGCCATCAAATGTTCCGGCTCGATGGCCTGCTGTCCGCGGTTCTGTACCAGGTTCACCGCCTCCTGCACTGCCTCTTGCGATTTGATTGTAAAGTTGTTAAAGTTCATAAATGGTCTCCTTTCTCGTTCTTGTTGTTTTTCTTTTTCTTTGCCGGGAGCCTCCCGCCTTGTGACAGGCGGCGCACCGACGCTTACTTTTATGCAAACTCTTTGCCAGAAGCCATTTGTGGAAAAAGTCTGACGAATTGTCATTTTATGTGGTTTTTATACTGAAAATCTGTCAGTTATAGGGTGTTTTTTGGCAGTTGGAAAAACGCACTTGCGTTTTGGTTGAAACGCAAAGGCGTTTGCGAACGAATGTACTTGCGTTTTTTCGGCCTCCTCAAAGTCCTTGTTACTATGAGGTTTGATAGCCTGTAAAACAAAAAATAGCCTGAATCACAAAATGAAAATATTCTGAACCGCAAAGATGTGTGATTCTGCCAATAAGGTACCTCTTTCCCCGTTGAATATCATGGTAGATTGTGTCCTTTTTGTTTTCTTTATATATATGATTTTGTTTGAATCTCAAAAAGTATATAAAAATATGAGCAAAAAAGTTTCTTTTCTTACCCTGTTTCTGTGGCTGACGGCAGTCACTTTTCCTGTCATGGCGCAGCAGAAAACAGACACGACCTACACCTTCCGCTTCGTGCCGCAGAAGGACATGTTCTACGTGCCTTGGAATGGCAATGACACGGAACTTGCCCGTCTGCTGGAATGCATCGAGCGCAACAGAACGGACATTCTTGACGGCAAGCTGCCGCTTTATGTCGACGGCTACTGCAACTCGCTGGGCAGCGAAGCCGAGAACCTTGCCACGGCGAAGATCCGTGCCAACCGTGTGAAATCCGAACTGATTATCCGTGCGGAAATCAAGGAAGAAAACTTTATCACCCGCAACCATGCGACAGAGGGAGACTTTGTCACTGTGCGCCTAACGATACCGGTCAAGGAAACAGCCGCGACGGATGCGGAAGCGGAAGCACGACGCAAGGCGGAAGCCGAACGACTGGAAGCCGAGAAGCGTGCCGAACAGGAACGACTTGCCGAAGAGCAGCGCAAGGCGGAAGAAGCCCGACCCAATATTCTTGCCGACACGCCGTCGGAAACCAAAATCACAACTGATTATCATCTCTCCCTGCGTGCCAACCTGCTGCGCTGGGCTACCCTGACACCCGATTTAGGACTTGAATGGCGCATCTGCCCGTCGTGGGGCATTGCCGTAAACGGCTCGTGGACTTCTTGGACGTGGAGCGACAAGGACCGCCGCTATGCACTCTGGGAAGTGGCTCCGGAAGTGCGTTACTATATGGGCGAGAAGAAAGCCTGGTATCTGGGTGCGATGTTCAAGGCCGGACAGTTCAACTACAAGCTCTCCGAAACAGGCAAGCAGGGCGACCTGATGGGTGGCGGCATCACCGCCGGCTACCAGCTGCGGCTGAACAAGGCATTAGATCTTGATTTCAACCTCGGCTTGGGCTGCCTGCACGCGGACTATGAGCAATACGAGACCATCGGCGGTGTGCGGGTGCGTGCCGGCAAGGAGACGAAGAACTGGTGGGGCCCGATCAATGCGGGTGTCACCTTGGTGTGGAAGCTGTTTTAGCGAAAGGAGGAAAATATGAAGACAACGACAAGATATACGACAACGATGCTGACCCTTGCGCTGCTGCTCACGCTGGGCGGCTGCGTCAAGGACGAACTGCATGACACACCGCATCCCGACACAGGTAAGATCACCGTCACCGCCGACTGGACTGACCGGGGCGAAGGAGTGAACATCCCCGCTTCGTGGCATATTGTCATGGGTGACTATACAGGCACGGAGACTGGTGCGACCCACTCGCCGGACTATCTTTTCAATCCAGGCAGTTATACCCTTGCGGTGTATAACCCTGCCGACGGCATTACGGTAAGCGGCACAACGGCTACAGTGGCGACAGCGGACGGCAGTTTCATTACGGGTATACCCGGCTGGCTCTTCACATCCGTGCAGGAGGTGGCTATAGAAGCCGACACCGATTACGAGCTGACCGCCGTCATGCGGCAGCAGGTACGAGAACTGACCCTTGTCATCAAACCTGCGGGCGATGCGGCAGACCGTATCGAGAGTATCGAGGGCACGCTGAGCGGAGCGGCAGGGACGCTGGACTTCGCCACGGGCACCCACGGTACGCCCTCGGAGGTGGAACTGCATTTTACGAAGATAACTGAGGGCGACGATGCGGGCAAGTGGATGGCAACCGTCCGGCTGCTCGGCATTGCGGGCGACGCGCAGCGGCTCACCGCCACGCTGACCTACACGGACGGCAACCCGCAGCCTACATCTCTCAATAGCGACCTCACGTCTGCTCTCAACAGCTTCAATGACGGCAAAACCGCGCCTTTGACCCTCGGCGGCACCTTGGCCGAGACCCCTGGCGAGGCGGGCTTCACCAGTGAAATCACAGACTGGGAAACAGTGGACGGCGGCGGAGTGGATGCCGAAATGTAAAAGTAAAAAGAATCATAAGAAATACAGAAACGATGAAGACAAGATTATTCACCTTCGCAGCACTCGCCCTCGCACTGGCAGCCTGCAATAACGACAACGAGATTCTGAACAATGACGGTCCCGTGGCCGCAGTGATTAACGCCGAAATCTCAGATGCCGTATCCACCCGCGCCAGCGGAACCGCCTGGGCGGAACGTGACGAGATAGGCATCTCCGAAAGCCGCTTCGGCTACACCAACGTACCATACCGGTGGGAAAGCGGGAAGTTCACACCGACAGGAACCATTATCTTCTTCCAAGATGACGACCCGACCACCTTCTCCGCCTACTATCCTTACGATGCGGACGGTGGGACACTGACCGCCACCACCGATGCCACGGCGCAGCAGGACCAGCCCGCCATCGACTTCCTCTATGCCACCGGTGCCACTGCCAGTACGCACAATCCTGAAGTGAACTTTACCGACGACACTGATGCAGGCGGCAAGGACTGTTCCTTCCACCACTGCATGAGCCAGATTACGCTCACCTTCAAGGAGGGCAGCGGCGTGGACTTCAATACCATCAAACCCACCGGCTACACACTCTCCGGACTGGTGCTGGAGGGCAGCTTCGACACCACCACCGGCACGGCAGAAACGGATGCGAACGCACAGACAGCCGACCTTACAATGGAACTGAACGGCGCACTCACCTCGTCGGTCATCCTCTTCCCGCAGACCAAGGCAAGCATCGGACTGAGCGTGTACTACAACAGCCAGCCCTACACCGCCACGCTCACCATTCCCGACGGCGCACTGAAAGCCGGCAACAACTACACCTACACCGTCACCGTCCGCAACAAGGACCTGAGCATCAGCTCAGCCACTATCAGCGACTGGAACCCGGTGAACGGCGGCAATGTGAATGCAGACCTTTAAGTATATCATTCCTAAAGAACTAAGAATATGAACATTAGACTTCCATTGCATATACTGTCCGCAGCAACCGTCCTGCTTTTTGCAGCGACTGCCTGCACGCAGGATGACCTCGGCAGCGGCACGTTGCCCGAAGGCGAGTATCCATTGGTAATCAACGCCACCGGCCTGCAAGCCGTGGCAACCCCTGCCTCCACCCGTGCCACCGTGGACGGCGACTGGCAGGGCGTACAGACCGTGGCACTCAAGATGGGCGACGCGGTAAAGGAATACACCGTAACGCCTAACTCCGCTGACAATACGAAAGCCACGCTCTCATGCGAGAACGACCCGCACTACTGGACCAGCCGCGATCCGATTACCGTATCGGCATGGTGGCCCCTCGACGATACAGACATCACACGGATGCCTGCCGTGAAGGTGGCCGAAGACCAGAGCACGCTGGCCGCATACCAAGGCAGCGACTTTATCTCCACCATCGACCGGACGGTGGAATTTAACGACCCGAAACTCACCTTTACCCACCGCACGGCACGCGTGGCCATCGAACTGAAACCCGGTACGGGATTCACGAATGTGGACGGTGCCACGGTGAGCCTCGTGAGCCTGTCCGCCGATAACGAAAACCCGACCGACATCAAGACCTACCACGCAAGCGGCAACAGCTACGAGGCACTGACCGCCCCGCAGACCGTTACGGCAGGCAAGCCGTTCATCCGCGTGGAACTTGGCGGCGGCAACTTCTACTTCCGCCCGCAGAACGACGTCGTGCTGGAGGCAGGCAACCGCTATACCTACACCGTCAAGGTGAACGCCACCGGCCTGACGCTGGCAGGCTGTGAAATCGGCAAATGGGACGACGGCGGCGGCGAGAGCGGCGCAGCCGAGGATTTGGGCTACAACTACGACAACACCACCAAGACCTACATGGTCTATAACGCAGACGGCCTGCTGGCGTGGGCGGAAGCCGCAAAGAGTGATCTCAGCATCGACTGCACCCTGACTGCCGACATCGACCTGACGGGCAAGAAGTGGACACCGATAGGTAAAGGCACCACTTCTGAATCCGGTTACCAAGGCACCTTCGACGGACAGGGACACCGCATCACGGGGCTGGCCATCACTACGGACAATCCGCAGGGTGAGAGTGCTGCGTTGTTCGGCGGTATCGGCGGCAACGGCGATGTGAAGAACCTGCAACTGGTGGATGTGGACTACGATGTGCGGCAAAACGGTGTGGCCGGTGGCATAGCGATGTCCAACTACGGCACCATTACCGCCTGCTCCGTAACGGGAGATATTTCTGCAACAGGAGGATATGTCGGCGGCATTGCGTCTTCCAACTCCGGTAGCATTATTGGCTGTTGGTTCGATGGAAATTTAACGTCAGGCCTTGGTAATGGCGGAATCGCTGCTCTCAACTATAGCACCATCACCGTCTGCTTCTATGGCGGAAATGCCGGACAAGGAGCAACTAATCAAGGAGGAACGGTAGATGTTACGAAGGTGGACGGCGTGACCGTGAAATGGCAGACAGCCGTGGATGGCATGAACCCCGCCCTCACCGGCAACGACTACCAGTGGGCACTCGGCACCGACGGCCTTCCCGTACTGCAAAAGAAACAATAACAACCCCTAAACAACACGCATCATGAAACGAACAACCATCCATATATCCGCAGTCCTTGCCCTGCTGCTCGGCATTGCCGCCTGCACGCAGGACGAAGCGGGCTTCCTGCCGGAAGGAGCGGAAGGCACACCCATCGTCTTCACCGTCACGGGGCTGAACCCTGCTGCAACAGCCACTGCCGGCACCCGTGCCCCCGTGGACGGGAACTGGGAGGGCGTGCAGAGCGTGGCAGTCCTGATGGACGGCACGGTGAAGGCATACAATGTGACGCCCTCCACCTCCGACAACACCAGCGCCACGCTGACCTCCGATGACCCGCACTACTGGACCAACCACGATAACATCACCGTCACGGCGTGGTGGCCCTACACCGCTGGCGAAACAACCCCGCCTGCCGTGAAGGTAGCTGCCGACCAAAGTGCCCAGAAAGACTTCGAGGGCAGCGACCTCATCGTAGCCGAGGAACAGACGGTGAGCTACGGCAACCCCACACTCCGCTTCACCCACCGCACGGCACGGGTCACCGTCATCCTGACGGACTACACCGAGGGGATGGCGTCCGTCAAGTTGACAGGCCTCTCCACCGAGAACGGCAACCCCGCCCAAATCATCCCGTATGACAAGGGTAACGACACCTACACCGCCCTCGTAGCCCCACAAAGTGTGGCAACGGGCACGACCTTCATCACCTGCGCCTTCACCAACGGCAAGGTCTTCGTCTATAAGATGAAGAACGATACCGACTGGCAGGCAGGCGAGGAATATACCTACACCGTCTCCCTCGCTGCGGCAAAAGACCCGGGCTACACCGTGTCGGAGGACGGCAGGACCTACAACGTCACCTCCGCCGAGGGATTGAAGGCTGTGGCAGACATAGCCAACAACGGCAATCTCGGTATCAACATTACTTTGACTGAAAACATCAATCTCATAGACATGGAGTGGACGCCGATAGGCACTGAAAGCCAACCTTACACCGGCACCTTCGACGGAGGCAACCATACCATCACGGGGCTGACCGTTACGACGAGTGACCAATATGCGGGCCTATTCGGCTTCATCGGCTCCGGCGGCAAGGTGAAGGACGTGACGCTGAAGGACGTGAAGATAGAAAGCAATAACGAAATGAGCGCTGTCGGCGGCGTGGCGGGACGGAGCTATGGCGGCAAGATTGAAAACTGCTCGGTGTCGGGCAGCGTCAGCGGTAGCGGCAAGAACAGCGCTGTAGGTGGTATAGTAGGCTACCAATCGGGCGGTTTCCTTACCGGGTGCAGCTCCTCTGCCACAGTGAATGCCGGGAATATAGTCGGTGGCGTGGCAGGTGGCACGTATTCTGCCACCCTGACAGGCTGCTATGCCACGGGCGACGTGACCCTTGAAAGTATCAACTTAGGCGGCAACTTTGCCGGCGGTGTGGTGGGAAGCAACACCAACAGCAGCACTCTCATTGCCTGCTATGCCGCGGGCAGCGTGACCGGTAGCGGAAGCGGCACCATCCATGTAGGCGGCGCGGTGGGAGTAAACGATGCCACCGTGACCGCCTGCTACTGGAGCGGTCTCCCCGACAATGATAACGGCGGAGCCACGAAGGTGGACGGCACGAACGTCACCTGGCAGACGGCCGTCGCCGCCATGAACGCCGCCCTGAGCGGTAAAGGCTGGCAGTACGAACTCAAAGACGGCAACAGCCTGCCTGCCTTGAAGAAACAGTGAACCGTCGGGCGGGAAAAGTTCCGCTTGAAACGGAATATAACCGAAGTATAACCCCAATAAAGAAAGGAACTCCCATTCCGGGCGGGAGTATTGTGCCCGGTAACATCATACAGACACCGCAGCCCGCTACCGCAAGGTCAGTGGGCTGCACTTTAATAAGGAGAAAAGAATAATATAAAAAATGAGGTATACCGCATGAAACAGAAAACAATAGCAACCAGACACCTACGCACCAAGATAGCGGCAGGATATGTGCTGATACTATTCGTCATTTTCGGCATCGTCTATATTTGGCTCAATGAACAGAACAGACAACAGGAATTGGAAGCTACTACCTACAAAATAAGAAGTCTCCGCAAGGATGTACACGAGGTATATATGAAGGTAGTGGATTTATCCATGATTGGTGAGACCGTGCTGGACTGGAATGAGGAAGACATGACGGCGTACCATGAGAAGCGACTGGAAGTGGACAGCCTGCTCAGCCGCTTCAAGTCCAGAACCTGCCGCAGCGAGCGTATAGACAGCATATGCCAGCTGCTGGCTGAAAAGGAAAAATTGCTGAATAGAATCATGCTGGTACTCTACGAACAAGAAGAGATAAAGGAAAAGATAGCAAGACAAGTGCCAGCCATTGCATTGAAAAGTTCACAAGAAGAACCGAAAAAAAGGAAACGGACAGGCTTCTTAGGACTGTTCGGGAAAAAGGAAGAAGCGAAACCGACCGCAACGACCACCATGCTCAATACGCTGAACAGCGGTATGATAGCCCGCCAGAAAGAACAAAGCGAGAGGTTGAGCCAATACACCGACAGCCTTTCGGTAAGAAATAGAAAACTTAATTTCCAATTGCAGGGAATAATTAAGAAAATGGATGCAAGAATACGGGCAGACCTGCAACAGCAAGAAATGGAACTGGCTGACATACACGGTTACGGGGAACTTCGTGCTTTTCAACCGCTCTCAAGACAGAATCCGGGTCAAAACCCATATACCCGATATAAGTACGTATAAGGTTATAATGGCTTCTTGCATACGTAGTATCTATAGTACGGGCAGCATTAAAACATATAGGTTCATGATGGGCAATACGGTTCCTAAATTCACGTATGGCTGTCAGTTCTCTGTAAATATCTGACTGTTTTAGACCGTGTGCCTTTAGGAAATATTTTGAGCAATGTCTTGCCACCCACACGATAATTTCTCTTAGTGAACAGATAAGTCCAAAAGCCAAAAGTAAAGTTTTTGCAAAATATAAATAATTGCCTATATTTGCAAGCGTAAGACCCTGCTGTCCCTGCTCGTAAGAGTAAACTTCAGGGTTATTGTTTTTTATAGAAATAAACTTAATTGTTTATTACACACTGCCTTTTCCAGAAACACGCTGATAACCGATAGTTGCCTGAAGCTCTCCCCGGTCGTAAGTACATCATCCCTTCCTCTTTGATGACTACTGTCAGTTCCGACTTCGGTTTCTCCCGGCAGAACAGACTTTCGCTGCATTTCACTCCGTGCCATACCGACTCCGTGCATTCCTCATCGCAGAACTGCACTTCTATCTCTTCAAGCAGGTCAAATTCCTCTACCATACCGTTTCAATTGTCAGTTACATTTTTATGACGGCCATAAAAGACCATTCAGAATAGAAGAAAAAGCAATTAACTCAAAAATGCTAAACCAAAAAAATTGAGAGGAAAAGAAATAATTGTATCTTTACGTACAAGCATAAAAAAACCCGGATTCATCACCAGTAACTGAAAGCTGGGAGAGGAACGCCCGGGACTGCGACACAAAAGTACAAAAGATATGGAATATAACAAAGCATTCTTTGAAAAAGTTTTTTCCACGAAGCGGATGGAAAGATATTTCAAGCTTTATTCTGATAATGAGAAACGTGCTATCTTGCATTATAAGTGTAATCTGGAACTGGCAGAGGCGTTTTACACGAGTTTGTCAGTATTGGAGGTTACTCTTCGCAATGCCTTAAGCCGTGAATTGGAAACAATGACGGGGCGAGAAGACTGGTATGCCGTCTTCGCAAACACTCCAGGATTGTCAAGACTAAACCATTATGTTACACAAGCTAATAAACAGATAGCCGGTAGACATGAACCAATTACTCCCTCGAAAGTAATTGCTGAACTTACGCTTGGATTTTGGGTATCCTTGTTGAATAGCGAGTATGAACGTTTGCTGTGGAAAGATTTGCGCAGGGCATTTCCGTTCATGCCCAAGAAAGACCGGCAACGAAAGAATGTGTCTGCTCCGCTGAATACATTTCGGACATTCCGTAACAGGGTTTTCCATAATGAATCTATCTGCTGGAATCTGAATCGGGTGGAGGAGATTCACCGTGAAATGATAGTAGTAATGGGATGGATGAACAGGGATGTACCAGGATGGTTGCAGCTTATTGACAGATTTGATACGGTATGTGCCGAAATTAGAAAAAACATGGGGTGGTAGTTTTTAAAATGGACTTTTTAAGTTGTATCGACGGATTTTACTCTGCCGAGGGCTTCTTGCGTATAGGAACAAACTTTCCACTTTTATAGTGGATTTTTGTGGATAATTAATTATCTTTGTTTCTCGTATAGAGTTCACGGTGGAACAGGTCGCATCGGAAACGGTGGTGACTGTCTGCAATATACTGGAATTGTCGATTCATTATAAATAAAAGTAATTATGGAAAAATACATCTGTCAACGCCCCATACATCCGGGCGAACTGCTGAAGGAAGAGGTGGAAGAGCGCAAACTTTCGCAGCGTAAACTGGCAGAAGGGATGGGAATCTCATATAAGGTGTTGAACGACATTCTCAACTGCCGCCGTCCGTTGACCGCACAGACTGCAATGCTGTTTGAAGCGGCATTGGGTATAAGTGCTTCGTTGCTGATGCGGATGCAACGTGAGGAAATGTATTGAAAAATGATGACGCACCCTATATACAGTTATTCGCTTTGCATCGCCTTGCCGCTGATGCTGTTTTTTGGATTTTATTTTCTGTTTGCTTCTACGCCGGAGAAGGCCATATTTGTCAACTACCTCCGTTCGCGGCGGATCATGGGAGGGGCCCTGTTGCTGCTGGCTGCCAACTATGCCGTGCATTTCTTTTTTGAAATCCGCTTCCGGAATGTCCATGCGGCCATCTTGATGAACTTGTCCACCTATTTCCTGTGCTATTGGCTTTTCAGTTCCGCACTGACCACGCTGCTTGACCGCTTCTATATCACGCGCCGCCGTTTCAGGGTGCACGTGTGCCAGTGGCTGCTGTTCACGGCCTTGTCGGGCGTGGTGCTGCTGGCCTTGCCGGAGGGACGGGTGCAGAAGGTGGGATTGCTGCTCATGGGGGTGTGGCTGGTGGCGTATGGATTCGTGTTGGCACGGCGTCTCATTCTGGCCTACCGGCGGGCGGTACGTCTGTTCGATGATACCCATTCGGACGACATCGGCGCTTATATCCGGTGGTTGTCGGTGTTTACCTATTGGGCCGTAATCTTCGGAGTGGGGTGTGGGTTGTTGACCTTCCTCCCGGATGAGTATATTTATCTTTGGATTCTCTCGTCTGTTCCTTTTTATATCTATCTTTATTGTGCCTACATGAACTATCTGCTGTTCTACGAGCAGGTGGAGCAGGCTTTCGAGCAGGAAATGCCTTCGGAGGAGGAAACTCCGGAAGCCATCGTGGAAGGGGGAGTGGAACTTCCGGCCTGTTACGCGGGCATCGAGGGAAAGTTGTCTGTGTGGATCAAAGAGGAGGGTTATCTCACGCCGGGACTGACGCTCAAGGAGTTGTCGGACTTGCTGAAAACCAACCGTACTTATCTGTCGGCTTACATCAAGACAACTTACCGCGTGTCGTTCCGCGAGTGGATTGCCGGGTTGCGGATGGAATACGCCAAGCGCATGTTGATTCAGCATCCGGAGTTGACGGTGGCGGGTATTGCAGAAAAGTCGGGCTTCCAGTCGGCCAGTCATTTCATACGCCTGTTCAAGGAACGGGAGGATTGTTCGCCGGCCCGGTGGCGGAAAAAACATCTCTGAGGCAAACGGTGCCTGTGAATTTTAAATAATGGGAGAGGAATGTGGCCTCTCGGATATTTTTCGTACCTTTGTCTAAAGGCTTTTAATTGTGCATGTATGAAATACCCAATTGGAATACAGAGTTTTGACCGCATCATAGAAGACGGTTATGTGTACGTAGATAAGACGGATATGGTTTATTCGCTTGCCCGGGAAGGTTCGATTTACTTTCTGAGCCGTCCGCGGCGTTTCGGAAAGAGCCTGCTGGTTTCCACGTTGAAGAACTATTTTTTGGGGCGGAAGGAACTGTTCAAGGGCTTGAAGATAGACCGTCTGGAGAAGGACTGGAAGGTGTATCCGGTATTCCATTTGGATTTCAATGGCTCCAACTTCATGCAGAAGGGAGTGCTGGAAGAACGTTTGAATAGTTATGTGTCCGAGTGGGAGGCTTGCTACGGACTGCCCTCTGAAAGTGACAGGCTGGATGTGGGATTCCGTTTTATCAAGGTGCTCCGTGAGGCCCACGAACAGACGGGGCGTCGTGCGGTAGTGCTGGTGGATGAATACGACAAGCCGATATTGGACGTGCTGGATGTGGATAAGAATCTGGAAGAAGAGCACCGCAACATCCTGAAAGCGTTTTATTCCGTGTTCAAGGGAGCCGACGAGCATCTTCAGTTCGTGTTCCTGACGGGCGTGACGAAATTCTCACAGGTGAGCGTGTTCAGCGGTTTCAACCAGCCTTTCGACATCAGCATGCACGGCAAGTATGAGACGCTTTGCGGCATCACGCAGGAGGAACTGGAGAACACTTTCCGGGAGCCGATGGAGCAAATGGCACAGGTGTACGGATGTACGTATGAGGAAATGCGTAACCGGCTGAAAGCGCAGTACGACGGCTATCATTTCAGTGACCGGATGACCGATATTTATAATCCGTTCAGTTTGCTGAATGCCTTTTCTACCCAGCGTATTTCCGACTACTGGTTCAAGAGTGGTACGCCTACTTACCTGATTCGCCTGCTTTCGCACACGAACGAAAACATGGACGAAATTACGGGCCGATATTATGCGCCGAAGGAGTTTATCGACTACAAGGCAGACGTGGAACAGCCGCTTCCGATGATTTACCAGAGCGGTTATCTCACCATCAAGAACTTTGACCGGGATTTTGACCTGTTCCTGTTGGATTATCCCAACAAGGAGGTGAAGGAAGGTTTTCTGTCGATGGTGGCTTCCAAATACTTCGATAACGGGGATAAGATTTATCCTTGGGTGCGGGAGGCGACCATCTTCCTGCGGAAAGGGGAATTGGACAACTTCCGCACGGGGCTGACATCTTTCCTGGCAAGCATACCTTATACGATGCGCCGCAAGGAGAACGAACGGGAGCGGGAGCGTTATTTCCATTATACGTTCTACCTGATTATGCGGTTGATAAGCGTCTATACGGTCTACACGGAGAAGGTACAGAGTCAGGGCCGTGTGGATTGTGTGGTGGAGACGCCGCAGTATGTCTATATCTTCGAGTTCAAGCTGGACGGGACGGCCGATGAGGCCTTGCGTCAGATAGAGGAAAAAGGCTATGCCCGCGAATATGAGGCGGACAGCCGCAAACTGTACAGGATAGGGGCCGTGTTCTCTTCCGAAACGGGCACTATCGGCGACTGGAAACAACTATAAACGGAAACACATTAACTAATTTATGGAAAAGAAAATACCTTTTGCTTCTGATGTAATTTTGATAGATGCTGCTTTCTTGGACCGCGTGGGCGGGGATATGGCGGCTCATTTTGCGCCCTTGGTGGGGCGGGAACTGCCTAAAGCCGATTTGGCGGTGTTGCTGGAATGTCTGGCGCTGGATGCCGGACTGGAACCGGGGCAGCACGAGATACAGGTGATTTTTGTGTACGATGCGGCACATGACCGGATGCGTTTCTGTGCACCTTTCGACTTGGAGAAGGAGATTCACGGCATGGCTTTCCAGAGCCGGCTGGGCGAGTTCTCGCTGTATGCCTTCCAGACTTCCGGAATGGCCCGGCGGGAAGACTTGTTCGGTGAATCGTTGCAGTTGCTCACGGAGTCGAAAGACGTGCGCCGGGTGATGCTGGTGCCCGATGAGGGAGAATATGGTTCTGTGGTGGCGGAACTGGCGGAGAAGATGAAAGACAAGGAGAGTGTGACGGTGTTCGGCATGAACCCTCCGGCACACGAGTGCAGTTACCGTTTTGAGATGCTCGGGTTCGCTGTGCTTCAGTCGCTGGGCATCCGGGCAGAGGAACTTTAATCCGTGGAGTAGCCTATGTCTGATTTCCGTTTGAAAGCATTCTACAGTGTGGCCCGCAACCTCAGCTTTACCAAGGCTTCGCAGGAATTGTTCGTGAGCCAGCCGGCCGTGACCAAGCATGTGCGCGAGCTGGAAAGTCTCTACGGGGTGCGTCTGTTCGACCGCAAGGGGAACTCCATCTCGCTCACGGAGGCGGGGAAGCTGCTCATGGAGCATTGCGAACGTATCCTGGCCGACTACCGCAAGCTGGAGTACGACATGCATCAGCTGAACAACGAGTATGCGGGGGAACTGCGGCTGGGAGCGAGTACGACCATCTCGCAGTATGTGCTGCCGCCTGTACTGGCTGCTTATACGGAACGTTATCCTCAGATGAGTGTGTCGCTCATGGATACCAACTCGCGCAACGTGGAGAAGGCGTTGCAGGAGCATACTATCGATGTGGGGATGGTGGAAGGCGTGTTCCGCCTGCCCAACCTGCGCTATGAACCTTTCCTGTGCGACGAGCTGGTGCCGGTGGTGTGTCCGCGCGGACGCTGGGCCGGGAAGGAGGAACTGACATTGGACGAGTTTACCCGCGTGCCGCTGGTGCTCCGTGAACGGGGCTCGGGCACGCTGGATGCCATTGAGATGGTGTTGGCCGAGCAGGGGTTGAAACTTTCGTCACTGAACGTGCGGATGCATCTGGGCAGTACGGAGGGCATCAAGTCATTCCTGCGGTGCAGCGATTGCATGGGCATTGTGTCGGTTTGCGCCTTGGGGCGGGAGCTGAAGGAAGGCGACTTTCAGGTGATTGACATTGAAGGCTTGCAGTTCAAGCGGCATTTCTGTTTTGTATCGGCCCAGGGACAGGAGGCCGATACCGTATTGCATTTCATGCGCTTTGTCCGGCATTTCCTCGCGGGGAAGTAAAGGCCGGACGGGGCGCTTCTTTTTATTTCTTCCCGAATTCCGGATCGATTTTCAGCAGGGCGGTCACGCCGAAGGTGGCCAGGGTGCAGACCATAATCCAGATGAAGAACAGCTGGTAGCCCAGGGTTTCCTGCATCCATCCGGCAATCATGCCCGGCAGCATCATGCCCAGGGCCATGAAGGCCGTGCAGATGGCATAGTGTGAGGTCTTGTGCGTGCCGTTGGCAAAATAAATCAGGTAGAGCATGTAGGCCGTGAAACCGAATCCGTAGCCGAACTGTTCCACGAAGATGCAGCTGTTGATGAGAACGAGGCTGTCGGGCTGGACGTAGCTCAGGTACACATAGACCAGGTCGGGCAGGGAGATGGCCCACACCATGGGCCAGAGCCAGCGGCGTAGTCCGTGGCGTGCCACCGCAATACCTCCCAAGATGCCGCCCAGGGTCAGTCCGACGATGCCGAGGGTGCCTTGTGCGAATCCGATTTGGGCGGTGGTCATGCCGAGTCCTCCTTGTTCCACAGGGTCGAGCAGGAAGGGGATGCCCATCTTGGCCAGCTGGGCTTCCGGCAGGCGGTAGAGCAGCATGAACAGAATGGCAGTGAGGGCCTGCTCTTTCTGGAAGAAGGAACGGAAGGTCAGTAGGAAGTCGGTCAGGATACCTTTGGCGCTTTTCGGGTGCGTGGCCGAAGGACGGTCCTGGTCGGGCCGTGGCAAGATGAAAGAATGGTAGAGCCATAAGGCCAGCAGACAGCCTGCCAGCGTGAAGAAGGTGATGCTCCAGGCATAAGAGGTACGGCCGGTCACTTCTTCCAGCCGTCCGGCCAGCATGATGAGCAGCCCTTGTCCGGCAATGGTGGCAAAGCGGTAGAAGGTGCTGCGGATGCCCACGAAGAAGGCTTGCTGGTGGGGCGTAAGTCCCAGCATATAGAACCCGTCGGCGGCGATGTCGTGGGTGGCGGAGCTGAAGGCCACCAGCCAGAACACGGCCAGGGTGGTCTGGAAGAAATGGCTCGTAGGGATGGTGAAGGCAATGCCGGCCAGTCCCGCTCCCAGCAGCAGCTGGGTGGTGACAATCCACCACCGTTTGGTGCGGAGCAGGTCGACAAACGGGCTCCACAGGGGCTTGATGACCCAAGGCAGGTTCAGCCAGCTGGTGTAGAGGGCTACCTCCGTGTTCGAGATGCCCATCCGCTTGTACATCACCAGCGAGAGAATCATGACTGCTACGTAGGGAAGGCCTTCGGCAAAGTAGAGTGAAGGTACCCAATACCAAGGAGAACGTGTGTGCATGGCCGTCGGGATTTAGTATAACTTGCGGATTTCAGCTCCCTGGTAGTAGTGCAGCAGAATCTGGTCGTAGGCATAGCCTTTCTCGCCCATCACGGCGGCCCCGATCTGGCAGAGTCCCACGCCGTGTCCCCATCCGGCGCCGGTCAGTTCGAACCATTCCGGTACGCCGTTCACCTCCGGTCCCTTGTCGACCACGAAGGCCGAGCTGAACAGGTGGGTGGGGGAGAGGGTCCGTCGTATCTCCAGTTCCTTTCCGATAATCATCGTCTTCAAAGTACCCACAATCTTCAGGCGGCTGATGCGGCCCGACTTTCCACGTTCCACGGGAATGAGGTCGAGAATCTCGCCGTAGTCATTTTTGGTGTGGGTGGCAATCAGTCCGGCCAGTTCCTCCTGCGTATACCTCACCTTCCAGCGGTAGAAATCCTGCGTCTCCTGGTCGTAGTGGTTGAGAATCTGGGAGAGGATTTTCGGGTCGGTGGTGTGGCAGAACGATTCCGGCCGTTGGCGGATCCAGCGTTCGGCTTCCTCCTCCTTTGTCAGGTCGGGCAGCGGGGATTCGGTGTCCAGATCGCGCACGGCACTGAGGTAGGGATATTTCTTGTCCTCCCAGCAGTAGTTGAATTCTTCGGTCACGCCGCCGCAGCACTTGGAGAAGCGGGCGTCGCAGATGGCGTGCTTGTACATGAGCACCTGGCCGCGGGTTTCCTTGACCGCTTCCACCACGCTCTGGTTCGATGCGCGGGTGATGCCTTGGTAGCGCTGGCAATGGTCGTCGGCACAGACGTCGAAGATGGTATGGTCTTCGCGGTCGTACCAGCGGATGTATTCCGTATCAGTCTTGAAGAAGGGGAAGAAGCCGCTGCCTTGTTTGCTGAGGGCTTTCCGTTTCTCAATCTGGGCCAGCAGCCAGCTCCGGGAAATCACGGCATGGGCTTTCAGAAACTCCAAGGAAGAGGTGGCACTCATCTCCGACGAAATGACACTGGTCAGGTAGTCCTCGGCCGGAAGCTGGTTGATGGCGGTAATCTTTCCCTCGTCCACCACCAGTCGCAGGGTGCCCAGGAAGGTCTGTGTCTCCTGTCGCTCCCAATGGAAGTTGATGCCGATGGTCACATCTTCGAGCGAGAAGGAAGCATCGTCTTCCAGCGGGGTGAAAGTCAGTTCGCGGTACACGTTGCCGTTCCAGAAGATGCCTCCTTCGTCGAAGGATACATGCTGTTTGCCGGAGACGGTTTCCCCTTTGGCCAGGAACTTGGCATTGAGGGTGAAATGTATTTCAAGGGCATTGACGATGCCCACGTTTATTTCGGGTTCTTTCATGGGGCTTAATGAGTTACTTCGTGATAGATTTGCCGCAAGGTGTCGGCGTTCAGTTTCTGGAAATCTTCTTCGCGGGCCGTCACCAGAATGCCGGCCATGTCGAGGGCACCGGGACTGACGAGCAGCTGGGCATCCCCCTCGGTGGTGTAGCATTGCGGACGGTGGGCGGTACGCGGGATGTAGACCGTGACGAACCCGTAGCGGGGGTCGTCCCAGGCAAACAGGTTGTAGCGGGGCTCCATCTCTCCTTCGGGCAAGGGCAGGTTGCGCAGGTAGCTGTCAATCAGCCGGGTGCCGGTACCCATTCCTCCCTGGGTGATGAAGGCGCGCAGGGGGCAGATGTATCCTTCAATGTCGTAGGCGATACAGGATTTTCCGTCGGCAAGCGGTTCGAACCCTTTTTCTACGGCGGTGCTCATCAGTTTGTCCCATTGCCGGATGAGGGGGACATCTTTCTGGCGTACGGCCTGAAAATGGAAATGGTCGGGAGCGGAGGCGCCACATTTGGCTCCGTTATAGAATACGGTGTAGCCCTCGGCAAAATGTTTTTCCAGCCAGTCGACCAGCCGTTCGGGCAACCGGCGGGCGGTCTTGTCGGCCAAAGTCTGCCACTGGTGCCGTTCCGTGGAAATCGTGAGATGTCCCGGAAGGATAGGATAAGGGTTCAGCCGCAGGCTGAAGGCTTCGTCCAGCAGGATGCGGAGACTCTGTTGTTCTTCCGGCTTGTGGCTCAGGCAGAGGAAGCAGGGGCGGGCCGCAATGGAAGCCTTGTCTACTTTGGCACAGGTGGAAACGGCGCGGGCCGGGTTGAACTGTACGGTGATGTGGTTGCCGTCTAGCGGGAGTGTGCGGGTCTGCACGTCGGCCAAGGCCTCATGGTTCTTGCGGGCCAGCGGCCAGGTGTCCAGCTGGTGGTGGATGAACGCTTCTGCCGAAATCTCCGGAGAGGCTTCTTCCCAGGAAAGCGGACGGCGGAGCATAGCCTGGCGTTTGCGTATTTCCAGCGTACGCAGGCTGTCCTTATAGCTGTTGTTCTGATTCTGTTTTTCGATGCTCAGGGCCGCGTCGGAGTTGCCTTCCCATCGGCGGCACAGATAAAGTACATCATAGATACGGCCGATGCGGTATTCGCGGGAGAAGGCAAGTCCCAAGGCATAGTCCTCGCCGTAGCTGGTGTTCGGCACACGTATCTTCCGCAGCAGCGGGGTGAAGAAAGCGCGGGGTGCACCCAATCCGTTGATGCGGAGGGCATTGTTGTGACCGTTGGTGTCGGTCCATTCCTTGTGGTCGATGACGCCCGGCGGCAAAGTCTCCAGCTGGAAATTGGTCATGCGGTACGAACCGATGACCATGGCGCAGCGTTCCCGACGGAATTTGTCGACAATCGTCTGGAGGGTAGACGGACTGCTGTACAAGTCGTCACTGTCCAGTTGCACGGCGAAGCGTCCGCAGAGCGGATGATGCACGCCCAGGTTCCAGCATCCGCCGATACCCAGGTCGTCCCGTTCCGGAATGAGGTGGATTACCTTCTCGTTGCCGGCATAGCGGTCGATGCACTCCGTAGTGCCGTCGGTCGAATGGTTGTCGATGACAATCACGTTGAAAGGAAAATCGGTTTCTTGGGTCAAGACGGAATCAATGGCATCGGCAATGGTGCGGATGCGGTTGCGTACGGGGATGATGACTGAGGCCTCGTAGGCAAATTCTCCTTCCGTAAGGTCGATGTCCCGTTGTACCGGAGGCAGGAAAGCCCCGATATGTTTTAAATAATAGGTAAAGGCCGTTTCTCGTTCCAGTTGTACACTCCGGTTGCGTGGGTCCACGTAGTCAAACTGTTTCTCGCCCGACTTACGGGTATCTTCTTCAATCTCCGTGTAGAGGAACTCGCGGATGTGGGTTAGTTCGTGCTGTTGGGAGAGGGCTAACCGCACGGCATAGAGGGCCGAGTAGCGGTATTCCGGCTGGTGGGTGATACATTCAAAGGCTTCCTGCAAGGCCGCTGTCTTGAAAAGCAGCACCGAGCCGAAGTCGAAATCATCGCGCACGCTTCCCGGCTGGTAGTCGATGACCGGATGAGGCTGTCGCACCCCATCGGCCACCTGGTAGTGGTCGGCATAGACCATGCCGGTCTCCGAGGCGCTCAGGTAGTCGCACATGCGCTCCAGCGCTATGTATCCCATGTCAAGTGCCTGCGTTTTGGTGTAGATGAGCAGGTAGGGCGTATGCGTCAGAGCGAGCATCTGCCGGATGCCGTCGGTCTGCTGGAAAGAGAAAAACGGGAGCACGCGGCATTTGCCGGTAGGGGCACCTGCGTTTTCCGGGTGGTCGGTTAGTAGGAATATCTGGTCTGTCCGGGAACTGGCGCTCAGTCCCTCGATGGTCTTATTCTGTTGGTTATCACCTTCGTAGGGAAGGAAACAAGTCACTAGATTATTCATATTTAATACATTTATACGGACAAAGATAGGGAATATATCTTATTTTTTCCCTAACTTTGTACGCTAAATGTGTAGAATATAAGAGAATTATGATGACAAAAGCTCCTTTATTGGGGAAAACACTGAACGAATTGAAAGCGATTGTGCAGGATTTGGGGATGCCCAAGTTTACGGCCGGACAGATTGCTTCGTGGTTGTACGACAAGAAGGTGGGTTCGATTGAAGAGATGACCAACCTTTCGTTGAAGAACCGTGAGCGGTTGATGGAGAATTACGAAGTGGGGGCCAGTGCACCGGTACATGCGATGCGTTCGGTAGACGGAACAGTGAAGTACTTGTTTTGCACGCCCGAAGGTGATTACATCGAATCCGTATATATTCCCGACGAAGACCGGGCCACACTCTGCGTGTCTTCGCAAGTGGGATGTAAGATGAACTGCAAGTTCTGTATGACCGGAAAGCAGGGTTACACTACCAGCCTGACGGCTGCCCAGATTCTGAACCAGATTTATTCGGTGCCCGAGCGGGACACCCTGACCAATGTGGTGTTCATGGGAATGGGAGAGCCGTTCGATAACCTCGATGAGGTGTTGCGTGCCTTGGAAATCCTGACGGCCGATTATGGCTACAAATGGAGTCCGAAGCGTATCACGGTGTCGTCTGTAGGTCTGCGGAAAGGGTTGGAGCGCTTCCTGGAAGAGAGCGACTGCCACCTGGCTATCAGCTTGCATTCGCCGTTTCCCGCCCAGCGCCGGGAACTGATGCCGGCCGAGAAGGCGTTCTCCATCACGGAAATCGTGGATATCCTCCGTAAATATGATTTCAGCAAGCAGCGCCGCCTGTCTTTTGAATATATCGTGTTCAAGGGAGTGAACGACAGCCTGATTTACGCCAAGGAACTGGTCAAGCTGTTGCGGGGACTGGATTGTCGGATGAATCTGATTCGTTTCCATGCCATCCCGAATGTGGATTTGGAAGGGGCCGATATGGAGTCGATGATTGCGTTCCGTGATTATCTGACTCAGCATGGCTTGTTTGCCACCATCCGTGCCTCCCGCGGAGAAGATATTTTTGCCGCTTGCGGCATGCTTTCTACCGCCCAGCAACAGGCCGAGAAAAAAGAAAAAGAAAGTGAAACCATTTAATACCAGAATATTATGAAGCGAGTAACATTTTATCTTGGGATAGCCTTGGCAGTGCTGTCATTCTCTTCCTGCCGGAACGGCGGAAAGAGCATCATCACTCCAGTGTCCAGCGGACGCCCCTACGAAGTGATGGTAGTAGCCGACGACAAATGTTGGATGAGTCCGGACAGTGCGCTCTTCCACGTGTTGGACACCGATGTGCCGGGTTTGCCTCAGCCGGAACGCTCGTTCCGTATTTCACGTGTGCGGCCGGATGCGTTTAACCGGTCGGTCCGTCTGTTCCGCAACATCATTATCGTGGACATTCAGGACATTTACACGCAGCCCAAATTCAAATATACCCGTGATGCCTATTCTTCTCCGCAGATGATTATGACCATCCAGGCACCTAACCAGCAGGAATTTGCCGATTATGTGTCGAAGAACGGACAGGTGATTATCGATTTCTTCACCCGTGCTGAGATGAACCGTCAGGTCAAACTGTTGGAAAAGAAGCACAGCGAACTGATTTCTACGAAGGTGAAGAGTCTGTTCGACTGCGACATCTGGATGCCGGTGGAACTGGAATCGTATAAGGTAGGAAAGGATTTCCTTTGGGCTTCCAGTAACCTGAACGACCTGAATTTCGTGATGTATTCCTATCCGTTCCGCGATAAGGATACCTTTACCAAGGAATATTTCATCCACAAGCGCGACTCGGTGATGAAGGTCAACCTGCCGGGTGAGCGGGAAGGCATGTATATGGAAACATCCGATTCCATTTTCCTTACTACCCGCAATATTACTGTGAAAGGAGATTATGCGTTTGAGGCCCGTGGTTTGTGGGACATGAAGAACGATGCCATGGGTGGTCCGTTCGTATCGCATGTACGTGTAGACCGTGAGCATGCTCGCGTCATCGTGGTGGAAGGGTTTGTCTATAACCCGGGCAAGCTGAAACGCGACCAGATTCGTAAACTGAATGCGGCGCTTTACACCTTGCAGCTTCCGTCGGAGAAGGAAGTTTCGGAGATTCCGGTAGACAATGCCATTTCGGAAGAAAAAGTGAACAAAGAAGCTGAACAGAATAAGCAATAAATATGGAAAATCGTAAAATTAGAGTGGGAATCACTCATGGAGATATAAACGGGGTAGGTTATGAGGTCATCCTGAAAACCTTCTCCGACCCGACCATGCTGGAACTGTGTACACCGGTCGTCTATGGTTCGCCCAAGGTGGCGGCTTATCATCGCAAGGCCATGGAGATACCGACTAACTTCAGCATCGTGAATACGGCGGAAGATGCCCAGGACGGAAGGGTGAATGTGGTGAACTGCATTGAGGAAGAGCTGAAGGTGGAGCTTTCCAAACCGACTCCCGAAGCGGGAAAGGCGGCATTGACGGCACTGGAAAAAGCACTGGCCGATTATCGGGACGGTTTGTTTGATGTGCTGGTCACGGCTCCCATCAACAAGCATACCATCCAGTCGGATACGTTCCATTTTCCCGGACACACAGAATACATCGAGGAACGGGTGGGCGACGGGCAGAAGGCTCTCATGATTCTGCTGAAAGGTGACTTCCGCGTGGCGTTGGTCACGGGGCATGTGCCGGTGCGCGACATCCCCGGCATGCTGACCAAGGAACTGATTATGGAAAAGATGGAAATCTTCCACCAGTCGCTGAAGAAGGATTTCGGCATCGACAATCCTCGTATCGCCGTTTTCTCCTTGAATCCACATGCCGGTGACCACGGTCTGCTGGGAACGGAGGAGGAGGAGATTATCATTCCGGCCATGAAGGAAATGATTGCCAAGGGTGTGCAGTGCTTCGGACCTTATCCGGCCGACGGTTTCATGGGTTCCGGTAACTATACCCACTTCGACGGTATCCTGGCCATGTATCACGATCAGGGACTGGCTCCGTTCAAGGCACTGGCCATGGACGAAGGCGTGAACTTCACCGCCGGACTGCCTATCGTACGCACCTCGCCGGCTCACGGCACGGCCTACGACATTGCCGGAAAAGGCGTGGCTTCGGAAGATTCGTTCCGTCAGGCCGTGTATGTGGCCATGGACGTGTTCCGCAACCGTGCATGGGAGAAAGAAATCAGTGCACGCCCGTTGCGCAAGCAGTATTATGAAAAACGTGACGATAGTGATAAACTGAAATTAGATAGCATAGAAGAAGAATAACATGAAGTTTGCAATCATATCAGCCGGGGAGGGGTCCCGGTTGTCACAGGAAGGAGTTCAGTTGCCCAAGCCTTTGGTGCAACTGAACGGAGTGGCCATGATCGACCGCCTGATACATATCTTCGCACAGAACGGGGCGGAAGAAGTGGTTGTCATCATCAACAACGAGGTGCCCCTTACGAAGGCACATCTGCATGAACTGGAAAAGACATCCGAAGTGCCTTTGCGGGTAGTGGTCAAGACCACCCCCAGTTCCATGCACAGCTTTTATGAGCTGAGCCGTTACCTGAAAGACGACCGTTTCTGTCTGACCACCGTCGACACCATTTTCCGGGAAGAAGAGTTCGCACGTTTCATCGAGGCCTTCAAGGCTTTCGACGGTGATGGCATGATGGCCGTGACAGATTATATCGACGACGAAAAACCCCTGTACATCGGTACGGATGCGTCCAATCGCATCACCGGGTTCTATGACAGTCTGCAGTCCGACACCCGCTACATTTCCGGCGGAATCTATTGCTTGTCGCCCAAGTCGATTGTGACGTTGGAGAAATGCATGGCGCAGGGCATGTCGCGCATGCGCAACTTCCAGCGCCAGCTGGTGGCCGACGGCTTGCAGCTCAAGGCTTATCCCTTTTCAAAGATTCTGGATGTAGACCATGCGGGCGACATTGTGAAAGCAGAGGCTTTTTTGAACGGACAAGATTAAATATACCAAACGAGATAAAAGAATAAAACCTGATTTTTTGCGAAAAATCTAGAATAAAAAGATAGAATGTATAAACAAGGAGAGAAGATTCGGGTAGTCGGTGTGAGCCGCGGTAATGAGTATTCCCCGAATCATGTAGACAATGACGCTGCCATCCTCCGGCTGGCGGCAGAAGCATTGGAGAAAATGGGGTGTGAGGTCACTGTGTATCCGGAAAAGGAGTTTGTGGCCCAAAAGATAGAGGCTGCGTTTATCTTTGACATGGCGCGCGACAGAGCCACAATTGAACGCTTGAAAGAACTGGAAGCCGGGGGAGCGCTGGTGGTGAATTCAGCGTACGGCATCGATAATTGTGTCCGTCAGCAGATGACGGAATTGCTTATGGCAAACGGGGTACCCCATCCACAGAGTTTCATTATTCCCACCGACGGGAAGTTTACCCCTTCCATTTTCCCTTGCTGGATCAAGCGGGGCAACTCGCATGCCATGGTGAAAGAAGACGTGGTGTATGTGGAGTGCCGGGAAGAGGCGGAGGTGGTGATGGCCGATTTCCGGAAACGGAACATCCCGGTGGCCGTGGTCAACGAGCATTTGGTCGGTGATTTGGTGAAGTTCTACGGGGTGCAGGGAACCGATTTCTTCTATAGTTTCTATCCCACGGAACAGTCGCACAGTAAGTTCGGACTGGAAGCCATCAATGGCGAGACCCGTGGATTCCCCTTCGACGTGAAGCAGTTACAGGCTTACGCCAACAAGGCCGCCGAAGTGCTGAACGTTCCTATTTACGGAGGCGACTGCGTGGTATCGTCCACGGGCGAAATCCGTATCATCGATTTCAACGACTGGCCCAGCTTTGCCCGCTGTCGCGTGGAAGCCGGACCGGAAATAGCCAAATGTATTTATAACCGCATCATGCACAAATTAGAAAAAGAATGAGTACGGAGAAAAAAGGAGTAGAGGCTTCTTTCAAGTCCATGGATACAGAAGAGTTTCTGGACATCCATTTCAATCGCCCCATCGGTTATGTGTGGGCCTTGTTTTTCCAGCGTTTCGGGGTACATCCTAATGTGGTGACTATCCTGTCCATCATTCTTGGGATGGCAGCAGGGGTGATGTTCTATTATCCTGACATGACCCATACGCTGATTGGTATCTTCCTGCTGATGTGGGCCAACCATTATGACAGTTGCGACGGACAGCTGGCACGCATGACCGGCAAGAAAACCCGCTGGGGACGTATGCTCGACGGATTTGCCGGCGACCTCTGGTTCTTTACCATTTATGTGGCCATCAGTCTGCGTCTGACTAACCAACCGCTTCCTTTCCATATCGGGGAGGCTTCCGGACAGACCTGGAGCATTTATATCTGGCTGATTGCCTTGTTCTCCGGTACGGTGTGCCACAGTAAGCAGTGTACGCTGGCCGACTATTACCGCAACATCCACTTGTTTTTCCTAAAAGGAAAGGCTGGCAGTGAATTGGACAATTTCAAGCAACAGCGTGAGATTTTCCACAGTCTGCCTTGGAAAGGCAATTTCTGGTGGAAGGCTTTCCTGTATTTCTACGGTAATTATACCCGCAAGCAGGAGCAGATGACACCTAATTTCCAGCGTTTCTATGCCTTTGTGCAGGAACGTTATGGCGACAATATTCCTCAGTCGCTGCGTGACGAGTTCCGCGCCCTGAGCCTCCCGTTGATGAAGTACACCAACATCCTGACTTTCAACACCCGTGCGATAGCCCTTTACATCAGTCTGCTGATTGGCGAGCCTTGGTTGTATTTTATCTTCGAGATTGTGGTGATGACTTCCTTGTTCGTCTATATGCGTCGTCGTCACGAGGCCTTGTGTGCATATCTTTACCATAAATACGCCAAATAATGAAAGAGAAATTTCGCAACATATTCTGGTTCTTCGGCATCTTTGCCATCGTGGTCATGCTCTGCACGTTCGACATGGACTACCAGGAACTCTGGCAGAACCTGCGGAAAGCCGGTATCTGGTTTCCGGCAGTCATCCTGCTGTGGGTATTCATCTACTACCTGAACACCTGGTCGTGGTATGTCATTATCCGCGACGGGAAACATGCCAAGGTACCTTTCTGGAAGGTGTACAAGCTGACCGTTTCCGGCTTTGCCCTGAACTATGCCACTCCCGTGGGACTGATGGGAGGGGAGCCCTACCGTATCATGGAGCTGACCCCTTACGTGGGAGCCAGCAAAGCCACTTCGTCGGTCATCCTCTACGTGATGATGCACATTTTCTCCCATTTCTGCTTCTGGTTGTCGGCAGCGGTGCTGTATGTCATCTTTGAACCGATGAACTGGGGAATGGGCATTGTGCTGTCGGTGGTGGTCTTCTTCTGCTTGCTGGCCATCTATTTCTTCATGAAAGGCTACCGCAACGGAATGGCCGTGCGCACGTTCAAGCTGTTGGGTCATGTGCCTTACGTGAAACGCTGGGCTCACCGTTTCCTGACCGAGAGGAAAGAATCGCTGGAGCGGGTGGATGCACAGATTGCCGAACTCCACAAGCAGCGGAAGAGTACGTTCTACACGTCGTTGGGACTGGAGTTCACGGCCCGCATCGTGGGCTGTGCCGAGGTGTTCTTCATCCTGAACATCCTGACCGACCACGTGAGTTTCCTGGCCTGTATCCTGATTATGGCCTTCACCTCCCTGTTTGCCAACCTGTTCTTCTTCTCGCCCATGCAGCTGGGTGCCCGTGAGGGGGGATTCGCGCTGGCCGTGGGCGGACTGGCCATCCCGAGTGCGTTCGGCATCTATACCGGACTGATTACCCGTGTGCGCGAATTGATTTGGATTGTAATCGGAGTGTTGCTGATGAAAGTCGGCAACGGAACCCAAAATACTACAAAAGATGAATAAACTGACAGATGTGAAAGGCGTAATCTTTGATTACGGAGGTACGATTGATACGAACAGCCGCCACTGGGCGGAAGTGTTGTGGAGCAAGTATGAAGCGTTTCAGGTGCCGGTGGACAAAGCCAGCTTCCGTGAGGCGTACGTGCACGGCGAGCGCACGCTGGCCCGGGTGCCGCTGGTGAAGCCGGAGCATGACTTCCACGATGTGTTGCGTATCAAGACCGACATTCAGGTGAAATACCTGGTGGAGCAGGGCAAGCTGGACGAAGCGACTGCCAGCCGTGAGCGTTATGCCGAAAAGGTGGCCGACAGCTGCTACCGCTACGTGCTGGACGTGCTGGAGCGTACCCGTCCCGTGGTGAAGACCCTTTCCGAACGCTATAAGCTGGTGCTGGTGTCCAATTTCTACGGAAACATCCAGACCATCCTGAAAGACTTCGGCCTGTTCGATTTCTTTGCCGACATCATCGAATCGTCGGTGGTGGGCGTACGCAAACCCGACCCGGCCATCTACCGCCTGGGCGTGGAAGCCATGGGCCTGCCCGCCGGGAATGTGCTGGTGGTAGGTGATTCCTTCTCGAAGGACATGGTGCCCGCGAAGAAAGTGGGTTGCAAGGTGGCCTGGCTGAAAGGCGAAGGCTGGGGAAATGAAGAGATAGACGAAACCCTTCCGGACCTCATCATTACCGATTTGCCGGAATTGCTGTCGTATGTATAAAGGAGGGGCACGGATGAAGAAACACGGAGTTGCCTTGGTGGAACGCCAATACCTGTTCCCCTTTGTACTGATTACCTCACTCTTTTTCCTGTGGGGATTTGCCCATGCCATTCTGGATGTGCTGAACAAGCATTTTCAGGAACTGCTCACCATCACCCGTACCCACTCGGCCATGATTCAGGCCACGATGTACATGGGTTATTTCATCATGGCCATCCCCGCCGGACTGTTCATCAACCGTTACGGATACCGCCGGGGTGTGGTGCTGGGGCTGCTGCTGTATGGCATCGGCTCCCTGCTGTTCATTCCCGGACAGCACTGGATGTCGTTCAATTTCTTTCTGTTCTCCTTGTTCGTCATCGGATGCGGACTGACCTTCCTGGAAACGGCCGCCAATCCGTATGTCACGGAACTGGGGGCGAAGGAGACCGCTGCCAGCCGCTTGAATTTCGCCCAGTCGTTCAACGGACTGGGATGCATCTTTGCTCCCATTCTGACGGGCATCCTTCTGTTTGCCGACGAGGACAAAGGAGCCAGCGGCAATGTGGCCCTTCCGTACGCCGTGATGGGCGTGATTGTGCTGTTGGCCGCTCTGGCTTTTGTGCGGGTACGCCTGCCCGAGATTCCTCACGAAGAGGAGGTGGACAGCGAAGGAAACCGTGTCGGCCTCTGGGCACATAAGCTGTTTGTCTTCGGTCTGATTGCCTTGTTTGCCTACGAGGTGGCCGAGATTTCCATCAACAGTTTCTTCATCAACTACGTGACCGAGGTGGGATGGATGAACGCCCGCGATGCCTCCCTGATTCTGTCGTTCGGCGGACTGGGACTGTTCATGGTGGGCCGTTTCGTGGGAAGCTGGATTATGCGCCGTGTACGGGCCGAGAAGATGCTCTTCTGGTGTGCTACGGGAACGGTCGTCACCACGCTGCTGGTGATTCTCGACCTGGGCTCCGTGTCGTTCGTGGCCCTGCTCTGCGGTTATGCCTTCGAAGCCATCATGTTCCCCACCATTTTTGCCCTCTCCCTGAAAGGACTGGGCAGCCATACGAAGCGCGCCTCTTCCTTTCTGATGATGTCGCCGGTGGGTGGTGCCGTAGGTCCCGTGCTCATGGGGCTGGTAGGCGACTATGCCGACATGCACTGGGCCTTTGTGGTACCCTTTGTCGGTTATGTGGTGGTGTGGTGCTATGCTCGCCACATGGTACGTCTGAAAAACTGAGACTGCCCTTTCAGGTGGTATGAAATAAAAGAAGCGCGGAACTTGAGGTATCTCCCGATACCCTGGCTTCCGCGCTTCGGCGTATTAAATGATAAGTATAGAATTTGGGATTATTTACCTTGAGGAGCTGCCGGACATTGGTTCGGACATCCTGGAGCCGGCATCTGTCCCGGCTGACCCATCTTTCCGTGCATCATCTGGCAGGGCTTCTGTCCCATGCGCTTGTGCATCTTTCCCGGACGGTCCATGCGGAACACTTTCTCCAGCTGGCGGGCATTCAGGATTTTCTTGAAGGAATTGTAATACTTTTTCTGTGTGTCGAGCACCTTCTGACGCATTTCGAAGCCCTTTTCAATTTCCTGTTGAATCTGTGCGTCGGTACGTTCGCAGGGTTTCACCTTTTCACCTTCCGGAGTCGGACGGCAATCCTTCAGTGCGGTCAGATATTCCTTGTAGAGGGTGGTGAACTGAGCCAGTTTGCTGTCGTCCAGCATCAGTTGTTTTCCCATGCGGGTAGCCTGCATGTCCATCCGCTGTTCCGGTGTCATTTTAGCACAATTCCCTTTTCCAGCTTTTGCCGGGCAATCTTTCTGTGGAGCGTTTTGCGCCATCATGCTGCCACATCCCAGACATACGGCGAGAATCAATGTAGAGAATAAACGAGTTGTTTTCATTGTTGTCATTTTTTTAAGTTGAACATTTTATTTTTAGTGCACTTACGATTCTAAGACAATCAGACTTTCTCAGGGTTTATTGGGAAAATAGTTTTTTAACATTTGAAAGGAAACAGGCATCTGGAGGTCCGGGCCACCGAAGTGGAAAGTTTTTACATCTTGTTTTCGGGTAAAATCGAAAATGACTACATAAATATCATTTTTTTCTGTAGGTATTGGTTTGTTCTTTCTACTTTTGTTTCTGGAATTTTTACATGAATAGATAAAACGATGAAAAACACGAAACAGCTTGTTTTAGGACTTATTGCCTGCTGTCTGTCGGTGTATGTACAGGCTCAGGTGTGGACTATGAAAGGAAAAGAGGCGGCAGCCCCCGGCAGTTGGTGGTGCTTCCGCAATGCGGTGACACTCGACGAAACGCCCCGTTCGCTGGAACTGCGCCTGGGCGCCGATACAAAATACTGGCTTTGGGTGAACGGTGAACTGCAAGTGGCGGAAGGAGGATTGAAACGCGGTCCGAACCCTTCGGATACCTACTGTGATGTCATCACCTCGCTTCCTGCCCTGAAAGCCGGAAAGAATACTGTGGCCGTATTGGTGTGGTACTTTGGGAAAGACGGTTTCAGCCATCGCAATTCTCTTACGGCAGGCATCAGCTTCTCCCTTACCTGTGACGGCAAGCAGGTGGAACCCGATGCAAAATGGCGGGTGAGGATGCATCCGGCTTATTATGTGCCGCAAGGTGAACAGCCCAACTATCGTCTGCCGGAATCGAACATCGGGTTCGATGCAGCAAAAGACATTCCTTTCCAGTCGCCCGATTATGACGATAAGAAATGGAAGAAAGCCACCGAAATCTCGTTGGAAAAAGCGGGCTGGAACTGCTTGGTCGACCGTCCGATACCGTTCTGGAAGGACTATGGCCTGAAACCTTATGTACGCACTGAGATGCAGGGCGATAGCTTGTTGCGGGCCTATCTGCCTTACAATGCACAGGTTACTCCTTACCTCCGTTTGAAAGCTCCGGCCGGCAAATGCATCCGTATCCGTACGGACAATTACCGGGGCGGTTCGGCTCCCAATGTGTTTGCCGAATATCGCACCCGGGAAGGCGAGCAGGAGTTTGAATGCAAGGGCTGGATGAACGGTCACTATGTGCAGTATGAACTTCCCGAAGGAGTGGAGGTACTTGACGTAAAGTACCGGGAAACAGGGTACGACACCTCCTTTGCCGGCAGTTTCGCTTGCGACGACCCGATGCTGACCCGCCTGTGGGACAAGGCCCAACGCACACTTTATATTACCATGCGCGACACGTACATGGACTGTCCCGACCGTGAGCGTGCCCAGTGGTGGGGCGACGTGGTGAACGAACTGGGCGAGGCTTTCTATGCCCTTGACGAGAAAGCCCATCTGCTCACCCGCAAGGGGATTCATGAGCTGATGGGATGGCAGCGGGCCGACAGCACCATCTTTGCCCCTGTACCGGCCGGAAACTACAAGGACGAACTTCCCATGCAGATGCTGGCCAGTGTGAGCCATTACGGTTTCTGGACCTACTACATGGGCACGGGCGACCGTCAGACCATTCTCGACGTACTTCCGCGGGTAAAGAAATACATTCATGTGTGGAAAACGGATTCCCTGGGATTGGTCGTACCTCGTTCCGGCGGATGGACTTGGGGCGACTGGGGAGAGAACAAGGACATGACGCTGCTGTTCAATCTCTGGTACGTGATTGCCCTGAAGGGATACGAAGAGATGAACCAGTTGGCTGGCGAGCCGGAAGAAGCCGCCTGGGCACATGCCACTGCCGACCGCTTGCGGGAAGTATTCCACCGCACGTTCTGGAACGGCAAGTATTATGTTTCTCCGGGTTATCAGGGAAAGCCCGACGACCGTGCACAGGCGCTGGCCGTTGTGTCGGGTGTCTTGCCCGAAGAACTGTATCCGGTCATCCGTCCTTTCTTCTCCGAGTGGTATCACGCCAGTCCGTACATGGAGAAATACGTGCTGGAAGCTCTCTGCACGATGGGCTATTATCGGGACGCTCTGAACCGTATGAAGCTGCGTTACCACGCCATGATTGAAAGTCCGCTGACCACCTTGTGGGAAGGCTGGGGCATCGGCAGTGAAGGTTTCGGAGGCGGTACTTACAACCATGCTTGGAGCGGCGGTCCGCTGACCATCCTTTCGCAGTACATTGCCGGCATAGAAACCGTGGAACCAGCCTTTCGGACTTTTCGGGTGGCTCCTCATCCGGCACACCTGAATTTTATCCGTACGCAGGTCCCCTTGTCGGGTGGCCGCCGCATCGTGCTGGAAATGGACAAGTCGGCTCACGGCGGAACCATGTATCTTCGGGTGCCGGAAGGTACGTCTGCCGAAGTGGAGCTTCCTGCCGAATTTCGTAGCTGGCGTGTGAACGGCGAGCCAGAAAGCGGACGGAAGTTGAGGCTTTCTGCCGGAGAATGGCGGTTTGAGATGCAGGCGGATTAGGTTTGTATTGATGACGATATGTTGAAGGCTGGGAGTCGGGAGGCTTCCAGCCTTTTTTGTTCAAGCGCTGGTCTATTATGTGGAATATGTCTTTATGTTTTCTATGTTTCCCTATCGGGAACCGTACGTTTCCCGGTGCGGAGATGTATGTTTTCCGTAAGGGAAACGTAGGTTTCTGCCTGCGGAAACGTAAAAATCGACAGGAGGCTTTTGGGTGATGGCTTTGAGGGTTTGGGGATAAGGTGGGATAGAATCTTTTGAATACAACCGTAGCTTTTCTCATGCTTAATCATTACATTTGCAAATATATAGATGTGGATGAGCATACAAATTCAATCAAAAACTTAATTGCTAAACTGAAGCCGTTAATTGATAAGTTGTTTGAACTATCTGTATCACTAATAAAGGAAAAAGAATACGCTGTGTTAAAACAGCCAATAATGAAATAAAGTAGCATGAGTAAGCAGCAATATAATTTTGGAATAGTTTATGTTCTTACCAATCCGGCAATGCCTGGATTAGTAAAAATCGGTATGACTACGCGGGATAATCTGGATGCTCGTATGCGTGAGTTATATGGTACGGGAGTACCTGTTCCTTTTGAATGTAAATATGCTTGTAAAGTAAAACCATCAGACTGTGCCAAGATTGAGAAAGCTTTACATACAGCTTTTGCGCCTAATCGTATTAATGCGAACAGGGAGTTTTTTCAAATTAAGCCGGAACAGGCAATGGCTATTTTGGAATTGTTTAATAGAGAGGATGTTACACAAGAAATTACAGATGAAATAGATAATGATTTAACTTCTGAAGATAAATCAGCTACGGAGAAAATAAATTCCTCTCGTCGGCCTCCTCTAAATTATTTTGATATGGGAATGAAAAAGGGTGATATTTTAACTTTCACCAAAGACTCTGCAATAGAAGTTACTATCGTTGATGAGAAAAAGGTTATGTATCAAGGTGAGATTTATTCTCTGACCGGGATAACAAAGAAATTGTTGAATGTGTCTCATGCTATTCAGCCAACTGGATATTGGATGTATGAAGGAAAGAATTTGAGAGATATCTATGATGAAACTTATACATTAGAAGATTGATGATAATTGTGTTAAATATTGGATCATTTTGATGAGGGTAAGTCTATGAACCTGGATATAAATGATAAAAATTTGTATCTGTTGTTGCCCGGCAAAGTCAGTCGTGTGGCACAAATGTATGCTCATGAACACCATGTAACATTGGTTGAGGCTTTAGTCGTTTTTATTGTTCGGATACTTACAAACGGTTATCTGACGAAACTACCAAGTTGTGGCACTATGGTCCCGTAGCCCTTTATCAGGAATTTACGGACGAATTGAAACAGAAAGAAAACGAATAGAGAGATTTCATCCATCTTTTCCAAATTTGCAGTAACTTTGCCGCGCATTTTTGAAGAAGGTAAAAAAGATGGATAACAGTGTGGATAAGAAACGGAGCCGGAGCAACGAGATTGATATGCTCAACGGGCCGTTGTTCAAGAAAATTCTGGTGTTTGCCCTTCCGTTGGCAGCCAGCAGTTTGTTACAGGAACTTTTTAATTCGGTTGATGTGGCCGTGGTGGGGCACTTCGTGGGAAGTGAGGCCTTGGCGGCTGTGGGAAGTAATGCGCCTGTCATCGGGTTGCTCATCAACTTGTTCATAGGTATCTCTATGGGAGCCTGTGCCATTATCTCCAACCATATCGGTCAGCGGGACGACCGGAGCATACGCCACGCCATCAATACGGTGGAGCTGGTGGCTCTGTTGAGCGGAATATTTCTGCTGTTGTTGGGACAGGTGGCAGCCAAGCCGATTCTGACGTGGATGGGAACCCCTCCGAATGTGCTGGACCAGGCCGTGACCTATCTGCGTATCTATTTCTTGGGGATGCCTTTCATCATGGCATTCAATTTCGGGGCGGCGATTCTGCGAAGCATGGGCGATACGCGTCGTCCGCTGTATATTCTGGTCATTGCCGGGGTGGTCAATACGTTGCTCAACCTGTTGTTCGTGCTTTGCTTCCACATGGGAGTGGCAGGTGTGGCCGTCGCGACGGGAATCTCCAATGCAGTGAGTGCGGCGCTGATTATCCGGCTGCTGTGCAAGGAAAAAGAGCCTTTCCGTCTGCATTTCAGCAAGATGAAGATTTATTCCACGGAGCTGAACCGTATGCTGCGTATCGGTGTGCCGGCGGGCTTACAGGGGATGATTTTCTCCATTTCGAATGTGGTGGTGCAGTCGTCCATCAACAGTTACGGGGCCGATGCGATTGCCGGTTCGGCGGCAGCCGTCAATTTTGAATACTATTGTTATTTTATCATCCAGGGATTCAACGGAGCCGCCATCAGTTTCATTGCGCAGAACTATGGTGCCGGAAGAATGGACCGTGTACACCGGGTGTTTTGGATTTGCATGGGGTCGAGCGTGGCTTTTTGTGCGGCGTTCAATTGGCTTTTTGCCTGGCAGAGTGATTTCTTCCTGGGATTCTTTTCCAGTGTGCCGATGGTGCATCACTTCGGGACTCTTCGCATGCACCTGGTGCTGGCTTTGCAGTTCATTGCCAGCAGCTATGAGATTGCAGGTTCTTCGTTGCGGGGTATGGGCAAGTCGCTCACTCCGGCCTTGCTGACGGTTTTCGGTACCTGTCTGCTCCGAATGGTGTGGGTTTACGTGGTGTCGCCGATATGGAGGGGATACGATGTGCTGATGATAGTGTATCCGGTATCATGGGTGGTCACTGGTCTGCTGGTGCTGACGGCCTACTGGATGACGATACGGAAAAAGGTGGCGAAAGCATAAAAAACAGCCTCGGCTTGAAAAAGCCGAGGCTGTTTTTTTATAAAGAGTAAATTGGATTATTCCCATTCGATGGTGGCTGGCGGTTTGGAAGAGATATCGTAGCAAACGCGGTTCACGCCTTTTACTTTGTTGATGATATCGTTGGAAACCTTTGCCAGGAATTCGTAAGGCAGGTGAGCCCAGTCGGCTGTCATGGCATCGGTACTGGTTACCGCACGCAAGGCTACTGCACGTTCGTAAGTACGTTCATCACCCATCACTCCGACACTTTGTACCGGCAACAGGATGACTCCGGCCTGCCATACCTGATGGTACAGGGCAGTTTCGTTTCCGTTTTCATCTTTCACCTTCCAGTCGCGCAAGCCCTGGATGAAGATATCGTCGGCATCCTGCAGGATACGTACTTTCTCACGGGTGATGTCGCCCAGGATACGTACGGCCAGGCCCGGACCCGGGAACGGATGACGGGTAATCAGATGTTCCGGCATACCCAGCTCGCGACCTACGCGGCGCACTTCGTCCTTGAACAAGAGACGCAGAGGTTCGCAAAGTTTCAGGTTCATCTTTTCGGGCAGACCGCCTACGTTGTGATGACTCTTGATGACGGTTCCGGTGATAGACAATGACTCAATGCAGTCGGGGTAGATGGTACCCTGTGCCAGCCATCTCACGTCGTGAATCTTGTGGGCTTCTTCGTCGAATACGTCGATGAAACCTTTTCCGATGATTTTACGTTTGCGTTCCGGCTCGGTCACTCCGGCCAGTTCTGAAAAGAATTTCTCGCTGGCATCCACGCCGATGACGTTCAGTCCGAGACATTCATAGTCATGCAATACGTTCTTGAACTCGTTCTTGCGCAACATTCCGTGGTCTACGAAGATACAGGTCAGGTTCTTGCCGATGGCCTTGTTCAGCAATACGGCTGCCACTGAAGAGTCTACGCCGCCGCTCAGTCCCAGCACCACCTTGTCGTTGCCGAGCTGTTCTTTCAAGCTGGCCACTGTGGTCTCGATGAAAGAGGCTGCGCTCCAGTCCTGCTTTCCTCCGCAGATATCTACCACGAAGTTCTTCAGCAGTTGGGTACCGTCTTCTGTGTGGAACACTTCCGGGTGGAATTGTACGCCCCAGAGTTTTTCATTCTTTGCCTGATAAGCAGCGATAGCCACTTTGTCGGTTGAAGCGATAATTTCGAAATCGTCGGGAATGGCAGTGATGGTGTCGCCGTGGCTCATCCATACCTGAGAATGTTCGCGGATGCCTTTCAGCAGCGGGCTTTCGTGGTTGAAGGTAGCCAGGTGGGCACGTCCATATTCACGGGTGTTGGCCGGTTCCACTTTTCCTCCGTAGGTGTAGGCCATGAACTGTGCACCGTAGCAGATGCCCAGGATGGGATACTTTCCGCGGATGTGGGTTAAGTCTACTTTAAAAGCCTTTTCGTCGTACACGGAGAAAGGGCTTCCCGACAAGATTACGCCGATAACCGACGGGTCGTCGTGCGGAAACTTGTTGTAAGGAACAATTTCGCAATACATGTTCAGCTCGCGCACACGGCGGCCGATGAGCTGCGTGGTTTGTGAACCGAAGTCAAGAATAATGATTTTTTCCTGCATATTGTGTGATGTAAAATATGTATTCTATGCGTGCAAAGGTACGCATATTTTTCCTAAATCCGATGTGTGCCTCTGATTTTATTTGAAACAGAGAGTTTCAGTTTGCACGGTAGGGAAGGGCGGTATGTTTTTTTAAGTATTATATATGAAGAGGTAAGGAATAAATTTGTACTTTTGTCGGCGTATGAGCAGAATTTTGGCAATTGATTATGGCAGAAAGCGCACGGGAATCGCGGTGACCGACCCGATGCAGATTATTGCGAACGGGCTGACTACGGTGCCGACGCACGAACTGATGGATTACCTGCTGAAGTATGTGGCCCAGGAAAAGGTGGAACGCATCATTGTGGGGCATCCCAAGCAGCTGAACAACGAGGATTCGGAAAACATGAAGTACATCAAGCCTTTCCTTGCACAGCTGAAGAAAAAACTGCCGGAGGTACCGGTGGAACTGGTGGACGAACGGTTTACTTCCGTGCTGGCGCATCAGGCTATGCTGGACGGAGGCCTGAAGAAGAAGGCCCGCCAGAACAAGGCGCTGGTGGACGAAATCAGTGCGACCATCATTCTGCAGTCGTATTTGGAATCAAGAAGAATGTAACTCAAAAAACTTAATAAAACAGAATATGATTTTACCGATTTATGTGTATGGCCAGCCTGTGTTGCGTCAGGAGGCCGAAGATATTACGCCGGATTATCCAGGCTTGAAAGAGCTGATTACAAATATGTTTGAAACGATGGACCGAGCAGACGGCGTGGGACTGGCTGCTCCGCAGGTGGGGCTTCCCATCCGGGTGGTGGTGATTGACTTGGACGTGTTGTCGGACGACATGCCGGAGTTCAAGGATTTCAAACGTGCCTATATCAATCCTCACATTCTGGAAACGGGGGGAGAGATGGTATCTATGGAGGAAGGCTGTCTGAGTTTGCCGGGTATTCATGAGAGTGTGAAGCGTCCGGACAAGATTCATGTCACTTACCTCGACGAAAACATGCAGCCGCATGACGAGTGGGTGGAAGGCTATCTGGCACGCGTGATGCAGCATGAATTTGACCACTTGGAAGGTACCATGTTTATCGACCATCTGTCGGCTTTGCGCAAGCAGATGATTCGTGGCAAACTGAATGGCATGGTGAATGGCAAGGCTCGTTGCTCTTATAAAGTGAAAACAGTCAGATGATCAGAAGATTCCTATACATATTATATATAGGTATGTTTTTCCCGATGGCTGCCCTGTGTCAGATTAATACGGACAGGGTGATGACCATCGGGAAAAATGCACTTTATTTCGAGGATTATGTCCTCTCTATCCAGTACTTTAATCAGGTGATTGGGGTGAAGCCTTATCTGGCAGAGCCGTATTTCTATCGCGGGCTGGCCAAGATGAACCTGGACGATTATCAGGGAGCGGAAGCCGACTGTTCGGAAGCGTTGCAACGCAACCCGTTCGTGGTCAATGCGTATCAGGTGCGGGGTATCTCGCGTATCCGGCAGCAGAATTATCAAGGGGCTATCCAGGATTACCGGAAGGCCTTGGAAATGGATCCGGAGAATATCAGCCTGTGGCACAACTTGGCACTTTGCCGGATGCATGAGGAAGAGTATGCACAAGCACGGGCCGACTTGGATACGCTGATTCGTATCTCTCCTCGTTATACGGATGCGTATCTGATGCGTACGGAGGTGTCATTGAAGCAGAAGGATACGTTGCAGGCCATGACGGATGCTGACAAGGCGATTGAAATGGACCGTTACAATCCGGACACATGGTCGTCAAGAGGTATGCTGTTCCTGCAGCGTGGAAAGTACAAGGATGCGGAAGCGGACCTGACGGAGGCCATCCGTCTTTCGGTGCGCAATGCGGGCGTGTATATCAATCGTGCGCTGGCTCGTTATCACCAAAATAATCTGCGCGGAGCCATGTCGGACTATGATTTGGCATTGGATGTGGACCGGAATAATTTCATCGGTCACTACAACCGTGGTCTGTTGCGTGCGCAGGTGGGAGATGACAACCGTGCCATTGAGGACTTCGACTTTGTGCTCAAAATGGAACCCGACAACCTGATGGCCAGGTTCAACCGAGGACTGTTGCGTGACCGTACGGGGGATTATCCGGGGGCCATCGAGGATTATTCGGCGGTGCTGAAGGAGTATCCGAACTTCCTGGCCGGTTATCAGTATCGTGCGCAAGCCAGACGGAAAGTGGGCGACTTGAAAGGTGCGGATGCCGATGAGTTCAAGGTGCTGAAAGCACAGATTGAATCGCAGAACGGAACAAAGAAGCAGACGGCTTCGGCGGACAAGACGCGTAAGAAATCGGACAAGAATGTGGAGAATTACCGTAAGATTGTGGTGGCCGACAACGATGCGGAGGACGACCGTTACAAGACGGACTATCGGGGTCGGGTGCAGGATCGGAATGTGACCATCTTGCCGCAGCCTATGTTTGCGTTGAGCTATTACGAGCGTCCGGAAGAAGTGAAACGTCAGGTCAATTATTATAAAGGTATCGACGATATGAATGCCCGTGGGGCTCTTCCACATCGTCTGCTGATTACGAACAACGAGGCTTCGCTCTCGGAAGAGCAGGTGAAACAGCATTTCGCATCTATTGATGAACAGACGGCTGCCATCGTGAAGGAACCGAATGATGTGTTGCATTACTATGCGCGTGCGCTTGATTTCTATTTGGTGCAGGACTTTGATAACGCGTTGAAGGATTTGGATGATGCCATCCGTTGTGATTCTACTTTCTTCCCGGCCTACTTCAGTCGTGCGCTGATTTACTACAAACAGTTGGAATACCGCAAGCGCGACCGGAAGTATGAAGTGGAAACAGTGGATAACAACAAGGACTTGCAGGTGCGTTCGTATGACTATAACAAGGTACGTGAGGACTTGGACCGTGTGATTGAGCTGGCTCCCGACTTTGTGTATGCATATTATAACAGAGGAAATATTCTGGCCGTGATGAAAGACTACCGGGCTGCACTGGTGGATTACAACAAGGCCATTGAGCTGGATCCACGTTTCGCGGATGCGTATTTCAACCGCGGGCTGACGAATATCTTTCTGGGTAACAACCGGCAGGGTATTCAGGATTTGAGTAAGGCCGGCGAGTTGGGAATTTTCTCTGCGTACAACATTATCAAGCGATTTACTGCGGTGGAGGAGAAATAAATGAATGCAATTTTCTTCTTTAATTAAAAAGTTTATATTTTTGCGTCTCAATAACAGATTAACACTATAAAGACTATGGTTAAGATAACTTTTCCTGATGGCTCTGTTCGTGAATACAATGAAGGAGTTACGGGTCTGCAGATTGCAGAAAGCATCAGTTCCCGTCTGGCACAGGATGTGCTGGCATGTGGAGTAAACGGCGAAACTGTAGATTTGAATCGCCCTATCAACGAAGATGCAAACTTCGTTCTTTATAAATGGGATGACGAAGAAGGTAAGCATGCCTTCTGGCACACAAGTGCACACTTGCTGGCTGAAGCGCTGCAGGAATTGTATCCGGGCATTCAGTTCGGTATCGGTCCGGCCATTGAAAACGGATTCTATTATGACGTAGATCCGGGTGAAGCTGTCATCAAGGAAGGCGACCTGCCTGCCATTGAAAAGAAAATGGCTGAACTGGCTGCCAAGAAAGAGGAACTGGTTCGTCAGAACATCTCGAAAGATGATGCGCTGAAGATGTTTGGTGAAAGAGGAGAAACTTACAAGTGTGAACTGATTTCCGAACTGGAAGACGGTCACATCACTACTTATACGCAGGGTGCGTTTACAGACTTGTGCCGTGGCCCGCACTTGCTTTCTACTGCTCCGATCAAGGCCATCAAGCTGTTGTCGGTGGCCGGTGCCTACTGGAGAGGACAGGAAGACCGCAAGCAGATGACCCGTATCTACGGTATTACTTTCCCGAAGAAAAAAATGTTGGATGAATACCTGGTGATGCTGGAAGAAGCCAAGAAACGTGACCACCGTAAGATTGGTAAGGAAATGGATTTGTTCATGTTCTCGGATACGGTAGGTAAGGGACTTCCGATGTGGTTGCCGAAAGGTACTGCACTGCGTATCCGCCTGCAGGATTTTTTGCGTCGCATCCAGTCACGTTACGACTATCAGGAAGTGATGTGTCCGCCGATTGGCAACAAGCTGTTGTATGTCACTTCCGGACACTATGCGAAATATGGCAAGGATTCTTTCCAGCCTATCCACACTCCGGAAGAAGGGGAAGAGTACTTCCTGAAACCGATGAACTGCCCGCATCACTGTATGATTTACAAGAACTCTCCGCGTTCTTATCGTGACCTGCCGTTGCGTATCGCAGAATTTGGTACGGTTTGCCGTTACGAACAGAGTGGGGAGTTGCACGGATTGACTCGTGTACGTAGCTTTACGCAGGATGATGCGCACATCTTCTGCCGTCCGGACCAGGTGAAGGATGAATTCCTCCGTGTGATGGACATCATCTCTATCGTATTCACTTCCATGGGACTGGAAAACTTTGAAGCACAGATTTCTTTGCGTGACAAGGTGAACCGTGAAAAATATATCGGTAGCGATGAGAACTGGGAAAAGGCTGAACGTGCCATCGTAGAAGCTTGCGAAGAAAAAGGACTGAAAGCCAAAGTAGAATACGGTGAAGCTGCATTCTACGGTCCGAAGCTGGACTTTATGGTGAAGGATGCCATCGGACGTCGTTGGCAGCTGGGTACCATTCAGGTAGACTACAACTTGCCGGAACGCTTCCAGCTGGAATACATGGGTTCTGACAACCAGAAACATCGCCCGGTAATGATTCACCGTGCACCGTTCGGTTCAATGGAACGCTTTGTTGCCGTATTGATTGAACATACAGCCGGTAAGTTCCCGTTGTGGCTGACTCCGGATCAGGTGGCCATCCTGCCTATCTCTGAAAAATTCAACGACTACGCCGACAAGGTTCGTCAGGATTTGAAGAAATACGACATCCGTGCCATCGTGGACGACCGTAACGAAAAGATTGGTCGTAAGATTCGCGACAATGAAATGAAACGTATTCCTTACATGCTGGTTGTGGGCGAAAAAGAAGCCGAAAATGGTGAAGTAGCCGTACGTAAGCAGGGTGAAGGAGACAAAGGAACCATGAAAATCGAAGATTTTGCAAAAAATATTGCAGAAGAAGTTCATAATATGATAAATAAATGGTAAATTTGCAGCCGTTTGCAGCCCCTGACAAAAAAGGATGCTGCAAACGGATTTTTCAATATTAATTTATAATTCAAGAAACAAACAAGGAAGACACTATTTTTAATGAAAAATGACACGTTAAAAGGGCAACATCGAATCAACGAACAGATTCGCGCCAAAGAAGTACGTATTGTGGGAGATGATATTGAATCGGCTGTATATCCGATTGCGCAGGCTTTAAAACTTGCGGAAGAACATGAAGCCGACTTGGTCGAAATTTCACCTAATGCCGTTCCTCCAGTTTGTAGAATTATAGATTATTCTAAGTTCCTTTACCAGTTGAAAAAACGCGCAAAGGAACAGAAGGCAAAACAGGTGAAGGTGAACGTGAAGGAAATCCGTTTCGGACCTCAGACGGATGAACACGATTATAATTTCAAGCTGAAGCATGCCATCGGTTTCTTGCAGGATGGAGATAAGGTGAAGGCATACGTGTTCTTCAAGGGACGTTCCATCTTGTTTAAGGAACAGGGTGAAGTCTTGTTGCTCCGTTTTGCCAACGACTTGGAAGACTATGCAAAGGTAGAACAGATGCCGTTGCTCGAAGGAAAAAGAATGACGATATCGTTGTCTCCGAAGAAAGCAGGAACTCCGAAGAAAGCGGCCAAACCTGAAGCTGCCAAACCGGTTGAACCGAAAGAATGAAAAAAAAGTGCGTAACGCGCCGGTATAGTGCGTTGCCACGTTGAATAATAATAATTAAAAATTTAACAAGATGCCAAAGATCAAGACTAACTCCGGTGCTAAAAAAAGATTCACTCTTACCGGAACAGGTAAAATCAAAAGAAAGCACGCTTTTCACAGTCACATTCTGACTAAGAAGACTAAAAAGCAGAAAAGAAACCTTTGCCACATGGGCTTAGTAGACAATGCTAACTTGAACCAGGTAAAGGAACTTCTGTGCATGCGTTAATCTTTACGAGAGCGTACACGTATCATTTAAATTATTAACCGAATGCATTAGCCTCAAGTCCGGTTGTGAAATATCGGCGCTATCATTCAAAAAGAATTAAAAAACTATGCCAAGATCAGTAAATCACGTTGCTTCTAGAGCAAAAAGAAAGAAAATTTTAGGTTTAACCAGAGGTTATTTTGGTGCAAGAAAGAACGTTTGGACCGTTGCTAAGAATACTTGGGAAAAAGGTTTGACTTATGCATACCGCGACCGTAAGAACAAAAAACGCAACTTCCGCGCATTGTGGATTCAGCGTATCAACGCAGCTGCTCGTCTGGAAGGTATGTCTTACTCTAAGTTGATGGGTGCATTGCACAAAGCAGGTATTGAAATCAACCGTAAGGTGTTGGCTGACTTAGCCATGAACCATCCGGAAGCTTTCAAGGCTGTAGTTGCTAAAGCTAAAGCTGCTTAATTCTCTTCCGGAAACGGAGACAACGTATAAAGGATGCCACATAAAATGGCATCCTTTTTTTATGCAATCTCTTTGCAGATTCAAATTATTGTCGTATATTTGTCATACAAAATTGAAGCCGTACTTGCAGAATCGGGAAACTCATCAAATTATAAGAAATACCGAGACAAGCGTCTTCTTCCAATGGCGGGCCACGCCTTCGGGTAGCATTTATGCCGGTGGATTACAAAGGAAGGGGGGCACTCAAAACCTGTCATTCGGAGTTTCGTCACGCCTCGGGTACGGCTTCTCCTTTTTCTAGGGCGAAGAATCTTGGATGTATCAGAGTCAAGGTTCTTCGCCTTATTTGTATGTGAACGTTGAACGTAATAGGATTCGTATGATTTTTTATTTTTCTGGAACGGGAAATTCGGAATGGGTGGCCCGGAAATTGGGAGAGTATTTGCAGGATTCTGTATATAAATTGACGGATTTACTGAACGGAAAACCGGACTTCCCGCAGTCTTCAGATGGAACGCTGGGTTTTGTGTTTCCGGTTTATTCGTGGGGACCTCCTCCGGTGGTATTGGAAGCACTGGCTAAGTTGGAATTGAAGGGAGTGCCTGATTACCTGTATTTTGTCTGTACCTGTGGTGATGATACGGGAAAGACGGCGCAGGTGTTTGCGCGGGCTGCGGCTCGGCGGGGATGGCGTTGCAAGGCTGGCTTTTCGGTGATGATGCCCAACACATACGTTTGTATGTCGGGATTTGATGTGGATGAACCGGAACTGGCAGCTCGTAAGTTGAAGCAGGCTCCCAGCAGAGTGGAAAATCTCAGCCGGAGGATTATCCGACGGGAAGAGGGATTTGATTGCCATGAAGGAAGTGTGCCTTGGCTGAAAACGTATGTGGTACGTCCGATGTTCAACCGTTTCATGATCCGTCCGAAAAAGTTTTATGCATCGGAAGCATGTATCAGTTGCGGACTTTGTGCCAAAAATTGTCCATTGGAGAATATCCGTATGGTAGAAGGACGGCCACAATGGGGCAGCCGTTGTGCGATGTGTCAGGCTTGTTACCACCATTGTCCGAAGCATGCAGTATGTTATGGCAAGCTGACGCAGAAGAAGGGACAGTATTTGAATTCTTTATTAAAATAACCGTAAATCTAAGATGAAACAGATTTTAATGTCATTGTGTGTGGGCGGTATCCTGATGGGAGCCTGCGCCGGAAAGAGTGAGCAGAAAACAAGTGTAACTCATGAGGCAGACACGTTGCTGATGCTGGTGGGCAGCTATGCAAAAGCCGACCAGGAAGGGGTGAAAGTATATCGCTTCAATCAGGAGACAGGCGATGCTGTACAGGCCAGTGCCTTGTCGGGAATTGAGAATCCTTCTTACCTGGTACCAGATCAGGACGGTACACACGTGTATGCCGTGGGAGAAACCGAGAAAGGTTTTACGGCCAACGCCTTGGCCTTGGATTCCTTGACCGCCAGTCTGTCGCTGGTGAACAGCCAGTCGACCGAAGGAGCGTCACCGTGTTACATCACAGTGAGTCCGGACGGGAGATTCGTGCTGACGGCCAATTACATGGGAGCCAATATCACCGTCTTTTCCCGTCTGGCGAATGGTAGTCTGGGAGAGGGGCATGCCATTGCTTTTCAGGGAAAAGGAGCCGATAAGGAACGTCAGGACCAGCCTCACTTGCATTGCGTATATTTCACGCCCGACGGCAAACTTCTTTTAGCGAATGATTTAGGTACCGACCGTATCCACGCGTTTCCGGTGAAACAGGCTTCCGGTACACAGGGAACTGATTTGCTGGATGAGGCTGCCGCTTTTGACATTGAACTGGCACCGGGCTCCGGTCCGCGTCACGCTTGTTTCGACAAGCAAGGGAAACATGCCTATCTGTTGACAGAACTTTCAGGAGAAGTCGTGGTATTTTCATACGATGGAAAGACCTTAACGCAGCAGCAGGTCATCAAGGCAGATACGGTAGGCGCGAAGGGAAGTGCCGATATCCATCTTTCACCCGACGGGAAGTTTTTGTATGCTTCCAACCGTCTGAAGGCGGATGGAGTGGCCATTTTCAAGGTGTCTCCTGCCGACGGAACCCTGACGAAGGTCGGTTATCAGCTGACGGGTATTCATCCCCGTAACTTCACGATTACGCCCAATGGCAAGTACTTGCTGGTAGCTTGTCGGGATACCAACGAGATTCAGGTATTTGCCCGTGATGCAGAAACCGGTCTCTTGCAGGATACAGGAAAGACCATCCACACCGATAAGCCGGTCTGCCTGCAATGGGTTATGAAATAAGTCTTTGTAAAATTTGATTATACGGCGGGGAAAGAGAGGCGGAAACAGCTTCCTTTCCCCGCTGTGCTTTGTACACTGATTTGTCCTCCGTGCAGGCTGACAATCTGTTTGCAGAGGGTGAGTCCGATGCCCGAACCGTTGCTTTTGGTGGTGAAGAAAGGAACAAAGATACGCTCTGTCACCTCCGGCAGCATGCCTTCCCCGTTGTCATGGATTTCGAAGACCAGCTCCTGCGCATGAGCTTTCACGCGGACACAGATATCCGGATGCGGACGATGGGCACATGCCTCGCGGGCGTTCTTCAGCAGGTTGATGAACACTTGTTCCATCTGTGTGCGGTCGGCCAGCCATTTTAGGCGAGAAGACGGATATTCAAAATGAAATTCCGGTTCCGGATAAAGGCGTTGCAAATCGGTAAAGAATTGTTCCAGGGGAATTTCCACCTTGACGGGGGCAGAAATGCGGGTCAGCTTCCGGTAATTCTCCACAAACTCCAGCAATCCTTTTCCCCGGCGGTAGATGACTTGTAATCCTTGCTGCACATAAGTGCGTGTACGGGCATCGTCGGGGTGTTCCTGGCTCCGTTCGTTCAAGGTGTCTGCCAAGGAAATAATCGGAGTGATGGAATTCATGATTTCATGCGTCAGCACCCGAATCAGTTTCTGCCAGGCTTCCATTTCTTTGTATTCCAAGGCCCCGTGAATGTTTTTCAGGCTGATTAACCGGCAGGTCCGTCCTTGCAGCTGGATGTGCGTGACGGATAGGGAGAGGTCGAAAGTGGCATCTCCCTTTTGCAGGTGGGCTACCTGTCGGTTTTCCCGAACGGCGGTACTGATTTCTTCCGGCAGAAAGGCACAATGCCCCCACAGTTCGCGGGCCGCCTTGTTCATCCATTCTATCCGGTTGTCCCGGTCGGCTACAAGAACGGCCGTATCCACCTTGTTCAACAGCATTTCATAGTATTGGTGCTTCACCTCCTCATCCAATATGCGGGTGCGGAGATTCTTCAGTGCCAGCGAAAGGTCGTCGGCCAGTTTCTGCATCTGTGGGTCGGCAAAAGGCGCACAGACCCGTTGCCCCAGGTCATTCTGTTTCATACATTCCACGAGGCGCCCCATGGTTTCGGTCTGACGCATCTGGATGCGGTATAAGTGATAGCAGATGCCCACCAGCAACAGTCCACAGATAATGCTGCAGAACAAAAGTGCATGCTGAATAGCCAGTACGCCTGCGGTGATGAAGAAGACTAAACCCACAATGTGCAATATGAGGTGGTATCCATACGTTTTCATAAGCCCCATTTTTCCAGTTTCCGATACAATGCAAAACGCGTAATTCCCAACAATTCGGCGGCCTTGCTCATGTTTCCTGCACTTATTTTCAAGGCCCGTTCAATCGCATTCTTTTCCAGTTTCTCCAGATTCAGTTCTTCCGCCAGCGTTTGTGGACGAGGTGTATTTCCTTGCGGAAACAGGAAGTCATCCGGTTTCAGAAGTCCGTTTTCACTCAAGATGACGGCCCGTTCCACGGTGTGCTGCAATTCGCGCACATTGCCCGGCCATTCATATTTCAAGAGTTTGTTTTTTGCTTCGCGCGTCAGTCCTTTGATTTCCTTGCGGTATTTCCGGTTGTACTGACTTAAGAAATGCATGGCCAGCAGCAGGATGTCTTCTCCGCGTTCCCGGAGGGGAGGGATGTGCAGTTCCACGGTATTGATGCGGTAGAGCAAGTCTTGTCGGAATTTCCCTTCCGCCACCAGCTGGTGCAGGTTGGCGTTGGTGGCACAAATCAAGCGTACATCGATGTGTATCGGACTCACTGCTCCCAGTCGGGTGATGCACTGTTTTTCAATGGCCGTCAGCAGCTTGGCCTGCATGGGCAGGGACAGGTTGCCGATTTCATCCAGAAACAACGTGCCTCCCGAAGCCGTTTCCATTCTGCCCGGTTTTGCTTTCCGGGCATCCGTGAAAGCACCCTTTTCGTATCCGAACAATTCACTTTCGAACAGCTGTTCCGGGATGCTTCCCAAGTCGATGGGAATGAACACCTGCTCCCGTCGGGGTGAGAAGAAGCGCAGCATGCGCGCCGCCAAGTCTTTTCCCGTACCGTTTTCTCCCAGTATCAGCAGGTTGGCATCCGTATCGGAGAGCTTGTAGATGGTTTCTTTTACTTTTTGCATGGCCGGAGAGTCGCCAATCAGTTCCGGCAGCGTGTCGTCTCCTTTCAACGCCTGCACTTCATTCTGCAACCGTCCGACTTCCTGACGGGAACGGCTCAGCTTTACCGCAGACGACAAGGTGGCCAGCAATTTCTCTTTCTCCCACGGCTTGGAAATAAAGTCGGTAGCTCCGGCTTTGATGGCCTGTACCGCCTTATCGGTATCCGCATACGCCGTCATGAACACCACTACCGCCTGCGGGTCGAGGTGAAGAATCTGTTTCAGGTAATCCAGTCCTTCCTGCCCGCTGATGGCATCCCGCTGGAAATTCATGTCGAGCAGAATCACGTCGGGGTGGAAAGTCGTCATGAAATGAGTAATCCGGAAAGGTTGCGTGGTGACCCGTATCTGTTCCATATAAGGCTCTAAGAGCAGGTTTAACGCGAAGAGCACGTCTTCGTTGTCGTCAATGATGAGTATTTTTCCTTTTTCTTCCATACAATATCAAGGTGTCTTTCGCAAAGATAATGCTTTTTTGCTTGTGCTGTATGTGCACTTTCGCACGCTTTTTGTGCGGATGCGCACGCAAACTGGAGTTGCTGAATTTTGCTATTTCTCGTATAACCAATGTGTTATCCGTATGGCACGGTTTTTGGAACTAAAAAAGCAGATAACTATGCGTATGAAGATGGAACACAAAATAGGATTACTTATGGCTTGTCTGCTTTTCTGTGGACAAACCGTGTGGGGCGAGAAGCTGACACTGCAAGAGGCCATCCGGATGGCACAGGCCAGTTCTCCGGAGGCTGAAGCTGCCCGGCATACCTACCGGGCGGCGTACTGGAGCTACCGTTCGTTTCGGGCAGACTATCTGCCTGAAGTGAGTTTGTCGGCATCTCCTTATCTGAACCGACAGATTAACAAGGTAACCCAGCCCGATGGTACGGAACTGTTTCTCCGCCAGAACCAGTTGGCTACCGACCTGACGCTTTCCGTCAGCCAGAACGTCTGGTTTACGGGAGGTAGCTTTTTCATGCAGACTGCTGCCCAGCGCATGGATGAACTGGGTGAGAAAAGTACGGCTTATAACACCCAGCCTTTCACGATAGGTTACCAGCAGTCGCTCTTTGGCTATAATTCGTTGAAGTGGAACCGCCGCATTGAACCGGTCCGTTTTCAGGAAGCCAAGAAAACCTATAGCGAGACGCTGGAGCTGATTGCTTCGAAAACCTGTGAACTGTTTTTCGCGTTAGCCGCTGCCCAGTCCGATATGGAGATTGCCCGTGCCAACTATGCGTCTGCCGATACCTTGTATCGCTATGCCCGCGGGCGGTATCGCATCGGCAACATTACGGAGAACGAGATGTTGCAGCTGGAGGTGAACAAATTGACCGAGGAGACCAACCTGATGAAAGCCCGTATCAGTGTGGAAGACGCGATGCTTACCTTCCGTTCTTTCTTGGGTATCCGGGAGGAAGAAGAGATAGAGGTGATTCCACACGACAGTGTGCCGGCTTTTGAAGTGCCTTTGGACAAGGCACTGGAACAGGCTCATCTGCACAGTCCGGAAATCGAGACCTACCGGCGGAGACAGTTGGAAAGTCGCAGCCAGTTGGCTTCCGCCCGTGCGAGCCGGGGATTGAAGGCAGATTTGTATCTCCAGTTCGGGCTTTCGCAGACGGCCGACCGGCTTCGGGATTCTTATCGTAATCCCCTCGACCAGCAATACGTGAGCCTGTCCGTAGTGATTCCGATATTGGACTGGGGAAGAGGAAAAGGAAAGGTACGTGTGGCCAAATCGAACATTGAACTGGTCAAGACGCAGGTGGAGCAGGGTATGAACGACTTTGAACTGAACGTGCGGCAGATGGTGCGGCAGTTCAATCTTCAGGCGCGGCAGGTGGAAGTCGCTTCCCGTACCGATGAAACAGCCCGTCGGCGGTATGAAGTGGCCCTCCGCCTTTACCTGATGGGCAAATCGTCGGTGCTCGATTTGAATGCAGCCACCACCGAGAAAGACACCTCCCGGCGCAATTATATCGAGGCCCTGAAAACCTACTGGATGCTGTATTACGGACTCCGCAGCCTGACGCAATATGATTTTTACCGGAATTGTCCGCTGACTGAAACTTTACCTGAAATATAACACAAACCGATTATGGATATACAATTGAAAAAGAAACCCTGGTACGTGCGCTATCGTTTTTATCTGGCAGGCGGCGTACTTCTGCTGGCCGGACTGATTTATGTGATTATACTGGCCTCCGGTCCGCAGCGCTTACGTATTGATGCAGACTCCGTGCAACTGGCCGAGGTGAAGCAGGCCCCTTTCCGTGAATACGTGGACGTGGAAGGAGTGGTGCATCCCATCCTGACCTTGATGGTCAATGCCCGCGAGTCGGGTAATGTAGAGCGTATCGTGGCCGAAGAGGGCAGTTTGCTGCAGCAGGGAGACACTATTTTGGTCTTGACCAATCCCAACCTGTTGCGTGAGATAGACGACCAGCGGGATGAATGGGAAAAGCAGCGCATCTCTTATCAGGAGAAATCCCTTGAGATGGAACAGAAAAGTCTGACCCTGAAACAGCAGACTCTGGAGGCTGCTTACGAACTGAACAAGATACGGAAAAGCTTTGCCCTGGAGCAGGAAGAATACCGCATGGGCATCCGTAGCAAAGCGCAGCTGGAGGTGTCGGAAGATGAGTTCCGTTACAAGACGGCCTCCACCCAGCTGAAGATGCAGAGCCTGCAGAGCGATTCGGCCATGACGGTCATCCGCAGGGAACTGTTGCGCAACGACCGGGAACGGGAACAGAAGAAGCTGGAGCGTTCCTTGGAGCGGATGGAAGAGCTGGTGGTACGTGCGCCGTCGGATGGGCAGCTTAGTTTTGTGAAGGTCACATTAGGGCAGCAGGTGGCAGCCGGAGAGAATCTGGCAGAAGTGAAGGTCATGTCGCAGTTCAAGGTGCATGCTTCCCTGAGCGAATACTACGTAGACCGGGTGACGGTAGGCTTGCCGGCGTCCGTGACTTATCAGGGAAAACGCTATGCCTTGAAAGTGAGTAAGGTGGTGCCGGAGGTGAAAGACCGCACCTTTGATGTGGACTTGGTCTTTACGGGAGAAATGCCCGAGAATGTCCGTCTGGGAAAAAGCTTCCGGGTACAGATTGAGTTAGGACAACCGGAACAAGCTTTGGTGATTCCACGCGGTAATTTCTATTCGCAGACCGGCGGTCAGTGGATTTACAAACTCAATGCCGACAAGACCCGGGCGAGAAAGGTTCCGGTGGTCATCGGGCGCCAGAACCCCCTGCAATACGAAATCACCGAAGGTTTGCAGCCCGGCGATTGGGTGATTACCACAGGATATGATAACTTTGGCGACGCGGAAGAGCTGGTGTTTAAATGAAGGAACCAGATGCTTCCAGTACTTCCCCGAAAGTACCGGAGTACTGCCTAAGAAGTACTGGAGTACTTTCAAGGGAGTACTGAAGTACTGACAGGGAAGTACTGAAAACGATTAAAGTGAAGAATTACAGAAGGTTGGGAATTAATTGTAAATATTGGAAACAGTGACTCTCCGGAGTACCCTATAGTAGAATATAATTATTGATTTATGAAAGGGAAAATAAAACACATAACTATTGCTTTGGGAATCTGTCTTTTGTTGGCAATGATTGTACTGGGGCTTAAAAAACGTAATACTATATATACCTGGTTTTTGGGAGATGTCCAGACGCTTTACATGCAGGCAGACAGTTTGTACAGACAGAAGAAATATGACGAAGCCGCGACACTGTACTCAAAACTGGCAAGAATTGACAGTGCAAAGCGTTGCCAGTTTATTTTAGGTGACATATATTATCAGGGGAAGACAGGGGTAAGGAATTACAAAAAGGCCATGAAATTATTCCTGAAATCGGCAGATAACGGCAATGCGGATTCTCAGAACAATCTGGGCTATATGTATGCGTATGGCATAGGAACCGACATCGACTATTCTAAAGCCAGAAAATATCTCAGTCTGGCTGCTTTACAAGGACACTCCCAGGCGCAAGTGGGATTAGGCAGCCTTTACAGGCATGGCTGGGGAGTCACCAAGAGCTATTCGGAAGCGTTCAAGTTGTATAAAAGGGCTGCTGCGTATAATAATACGGACGCAATGAACAATCTGGGCTATATGTACACTTTCGGTTACGGAACCTCAACCAGCGTGGGCGATGCCATATACTGGTTTGAAAAATCTGCTTCAAGAGACAATGTCTTCGCATTGTTTAATCTGGCTGTGTTTCATATAGAAGGGCATGGATACCCCAAAGATTTATCGAAAGGAGCTGAACTTCTTTCAAGGGCGGCCGAATTGAATTCTCCCGCGGCGCAGTTCAATCTGGGATTGATGTACTATTTCGGAAAAGGTGTTGGGAAGGATTATGCCAAGGCAAAACATTTGTTCCAACAGGCTTCCGCCCAAGGGCATAACCATGCGTTGGAATTTCTCATGAAGGTGGAGAATAAGGAGAAGGTTTCCGAAACCGATTCAATTTTTGATTGGAAATTGAAGGCGATATAATGTGGTATTAAAAATACCTGATTTTATAATTGTTGACACGAATGAGTGAAAAAGATATGATTGCACATTACCTGAAAATAGCCTGGCGTAACTTGCTGAAATACCGTATGCAGACTGTGGTCAATGTCATAGGTCTGGCGGTGGGGTTTGCATGTTTCGCATTTGCCAATCTTTGGATGCGTTACGAATCTTCTTTCGACAGCCGTTACGATGCCGCCAACCGCATGTACCTGATTTATACTGAAACTTCCATAGAGGCTGGAGGTATATCACCGCACGTGCCTTATCCAGTCTCCACGCTGTTGAAGAAAGAATTTCCCGAAATAGAGGCGGCTTGTGCCTTTACCCGCTATTCGCCAGCTGAGTTGAGATTGGAAGATCAGCCTGCTTTGGAGGCCGTTGGTATGATGTTGGATTCCTGTTTTATGGATATGTTTGGTGTTCGTGTGCTGACGGGTACTTATGATTTCTTTTATTCCGATGAAAAGGTTGCCCTGACAGAACGGGTGGCCCGGAAGCTGTTTGGTACAACGGAAGTGCTGGGCCGCACCGTAACCTGTAATGATAAGGAATCTACCGTTTGTGCCGTGGTAAGTGATTTGTCTCACAGTAACTTTTCGTTTGATTTTATTCATGAAGGAAGTTATTTCCGTAGATGGCAGGATGCATGGGACAACGGAGGATTTGAGGTGGTGGTCCGTCTTGCTCCGGGTGTTTCTCCTCAGTCGATGGAAGAGAAGTTCCGTGCCTATGCCGGGAAAGTGGATGATTTGAATAGCAAAGCGATTGGCCGACTCCGCCTGATGCCTCTTTCTGAAGTCCGTCAAGCCTCGTTCAACAAAGATCGTCTCGTTAGCTTTTTCTATCTGAGACTATTTGCGGCAGCTGGAGGGCTGGTTATTCTCTGTTCGTTGTTCAATCATCTTGCCCTTTTCCTTTCGCGAATGGAAATCCGTCGTCGTGAACTGGCGTTGCGACGCGCATGCGGGTCTTCCGGCAGGGGACTGTTTGCCATGCTCACTACCGAGTACTCGTTGCTTATTCTGTTGTCAGGTTTTTTCGGTTTCGTACTGGTGGAGTTGCTGCATCCTTTGTTCCAGCGGCTTTCGGGAGTGGAAGGCAATGTGTACGGAGGTTCACTGCTGTACTTCCTGATTGTGCTGCTGCTTTCGCTGCTGCTGTTGTTGCCTTTTGTTTTCCGTTATTCTTCCTTGCGTCCGGAACGCAGAAAGTCGGGACGGCAAATGAAGGTGATGGTAGGAATACAGCTTTTCATCAGTCTGCTGGCCATATTCAGCACAGTGGTATTGATGAGACAATTGAATTATCTGCGACAGACTGATTTGGGTTGGGAGCGTCATAATCTTGCGGCCTTCACCTTTGTCTATCCTGACACCTCAAAGGATGAAATCGTAGAACATGTGCGACAGATGCCTTTTGTCCGTCAGGTGCTTACCGGCTATTGGGGACTTCTGCCCGAAGGAGCCCGGGGAACTGTCACCATGGATTGGGATGGAAAGCCATCTGACTGGAAAATGCAGGATATACGTATGGCTTGTATGGACGATACGTTGGCAGCGTTCTATGATATTCAGCTGGCAACTGGTCAATTTATTCGGCAGGATGGTGGAGACAATCAGGTAATGCTGAATGAATCGGCTGTCCGGGCTATGGGGGTAACCCATCCTGTGGGGATGGTCATAACCTATAGTCAGGAACAGAAGGAGAAGTCTACTGTAGTCGGGGTAGTGCGTGATTTTCATATTACAGCCCCTACCGTTCCAGTACAGCCTACACTTTATGTGAAGAGATCTGGCTGGATGAACGGAAATCATATTCTGATAAAATATCACGAAGGAAGTTGGCCCGAACTTCGTCATCGGGTAGACAGCCTTTTTGCCAGCGACTATCCCGAAGTGAAATATAACCTGGTAAATGTGATGGATGAATATGATACTTATCTTAAGTCTGAAAATCTGCTGATGCGTTTGCTCGCTTTTGTTTCCACGGTCTGCATTCTGATGTCTGCTTTCGGGATTTTCTCGATGGTTACCTTGAACTGTGAACGCCGTCGCAAGGAGATGGCTATCCGTAAGATAAATGGGGCACGGGTAAAAGATATTTTAGGACTCTTTGCACGCGAATATCTGTGGCTGTTGGGCATTGCTTCTGCCATCGCTTTTCCGGTGGGTTACATACTGATGAAGCAATGGCTGGAGAATTATGTAGAACAGATTCCTTTGTCGTGGTGGCTTTATATGGTCATTTTCCTTTGCATGGCGCTGGTGATAGCCCTTTGCATCAGCTGGCGTATCTGGCGGGTAGCAAAGGAGAATCCGGCAGAGGTGATAAAGAGAGAGTGATAGTCTATTGTCAGTTATCACATTGTGCTGGCAGGTGAACAAAGCCTCTCGTATCAATCTGCGTGAAGTAATGAAACATGAATATAAACTGAATAAATAGAAAGACTATGTGGTTACATTACCTGAAAATAGCCTGGCGTAACTTGCTGAAATACCGTATGCAGAGTGTGGTCAGTATCTTAGGACTGGCCGTGGGCTTGGCATGCTTTGCCCTTTCTGCCTTCTGGATACATTATGAGATGACGTACGATACGTTTCATCGTGATGCAGACCGTCTGTATCTGGTTGGAGTGAATGACGATAGTTTCGGCGGGTCTTCCGCGAGCTTCACGCCTTATGCCTTGGGACGTTACCTGAAGGAACATTATTCGGAAATTGAAGATTACTGTTTGTTTGAGGCAGAAACTTTTTTTGTGATGAAAGACAACCGGATGCTGGAGTTGCCCATGCTTCTGCCCGATACTACCGCCTTGCGGATGCTGGACTTCCGTACCTTGGAGGGGGATGACAGTTTTCTTCGTGCCGGTTCCACAGATAGCCGTATTGCCATTACGGAGAAGACCGCAAAACAGCTGTTTGGCACTACGGATGTGATTGGCCAAACCGTGACCAATGCCAACTGGAACAAGGAATATACCATTGGCGCTGTAGTGAGCGACTGGGGAGCGCACACTAATTTCCCCTACGCTTTTCTGGGTAACGGAAGCGGACGGACAGGCTGGGACGATTACACCTACCGGACACTTGTCAAAGTGAAGCCAGGTACGGATGTCTCCCGATTGCTGGAGAAGATGAATGCCCACTTCCCCGAAGAACTGACCAAAAGCAGGTTTCAGGAGAACACGGGACTGACACGTTTCTACCTGGAACCGCTGACGGGCCTTCGTGCTACGGAAGGTTTCATCCTTAAAAACAACCAGACAGTGCAGTTCCGTTATATCACCTGGTTTGCTGTGGTGGGCGGACTTATTATCGTTTGTGCCTTTATCAATTACCTGACGATTTATATCGACCGTTTCCGTACGCGCCGAAGAGAAATGGTGTTGCGGCAGGTTTGCGGGGCAGGACTGCGTTCGTTGGTTATCCTGCTTTGTACTGATTTTCTGTTGACAATTCTGGCGGCCTTGGTCGTGGGGATGGTATTGGTAGAGTTGCTGATGCCGGTCTTTCTCCGGTATGCGCTGATTCAGGATGCTGACTTTTCGAACTACCGTTCAATCTTGTTCTACATCCTGTCGGTATCGGTCGTCATGATGGTCATCGTGGTGCTGTGGGTATGGCTGTTTCAGAAGCGGTCATTGCATGGAAATATGCATACGGGCAATGCGCTTTCGGGTATCGCTTGGCGGAAAGGAAGTGTCATTCTCCAGCTGACGGTCTGTATGGCTTTCATCTTCTGTGCGGTGGCCATGCAGCTGCAACTGCACCATTTGCGGAATGTGGATACAGGCATGGACTATCGCGGACGGGCAGCCGTCAGCATTTGGATGAATGTGGACATGAACGTATGGGCCGAGAAAATCAAGACCTTGCCGATGGTGACGGAGGTGGTACGTCCGGTTTACTGGCCGTTGTTGGGTATGGGAGCTTATTCATCGTCCTTGATAGATGGAGGAACAGGTATGGAAGGCCGTTTGAAGGAGCCTTTGTCTTTTGATGAAGTGTTGGCTGGTGAAGACTTCTTCCGTTTTTACGGTATGCAGCTGTTGGCAGGCGAATGGGTGTCGGAAAAGTCGGATTATCGGCAGGTGAACATTCTGGAAAGTACGGCCCGCCGGATGGGTTGGACTCCTGAAGAAGCTGTAGGCAAGCAGCTGTTTTTTGTTGATCGCAAGACAGAGCCGATGACCGTTATCGGGGTGGTGAAAGACTGTGCTTATAAATCGCCTACTGAGAAACTTCCCTACACGATGTTTGTCAACACCGATCAGGTAAAGTGGATGCACGCCCGCTGTTTTGTTCTTTTCAAATACCGTCCGGGAACGTGGGACGAATGTCGCCGTTGCATTGAAGAGATGCAGCGTGCCGAGCTGCCCGACCGTAAGCTCTTTCTCTATAGTGAAGAAGAACGTTACAACGATTATCTGAAGTCGGAAGATGCCTTGTCGTCATTGCTTGGGTTCTCATCGCTGGTGTGTATCTTCATTTCGATATTTGGTATCTACTCGCTGGTGACATTAGCTTGCGAGCGGCGCCGCAAGGAGATAGCTATCCGCAAGGTAAACGGAGCCACGGTGAGGAATATTCTTATGCTGTTTTTCAGGGAATATGCTTTGCTGTTGGTCGTTTCTTCGCTGATTGCCTTCCCTGCTGCCTGGTGGGTGATGAGACGTTGGATAGAGCACTATGACCGTCAGGTGGAAATCGGATTCCTTCCATTTCTGCTGATTTTTGTCGGCGTTGCTCTTTGTGTAGTGGCTTGTATCGGGCATCGCATTTGGAAAACGGCAAATGAGAATCCGGCAGAGGTGATAAAGAGTGAATGATATAAAAGAATGATATAGAAATAAGAAAAGAAAACAATATGAACACACTACGCTATGCCTTACGTTTCCTGCTTCGTGCACGGACGTACACCCTGATTAATCTGTTGGGGCTGGCTTTCAGTCTGGCCTGCTGCCTCATTCTGCTCCGATACATCCATCGGGAACTGACGGTCGATGTGCATGGACAGGATCTGTCAACCATTGTGGTGCCGCTTCGGGACATTAATGGAACGGTATATCCTGGGGAGAATCCGGTGCAGCAAAGTGACGGAGTTTTTGCGCTTGACCGGAAATGGATACGTGAACAGTGCCGGGTAGTGGAGGAGGAGAACGCTTCCATTTTTTCCGGTGACCGGGCTTTCCAGTCGGATTTGCTTGCAGTAGATTCCACATTCTTTCATTTCTTTTCTTATCAGGTGGTGGAAGGAAGTCTGGCTTTGTCTCGTCCGGATGTGGCGATTCTGACCGAGAAGTATGCCCGCAGGCTTTTTGGAAAGGAATCACCCATCGGGAAAAAACTGATGTACGGTAAGTGGACGCTGACGGTGACAGGAGTGTTGAAAGAACCAGTCTGCAAGACTACATGGAACTTTGATTTGTTGGTATCGCGTCAACTGAAGCCTGACTGGGGCAAGCTGAATACCGAATTGATGAGGGTGGATCCGCATCTGAACCTGGAGGAAATAAACAAGCAAACGAATGTGTATCGGAAGTATCCTTATGATGAGCGTGCTTTGTGCCGGTATAGATACATAGGCTGGAAAGATTTTTATTTCGAATCTTCCATAGCCGACAAATACAATCGTATCTTTCAGTTTGGCAACCGGAATTATGTGTATATTTTGTCGGGTGTGGACATCTTCTTGTTTTTGATTGGTATTTTGAGTTTCGTCAATTTGTATTCCGTCACCATGTTGAAGCGTACAAGGATGTACGGCCTGAAGAAAGTGTTTGGCATTTCCCGTGGAAGGCTTTTTGTTGAGATGTACCTGGAAAATCTGTTGCTGATGGCTGGGGCAATCTTGCTGGCTTGGGGAATCATAGAACTTTCTTCCCGCTATATCACCCACCTGTTTGGAGAATCGGTACCGGGTACCTTTTTTGACTGGGTACTGACGGGGAGTCTGTTGGTTGTGTTGCCTTTGTTGGCCTCTTTCGTTTTTTATGTACGCTACGGACTGAAGAATCCAGTCAGTTGCATGCGCTTCTATCAGGACGGAAAAAGCAAGTCGGTCTATCGTCAGGTCTTTTTGTTTATACAGTATGCCATTACCCTGCTGCTGATGATACTTGCCTTCTACTTCCAGCACCACTTTGATTTTCTGATGCATACTTCTCATGGTTATACTACACAGGGAATTTTGTCTGCCGACTTGTATCGGGAGAATAGATACAGTGCTTACGAAAGCCTTACATCCGAGCAACAGCAAAGGCAATGGGCCTGTCGGGAGGCGATTAATCAGAAACTGGATGAGTGTCCTTTCATAGAAAGCTGGATGACTTCACCCCGGGACTTTCTGCGTGGTTATTTTACAGATATAATCAATGACAAAGGAGAGAAGTTTCCTTTGTACGTCATGTTTACTTCCACGGATTTCATGAAGATGTTCGGATTGAAAGTGAAGGAGGGACAGATAGGTGACATTGATTCGTATGAGCATTATCAGATTGCTTTGAATGAGACAGCCATGAAGACTTTGGGGTATGACGCCGTGGAAAAAGCGGCTGTGCGGAGTGTCTCGCCATTATGGATAGCCATGGTGCAAGGAAAGGTGGTGGAATACGGCACGTCCATGATGCCGGTAAATGCGGTGGTAAAAGATTTCTTTCCGCAACGGCTTACCGACGGTGTTCCTCCGATGCTGCTGGTCATTTCCTCCAATTCATTGGGGGCTGCATTGATAAAAGCGGTACCCGGCAGAGAGAAAGAGCTTGTGCCATACTTGAAAAAGATAGAGCAGGAAGTGTATCACACGGATGATTTTACTTATCAGTGGATGGACGATAAAGTGGCAGAAATGTATAAGGACGATGAACGGACGTCCGATATTTATACCTTGTTCTCGTACATGGCTATTTGGGTTTCCTGCTTGGGCTTGTTGGGCATTTCCTTGTTTGAGATTCGTCGCCGTTATCGGGAAATCGCCATTCGGAAAGTAAATGGGGCTACACGCCGCGATTTGTATCTTTTGTTGGGACGCAGGTATCTTTTGGTTCAGTTGCTTGCTTTTGTGGTAGCGGCTCCTGTGGCCTGGCTGGTGATTCGGCATTACACAGCCACTTTTGTGGAAAAAGCTCCAGTCACTGTCGGCTTGTTCCTGATACCCTTCCTGGTGGTGATGGTATTGTCAGTCCTCACGCTGTTCTGGCAGGTGCACAAAGCCTCCCGCATTAATCCGAGTGAAGTAATGAAAAGTGAATAATAAAAAAGAAACAAATTTATATGAACACACTACGCTATGCATTACGTTTCCTGCTTCGTGCACGGACGTACACACTGATTAATCTGTTGGGGCTGGCTTTCAGTCTGGCCTGCTGTATTATTTTACTTCGATATATCCATCGGGAACTGACGGTTGATACCCATTGTGTGGACCGGGAAAATGTATATGTGTCTCGTTGTCAGATTGGTGAGAACGATGCATTGGTCTCTTCCACATTGAATGGCGATACGCTGGCTGTAGACCCTTCACTGGTCATGCAACGTTCACGGGTCACACTGCTGGATCATGACATGATACGTTACAAAGATAATCGTTTCCAGGTAAATATGATAGTGGCTGATACGACTTTCTTGAAACTGTTCCATTATCAGCTCTTGCAAGGAGAGAGTTCCCTTTCAAAGCCTGGGATGGCTTTGCTGAGTGAGCACTTGGCGCATAAGTTGTTTGGCAAGCAGAATCCCATTGGAGAAACCTTTGTCTTGTCTACCGGGAAATCAGTGACCATATCCGGTATTTTTGCCACGCCGAAGAATAAAAGTTTTTTGTTGGTGGATGCCATTCTTTCCGAAATGCCGGGAGCACTTTGGGAGAGAATGCCCATGGAGTTTGTCCGTTTTGTACCGGGAGCGGATATTCAGAAATTGAATGAGGCAGGCAAGACGTTGCGTCCTACACGGGTGGGAGACGGCAGCATGTACACTTTCTCCCTTCTGTCGTTGAAGGATGTGTATTGGGAGTCCCGTTTGTTGTACCGCACTTCTCCTACGATGTGTGTGTCGGGCAACCGTGCTCAGTTGTATGTCTTGTCGGCCATGTGTATCTTTATATTCTTTATCGGTCTGCTTAATTACCTCAATTTGTATGCGGTGCTGATGGGCAAGCGGTTACGGATTTACCTGATTCATCGGGTATGGGGAGCAGGTTTCCGTTCACTTTTTCTATTGATGTATTGGGAGAATCTGGTGTTGTCGGCATTGTCGTTGCTGTTAGCTTGGACGGTGGTGGAACTTGCTCAGCCTTTTGTCAATCGTGTCTTTGATACAGAGTTTGCTGTCGGGGCGTTTGACGTATGGGTATCATTGGCTTTGGTGGTGTGGTTGCCGCTGCTGATATCGTTGGTAACTGCACTCCGGTGTGGAAAGGCTCCGTTAAGTATGTCATTGGTTCGTTCGGGGAATGACCGGAAATCCATACGTTTGCGTCAGGGATTCCTGTTCGTGCAATATACCGTAACCATTGTACTGGTTGTCCTTGCCTTGTTTTTTCATCGTCATCTCAACTTGCTGTTGAATACTCCACCGGGATTTCGGATGGAAAACGTGATTCAGGCCAACCTTATATATGAATCAACGGATTATGCTTCTTATACCGATGAATCGATACAGGCCCGGAAGCAGCGGATTGCGCAGATTGATGAGGCATTGAGCAAATGTCCGGACATTTCATGTTGGACGGCGGATGTGTATTCCATTCTGGATTTCGACTATACGGCGGAGTTTCAGAATGTGAAGGGGGAAACCGTTTCATTGAATCAGAATTTTGCCACTCCTGAATTCTTTACCTTGTTCAACCTGAAGCTTGTGGAAGGAAGATTGCCTGTCGAGGAGGATGGCTATGTGGTGAATCGGGCTGCTATGCAGGCATTGGGATACACCTCTTTGGAGGGAGCTACCGTGTTGGACCTTCGTATGAAAGAGGCGGCGCCTGACTTTCCGGCCCGACCGATTGTGGGGGTGATAGAGGATTATTATAGCGGACATATATCCAAGGGGATACGCCCCATGCTTTTCATGGTTTTTCCTACTATGCAGGGAGATGTGTATCATATTGCGTGTCAGCCGGGTCGGATTCCTCAGGTGATAGATTATCTGCGGAAGTTGGAAAAGGAAGTGTATGGTACGGAGAATTTTCAGTATTCGTTACTGAAGGACGATGTGCAGAAGTTGTATAAATCCGATCGGCAGGTGGCTACCATTTATTCGGCCTTTGCCTTTATCGCCATTGTCATTTCCTGTCTGGGGTTGTTCGGCATTTCCTTGTTCGACATCCGCCAGCGTTACCGGGAGATTGCCATCCGCAAGGTGAACGGTGCCATGCTGAAAGACCTGTATGTGCTGTTGCTCCGCCGTTACGTGGGGATGCTGTTGCTGGCAGCCGTGGTGGCAGTTCCGTTGGCTTGGCTGGCCATCCACTACTATACCGCCGATTTGGTGGTGAAGGCTCCGGTGACGGTCGGCCTGTTCCTGACAGCCTTCCTGATAGTAGCGGTGATTTCCGTGGCTACGTTGCTCTGGCAGGTGCACAAGGCTTCCCGCATCAATCCGAGTGAAGTAATGAAAAGTGAATAATAAAAGAATGAATTTATGATGATTGCACATTATTTGAAAGTAGCTTTCCGCAATTTGTGGAAATATAAGACACAGCATCTGATTGCGTTGGTCGGAGTAGGGGTGGCCTTGCTGTGTTTCAGCATTTGTCTCTACGTGGTTCGTTATGCTTTCAGCATGAATCATTGTTTTGCAAACTATGAACGGATTGCCGAACTCAATATTCGTGACATGAAAGAAGGGAAGGTGTTGAATTATACTCCTGCGACGTTGGCCGAGGAACTGCGTCTTCAAAAGCCGGATGGGATTGAGGCATTATGTGTGGTGGATTATTCACCGATAGAACGGCCTTTCAACGTGGAGATGCCCGACGGGAAGCAGTTACCTTATACCTTTTTCGTGGCAGAGACGGATTCTTCCTTTTTTCAAGTATTGACTCCTCAAATTTTGTGCGGTTCGGCTGAAGTGAGCAAGATGATGCCAAATTCATTGGTCGTGAGTGAGAGCATGGCACGCCGGGTATATGGGGATATTCGCCAGGCGGTAGGAAAACAGCTGGTACTGATGCGCCGGTTGTACACTTCGCCGGATTCTACTCCACGTACCGGGGGAACAGTTTATACCATTCAGGCAGTGATTGAGGATATTCCAGAGAACAACAGTATTGCTTTTATGGAGCATCTGGATATGTTTTCCCTCAACGATTCGGAAGGAATCATCCAGAATGATGCCCGTTATGCCATTATCAGTTCCTTTACGTATGCGTTGCTGCGTAAAGGTTTTACTCCGGAGCAACTCAATGAGTGGTTTTATCGCAGCAAACAGACGCATCGGATGCATGATACAAGCTTTGCGGTGGAAGCTCATCCGATGGGAGATAGGGGCTGGAATGGGGGACTGCTTCGTACGATGGTATGGACTACGATGGTAGCCGGGGTATTGATTTTGCTGGTGGCCTTGCTCAATTTCTTTCATCTGCTCGTGGGGTCTTTTCTTACTCGTATGCGTGAATTCAGTATCCGGAGAATGGCGGGAGCATCCGGAGGCAGTCTTTTCGTCCAACTGTTCACACAGTCTGCCTTGTTGGTTTTGCTGGCCGGCTTGTTGACTGGTGTCTGCATCGAGGTGATGGCTCCCTGGTTGAGACTGGAAATGGCCGGTTTGTCTTTGCAGTTTGACGCTTCTCTGCTGATGGTACAGTGCTTTGAGTATCTGGCTGGCCTGTTGGGAGTATGTGCTTGGGTGTGTGGAATAGTCGTGTGGAAGGTACGTCGCACGCAGGTGCATGCGGGGGTATCGGGCGGTGTACACCGGGGAGGAAAGAGACGGCTGCGGAATCTGTTGTTGGGAGCGCAGTTGTTCATCTGTTGGGTCTTTATCTCACTGGCAGCGGCACTTTATCTGCAATCGGATAAAACGGGACGTACCTTGTTCGGGACATTGAGCTTGGAGGAGAAAAAGCAGATTTTGAGCATTCCGATGGATTTTTCTTTTATGAATACCGTGCAGAAGCAGGATCTGATACATCAGTTTAAAAACTTGTCGGGAGTCGAAGAGGTACTTCCGGCCGACATCACTTATTTGGGAGGCGTTTCCGGTTCGGGTATGTATACGGAGAAAGACAATAAAGACAGTTATGTGGATGTAAATGTGATGCGTGTAACTCCCGGTTTCTTTCGTTTCATGCACATTCCGATGCGGTCGGGACATACGCTGCGTGAATCGTCCGATTTGGTGATAGACGAGGCTTTGTCTCGTCGTCTCGGAAAGGACATCATGGGGAAACCGCTTTATAATTATGACGGAGATGCCTACACGGTTAAAGGAGTGTGCCAGACATTTGTGTCCAGTGTGTATTATGATAGTGAAGGATTTATATTCCTTCTGAGCGGGTTCGACGATTACTGTGGGCATTGTTATGTGAAATGTAAGGAGGGGCAGACGGAAACCGTATCTCAAGAGGTCCGGAAGATACTGAAAAAAACGTTGCCGGAAAGTGTGGAAGTGAAGGTCAGCACGTTCATGGACGACATCCGTGAGTCACAGGCGCTTGAGTTCAAGCTCCGCGGAATTGTATTGTTCTTTTCGGTAGTGGTGCTGGTGATTTCGTTGTTGGGCGTGTATTCAGCCGTGACCATCGACACGGAATATCGGCGGAAGGAGATGGCTATCCGAAAAATTAACGGTGCCGGAATGTGTCAGATAATCTGGCTGTTTGCCCGGCTTTATGTGACTTTACTGACGGTGACGGCTGTGTGGGGATTTGCGCTGGTTGAATTCTTGTTGAGGCAGTTTAGTACCTTGTACACAGTGTTCTTCCGGCATGGGGTGGCTTTCTATTTTTGCCTCTTCCTGAGTGTCTCCTTGTTCGTCGCCCTCACGATAGCTTTCCGCATTTGGCAGGTGTCCCGGGTGAATCCGGCAGAAGAAATCAAGAGGGAGTGATGAGATAACATGGTTATGTAGCTTTAAGAGATATAAAAAAATGGTTGCACATTATTTGAAAGTGGCTTTCCGCAATTTGTGGAAATATAAGTTTCAGCATATAGTCTCGGCTTTGTGTCTGGCGGTAGGCGTCTTGGCTTTTTCGCTTATGATTCGTTTTGTAAGCGTAATGAGTGAAAAGGCTGATTATATAGGAGGCGAACGGGCTATGCAACTGAATATTAGTAAAAAGGATTTTGCCGGTGATATTCCTTTCTATGAAGAAGATGTCCGGAGGCTGGAAAGCCAGGTTACAGGTATGCTGGATTCTATCTCAGCCTTTTCCTATGAGGCCCATATAGACGTGGAGGTGGTAGGAATAGATGGGAATGAAACCCCGTATCAGGTGACTTATAAAACGGCAAATCCTTCAGCTTTTCTGTTTTGGAAATTACCTTTGCTTTATGGGGCCCGCTTGCCGGAAAGAGAAGATGAAATCATTGTGTCTGCTGCTTTTGCTCGAAGGATAGCTGGCGGTGACAATCCGGTCGGTCGGGTGGTCCGGATTGCTTCTCAGACTTCCGCCAACGGTATTACGGATTATTCGATTGTGAATGTAGTGGCCGAAAATGAAAAAGGCGGCTCGCCGAGGACAGAATGTTGGTTCCCTTTGTCATTGAAACCGAAAGCGTGGCTGCAAGTCTATGCTCTTTGTGAGCAGGGAGTGTCTCCGGAAGCGCTGAAAAAGCGTTTGGCGGGGATGAATTGGATACGTGGAGAGGAGGTGATGCATGTGAAGGCCTTTTCTTTAAAAGAACTGGAGGAAAGCAGGAATATAGACTTGGCCCGTTTTTTCTTGCTCTTCATTTCTTCCTTGATTCTGCTGTCGGGACTGATTAATTTCCTGAAGTTTACATTTCAAATGTTTTATGCCCGTCAGCGGGAGCTGGCTTTACGTAAATGTGTGGGCTCCGATTCAAAAGGTATCTTCTGGTTGTTGTTTTCTGAAGTGTTCATCATGCTGACCATTGCCTGGTTCCTTTCTTTGATAATGGGAGAGGTGGCAATTCCGCTGGCCCGTACTTGGTTGCCTTCGGAGAATATAGTCTGGATGTCTGCTTCGTCTGTCTACGGTCTGCATACACTGGTGTATTTGGGTACCTTGTTGCTTTGCGTTCCTCTGTTATTGATTCCGGTGTGGCGGGTGCGTAGAGTGAGTCTGATTCATCAGATTCAGTTCAATCGCGGGAAACATGTTTTTCGTTCCCTGATGATTGGGGTCCAACTGGCGGTGTGCATTTTCTTCCTTGGAGCGGTGATGGTGGTGCATTTGTCATATACAGAACTGTTTGGAAAGACTTATGCTCCTTTGGCTACGGCAGAAGAGGAACGGAGCCTTTCTCTTTCTTTGGATACGGAACGTATTCGTCAACATTGGGATGAGATTCGTTCAGAACTGACTGCTTTGCCTGAAATTGAACGTTTGGTTACACTGGGGGATGAAACTTTAGATGGAAATCTATCTTCCTATCTTTATACCTCCTATCAGAAGGCAGATCATTCAGAGGTACGGGTTGCTGTAGCTCAGGGAGATCCGGCTTATTTTGATTTTTTCCATATTCCGCTGGCTGGGAAACGGATGGATGCAGAAGCGGAAGGGTATGTATATGTCAATGAGGCGTTTGCCCGCTTGTTACAGGCTGAACATGCAGAAGGTACGGTGATGCTTGATGGAAGAAGTTACCGGATTGCAGGGGTGTATCATGAACTTTATAAGCAGGTGATACTGGATGGACGGATGAACTTGTCGGTATTCTTCCCTTCTTCTCAGGCAACTACTTGTTTGCTGAAAATAGCATCCGGTAGCGAGGTAGATAAAGTAACGAAACGAGTGATTGCTTTGTGTCGCCAGTATGTTCCGGAGACCTTGCCGTTACACATTCGAAAGTTCAGTGATGTCCGGCAAACAGACACAGCTACCATCGGAATGATGAAATATGCCATGGGAATACTGGCAGGCATTAGTATCTTGCTAGTGGTTTTGAGCGTATATTCATCGGTGGTGATGGATGCGGAAACCCGACGAAAGGAAGTGGCCATTCGTAAAATAAATGGGGCTTCCCCATGGAACATCGGTTTGCTATTCGCACGAGGGTATGCCTTGATTTTTCTGATAGCTTTCGGGGTGACTTATCCGGTGCTGAGGCTTGCCATGATTCAGGCATTGAGCGATTCCGGCTTGCAGTCCGTTTACGGTTGGGCTTGGGGAGTCTGTCTGTTTGTCGTAGTTGCCTGTTTGGTGGGACTGACTGCATGCTGGCAAATATTCCGGGTGATGCGGTTGAATCCGGCAGAAGAAATCAAGAGGGAGTGATATAATAATAGTATAATAACCTAAAATGAATAAATAACCATGAGAAAGCAAGTATTAGCCTGTCTGCTCTTAGGTGCATTGGGAGCGCAGGCACAAGAGAAATTTGTGGTGGAAGGACAGTTGAAGCACATTCCCGACGGAACCGTGTTCAGTTTGATGAAGCGAGAGGGGAATGTAGGGAGTATGGCGGCTACCGACACGTTGCGGAACGGCACATTCCGTTTTGAGCTGACTACCGCTGGAAACGGGCTGGAACGCTATGATTTGATGGCACATGACAAGACGAGTTTTCCACCCATGTCGCTCAGCTTGTGGGTGAATCCCGGAAGTCGTTTGCTCGTACAGGGAGAAAATCCGTATATTTACTCTTGGAAAGTAGAGAGCGATGTGAAGGAACAACAGTTCCAGCAGCAGCTGATGCAGGCTTCCCGCAAGGAATGGGAAGAGTTTCAGCGGTTGTCCATGCAGAAGTTTGAGCTGATGAGGTCGGCTGCACAGGGAGGAAACAAGGAACAGGCTCGTGCAAAGGTAGACAGTCTGCAACAACTGACGGATAAGGTGAGCGATCAGATTACGCAGCATACTATCGCACTTATGAAACAGTCGCCGGTCAATGCCGTCTGGATGGATGAACTGTACCATATGGGGATGTCGGTGAAGTTCCGTAAAGACTATCCGTATAAGGAAGACGTGCAGCAGTTGTACGACCGTCTGGATGCCGCACAGAAAGAGACTTTTGAAGGGAAGAGCGTGTACCTGACTTTAAATTCGCCGACCGTGGTCAAGGCGGGCGAGGAAGCTGTCGATGCGGATATGTATGATTTGGAAGGCAAGGTTCACCACTTGGCAGAGTTTCGCGGAAAATACGTCCTGCTGGATTTCTGGAGCCGGGGATGTGGCCCTTGCATGATGTCGCAGCCGGAGCTGAAAGAAATCAGCGAGATGTACAAGGACAGCTTGGAGGTGGTCAGTTTGAGCATTGAGAACCGGAAAGGATGGGAAGAGGCTTCTAAAGCGCATGCCATGACTTGGAATAACTGGAACGATTTGGAGGAAACCAATGGATTGTATGCCCGTTATGGCGTCAGAGGTATTCCCCATTTTGTGTTGATTTCTCCGGAGGGAAAGGTAGTTGACAGCTGGAGTGGATATGGAAAAGGGCTGTTGAAGCTGAAAGTCAAAGGCATGTTGGCTCCCAAACAGCCGATGCGTATCGAATGGAAAGACGGTCACAAACTGGTGCATCATCCGCGGAAGAAAACAGAGAAAGTGGATGTGCTGACCATCCGTCAGGTGGAACTGACAGACTCGGCTACGGTGCTTCGCGTGCATGCACGGTATATTCCAAACTATTGGATTCGGCTGGACAAAGCGACTTTCTTGATGTCGGACAAGGGGGTGAACTATCCGCTCCTGCGCAGTGAAGGTTTCGCGATAGACGAGCAAGTGTTTATGCCCGATAGCGGAGAAATGGATTTCACGCTCTATTTTGCTCCGCTGCCGAAAGATACCCGTTGGTTTGACTTTTCGGAAGGCGAGCACGTGGAAGGGGGATACTATATCGAAGGTATCCGTCTGACAGAATAATAACGTACTAAAATTGACAATGGATGATACTGAATGTCACACTGAAAATGATTTTGCGAAGCTGGTGGCGGAACAAGGTGTTTTTCCTTGTTTCGGTAGCCAGTCTGGCATTGGGATTGGCCTGTACCAACTTGCTGGTGACGTACTTTGTGCATGAGCATGGGTTGGAAGGGCATAATCCGGACCGTGGCCGTATGTTTTTCCTGCGGCAGGATGACCCGATGACGGAGGGGAAACGAGTGGCCTTTGCCGGAGCAGAGATTCCTCCACAGCTGAAGCAAAACTATGCCGAGGTAGAGGATTTTCTTCGGTTAGGGAAACTGGATTTGCTTTACTGCAAGGTGAACGAACAGAAGGTGGAAGGTGATTTTAAGATGTTGTCGGCCGATACGACCCTGACGAGCTTTTTTGATTACTGTACGGAAGAAGGTAGTTTAAGTCAGGTACTTTGTCAACCGGGAAAAGTGGCGTTGAGTGAGGCTTGTGCCCGTCGCCTTTTCGGAGAGAAACAAGCGGTAGGAAAGCAGGTGGAGGCACATTTCCGCTTTGGAGAGGTCCGTACGTACGAAGTGGCGGCAGTGCTCAAGAAACGCGAACAATCACTTCTGCAGTTTGATATGCTGATAGCACACGACCCTGATTTCTTCTGGGGTGGTCTTACACTGCTGAAGCTGACTCCGGGTACGGATGCTGCTCGTTTGGCTGATAAACTGAATGTGGACAAGGTGCCTACACTGATGCCCGGTCAGACGAAATATTACTTGGACCCGCTGGATGCCATTTGTTTCACGACTCCCGACGATGCTTCTCAGCAGACGCTCGACTTTGTCAGTCAGACACCTGTCCAGACTCTCTACATCAGTCTGCTGGCAGCCGTACTGATACTGGTCATTGCCTGCTGCAACTATACCAACATGAGTTTGAGCCGCTTGCTGCAACAGCTGCGTATGATTCATGTGGAGAAATTGATGGGGGCTACCTTGCGCAATATCCGTCTGCAACTTTTCGGGGATGCTTTCCTGACGGTGGTACTGGCGTTCGGGCTGTCCATTTTGCTGGTGAACGATTGCTTGTCACTGTTTAATGACTTGTTGGGTTCGCGGTTGACCATGACGTTCTTCTTCAGTAGTCAGATGCTGCCGTGGTTGCTGTTGTTTATTCTGTTGATGTCGGTAATACCGGCCTGGTATATCAGCTATCGCTTGTCACGCTTGTCGTTCACGGAATACCGTACGCTTTACAGTGGCCGGCGCAAGCAGCGATTTGTGGCAGTACTGGTAACGGTGCAGTTTGTGATTTCCATCGGTTTGTTGCTGGCTACGCTGACAGCCCGCAACCAGATGGAACTGACCCGCCAGCGGGCTTCGCGTTACGAAGGCTGCATTGAGATAGGGGATGCCTTTGGAGCTCCGTTGGCTCCTTTCAAGGCGGAACTGGAGAAACGGGTGAAAGGCATTGAATCCATGACACTTTCCAAGGCTTCGGTACTCAGTGCCTGGATACGTCAGTTGAACGTGCAGCGTCCCGGTGGAAAGGAAGTGCGTACCAATCTGCTGACCTTGGAAGGCGACTCCACTTTATTGCGTACCTTGCGCATTGAACAGTTGAGTGGAGAATCTCCTTCCCGCTTGTTGGAGCGTCAGGTCTCTCCGGTATTGGTGAACGAGAGTTTTGTCCGGCTGTTGGTGCCTGTGGGTACGGAAGTGGTCGGACATGCCTTGCGTGAGTTCGAAAGGGAAACACAAGACAGCTTGGCTGTGATAGGTGGTGTGGTGCGTGATTTTTCCGTCAATTCACTGGAGGAAGCCGTAACGCCCCTTGTCATCACACTGCTGTCGGCAAGTGACTTGCAGAAAGGATTCTATCTGCAGCTTCGTCTTCGTCCGGAAAGCCGTGAGGAGGCCTTGCGGCAGATAGAGACGGTATGGAATGAGATGAATCCCAACCAGCCTTTCAGATACACGGACATGCATCAGGAGTTTATGGCACGCAATCAGAAAGTGCTTTCCTTGTCGCATATCCTGACGTTCTATGCTGTCATTGGTCTGTTGCTGACAGGTTTCGGGTTGTTTGGTATTGCCTGGTACGCCACCCGTCAGCGGATACGTGAAATCAGCATCCGCAAGGTACATGGAGCGACACGTGGGCAAATCATTTGGCTGCTCAACAAGCCGTTCTGCCTCTATGCTATCGTAGCCTATGTGGTGGCCATGCCCGTTGGCGGGTGGCTCATGCTGCATTGGCTGGAGCAGTTTGCCTACCGTGCCCCGCTTTCGGCCGGTATCTTTGTGTGGCCGTTGCTAGTGGTGTGGGGCGTTTCAGCGCTTATCGTCTGTCTGCAAGGTTGGATATTGAGTCGGGTAAATCCGGTAGAGTGTATGAAACAAGATAATTAATAATAAATAGTCAATAAATGTGATTCAATTAAATTTTAAGCGTATGATTAAGACAGAAAATTTACAGAAAGTGTTCCGCACGGATGAGGTGGAAACTTGGGCATTGAATAATGTAAGTATCGAAGTAAAAGAAGGGGAGTTCGTGGCCATTATGGGCCCTTCCGGTTGTGGAAAATCTACCTTGCTGAACATCTTGGGATTGCTGGACAACCCCACTGGCGGAAAGTATTACCTGAACGGGGTGGAAGTGGGCAGCTACACCGAATCGCAGCGTACCTCCTTGCGTAAGGGCGTGATTGGCTTCGTGTTCCAGAGCTTCAATCTGATTGATGAATTGAACGTATATGAGAACATCGAACTGCCCTTGCTGTATCTGGGAGTGCCTTCGGCAGAACGTAAGCGGAAGGTGGAGGCAGCCATGGAACGGATGGGGATTACGCATCGGGCCAAACACTTCCCGCAGCAGTTGTCGGGCGGTCAGCAACAGCGTGTGGCCATTGCCCGTGCGGTAGTGTCGGGCCCGAAACTGATTCTGGCCGACGAACCTACCGGTAACCTGGATTCCAAGAACGGACGGGAAGTGATGGGGCTGCTGACCGAGTTGCACAAGGAAGGCACTACCATCGTGATGGTGACACACTCGCAGCACGATGCCGGTTTTGCCGACCGCGTGATCAACCTCTTCGACGGACAGGTGGTGACGGAAGTCAACCTGTAAGGAGCAGGTTGTGTCTTTCTATAACTGTTTCTTGAACCGGCCGGGCGACATGCCGCTGTGACGCTTGAAGAACTTGCTGAATGCGGCCTGGTCGGCGAAACAGAGTTTTTCGGCCACGTCCTGTACGGTATAGGCTGGATTGAGGAGGCAGATTTTGGCCTCTTCCATCAGGCTTTCATTGATGAGCTGGTTGGCCGATTTATGGTAGGCCTTTCTCAGTTTGGCCGACAGGGCATCGGGTGACACACAGAGCTGGTCGGCATACCATCTCACGGTGTGATGAAAGCGGCAGTGGGTATGCATCAGGTAAAGAAAGCGGGGAAGCGTATCGTCCCATGGGAGGACGGGCTCTTCTTCGCTTTCCTGTTTATAGGTACGGAAAATGATGTTCCAGATTTCCAGTACCAGGGAACGGAGCGTGTTCTCCAGAATTTCATGCTGAAAATTGTTTTCTGTCTGTGCAAGGGTGTGCCGCAGGATATCGAACAGGACACCGATACGGGAGATGTCGTCTTCCTTTAGCGTAAGGAAGGGCGCTTGTACATATCGGTAAATGTAAGGCGTAACCCTCGGTCGGATACATTCTGCCGCCTGCAGGAAGAGTTCCCGGCGGGTGATGAGCAGGCGACCTTCAAACTGGGCATCGGTTTTCAGATCGGTCCATTGGTGAGGTTCGATAAATTCAATGTAGGCGGGAGCCTGGATAGCCATGCGCCCCTCGGGCATTTGCAGACTGAGTTCTCCTTTTAGCATGAGCAGGGAAACCGTGTGCTGGGTGTCGATGGTACCCTTCCGGAAAACCTCTTCGCCTTGTACATGAAAAAGGCCCATCAGCTCGTTGTAAATCATTCCTTCCTCTTTTTCCCCTTCGGAAGACAATGGCTGAAGCCATTTGGTAAAAGCATATTCTCTCATCTTATTGTATGGTTGTATTGTATTTGCGCGTCTAAAGTACGTACATAAATCTATGTCTGAAAGTCTTTTTGTATGTTTTAGAAATCGTAAACAGAATAAATGCTAAAGAGAGGATTCGGACAAATGTTCTTAGGATTGGGACAAATGCCTTGGTAGAGCAGGCTTCTAAATTTGCACTTGCTATAACAACAGAATGAGTCAAATCAACTAAAAAGAGAACAAGATGAAAAAAGCATTTGTTTTTGTCGGAACGTGTCTTGTGATTTTGCTGGGACTGCTGACGGCTTGTACACAGTCGGCCGGTACTTCGCAGGAGGGCGGATACAAGACCATGACCGTAAAAAAAGAGAATCGTCTTCTCACCAACAGCTACTCGGCGGTGGTAAAGGGAAGGCAGAGTGTGGAAATCCGTCCGCAGGTGAGCGGTACGATTACCGACATTTGCGTGAAGGAAGGGGCCAAGGTGCAGAAAGGGCAGGTGCTCTTTGTCATCGACCAGGTGCCCTATCAGGCAGCCTTGCAGACGGCAGCGGCCAATGTGAAGAGTGCGGAAGCGGCGGTAGCTACGGCCCGTCTGACCTCGGACAGCAAGGAGGAACTCTTCAAGGAAAAGGTGGTTTCTGATTTTGACCGCCAGACGGCACGGAATTCCTTGCTGGAAGCAGAAGCCAGTCTGGCACAGGCCAAGGCAGCCGAGACCAATGCCCGCAACGACCTTTCTTATACCGTAGTACGAAGCCCGGTGAACGGAGTGGCAGGCATGTCTTCCTATCGAGTAGGGGCCTTGGTCAACTCGTCCATCACCACTCCGCTGCTGACGGTCTCCGACGACGAGGAAATTTATGTGTATTTTTCCCTTACAGAAAACCAGATACTGTCGCTGGTCCGCCAGTATGGCAGTGTGGAAAAGGCGTTGGCGGGCATGCCTAAAGTGTCGTTGTTGCTGAGCGACGGTACGGCGTATGCCCATGAGGGTACGGTGGATGCCATCAGCGGTACCATCGATACGGAAACCGGAGCCATCAGTCTGCGGGCTGTGTTCCCCAATCCGGAAGGCATGTTGCGCAATGGAAGTACGGCCACGCTGGTACTGCCTTATACCAAGAACGATGTGCTGGTGGTTCCGCAGGAAGCCACTTTCGAAATCCAGGACAAGGTGTATGTGTATAAGGTGAACAAGGAAGGCAAAGCCGAATCGGCTCAGGTGACAGTCTTCCCGCTGAACAACGGACAGGAATACATTGTAGAGAGTGGCTTGCAGGAAGGCGACGTGATTGTGGCCGAAGGTGCAGGATTGATTCAGGAAAATACGCAGATTCTTTCCGTACATACTGAAAAATAGGAGGGTGCTATGAAACTGAAGACTTTTATCGACCGGCCTATCTTGTCGTGTGCCATTTCCGTGCTGATTCTGATATTGGGAATCATCGGTCTGAGCAATCTTCCCATGGAGCAGTATCCCGACATTGCACCGCCTACCATCATGGTGTCTACCACTTATACCGGTGCCAATGCAGAAACGGTGCTGAAGAGTGTCATCGCTCCGCTGGAAGAAGCCATCAACGGGGTAGAGAACATGACATATATGACTTCCACGGCAACCAATACGGGGTCGGCTTCCATTACGGTGTATTTTGCGCAGGGAACCGATCCGGACATGGCGACCGTCAACACGAAGAACCGTGTGTCGGAAGCAGAAGGACTGTTGCCGGCGGAGGTAACCAAAGTGGGAGTTACCGTGGAAAAACGCCAGAACAGTATGGTGAAGATTCTGGCATTGTACAGTCCCGACGACAGTTACGACCAGAATTTTATCAACAACTATTTCAAGATTAACGTAGAACCTCGTCTTTCCCGTATCACGGGCGTCGGAAATGTGAACGTGATGGGAGGGGATTATGCCATGCGTATCTGGATGAATCCCCAGAAGATGGCCCAGCATCAGCTGGTGCCAGCCGATGTCATCGCTTTGCTCGACGACCAGAACGTGGAAGCGGCTACAGGTACGCTGGGCGAGGATTCCGAAAATACATTTCAATACACGCTCAAGTACCGGGGTCGGTATGAAACGGCAGAAGAGTTTGGCAACATGGTGCTCAAGGCCTTGCCGACAGGTGAAGTGCTCCGCCTGAAGGATGTGGCCGAAGTGGAACTGGGTGCCCAGACTTATGCCTATAACAGCCAGATTGCGGGCCACCCCGGTGCTACGTGTATGATTTCGCAGACCGCCGGCTCGAATGCCAACGAGATTGTGAAGGAGGTGGATGCTTTGATGGCAGAAATCTCGAAAGACTTGCCCAAAGGGCTGGTGCTGACCGACCTGATGAGTACGAAGGACTTCCTGGATGCGTCGGTGCATGAGGTGGTGAAGACCTTGATTGAAGCCATCATTTTGGTGGTATTGGTGGTTTATTTCTTCTTGCAGAGTGTACGTTCCACCATCATTCCGTCAATCTCTATTATCGTGTCGCTGGTGGGTACGTTTGCCTTCCTCTATGTGGCCGGATTCAGTCTGAACCTGCTGACCCTCTTTGCCCTGGTACTGGTGATTGGTACGGTGGTGGACGATGCCATCGTGGTGGTGGAGGCCGTGCAGGCCAAGTTTGACGAAGGTTACCGCTCTCCTTATAAGGCGACGGTGGCTGCCATGGACGGCATCTCTGCAGCCATTGTCACTACCTCATTGGTATTCATGGCGGTATTTATTCCTACTTCGTTCATGGGAGGCACCAGTGGGGTGTTCTACACGCAGTTCGGTCTGACCATGGCGGTGGCAGTGGGTATCTCGGCCATCAATGCCTTGACCCTCAGTCCGGCATTGTGTGCCCTGATTATGACGCCCCACATGGACAAGACGACGGGCGAGAAATTGAGCTTTTCTTCCCGTTTCCACCATGCCTTTGAGGCCTCGTTCAACCGCTTGGTGCTGAAATACAAAAATGGCGTTTCGTTCTTCCTGCGGCGGAAATGGATTGCCTGGGTTTCCTTGGTGGCAGTTTGTGCTTTGTTGGTTTTCTTCATGCGGACCACAAAGACGGGACTGGTGCCGGATGAGGACATGGGTACGGTCTTTGTCAATGTGACCATCCCTCCCGGAAGCAGTCTGGCACAGACCCGCAAGACGATGGGAATGATTGACAAGCGTATCCGTGAGATTCCGCAGATAAAGACGTATTCCAATGTGACAGGTTACAGCATGATGGGCGGACAGGCCGCTTCGGGAGGAATGCTGATTATCAAGCTGAAGCATTGGGATGAACGGGAGAAAGCAGAGGACAATATCAATGCGGTGATTTCTGCCATCTATCAGCATACGGCAGACATTAAGTCGGCCAAGATTTTTGCCTTTGCCCAGCCTACCATCATGGGATACGGTATGGGTAGCGGTTTCGAGATGTATGTGCAGGACCGTGCCGGAGGCAGTGTGGACGATTTGCAGAAGTACACCCAGAATTTCATTGCGGCCCTCAACAAGCGTCCTGAAATTTCCATGGCCTACACCACTTTCGATACGAAGTTCCCGCAGTATATGGTAGAGGTGGATGCCGCGAAGTGCCAGCGGGCCGGTGTCACCACGTCCGATGTGTTGAGTGTGCTTTCCGGATACATCGGTGGTAACTATTCCTCTAACTTGAACCGTTTCTCCAAGCTGTACCGTGTCATGATTCAGGCACGCAAGGATTATCGTCTGGACAAGGAGTCGCTCAACAACATGTTCGTACGGACCGAAAGCGGGGCCATGGCACCCGTGGGACAGTTCATCACCCTGACCAAGGTGTACGGGGCAGAAACGCTGACACGGTTCAACATGTACACTTCCATTCCGGTGAACGGAATGCCGGCCGACGGATACAGTTCGGGAGATGCCATTGCAGCCATCGAGGAGGTGGCAGCGCAGACTTTGCCTACCGGCTATGGGTATGAGTTCAGCGGTATTACGCGTGAGGAATCCGGCAGTACGGGAAATACCGTGATTATCTTCATTATCTGTATCGTGTTCATCTACTTGATTCTGTGCTCATTGTATGAGAGTCTCTTTATCCCGATGGTGGTGATTCTGGCCGTGCCTTTCGGACTGATGGGAAGCTTCCTGTTTGCCAAGTGCTTCGGATTGGAGAACAACATTTACATGCAGACCGGATTGATTATGTTGATTGGTTTGCTGGCAAAGACAGCCATCTTGCTGACCGAATACGCTTCTGCCCGTCGCCGGCAGGGAATGAGCATTGTGCAGGCTGCCGTGGCGGCTGCCGGAGTCCGTCTGCGTCCGATTCTGATGACGGCGCTGACCATGATTATCGGTTTGTTCCCGCTGATTGTCGCTACGGGAGCCGGAGCCAACGGAAACCGTTCGTTGGGTGTCGGTACGGTAGGAGGAATGCTGGTCGGTACGGTAGCCCTGCTGTTTGTGGTGCCGGTGTTGTTTGCCGTGTTCCAGGTGATTGAGGAAAAGGTGATGCCGCGCCGACATAGAGAAGAGGATACGGATGCCTGAGGTCCGGGCGGAAATAGTTAATCTACTAAAGACGATTTTGATATGCAGAAAAATATAAGTCATTTAGGAATGCTCGTTTGCCTGGGCAGTATGCTGACCGGGTGCGGCATCTATACCCAATACCAGCAGCCGGAAGTGCAAACCGACGGACTGTTTGGAACGCTCCCGGAGGAGGTGGATACCACCTCCTCACTGGGAGATTTGAAATGGCAGGAATTGTTTACCGACGTTTCTTTGCAACAGCTTATTGAACGGGCTCTGGAGGCCAATACGGATTTGAACGTGGCTCGCCTGAAAGTGGAGGAAGCACGGGCTTCCCTGGTTTCGGCCAAGCAGGCCTACCTGCCGTCTGCACAGCTGGACCCGGAAGGGGCGTTGAGCAGTTACGACGGGAGCAAACCCACCAAAACCTACACGTTGGGAGCTTCTGCCAGTTGGGAACTGGATTTCTTTGGGAAGCTGACCAATGCCAAACGGAAAGAACGGGCGGCATTGGAACAGAGCGAGGCGTATCGGCAGGCGGTACAGACCCAGCTGATTGCCACGGTGGCGGAAAGTTATTACACCTTGCTGATGCTCGATGAGCAGGTGGCTGTGACGGAAGAAACAGTGGAAAGCTGGAAAGAATACATCCGTAGCCTGAATGCCCTGATGCGGGCCGGACAGGCCGACCGTGCGACGGTGAATCAGGCGGAGGCCTCCCGTTTGAATACGGAAGCGTCTTTGCTCGACTTGCGGCAACAGGTGACCGAGATGGAGAACAGTCTTTGCAGTCTGCTTTTCTGGACTCCGCAGCACATTGCACGCGGCACACTCAGCGAGGTGAATTTCCCGCAGACCCTGTCGGTAGGGGTGCCGCTGGATTTGCTGGCCGGTCGTCCCGACGTAAGGCAGGCAGAGGCCACGCTCAAGCAGGCCTTTTATGCCACCAATCAGGCACGTTCCAGCTTCTATCCCAGTGTGACGTTGAGCGGTGCGGCCGGATGGACCAACAGCGGAGGAGCGTTGGTGACGAACCCGGGGGCTTGGCTGCTACAGGCGGTGGGCTCGCTGGTACAACCCCTCTTTCAGCGCGGGCAACTGATAGCCAACCTGAAAATCAGTAAGGCGCAGCAGGAAGAGGCTTTGCTCCAGTTCCAGCAGACGTTGCTGGATGCCGGTACGGAGGTGAACAATGCCCTGAACCAGTGGCAGACAGCCCGGCGGAAAACGGAGCTCGACCAGCAGCAGGTGGGGCACTTATCGGATGCCCTGCACGATACGGAACTGCTGATGGAGCATGGGACGATAAATTACCTGGAGGTACTGACGGCCCGCCAGTCGTTGCTGACGGCACGGTTATCGCTGGTGGCCGACCGGAACTCAGAGATTAAAAGTGTGATAACCCTCTACCATGCATTGGGTGGGGGATGTGAAGAGGAATAAAATAACGCGCGATGAAAAAATTGCTATATGTGGGAATGTGCCTGTGTGCCTTGTTTTTCTTGTTCGCATGCGAAAAAGACGACGTGAACAGTTACACTCCACTTCCCAAACTGCATTTGGGAGAAACTTTCAGATACAAATGTGAGCCGGAGAATTATATCCGGCTCGAATATGATACCTTGGACGAAGCGGCTGTATTGAACTTCTACAAGGACGAAGTCACTTCGCTGGATTACCTGGACTACGATGAGAATTCCTGCACTTTCTCCTTCCACAAGGGAGAAACCGGACTTTACCGTATCAGCTGGGATTATACGTCGGAAAATCCTTTACGGATATTCTACGGGCAGAACGGCATGTGGTACCGGATGAATACGACCGGAACGAACGAGTACCTGCTGGAGGCCAACGATGGAATGGCCGTAAAGGTGGTGGCCTATCGTTCCAGCTACGATTCCGTGCATTGCACCATCAACCGTTTTTGCATTGAAGAATACAAGGCAGAAGAATAAACAGAGTGACCGGTGGCCGGTCTGCCTTCATCTTCCTGAAGGCAGTGCCGGCAGTTCGGCCTCTATACGGTTTTCCACGTCATCGGGCAGCTTGGAGAAGAAATCCATGCCCGTCACTTTTTCTACAGAATCGACCGGTACCAGGTATTTTTGCAGGGCCTGATGATGGGCCTTGTTGTCGAACAGGAAGCCCATGGCGATGGGATTTTTCCGGTTGTAAATCAGTACCACCTTGAAGAACCGGTCGGGTACGGCCACCCGATGCTCTCCGATACGCTTCGGCTGTTTCTGGTCGTAAATCGGGCCGCAGGCAATGTACACCGTGCCATATTTTCGTGCCCAGCTGCGGCACAGTTCTTCCAAATCGCCCCAGTCATCACGGTTCAGCTTCTGGTTCTGCGGACAGATGTTGCTCATGTAGAACGATTCTTCCATCGCCTTTTTGCTCCACTTCATATCGGCAGCCGGTGCCATGTGCCCCCGGTCGTAACCGGAGTGCGTATAGTCTGCATGCTCCACGCGCGGTTCAGGCAGGTCCGGGTCGGGTACGAAGCGGTTTTTCCGTTCCTCGTTTCCCTTCGTTTCCTGGCGGGTCAGTTCCCAGGCCACCCAGTTGGGCGTCTTGTAGAAATTATTGTACGACACCGTGTAGCCCGTGCGTTGCAGCTGGATTTCCTCCCGTTTCTTCAGCACGACCGGAATCTCCAGTTTGCTGCCGATGCGGTTCGTGGCCGACGGCGAAGCGGTTTCCTCTGTCGCCTCCTTGGTGACTCGTTGTGATACTTTTTCCCGGGCCTCTTCCAGTGTTTCCGAGATTCCTTTTTCCAGCCCTTTTGCTTCGGGCAGGTTTTGCTGGTTCTGGTAGAAGTATACCCCTCCACCGAGAATCAGCAACAGGAGGATGAAACCCTTTAACGAGCCGGTGGAAGAACTTCTTTTTTTCTTTGCCATAATACGTGCGGTTTAAACCAGTTTGAAACGCATCCGGAAGATGCCGTCCTTGTAGTCGTGGCTGATGATTTTGAACGTGCCGATTTCTGAGGTATTCTCCACGTGCAGTCCGATGCACAGACATTCGTCGTAGTCGCCCACGTGTACCACGCGCACCGTGTCGGAGGCCCCTTCGGGCAGGCGTTTCAGGTCGAAGCGTCCGGCGGCATCTTCTTGGGTGGTGAATTCCGTGGTCACCGGCAGATGACGGGCGATGACTTCGTTGACCGTATTCTCAATGCGGGTGATGTCTTCGTCTGAGGGAGCCTGTGGAAGCGCGAAATCAAGTTTGCTTTTTTTCCGTTCGATGTGGGCCGATACCGCCCGTCCGCATCCGAAAAGATTCACCATCGTGCGGTTGACAATGTGTTCGCAGGTATGCATGGGAGGATATTCCTGCTTGTGGTGTTCGTTAAGTTGAGTGGTTTGTTCCATAATTTATTTGATTTGGCGGCAAAGATAGAAAAATGAAAGCAAATCACAACTATAAGATTATCGCCAAGTAGATATCATTGTTGTTTCCAATGATTCAAAGAAAGCAGAACTCACCTGATTTCGGATGGATTTAGGAGAGTAATGTAAACCGTTTGGCTTTCAGTGGGGTACGAAGAATTATTCACATTTGTAGAGGTGTGCTTTAATTTATTTAAGTTTCATATAGCAAAATGGCGGCCATGCGAATGATGACTGCCATCAATATACAATGACCCGTTAAGACTTTAGGATGTAAATTCATTTTATCTTTTCTAATAGCCATGCCATATTCTGCCCCAAATTTTTCATATTAGCAACACCTTCCTCATCTTTCAACGCTTCTCCTGGCAGACGACCATAGGCTATATTCCAATATGTAGAGCCTACCAGGTAGGTTTCTTTGTTCAGAAAGAAGTGGTTGAGCGTGTCAATGACATTCATTGCACCGCCTCTCCGTGCCACAGCTACCGTTCCGCAGACCTTGTGTCGAAACATACCCGGATTGGTGTCACTCACCACGCTGGCACGCTCGATGACTGCTTTCAGCGTGGATGAGACATCTGCCGAATAGGTAGGTGAGCCCAACAGGATGCCATCGGCTTCGGTCATTTTTCGATATAGTTCTTGAAAACTGTCGTCACCGAAAACGCAATTCTTTTTCCCGCTACATGCAAAACATGCCCTACACGGATGGATAGTCTGACCAGCCAGTTGGATATGTTCTGTTTCATATCCTTGTTTTTCCAGTTCCTTTAAAACCAAATTCAACATATCTGCCGTATTCCCATCCTTTCGTGAACTACCGTTTATTGCCAGTACTTTCATTTTCTGATTCTCTGTTACATTTAAACTTTCAAAAGCATTAAGTCCACTGGCTCCTAATGCAGCACCAACGGCGACGGCTCCCATCTTTTTGAGAGCCTCGCGTCGGGTGATATGGTTATTATGATTCATACGATATACCCGTTCCGGCTGTAGTGGTTATGGCAACAATGGGCAGCTGCATCCGCATTTGCTACAGTTGGATTAGGGGCAATGCCATCGAATACTTCGGTTTCTACGCCAGCCTTATGAAGTTGTTCTTCGGTACGTGCGAGATAACCGTTTGCACGGGTTGATTTTCCATTAGAGATGACAAACAATGCCCGTTTGCCAGGCAATGGCTGTGCATGGAGATTGTTCAACTGTCCTACACCGAAAAGGATATGGGTAGGAATGTACTGGTCATAAGTCATACTTGTTTTCATCATAATTCAATCTGTATAATTCAATCTGTTTTAGTTTGTTGCGAAATCGTTTTTCCCTGTCTTTATGCAGTCCGCAATCTTGAAACCGACGGTCCGTATTCCTTTATCCCTGTTTAATACCAGTCGTGCTTCTCATTCCGGTTGAGTGCGGCGATTCGTGCCATTTCATCGTCGGTCAATGAGAAATCAAAAATAGAGATATTTTCCTCGATATGGTCGGGATTGCTCGAACCGGGAATGGCAACCACGCCTCGCTGCAGGTGCCAGCGAAGAATAACCTGTACCACCGATTTGCCGTGCCTGGCTGCTATATCCGATAACACCGGGTCGCTCAGCAGTTCACCCTGATGTCCCCGTCCTCCAAGCGGATACCAGGCTTCTACGGCAATGCCGAGATTGTGTAAGTGTTCCACTACTTCAGTATCCTGATAATAAGGATGAACCTCATTCTGAACCAGTACGGGTTTGATATTTACCTGAGGTAAGAATTCGTTTATCTCATTCACATAGTAACACGACACACCTATTGAACGTATTTTCCCTTCTGCCACATACTTCTCCATGGCCTTGTATGCCTTCACATCATTCGTACCCGGATGATGAAGCAACATCAGGTCGACATAGCCGATGTTGAGTTTTCTCAGGCATTCCTCGATAGCAGCTTCAGGATTGGCGTACTGGTTGGGATAGAGTTTGGTAGCTACAAAAATCTCTTCACGCGGTACATCCGATTCCCGGATGGCTTGCCCCACCTCTTCTTCATTGCCGTAGATGGATGCCGTGTCAAATTTCCGGAAACCGCTTGCCAAAGCGGCCTTAATGCTGTTGATGCAGACATCGCCATGCAGGCTGTATGTGCCCAAACCGAGAATCGGCATATCGTAGCCACTGCTTAACTTCACTGTCGGAGCGTTTCCGTTTGTCCCTTCAGAGAGGTCAAATACCCCCGCATTCGTACCATTGTCAATATTTAAGTTCATACTTTCAATCCAGTTTTTAATTGTTTCTTCTGATTCGCTTCCATTGAATCGTTGTCCCCGTTCCCATTCGGCTCCTGGTGCCAGCTGATGCAGGTCTGTATCACTTGAGCCAATGCCACTGGAATGTGACGTGCAGAACGGTACAATCGTCTTGCCCGTAAGGTCATGGCCTTCAAGGAAGGTGAAAATGACTTTCGGCGCTTTCCCCCACCAGATGGGATAGCCGAGAAAAATTACGTCGTAATCGGCAATTTCCTTACATTTGCCCTTGATGGCAGGACGTGCCGACGGATCATTCTGTTCCCGGTTTGCACGACACGATGAATTGTTGTAATTCAAATCCTCGGAGGTATAGGGCTCTTCGGGTTCGATTCGCCAGGCAGCCGCATCGGTCACCGCGACAATCCGATGGGCGATACCTCTGGTAGTATTCGTGCAGGAAAAGTACACAACCAGTGCACGACCGCCGGTCGGCTGTGGGTCGGGGTCTTCAGAATCGGGGTCCGGTTGCGGGTCCGATTCAGGCTGTGGAGTGGGATTTTCCGTGTTTACAGATTCTTCTGTCGGAGAACACGCACTTACCGTCATTGCCAGGCATGACATCAGTATCATAGGTAATAACCATTTTTTCATTTTATCACTATTTTAGATTGTTTTGAAAGAGCGCCACCTTGATATATGGTTTATCCCCGTGTCTCTTATTCGATGGTACTCATATCGATTACATAGCGGAATTTCACTTTTCCGTCAGACACGTTACGCCAGGCCTTGTCTATTTCGGAAGCATCGGCCTGGATGAGCTCTACTTCGGGATAAATGTCGTGTGTCCCGGAATCATCGGATAAGTAGCATACAGTCCTTGTTTCTGCTGTTCGTCCCATCCGGCGTGCAGATCGCTGTGGCATATTCCGGCATAGAGTATTTCTATCTGGATATCATTGTCTCCAACAGCTCTACGGGTAAACTCGTGTGGATGAAATGTGTCTTTTGCCGAAAACATGGCGAATCCTTTTGCCGGAATCCGATCCGTAGTCGCGGTGGCGGTGGCGATTATAGCCAAACTTGCCACAAGTGTCATAATTGTACGTTTCATACTTTTTTAATTCTTATTATTACTATTGTCATTGTTCTTACGTTGCAAAGGTAGAAGTTTTAAGGGCCTTGGCCGGTACCTGTCTTAAGGGAGGAAATACCTCGATTACGGAAGTTTTCCTTTAAAACTGAAAATTGATAATCAAGAAGTTAAAATCTGTAAGGCAGACAGCTTCCCAATAGTCACGAACAGAAAAAAGGACCGACCATTAAAGAGGTAAAACTGACTATCATCGGGTAACGAACATTCCCTATAGCACGAAGTGTGGCAGGCAAAATGTAGAAAAGTACCCAAGTAAGGGGAAATGATACCCAGATTACGTTTTATCAAAGGAGCACAGTCGTAATCTTGAGAATAATTATTTACTTTGTATTGACTGAAAGAGTAAATCAATCACTAAGAAAGAGAAAGCTATGGATATTATCAAGGCAGATACAATCGAACAATACAACCGATACTTCGGTTTCCAAACCAAACACCCGCTGGTGAGCGTTGTTCATTTTGACCGTTCGGATAACCAGCCTACACACAGAATGACATTTGGTTTCTATGCGTTGTTCCTGAAAAAGACAACAGGGTGCATCATTAATTATGGCAAGACGGTCTATGATTTTGACGATGAGACCGTGGTCAGTTTTGCTCCGGGACAGACCGTAGGTATCCATCGCACGGAAGACGGCCCCACACCGGAAGCTATTGGGTTGCTGTTTCATCCTGATTTCCTGCACCGCACCTCATTAGCACAGAAGATGAAACAATATTCTTTCTTCTCGTATGCTTCCAACGAAGCCTTACATCTGTCCGTGGACGAGCGCATCATCCTGCAAGACTACATGGACAAGATAACTCGTGAACTGGATCATCCCATTGACAGGTTCTCCAAACCGTTGATTATTTCGAATATCGAGGTATTGCTTAACTATTGCATGAGATTCTATGAACGTCAGTTTGTGACCCGTGAAGAATTGAACAATGATGTCCTTGTACGTTTCGAACGGTTGTTGAACGGATATTGGGATTCGGGTATGGCAAAACAACATGGGCTACCTACCGTGAAATACTTTGCAGACAAAATATGTCTTTCGCCAAATTATTTCGGTGATTTGGTAAAGTCTGAAACAGGCAAGACAGCACATGAATACATTCAACTCAAAATAGCAGAAGTGGCTAAAAGCGCCTTGCTTGATTCCAATCTCAGCACCAAGCAAGTTGCCGAGATGCTTGGTTTCCAATATCCGCAACATTTTCTCCGTTTCTTCAAAAAACAAGTTGGTTGTACACCGAAAGAGTTTATGAATAATGCAGTGGCTTAAATACATTTTGTGTTTGAATGTCTGTCTGTGTTTATATTTTTATTCCTCTGTATTCCTTGTGTCCACAGGAATTGAGGAATTTTGAGGTCTGAAAAAAACGCACTTGCATTTGATGGCAAACGCACTTGTGTTTTACTTGAAACGTACTTGCGTTTTGATCAAAACGTAAAGGCGTTTTTTCAGACCTTATTCACGTATCTGAATGCCCTGTTTTTCAGTGTTTTCCATTTTTAATGGGAAGGATAAGAGTCTTTGGGGAAGAGCAGCCGAAACCAGAAACGACCCGATTTATGGGAGAAAACCATTTTTGTATGGTCTGTGGTGCAGGTTTAAGGTCTTTGGGGGGAGGGAAAGGTGATTATCTTTTCGGGTTTCGGAAAAATCTTATTATTTTTGCGTGATGAACCTCAAATATTATTATCATGAAATTTATTGGAATTATTCCTGCTAGATATGCATCTACACGCTTCCCGGCCAAACCACTGGCTCTGCTGGGAGGCAAACCCGTCATACAGAGAGTCTATGAGCAAGTGGCCGGTGTGCTGGACGAAGCATACGTGGCTACGGACGACGAACGCATCGAAGCGGCTGTGAAAGCCTTCGGTGGAAAAGTGGTGATGACTTCCGTCGACCATAAGAGTGGAACCGACCGTTGTTACGAAGCCTACTGCAAGGTAGGCAGCGGCTATGACGTGGTGGTGAACATTCAAGGCGATGAGCCTTTCATCCAGCGTTCGCAGCTGGAAGCCGTGAAGGCGTGTTTCGACGAGGAGACGACCCAGATTGCCACCTTGGTGAAACCGTTTACACCGGCCGACGGATTCGATGCGCTGGAGAATGTCAATTCGCCGAAGGTGGTGGTGGACAAGTGGATGAATGCCCTTTATTTCAGCCGTTCCATCATTCCTTACCAGCGCAACCGCGACAAGCAGGAGTGGCTGGCCGGACACACATATTACAAGCACATCGGACTGTATGCCTATCGGGCTTCGGTACTGAAAGAGATTACCGCCCTTCCGCAGTCGTCACTGGAACTGGCCGAATCGCTGGAGCAGTTGCGCTGGCTGGAGAACGGCTATTCCATCAAGGTGGGCCTCAGTGAGGTAGAGACTATCGGTATTGACACCCCGCAGGATCTGGCGCGTGCCGAGGAATTCCTGCGCAATCACGGGGAGGCCCTATGACGCAGCTTGACCGTAGTGTGGCTCCTGCCATCCGCCAGCTGGAGCATTTTTCCATCTTGCAGCCGGAACTGCACCGCATGCGCAACGGCATGCCGCTGTATGTGCTTTCGGCGGGCAATGAAGACGTGATTCGTTTCGACTTGCTGGTACGGAGCGGACAGCTCGACCAGTCGCAGCCGCTTCAGGCAGTGTTTACTAACCGCATGTTGCGCGAAGGAACCGTACGGATGACTTCGGGCGAGATTGCCGAGCGGCTGGATTATTACGGGGCTTGGCTGGAACTTTCTTCTTCTGTCAACTGTGGATTCGTCACGCTTTACACGCTGACCAAATACCTCGACCAGACGCTGGAGATTGTGGCCGGAATGGTGAAAGAGGCGGTATTCCCGGAGGAACAGTTCCGGATTATCTGCGACATCAACCGCCAGCAGTTCCTGGTGAACAACCAGCGGGTGGATGTGCTGGCCCGCAAGCAGCTGAACCGTTCGTTGTTTGGCACCGCGCATCCTTTGGGCCGGTATGCGGAGCTGGAAGATTATGAACGTATCCAGGTGGAGGCGTTGAAGGAGTTTTATCACCGGCATTATCATTCGGGCAACTGTTCGATGTATGTGTCGGGCAAGGTGACGCCGGAAGTTATCCGATGCATTGAGCACCAGTGGGGAGAGGCTCCGTGGGGCAACTGTACGTCGGAAAAGGTGGAGCGGACATGGGATATCGTGAAGGATACCCGCAAACGGATTTTCGTGGAGAAGGAGGATGCCTTGCAGAGTTCCCTCCGCATGGGAGGTTTCTCGCTCGACCGCAAGCATCCGGACTATCTGAAATTGCGGGTGCTGGTCACGCTGTTCGGCGGCTATTTCGGCAGCCGGCTGATGTCGAACATCCGTGAAGAGAAGGGATATACCTACGGTATCGGGGCCGGACTGGTGTCTTATCCGGGCACGAGCCTGCTGGTTGTCAGCACGGAGGCGGCCAACGAGTACATCGAGTCGGTGGTGACGGAAGTGTACCGTGAAATGGACCGCCTGCAGCAGGAAAAGGTGCCGGCCGAGGAACTGGAGATGGTGCGCAATTACATGCTGGGCGATATGTGCCGTTCGTATGAAGGGGCTTTCTCACTGTCGGATGCGTGGATATTCATTGAGACTGCCGGACTGAAACCGGATTTCTTCGATGCTTCGCTGGCAGCCATCCGGGAAGTTACTTCGGAGGAGTTACTCTCACTGGCTCAGCAGTATTTCTGCAAAGAAAACTTAATAGAGGTGGTGGCAGGTAAAAAAGTATAAACCTGTCGGTGCGGGCAAAAGTAAAAAGACTATTTTTGAACGGATTTAAAAAACAGACCAATAACAAGGATGAACAAACATACATTGATTTTATTTACTTTACTGACTTTCGGCTCGGTTTCGGCTTCGGCCCAGATGTCGTTGGGATACTATCAGTTTAAAGACGGATCGGAATATACCGGTGAACTGAAGGGACGTAAACCGAACGGGAAAGGACGGACTGTCTTCCGGAACGGGGATGTGTACGAAGGCGAATATGTGAAAGGAAAACGTCAGGGGGAGGGAACCTATACCTTCAGTGACGGCGAAAAATACGTGGGGCAATGGTATGAAGACCAGCAACACGGGAAAGGAACATATTATTTTATGAACAACAACCGTTACGAGGGAATGTGGTATGCCGATTTCCAAGAAGGAGAGGGTACCATGACTTATTATAACGGGGACTTGTATGCCGGCACGTGGCATCATGACAAACGGAACGGACAAGGCACTTACACCTGGAAAGGTGGGGCGGTCTATACGGGTGAATGGAAGAACGACCTGAAAAACGGAAAAGGTACCATGGTCTGGGAAGACAAGTCGAAATATGAAGGCGAATGGAAGGACGGCATGCGTCACGGAAAGGGAACCTTCTATTATACCAACGGCGACAAGTACGTGGGCGACTGGAAGGATGACGTGCAGGATGGAAAGGGTATCTATTATTTCCAGAACGGCGAACGTTACGAAGGTGATTATGCCAACGGGGAACGGACGGGACGTGGTATCTACACGTATCCCAACGGCGACAAGTACGTGGGGCAGTTCCTGAACGGCTGGCAGGAAGGACAAGGCACGTTCACCTGGGCCAACGGGGCTGTGTACGACGGACAGTGGGTGAAGAACCAGCGCTCGGGTACCGGAAAATACAAGTGGGCCAACGGCGATGAATACGAAGGCCAGTGGAAGAATAACATGGCGGAAGGAGAAGGTACCTTGCGTACGGCTGACGGTTCTGTTTACACCGGAGGGTTCGTGCGGGGCAAAGAAGACGGAAAAGGGGTGCTGATTGACAAGGAGGGCGTACGCTTTGAAGGCTTCTTCAAGCAAGGAAAGAAAGATGGTCCTTTTATTGAAACGGATATCAACGGGAATGTCATCCGGAAGGGGACTTTCAAATACGGACGTTTGTTGGAGGAGAAAAAATGAACTGGGAATTATCCGAACTGACGTGGAAGGTGCGTGAACTGGCCGTGGAAACCGGCGCTTTTATCCGTGAGGAGCGGAAGAAGTTCAATCGGGAACGGATTGAGAAAAAACATGCACACGACTATGTGTCGTATGTGGACAAAGAATCGGAACGAAGAATAGTGGCCTGTCTGCGGGAATGGCTTCCCGAGGCAGGTTTTGTTGCAGAAGAGGGAAGCGGAAGCCATGCCGACGAGGAATACTGCTGGGTGGTGGACCCGCTGGACGGAACGACGAATTTCATTCACAACCATGCACCTTATTGCATCAGTATTGCGTTGCGCAACCGCAAGGAAATCCTCTTGGGGGTGGTGTATGAAATCTGTCGGGACGAGTGTTTCTGGACTTACAAGGGAGCGCCTTCTTTCTGCAACGACCGGCAGATACGGGTTTCGGAGGTGGCTTCGCCCGACGATGCTTTTCTGGCTTTTGGATTGCCGTATGATGCGGAGGTCTACAAGCCGGTGTTCAACCGCCTGATAGAGAATTGCTACGGCAATGTGGCGGGTATCCGGGTGGTAGGTGCGGCGGCAGCTGAAATGTGTTACGTGGCCGACGGACGCTTTGAAGCCCGTGCAGAGGCTTTCACTTGCCCGTGGGATGTGGCAGCCGGCATCTTGCTCGTGCAGAATGCGGGAGGCCGGGTCACCGACTTTTCGGGAGGTGATTCGTTCTATACGGGTCGGGAGGTCATCGCTTCGAACGGAAAAGTGCATGATTTTCTGCTGAATCTGTTGCGGTAGTGCAAAAAAACATCTTTTTGTGCGACAGATAAGATTTTTTTTGTAAGTTTGTGTAACTCAAAAGAAAAAGATATGGATATATCGAATATATTGGACTTCCTGAAAGTGCTGGCGGCAAACAACAACCGGGAGTGGTTTCAGGAACATAAGGCGGAGTATTTGAGTGTGCAGGCTGATTTTGAGGAACTGCTGGGCATGGTTATCGCCCGTATCTCCCTGTTCGACGAGAGTGTGGCGCATGTGCTTCCGCAGGATTGTACGTATCGTATCTATCGGGATGTCCGTTTCTCTTCGGACAAGTCTCCCTACAAGACCCACATCGGGGGCTATATCAATGCCAGAGGGAAGAAATCCAATCATTGTGGTTATTATGTGCATCTGGAACCGGGCAACTGTATGTTGGCCGGAGGGAGCTGGTGCATGCCTGCCGATATGCTGCGGGCGGTACGGCAGTCGGTGTGTGACCGTATCGACGAGTTCCGGGCCATTGTGGAGGATCCGGCTTTCCACCAATATTTTCCGGTGGTAGGGGAGACGCATCTGAAAACGGTACCGAAGGGATTCCCGAAAGATTTTCCTTATCCGCAGTATATCCGCTGTAAGGATTTTACGGTGGCCTGTCCGCTGGAGGATGAATTTTTCTCCCATCCGGATTTTCTGGACCGGATGACAGAGATATTCCGGCAGCTGAAGCGCTTTGCCGATTTCACGAATGAGACGATAGACGAGTTTGAATAAAATATTTAACTACTTAAATGTGAAATGATATGGTAATTGACAAATTGGAAAACCTGGAGAAATATGTTTCACTGAATCCTCTGTTTGCGGAGGCGGCGGCTTTCTTGAAAGCGACCGACCTGCAGGCTCATGAGGCGGGGAAAGTGGTGTTGAGAGAAGGGGAACTGACAGTGAACTTCTCGGATGTCTGTCCGAAAACCAAGGCGGAAGCACGCCTTGAAACGCATAATGAATTCATTGATATCCAGCTTCCGTTGTCGGGGGTGGAAGTGATGGGCTATACGCCGCGTGCCGACCTCCCTGAAGCGGCGTACGATGCGGAGAAGGATATCTCTTTTTATGAAGGAGCGGCTACTGACTATCTGACCGTAAAACCGGGGATGTTCGTGATTTTCTTTCCGGAAGATGCACATGCACCGGGCGTGACTCCTGAGAAAGTGAGAAAAGTGATTGTAAAAGTTCATGTCAAATAAATTCTAATAACTAATACTATGGACAAGGTATTGAATATCATAAAGAATGATCCTTGGCTGGAACCGTATGCCAGCGCTATTAACGGTCGTCACCAGCATGCAATAGAGAAAGAAAAAGAACTGGTGGGAAAGAAGACTTTGTCGGACTTTGCAACCGGACACATGTATTTCGGTCTGCATCACACGGACAAAGGGTGGACGTTCCGCGAATGGGCACCCAATGCCACGGAAATCTATTTGGTGGGTGACTTCAACGGCTGGCAGGAAAAACCGGCTTTCCGCCTGAAACGGGTGCGTAAGACGGGTAACTGGGAAATCAATCTGCCGGAGAAGGCCATGAAGCATGGCGACCTGTACAAGCTGAAGGTGTACTGGGAAGGCGGATGCGGCGAACGTATTCCGGCATGGGCTACGCGTGTAGTGCAGGATGAACAGACCAAGATTTTCAGTGCGCAGGTATGGAATCCGGAAAAGCCGTACAAGTTCAAGAAAAAGAGCTTTACGCCGAACGTTTCTCCGCTGATGATTTATGAGTGTCACATCGGTATGGCACAGGATGCGGAAAAAGTAGGCACGTACAACGAGTTCCGTGAGAAGGTGCTTCCCCGTATCGCGAAGGATGGGTACAACTGTATCCAGATTATGGCCATTCAGGAGCATCCTTACTATGGCAGTTTTGGCTACCACGTGTCCAGCTTCTTTGCACCTTCTTCGCGTTTCGGTACGCCGGAAGAACTGAAGCAGCTCATTGATACGGCACATCAGATGAACATTGCCGTCATCATGGATATCGTGCACTCACACGCCGTGAAGAACGAGGTGGAAGGACTGGGTAACTTTGCCGGCGATCCTTGCCAGTATTTCTATCCGGGCGACCGTCGGGAACATCCGGCATGGGATTCGCTTTGCTTCGATTATGGAAAGAACGAGGTGGTTCACTTCTTGCTGTCCAACTGCAAATACTGGCTGGAGGAGTTCCATTTCGATGGTTTCCGCTTCGATGGAGTTACCTCGATGTTGTATTACAGTCACGGATTGGGAGAGGCTTTCTGCAACTACGGCGACTATTTCAACGGGCATCAGGATGACAATGCTATCTGTTACCTGACACTGGCCAACCGTCTGATTCACGAGGTGAACCCGAAGGCCATCACCATTGCCGAGGAAGTTTCGGGCATGCCGGGACTGGCGGCACCTTTCGAGGACGGTGGTTATGGCTTTGATTACCGTATGGCAATGAACATTCCGGATTATTGGATAAAGATTATCAAGGAACGCAAGGATGAGGATTGGAAGCCTTCTAGCCTGTTCTGGGAAGTGACGAACCGTCGTAAGGATGAAAAGACGATTTCTTATTGTGAGAGTCACGATCAGGCGTTGGTGGGCGACAAGACCATCATCTTCCGTCTGATTGATGCCGACATGTACTGGCACTTCAAGATTGGCGACGAGAACGGCGTAGTGGAACGAGGCATCGCCTTGCACAAGATGATTCGTCTGCTTACCGCCTCTACCATCAACGGAGGTTACCTGAACTTCATGGGAAATGAGTTCGGTCATCCGGAATGGATTGACTTCCCGCGCGAAGGCAATGGATGGTCGTACAAGTATGCCCGCCGTCAGTGGCACTTGGTAGACGATCCGACACTGTGCTACCATTATCTGGGTGATTTTGATGAGAGCATGGTCAAGCTGATGCGCAGTGTGAAGAATATCCAGAAATCGGATGTCATCGAGGTATGGCACAACGACGGCGACCAGATTCTGGCTTTCCGCCGGAAGGACTTGGTGTTTGTGTTTAATTTCAACCCTACCCGTTCGTTTACTGACTACGGCTTCCTGGTTCCGAGAGGTGCCTACGATGTGGTGCTGAATACGGACAACAAGCAGTTTGGTGGCTTCGGCTTCTCGGACGACAGTCTCCGCCACTTTACCTGTGCTGACCCGCTTTATGCAAAAGATAAGAAAGAATGGCTGAAGCTGTATGTGCCGGCCCGTTCTGCAGTGGTATTGAAACGAGTGAAAGAATAATTTTGTATGAGTGATTACACAAATGCACTTTATAAGAAGACTGCACGCATCATGATTGCTGTATGCGGTCTTCTTTTTTCTCTATTTAGCTTTGTCTATCTCTACGTGTTCCAGCGCGATGTGCTGGAAGCACTTCATTATTCGCTGGCGCACGGCAAGACGGTATTTGCCCCGCTGGCCAGTGCCATCGTCATTACCCTCATCCTGCTGTTGCTGCGGTGGGGAGTGAACAGTCTGCTGGGACTGAAGGGAAAGGTACGCGCTTTGGCGTATGTACCTTCTTTTCTGGTGCTCTGTGCCCTGACCGACGTGGGGCGTGGGGTTTATATGTCCAGCTATTATACGCCGTGGACGTGGTTGCTTCCTTTGCTGGTGTTGCTGTTTGTCGGCCTCGGCTACTGGTTGCGCGGACTCTTCCGGGTACAGCTGAACCAGGAAGGAAGTCTTTGGGGGCTGGTGAACTGTAACCTGACCATTCTACTGGGCCTGTGTGTGCTGACAGTGTGTGTAGGCAATACCAACCGGGGCTATCATCACGAACTGGAGGCGGAACACTATCTGCGCGCACGGGAATATGACAAGGTGCTGGAGGTCGGAAAACGTTCGCTGGAGGCCAGTCGCAACTTGACGGCTTTCCGTGCAGTGGCATTGTCCCATCTGGGGCAGATGGGGGACAAACTGTTTGCCTATCCGCAGTATTACCGTTCCGACGGATTGTTTTTTGAGTCGGATTCCTTGCATACGCTTCGTTATACGAACGATTCCATCTATTATTTGTTGGGAGCCCGTCCGTATGCCGGAGAAGACCGTATGGTGTTTCTGCGTAACATTTGTTATAAGGGTACGGGAAAATATACTTCCCTGGACTATTATCTTTCCGCCTTGCTGCTGGAAAAACAGCTGGGTCAGTTCATGGAGGCTGTTCCTGATTTCTATCTGCCGGAAGATAGCCTGCCGCGGTATTATAGAGAGGCGGTGGTGCTGTATCATGCACAGCAGAAGGATACCCTCTATCCGGTGACAGACAGTCTGATGATTGGGCGTTTCAAGGCTTATCGTGCACTTCAGCAGAAAGAAGATTCTCCAGCGGAAGAGCGGAATCGCATGCGGCGGGAATTTGGTGATACCTATTGGTGGTATTACGACTATCAGGAATAAGAGGCATTTGTGGATGGGATAAAAATTAAGAGAGACTGCCGGGGAAATGCAGTCTCTCTTATTTTTAAGAACAAACGCCTTTGTCCTTACAGCTGATATTTTCACAAATACCAATACTGTTCTTATCTATTACTATGAAAAACATCTTTATAACAGCTGGTGTAAATGGATTGTTCAACGGAAATTGCTTATTTAACACTTGTTTTGGTTTTGATTCTATCTTTTACACATTCCCTTGAAATCACAATACGTACATTGGTCTTCCTCTTCCGTTTGATTGAAATCCAGTTCCGGGTTGAAAACTTCTTCCAGAAGTGCTTTCAGCCGGTTGCGGAACTCTTCTTCCAGAGTGGCAAAATCCTCTACCGGAGTGGTTTTGTTGTACGATTCCTTGAGCTGGATAACCGGTGAATAGTCTTCTGCCGCAGCCCGGTGAATATAGAGCAGGGAAGGGGCTACTTTCCGGTCGTCGTTCCGTTCCCGCAGCTTCCTGCATACGATGGCGGCATACAAGAAGGTCTGGAATACGTAGTTGGAGCGTTTGGGACCCGGTGTGAACAGAGACTCCACACTGGGTGGTGTATCGGCTTTTCCCCCTGTCTTGTAATCCACGATGCGGAGCACATTGTCCTTGCTGTCCATTCGGTCGATGATACCGCCCATGCGCGAACGAATCACCCCTTTGGGCGTTTGTATCTCGATGTCCTCCATGACGGACTGTTCGGAGCCTACGAAGGTGAAAGGAGCATGACGCAGGTCATTGCGCAGCAGTTGTTGGACGTAACGCAGGATGACGGCCGAGTTGATGAGCTGGATGCCGTTGTATTCCGGACGTTCGTCAGCAGGGAGATGGAAGAACAAATCCTTGAACCCGTTGTCCACGTAGTTTTGCAGCTTTACTTCCTCTTTGAGCAGAGTTTCCAAAGCCTCTTTATTGATGACTTTCCCATGCGCCGTAAGGTCCTTGTAGATATGCTCGGCTGCATAGTGGAAGATACTTCCGAACTTGGCCGAGTCGATTTCCGCGCTCACTTCATCGGGTGCCGAAAGTCCGGCCACATACTTGTAGCAGAACTTCAACGGACAGTCAAGGTAGCAGTTCAGGGCCGAGGGAGAGAAGAAAGCTTTCGGATTCACCCGCACATCGAATACCTGCTGCATCCGTTTCAGAATGTCGGCTGATTTGGGGATGCGGATGGGGGAGGATACGACCGGCGACTGTTCGGCTTCCAGCTGTTTCCGTTCTATCGGATAGCCCCATTCAATCAGCAGCTGGAGCATGAAGCGCGACATCTCGCCCCGGTTCATGCCGTCGCTCACCGTATTGTACACCAAGGTCGCTTTTTCCGCCCGTTGCAGCAGGCGGTAGAAGTAATAGGCATAGACGGCAATCTTGTGGTCGATGGTGGTCATACCGAATGCCTTGCGCAGGTTGTAGGGGATGAACGAAGAATCGCCGCCCGCCTTGGGCAACTGTCCTTCGTTGACCGACAGCAGGATGACATGGCGGAAATCCAGGTTACGGGTTTCCAATACTCCCATCACCTGCATACCGATGGCCGGCTCGCCGTGGAACGGAATGCTGGCGGCCGACATGACCCGCACAAGCAGTCGGTGGAAGGTGGCAGGCTGCACTTCCAAATCCTTGCTTTCGAGCAACGCATGGAAGCGGTTGACCATGGTGAAGCTTTTAAACAAGGCTTCCCGGTAGAGCTGGTCAAGAGCATCGCTGGTAGAGGCCGTCTGCTTGCGGTACAGCTGTGCCACCTGCTTCAGAATATCGGCCAGCCGTTTGCACAGCTCCTGGTTGTGGGTGCAAGGTTTGAATAGCAGTGACAAGGCCTCATCCCGTTCCAGTTCCGACGGCAGCGGATAGAAGCGGTTCTTCTCTGTCAGCTCCTTTTCCAGCGGAGTGGCTGCCTCCGAAAGCAGTTGCGTGTACGGATGCTTCAGTACACTGATGACTTCGGCAAACTGGTAGCGTCCGCTGCGGGAGTTATAGCCTGAGATGTGCAGCTCCAGCAGTGTTTTCACGAAACTGTAGGCCGGAGTTTGCGAAAGCGGGAAACCCATGGTAATGTTGATGTGGCGCACGTTCTCCGGCAGCGAATGTAATACAGGTTGCAGCAGGGCTTCGTTGCAGAGCACCACCGCCGTTTCTTTTTCGTTCTCCGTCAGGTTTTCCCGAATCCATTGCGGAAGGTAGCGCGCCTGCCCGTTTTCCGTAGGCGATTCGATGAAGGTTATCTCTTTCGGGTGATTCAGGTGGTCGAACAGGGCCGGCGGCAGTTCCGACGGGAAATTCTTCAGGTTACGGCGGATGAACTCACCCGCCTCGTGCGGATGCTTGTCCAGGTAGAAGGTGTCGTAATCCCAGTAGAACAGGGCCTTTCCGGCTGCGTGCAGCTTGCTGAATAGAGTTTGTTCCACTTTGTTCAGTACGTTGAATCCCACGAACACATAGGTATCGTAGGGGAACTTCTGTACGTCCATCGTTTCCGTCACCTCGCGGTAGAGCATTCCTTCGTAGGCGATGCCTTGTTCGCGGAGCCGTTCCTTGTATTGCGTATAGATGTCGCCCAGCACGTCCCACAGCGAGATGAAACGCCGCTTCAGTTCCGTGACCTGCTCGATGGAGAAATTGCGGAAAAATTGGCTCAACGCTTCCTTCTGTCCTTCCTCCAGAAAGTCATATTCAGCCGTCAGCTTGTTCAAGTCTTTCAGGTTGCTGAACAAGGCCTTCGTGTCGACCAGGTTCTTGTCGGCATCGTCGAAATCACTGATGAGCATCTCGCCCCAGAAATAAAAATCGTCTAGGCTCTCCTTGCTTCCCGTCACTTCCCGGAACACCTTGTAGAGGTCGCACACCAGTTTGATGGAGTCGCCCGTAACCCATTGTGACGACTGGCGGAACAGCTCACTGATGCTCACGTAGGCCGGCGACCAGACCGGACGGTCGGACTCCTGCGCCAGGTATTCGTTGAAAAAGAGGCTGGCACGCTTGTTCGGGAACACCACGGCCACCTTGGTAAAGTCTCCGTGCAGCTTCCGGTACAAATCAGCGGCCACCTGCTTCAAAAAAGTTTCCATATATTGTATTGTCGAAATAGTGTGGTAAATAAAAATAAACTCAGGCCGGAAGCGTCACTTCTTCCAGCTCGTTGGCAAACACATACCAGAGGAATCCCCAGATGTGGGTGTAGCCCATTTGAGTGAGCAGGTTCATGTACTCCTGCACCTGTGTGCGATAGGTCTCGTTCTTCTTTCCGAACTTGAAGTCCACCACGACCACCTGCCCGTCTTTCCGCATCACGCGGTCGGGGCGGCGCGTCTGCATCTGTCCCTCCTCGTCGGTGTACACAATGGCGCATTCGTTGTAGAGTTCCCAGGTGCCGCTGAACCAGTCTTTGGCAGCCGGATGCTGCAAAGCCCGTCGGGCCAGTGCTTCCACCTGTTTCATTTGTTTTTCCGATTCGAAGATACCCTCGAAGTTCAACCGTTCCAAAGCAGGCGATAGGTCGTCCGCCTTTTCAATGTGGGCGAACACCTGATGCAGCAGCTGTCCCTGACGGATGTACTGTCCACGGCTGTCCTCTGTCTCATCCCCCTGGATAAAGTCAGCCGAACGGTTCGACTGCTTGAATTCGATGTGCGTTTCAATGCTTTCCATCTTCACGGGAACTCCCTCCTTGGACGAAGAAAGCCGGTTGGATTTGCCCGCCTTCTTCTCGTCGTGCGCCGTGCAGAGCTCCCCGTATTCGCCCACCGCATCATCTTCCGGGGCTTCCTGCGCCAGCGGCAATTCCACCTCCTGCATCAGTGGCAGACTGTCGTACAACAGTTCCGATACCGTACCTTTCTGTCCCGCCTTGGCAAAAATAATCAGGTTTTTGCAGGCACGTGTAAACGCCACATAAAGCAGGTTCAGGTTGTCCACCCACAGCTGCAACTTTTCCTCCAGGTAATCGTCGTGGTACACCGATTCCGCCATGGCACTCGAGTAGTTCACCGGTACGATGTCCAGGCGGTTGAACGGCGGGATGTCCGTTTCCTTTCCCGTGCCCGCCACGCTGCACCATATCAGATGACTGTTCGTCTCGTTCTCCATCTTCCAGTCGCAGAACGGCAGCAGCACCGTGTGGTATTCCAGTCCCTTCGACTTGTGGATGGACAGGATGCGGATGCCGTCGATTTCGCCCGAAGGAATGGTTTTCGTGTTCAGCTTCTCGTCCCAGAAACGGATGAAAGCCGTCAGCTCCGACGAGTTGTTCTGCATGTATTCCGTCACCGCATCATAGAACGCATAGAGATACGCATCCTGTTTCTCGATGCACTCCATGTCGAACAGCACGAAGAGTTTCTCCAGCAACTCGTAAAGCGGCATGAAGCGGAGTTCGTTTGCCTGCAACTGGAAAGCTGCTGGCAAATAATTCTTTGGGTCGTCGAGCAGCACGGCGTTGAGGCTGATATCCTTTCGTAACACTTCCTGCTGATAGGCCACCGCCAGACGGGCCAGCGCAATGTGGTCGTCGGGCGAAGACAGGTAACGCAGTCCGTCGATGAGCATGTTCACAGCCAGCGAAGCGTTCAGCTGGAAAGCCTCGTCCGAGACGATGCGGTAGGGGGTGTGTTCGTCGAAATAGGCCGCAATGTCGGGGATGCTCCGGTTCTTCCGTACCAGGATGGCCATCTCATTGAGCCGGATACCCTCTGCCGTGAGCCGTTCCACCTCTTCGGCCAGCTGTTGCAAGGTGGCCTCCGTATAAGGCCGCTCCTTGGAATCCTGCAGGAAAGTCACCTTTACGAAGCCTTTCTCGTCTTTCTTGGCACAACGTTGCCGCACGTCGCTGTACGCCTGTTCCAGCTGCGTGCAAGGCGTGCCCTGTTCCTCCTGATACCGTCGGTTCAGCGTCTGGCAGGCCGCCGTGAAAAACTCGTTGTTGAAACGGATGATGCGCGCCTCGCTTCGCCAGTTCGTGTCGAGCGTACATTCCTTGATGCGGAAACTCCGGTCGTGCCCCAGTCCCGCGAGGATTTTCCAGTCTCCGCTTCGCCAGCGGTAGATGCTCTGCTTGATGTCGCCCACAATCAGGCTGCCTTCCTTCTGCGCCAGACTCTCCTGCAAGAGCAGATGGAAATTCTCCCACTGCATGCGCGAAGTATCCTGAAACTCGTCAATCATCACCGTATCAATGGTGGTGCCGATTTTCTCGTAGACAAACGAAGCGTCGCCTTCCCGAATCAGGCTGTGGAGCAGGGCGTTGGTGTCCGACAACAGGAAACGGTTGTGCGCCTGATTCTGCAACCGCACCTCCTCGTCGATGTGCGCCAGCAGCCGCAGGTTGTTCAGGTAACGTAGCGAGAGGTCGCACGAATTGAGCAGCAAGCTGTTCTGCGGACGCCGGTTTTCCGCTTCCTCCAGTAACGGCATCAGTTCCGAGGCCGCCAGCGAGCGGATTTCGTCACGGTGTGAAGACGTCTTCGTGGTCCAGTTCTCTTCACTTTCCAGACACTTCTCCACGGTCGCATTGCGGATGTCGCTGCCCAGTTTCCCGTTGGCCAGCTTGTTGAAATAACTGCCGATGCCCCGCGAGCCGTTTTTCAAGTCCGCCGGCGTCAGCCCGTGCATTTCGAGCAGTCCCGTAAACTGGTCGTTGAATCCCTTCATAAATTCCAGCACCTCTTCGCGGATGTTTTTCAGTTCCTCCCGATACGTCGGGATGAACTTCGGGTCGGCCAGTTTCCGGCGCAGTCCTTCCCCTTTCTCGATATAGTTCTCATCGAAGATGTTTTGTCCGAAACTCTTGATGTCCTTCGACACATCCCAGCGCCGGTCGTTTGCAATCCGTTCTTCGATGTACTCCAGCAGCCAGTAGAGCACCGGCGAGCGGCGGTCCAGTTTTTCAATCATGGCATCCACGGCATCGCTCAGCACTTCCGTATTGTTCAGTTCGATGGACAGGTTGGCCCCCAGCTCCAGTTCCCGTGCCAGGTTGCGCATCACCGACTGGAAAAACGAGTCGATGGTTTCGATGCGGAAACGGCTGTAGTCATGAATCATGTGCCGCAAGGCCTCGCGTGCCGCCTCCCGGATTTCCCCGACCGACTTGGCCGAGGTCTTCTGTATTTCCTTCAGGTAACCGTCCGACCCCTCATCGGCTGTGGCAATGCCATACAGCTGTTCCAGAATACGCTCCTTCATTTCCGCCGTGGCCTTGTTGGTGAATGTCACCGCCAGAATCCTCCGGTACGCATACGGGTCTTCAATCAGTTGTCTTATATAATGTACGGCCAGCGTGAAAGTCTTGCCGGAACCGGCAGACGCCTTGTAGACTAAAAGCTGGGGATGCTGTTCCATGTGTGATGTGGTTTTAAGTTTTTGTCAGACAAACTTACGGAATTTTCGTGGAAAAACCACAGAAAATGCTCGATAACTATTCAGAGGAAGAGGAGGGAAGACAAGGACGATAAGCCGGAAACCGCTTGTACCTCTTTATGTTTCCCACGGCGAAAACGTAGGTTTCCCGTATGGAAAATGTACGGCTCCGCATCGGGAAACGTACGTCCTGCGCGCGGGAAACGTAGAACACTTCAGGGCTTTTTCTTCTTAATGTATCTACGTTTTTCAGATAAAACGCCGGAATAATTTGTATAATTCAAAATAAAAGCATACCTTTGCGCCGCAATTAAGGATGGTTCCGTAGCTCAGCTGGATAGAGCAACGCCCTTCTAAGGCGTGGGTCCTGCGTTCGAATCGCAGCGGAATCACTTGAATGCAGCACTATTAGTAAGGATGGTTCCGTAGCTCAGCTGGATAGAGCAACGCCCTTCTAAGGCGTGGGTCCTGCGTTCGAATCGCAGCGGAATCACAGAAAAGAGGAAATCAAACGGTGAAATGCCATTGGTTTCCTCTTTTCTTTTTTAGTAAGTCGCTTAAAGCTTCAGTTACCTGAAAGCATGAGAATAGGGAGGAACACCCGGCTGCTTTCGGCTCGGTCGGCCTGCCTTGACTGCCTTTAAAGAAAATGACTTAAGAAAAATTCTTACAAGAATGTTTGTAGTTTATAAAAAATGCATATCTTTGCAACCCGATAAAACTGGAAATTTTATTTTTGAAGACACAAACCTGACGAGCTTAAGCTAAACTATTGAGAAAAATCATATCGAAGGCTATATTGGAATAAGCCTGTATTCCAAATTATTTTAAAAAGGTAGAGAAAGAGTGCAAAGATGACAGATGCGGACTGATGCTGCTCCTGCAGTAGAAGGAAGTACCTGTACAGACTTTTCACACCCGTTTTGCAACAAAAACAAACTAGAATTTTAACCGGTTCTTGACTGCTGGCCAATGCGACATTGTCCTGCCTGGAGATGATGTGCCTTGACGGCTGTTGTGAACCCTAAAAATGTGATAACTATTTAATTGTCCAACCAATTCTTAAATCATCTATGAAAATAGAAAGAGCTACTCAACTGCTATTCCTGTTGCTGCTTAGTCAGGGAGGAAATGCAGCGTACGCCAGTTTGCCGAGAGGGGCCGGTGAGCCTTCCGTGCAAGTAACGGCACAAACAAACAAAATCACAGTCAGTGGAACCGTTGTAGACGCGAATGGAGAACCTCTGGTGGGGGTGAGCGTGCTGGAAAAAGCGACCAGCAACGGTACGATTACCGATATTGACGGAAATTTCGCGTTGTCGGTCACAGAAGGTTCCACTTTGGAAATTTCCTACGTAGGTTATAAGAGTCTGACAGTCCCGTCGAAGGAGGCACTGGGTGTGCTGGTGATGAAAGAAGATTCGGAACTTCTGGATGAGGTCGTGGTGACTGCCTTGGGTATCAAGCGTTCCCAGAAAGCCCTGAGCTATAACGTGCAGGAAGTGAAAAACGACGTACTGACAAAGGTAAAGGATGCTAACTTCGTGAACAGCCTGAACGGAAAGGTGGCTGGTGTGAATATCCAGCGCAGTGCTTCGGGAGTAGGTGGAGGTACGCGCGTGGTGATGCGTGGTAACAAGTCCATCAGCGGAGACAACAACGTGTTGTATGTGATAGACGGTGTGCCGATGGGCAACCAGGCCGACCGCTCGGGCGACGGAACAGGTTTCGGCTCGGGACGTACCTCGGGTGAAGGTATTGCCAGCTTCAACCCTGAAGACATTGAGAGCCTGTCGGTGCTGACCGGTCCTTCGGCTGCCGCCCTCTACGGAGCCAGTGCGGCCAATGGAGTCATTCTGATTACCACCAAGAAAGGAGCCGCCGGCAAAGTGAATGTCAATGTGTCTTCTTCGGCAGAGTTTTCGAAAGCCTTTGTGCTGCCGAGGTTCCAGAATACGTATGGCAATGTAAGCGGAGAGGCCGCTTCCTGGGGTGAGAAACTGGCGGTGCCTTCTTCTTACAATCCGGCTGATTTCTTCAATACAGGAACCACCTTTACCAACTCGTTCAACCTGTCGGTGGGTAACGACAAAAACCAGACCTATGTGTCGGGCTCGGCGGTCAACGCGAAGGGCATTGTGCCGAACAACAAATACCATCGTTACAATGCCATGGTGCGGAACACCACCAAGTTCTTCAACGACAAGCTGACCATGGACGTGTCTGCCAGCTATGTGCGTGAATACGCCAACAACATGCTGTCTTACGGTACTTATTTCAATCCGATTCTGGGTGCGTATCTGTATCCGCGCGGAGAGGATTTCAGCAAGGAGAAATATTTTGAACGCTACGATGCGGAGTTGGGCTACAACGTGCAGTCGTGGGCACCGGGCGATTTCGGTATGGCGGTACAGAATCCCTATTGGGTAGCTTACCGTAATATCCGTCCGGAGGTGAAAGACCGCTACATGCTTTATGCTTCATTGAAGTACGACATTACGGATTACTTGAACGTGACTGCCCGCGGTCGTCTGGACAACACCTATACCGAAAGAGAAGACAAGCGTTACGCTTCTACTCACGGTACGTTTGCCAAGCCTTTGGGACGTTATATCTATTCCAATGAGACCTTCCGTCAGAAGTATGCCGATGTGATGGCCAATCTGTCCAAGCCTTTTGCCAACGATTTCTTTGCCAATGTCAACGTGGGTGCTTCTTATGAGGAATACGATACGAAGGGAAGAGGCTACGGCGGACAGCTGCTGCTCATCCCCAACAAGTTTGCTTACGATAATGTGGACCCTTCTACCGGAGTGCCTTCACAGACGGGAGGAGACAGCCGGAAGATGAACATCGGTGTGTTCGGTTCGGCAGAAATCTCCTGGAAATCGGCAGTGTACCTCACCCTGACTGGACGTGCCGACAAACCTTCGCAGCTGGTCAACAGCAAGTCGCCATGGATTTTCTATCCGTCAGTCGGTCTGTCGGCCATTGTGACGGACTTGTTGTCGGACAACCTGCGCCAGTCCATTTCTCCGGTGCTGGGCTTCCTGAAGGTACGCGCTTCTTATACTGAAGTAGGTTCACCGATTCCGTATACTGGACTGACTCCCGGTACGATTACGCACTCCATTGAAGGAGGGGTTATCAAACCGTTCAAATACTATCCGCTTCCGGAGCTGAAACCCGAAAGAACCCGTTCGTATGAAATCGGTATCGACTCCAAGTGGTTGAACAACACTGTTTCGTTGGGAGTGACCTTGTATAAGTCGAACACCTACGACCAGCTGTTGCAGGCCAAACTGTCGGAAACTTCGGGTTATGACTACATGTTCGTACAGGCCGGTAACGTAGAAAACCGCGGTATCGAGCTGACCTTGGGTTACGACCAGACATTCGGTGACTTCTCTTACAGTACCTCGCTGACGGCCACGGCCAACCGCAACAAGATTATCGAACTGGCTTCGGACGTGAAGAATCCCGTGACCGGAGAAACCCTTGACCTGAGCGACATCAAGGTGGGACGTTTCCGCCTGCGTGAAGGAGGAGAAATCGGTACCATCTATGCCGAAGAACGCCTGAAACGCGACCAGGACGGCTATATCGTGTATAACGAGGGACAGACCATTACCACCGAATCGACCGAGCCTTACAAGCTGGGAAGTGTCAACGCCAAGTGGAACCTGGGCTGGAGAAACGGCTTCTCTTACAAGGGCTTCAACCTGAACTTCCTGGTGACAGCCCGTCTGGGTGGTATCGTCATTTCGAAGACACAGGCCGTGCTCGACCAGTTTGGTGTATCGAAGGCTTCGGCAGATGCCCGTGATGCCGGACAGGTGATGGTGGGCAACGTCCCGGTACGACCAAAGGATTATTACGAATCCATCGTCAATCTGGATGCCTACAATGTGTATTCGGCAACGAATGTCCGTCTTCAGGAAGCCAGTCTGGGCTATACGTTCCCCAATTCCTGGTTCAAGGGCACCTCGTTCCACAATGTCAGCCTTTCCGTTTACGGCACGAACCTTTGGATGATTTACAACAAAGCTCCATTCGACCCGGAACTGACGGCTTCGACCGGTACGTTCGGACAGGGATATGACTATTTTATGCTGCCCAGCCAGCGGACTTATGGAGTGAGCCTTAAATTTGGATTCTAACAACTCAAGAAAAACCGAAACAATATGAAGATAAGAAAATATTTGATACCCGCATTATCTGTATTGGCACTGGCTTCTTGCAACTATGAGAAGATCAATACGAATATCTACGGGGTGACAGAAGAAGAAATGAAACAGGGCGGACTGCTGTATGGAGCCCCTTTCCTGGATATGCAGAAACTGGTGATTCCCATCGGTTCTCCCACGGAATCGACCGGACCGGGTAACGACCTGGCCAACACGGATATCATGTCGGCTGGAAACTATATCGGCTACTGGGGCATGAACAACAACTGGAACTTCAACACGGAGTCGACCTGGAATTTTACGGATGGCCGTATGAGTTACGCCTACCAGAACTTCTATTCGAAGCTGTTCCGTGCGTGGAACGATATTTACAAGCATACGAAGGAGTCCGAAGAGCCGGCCGACAAGGAAGTGCAGGCCGTGGCCAATATCGTCAAGGTGATGGGGTGGCTCCGTGCCACCGACGTGTTCGGACCGATTGTGTATACCAATGCCGGCAACGGTGACATTGCCCCCAAGCTGGACGCTCAGGATAAAGTGTACAAGGCCATGCTGGCCGACCTGAAGGAAGCCTCTCAGGTGTTGGGCGGTACAGCCACGAAGGTGCTTTCGGCTTACGATGTGATTTATGGCGGTAATCCGCAGAACTGGACCCGTCTGGCCAATTCACTGATGCTGCGTATGGCGGTACGTGTCCACTTCAAGGACATGGAACTGGCAAAGGAATATGTGGCGTATGCCTTGGACCCTTCACATGGAGGTGTCATCGAGAACATGGCACAGGAAGCCAAGATTCAGAGCACCGACAAACTGCCGCTGATGAACTCTATGCTGCCTACGGTGGAAGATTACGGAGAATGTCGTATGGGAGCCACTATCTGGGCTTACATGCAGGGATATAAAGACCCTCGCCTGGCAGTCAATTTCACCACGGTTTCGGGTAGCCGTTTTGTGGCCCTTCCTCCCACGAACAACAATTCGCTGAACGACCGGGCCAAAGGGGGAGCTTCCAAGCCCAAGGTGAGTGCGGCCTCTCCATTATTCTGGTTGCGTGCCTCGGAGGTTTCTTTCCTGAAAGCGGAAGCCGCACTTTATCAGCTCACGGCCGGCAATCCGAAAGAACTGTACGAAGAAGGCGTGACCAAATCGTTCGAAGAAAACGGCGTGAGCGGAGTTACTTCTTATTTGCAGGGCACGCAGCTGCCGTCGGACGTCAAAGCTTATACTTTGCCTTATAATTACCAATATGCTTGTGTGCTTTCCACAGGCAATGTATCTCCGAAATGGAACGATGCAGACACGGAAGAGGTGAAGTTGCAGAAGATTATCACACAGAAGTATCTGGCACTTTATCCTAATGCCGTAGAAGCATGGACGGAATACCGCCGCACGGGTTATCCTTATTTGCTCAAGCCGGCTCATGACAAGGCCTATGCAAGTATCGGTGCACCGGAAGATGCTCTGACACCCGAACGTTTCCGTTTCGCTCCGGCAGAATACGGTACGAACCCCAACATGTCGGAAGTGCCTACCCTGCTGGGGGGAGACGACCAGGGAGCGACCAAATTGTGGTGGGTGCGCGACAACCGTCCTAAACAACCGAAATAAAGATTAATCTGCTAAAATGTTTAAACAGACTAAGAGATGAAAAGTATCATGAAATATATCGGAGCCTTGCTGGTAGTGGCAGGGTTCGTGGGTTGCTCCGATTGGAATATACCTGAAAGAGAAGTATTCGAAAACCAGCAGGGGCTGGAAAAATACATACCGCTTCTGGAGGCAGAATCGGAAGCCGACCTGACACCTACCATGCGGGAATATTTTGCCAAACTCCGGGAATATCGCAAGACCCCTCACGTGAAAGGATTCGGATGGTTCGGAAACTGGACCGGAAGAGGCAGCAATGCACAGAACTATCTGAAAATGCTGCCCGACAGTGTGGACTTTGTGTCCCTGTGGGGAACCCGTGGCAATCTTTCTGAAGAACAGAAGAAAGACCTGAAGTTCTTCCAGGAAGTGAAAGGTGGAAAAGTTCTTTTGTGCTGGATTGTGCAAAGTCTGGGCGACCAGATGACTCCTCCGGGAAAGGATCCTCAGCAGTATTGGGTTCAGGAAAAAGGAAAAGGTAACTTTATGGAAGGTGTGAAAGCATACGCCAATGCCATTTGCGACACTATCGAGAAGTATAACCTGGACGGTTTCGACATTGACTATGAACCTAATTATGGGCATCGTGGTACGATGGCTAATTCAGATCGGATTTCTGAGAAGTCTGGGAATACCCAGATGTTTGTGTTCATCAAGACTCTTTCTGACCGTTTGCGTCCTGCCGGAAGATTGCTGGTGATGGACGGGCAGCCGGAGAAACTTTCTACGGAAGCTTCCAAGTATATCGATCACTATATTTACCAAGCATATTGGGAATCTCGTACGGAATATGTGATAAGCAAAATACGGCAGACACATTTGGAGGACTGGGAACGTAAGACCATCATTACCGTGGAGTTTGAACAAGGCTGGCGGACCGGTGGAGTATCAGGTTATACGAGTATCCGTCCGGAAATCAATGCCTATCCGGAAGGCCGTCAGATATTCGATTATGCTACCCTCGACCTCCCTGGCGGAAAGCGTATCGGAGGAATCGGTACCTACCACATGGAATATGATTTTGCCAATGATCCTCCTTATAAGTGGCTGAAGGAAGCTTTGTATTTGGGAAATGTAGTTTATCCGGGTAAGTTTGAATAAAAATTGAATTATGAAGAAAATATTGTATTTTGGAGTTTTGGCCGGCAGTCTGCTGGTCAGCTCCTGTCAGAATGAATTATATAAAGATGCGGCCAGTGAATACCAGGCATCGCAGGGAGCCTATATCAAAGGCGGAGAATCGTCGCAGGTCTTTGTGGAAGAAGGACAGGAAGTCGATGTGAAGTCCATCACCGTAGCTTTGGTACAGCAGGAACAGACATCCAGAACGGTGTCGGTGGAAGCCGGTAACGCCTCACAGCTGGAAGCATATAACAAGAAGCACGGTACCACTTACCTGATGCTTCCCCCTGAAATGTATGAGGTGAGCAAGGAAGTCGTGTTCGATTCGAAGCAGACTTCCCAGTTCTTGCCTGTGAAGCTGAAAAATGTGAAGTTCTCCTTGCAAGGAAGCTATGCGTTGCCCGTGAAACTGAGTGGCGGTACGGTGCCGGTCATCTCCGGAGAGGCTGAGTCGCTGATTGTGCTGGAGCAGCGTATCAATACCAAATGCCTGCGCATGAAAGGTTATGGTAGCGAGGATGGAAAGATGTTCCCGGACGATTTCAAGGTAGACCAGTGGACCATGGAAGTGATGGTGAACCGTAGTGCTTATAATCTGAACAACCGTTCTATCTGTGGAACCAAGCTGGTATCCGGTTCCGGAGCTCTCGATGAGATTTATCCTCGTTTCGGCGACGTGACCATCCGTCCGAACCAGTTGCAGATAAAGACTGGTAACTCTCAGATTGACGTGCCTGCCGATGTGTTTACGGCACAGCCCGACACATGGTACATGCTTTCATTCGTGTACGACGGAAAGAAGAACTATGTATATGTGAACGGAGAGCTGGTGGCAGAGCGTGAAATCCGGACAGGTCCTTACGGTCTGGTCGGTTTCTGGATTGGCGGTGCCAATGAGCTGGTGCGTGAGATACGTTTCTGGAAGACGGCCCGCACACCGCAGCAGCTGAAGCAGTTCATGTGGAAGATGGTAGACGGAAGTGACGAGAATCTGGTGTTGTATTATCCGTTGAACGGCAAGAAGCGTGATAAGGACACTGGCGAAATTACAGACGACGAGACCAAGCTTTGGGACTGGAGCAACAATGCCAAGCATTTGCCTCTTTCTACCGGAGCCAAGTTTGATGATAATGGCGGCAAGGGCTTTGTCTTCCCGCTTGTTGATTAGTTTTAGATTTTGATTACGAAAGGCTGTCATTTCCCTTTGGGGAATGGCGGCCTTTTTTTGTGCGGTTTTTGTGAGGAAAGAGGAACGTAGCCCTAGATTTATGTAGATTTTTTGTTTCCATTTTAGTATCTTTGAATCATTGGAGACAACCTATATTGATAGTAGTTACTTGTCCTTCCGGTTGTGATTTGCTTTCATTTTAGTATCTTTGAATCATTGGAGACAACTAGACAAGAACGGGAAAAGCAACTGGCCCGTTGTGATTTGCTTTCATTTTAGTATCTTTGAATCATTGGAGACAACCGGAGTGTTTATCTGTGCTATTGCAGACTGTTGTGATTTGCTTTCATTTTAGTATCTTTGAATCATTGGAGACAACCAATAGAAGAGCTTTTCTCATTAACTGTTGTTGTGATTTGCTTTCATTTTAGTATCTTTGAATCATTGGAGACAACACCCAAATACGATATGAAAGCATTTAAGTGTTGTGATTTGCTTTCATTTTAGTATCTTTGAATCATTGGAGACAACAGAATTTACAGATGAATCATTAAAACTGAGTTGTGATTTGCTTTCATTTTAGTATCTTTGAATCATTGGAGACAACTGAAAGACGCGTGGCGTTCGATGGAACTTGTTGTGATTTGCTTTCATTTTAGTATCTTTGAATCATTGGAGACAACATTCATCCAGTTTCCCGGTCATCGACAGCTGTTGTGATTTGCTTTCATTTTAGTATCTTTGAATCATTGGAGACAACTAGCTCACCGTATTAGATAGATTATCTGCAGTTGTGATTTGCTTTCATTTTAGTATCTTTGAATCATTGGAGACAACATAACAGCAGATACAAGTCCATCCCCCGCGTTGTGATTTGCTTTCATTTTAGTATCTTTGAATCATTGGAGACAACATTTACCGACTTTGCTACCCTTATCAAAAGTTGTGATTTGCTTTCATTTTAGTATCTTTGAATCATTGGAGACAACACGATTGTAGTTATTCGCTGTTTATCAGTGGTTTAGGATGAGTTTTAGAAAAAAGAATTTGTTGTTTCTCAAATAATAAATCCCATATTCAATATGGGATTTATTATTTTAAAAGAGTTCTAATTGTTGACCTGGCGTTTTTACCCCACTGGCTTTTTTCCCATAAAAGAGTTCGATTTCACCAAATTGTTTGTCTGTAATGCATAGGATTCCTACTTGTCCATGTTCTGGAAGGAAAGATTTAACTCTTTTTATATGAACGGCTGCATTTTCACTACTGGCGCAGTGACGTACATAGATGGAAAATTGAAACATGGTGAATCCATCTTTTTGTAGATTCTTGCGAAAGTCTGTATAGGCTTTTTTATCTTTCTTTGTTTCGGTTGGTAAATCAAAAAGAACTAGAATCCACATAACTCTGTATTCACTGAAACGGTCCATTATAATTCTGGATAGATGATTTTACGTATTTCTCCAGAAAAACATTTGTATAAAGAAGCTGTAGTCTGACCTGCTGCTACCATTAAAGGACTTCTTTTCCCGTTGATTCTGACCTCTATGGTGGGGATAGATAATAAGGTCGCTTTTGCTTCTTTAGTAAGTTCCAGAGTATTTTTAGCGTATAAGGTATAGACAATCTGGTCTACAAACGGTCGATAGGGTTCCATGATGTCATCAGCTAAGCAATAGGCGTTATATCGGTTATGATGGTGAATCCCTAATGTAGGCAATAAACCACTTGTTACAAGACTTCGTGCAATCACTGCACGGAGAATGGCATAACCATAGTTCAAAAGATTATTGGGAGGAAGGCCTTCCCGTTCTCTTGTAAATTCTTTAATGTCGTGAAACAGTGTTTTCCAGTAAAAGGCTGCGGCCCGGGCTTCAAGGTTATCTGGGTCTCCACTACGGACATCATTAGCCCATATTCGCATGCATTTGATGTCTTCTTTTATGCATGAGGTTAGGACAGCTGCCTGGTTATTAATTTTGGATTGGATGGTTTGTTGCCATAGCTGTTTCTTTAAAGGAAGAGAAGCATCCAGTTGCTTTCGGAAGCGTTCGTTTTGAGTAGTATTCCCATAGAGGGGAAGCATTAACCCTACGGGCATACTCTTGCTATCACAGGTGATAAGGGCACAATTGTTTTCGAGTAGGGCTTCAATAGCTCCAGAAGTGATTGTGATTTGTTTATTGTCCAATACCACTACTCCTATATCTTCAATCGGTCGTGTGATTTCAGATTGGCGCTTCATGGTTTCCGGAAGTGAAGCGTTTTTCTCCACTTCCGGTAATTTTATGACAAGTTGGGCATTTCGTAAGGATAGGTATGCCGGATTTCCAAAATACAATGTTTTTTTTATCATAAGCTAATTGATGAAGTTATATTTCCTAGCCTGTCTATTTTAATGGGAATGCATATTTCTTTTATCATTTCATTTTGCCAAGATTTTTGTGCTTTGTTATTACTCCCGAGTTCAATAGTCTGAATTATGGGATTTGCTACAAAGTATGGTATGAAATGACATTCCCCCTCTGTACAACTTACCATCTTGTAAATCCTGTCTTTTTGTATTGGTTGATTGATGTGCCCACATTTTATTTCCTCTTGAGTTGGAACATATACTAAATCATTAGGAGACAAAACATATTTAGGCAGATTTCCTTTACTGTCTTCAGGTGCCGGTGACAATCCTTTTTTCAGCCGTTCAATGACCACATTTAATGAAACAGAGGCGAAACTGCGTTTGTGCTCTGTTTCGTATATGGCAAAAAATAAGTTTGTACCTTTAGCAGCTTCTACGAACTTTTCTGATTTGTTACCCGTTTGTCCTACTGTAAACTTTTCAGCTTGTTCGTATGTCCGCACTTTATATATTGGTTGATGCCATTTGCCATTATTTAAGGATATAATGTTTTTGTTCATCCATTCAATGCCTTCAGGGGAAAATGCTTGGTTTGGATCGTTATTATTTTGCTCTAGATGATGTAATAGAATTTGTTGTATTCCTGTATCCGCAACTTTTTCTTCAATTTTCTTGTTATTGAAACTTGTATCTAGGGATTCGCGGCTTGCAAAGAAACGTTCTTTTCCCTCTTTTGTGAAAGAATAGAATTGGATTTTCTTCAGGTTTACATCCTGCCAAGTATCTTTATTTTCCTCAAAATATTTTTTTATTTGCTTTTCGTTAAATCCTTGTTGCAATAATTCTTTTATTCTTTTCTTTAAATCTTTTTCTACAATCCTTTGTGGATTTTCTAGCGCGGCTTTTAGAGAGACGGTGGTTATTTTGCGTAAATTAATCTCTCCATATACAGTCTCTTTGTGCATGGGTTTACGGATAGCCCAGCTATCTCCTGTTTCTTGCGCACATTGTACCTTTTTCCCATTTTGATAGCGGAAATAGTGATTAGTCGTTTTATTGATGATACGTAAATTTTGCTTGAAACTGACAATAATATTCGCCAGAGTTGCATAAACATCTTGGGTAAATGTTTCCCATGGTTTGTTTATTATCCATTGATAATTCCCTGAAGCATCGGTTTTTGTCTTTTTACATAAAATCTGACGCAAGTCCAAACGTGAGATTTTTGCATTTTTGCTGGCTGATTCATTGTTCAGATAATTGACTATATTCCGATTGGCACAGGCTATGACAATGGCATCCATGGCGTGATGACGATGGTCAATACGTTTTTTGTTGAATCCCTTTTGTAATGCTAAGGGCATGGTGGGGATTATCTTATTGTTAGTATTGGTTGTGGTGAAGTGGTCGCTGTTTGTAATTTCATTTAACCGCAAGAAACGAGGTAGAATAATTTTATTCCATATATCATTAATTCCCCAGTCTTTTTTCAGACGGTCGGTAACACCCCCGGTACAAACAATGATATTTTTGGAAGTGGCCTCAGATTCTTCTTCACGAACAATATTCGACAATAATGATTTGATAAACTTGCTGATGTAACGACTGTCGTTTAACTGCCGTTGGATAAACTGTTCAGGAATATCTTCCATCAACAGTTTCTTCATCTTGACCGGGTTGTATGAGTAGTGTTCTTTTACAAACAATTCATAGGCTTCTACGGTTTGTATTTTTACTTTTTGTCCGAAGCCTAATTCAACTATTTTCCCTGAGTTGTTCTTTATGAACTCATAGCCTAGCATATTTCCTTTGAGCTTGTTGACCTCTGCTTCACAAATAACTTTGTTTGTGAATGAATCATCAAAGTAGCGAGATTGTGGGATAATATGTTCAATTTCGTAGGCAGGAGTAAACAGTTTTCCCAATGGAATCATGGCTCCCGTATAAGGTGAGCGATATTTCTGTTCCAGCCAGCATTTGTAGCGTAATACATCAGAAGTAGAGGGGCGTTTTTTTGCATCAGTTTCATTAAACTTTTTCAGGATAGTGGCTATATCTTCCGGCATATTTTTAGCTTCTTCGTGTAAGACTTCTTCTTCATATATGCGTAATAAATCCTGTTGATTGGGAGAGTGGGGACGTACATTCTCGATTTCAAATTCCGGCTTTGCAAACTCAGTGAGAAGTGTCTTGATACGCAGATTGGTATTTTCGTTTTCTTGTATTTGTTGGGTGAGTCTTTTGCGTTTTTCCGCAGGATTCTTCATTTCACGTCCCAATTCGACATGAATTTCATCGATATGGCCTATTTGTTTCCATATATCGCGTACAGTACGTAAAGTTTCCATTATAATCTGCTCCACGATAGGATTATGCAGTGAATGTTGCTTGAATGATTGTAAGTAAGCATCAATATCTGAAGGTTGCTGCCATTTCGTAATGTCTTTTATTTCAGAGTGTCGGTTATATACAATATAGCATGCTAACCATGAAGGTAGTCCCTGGAATGAAGAGAGGCTATCTAAATGGATAGTCTTTTCTTTTATTCTGTGTGCGGTTGCTTCGTCCATTTCTCCGTTCAGAATTTGATGGATGCGGGTGAGGGTTGCGTTATCTATTGATTCTGGATGCCAGTATTTTCCCATTCGCATGAGAGGAAGCAGTTTTTTGAGGGCTTTGGCAGAATAGGAGCCATAGTCTTTTTTGAATGGTGGTATTTGTTGGAAAACATCTGCAAACTTATTTCCCAACTTGTTTTTATCAGCAAAATGTAGCAATGCTTGCCGGAGTTCTTCTTTATCTGAAATGGAATATAAAATATGCCAAAGTTTTTCTTCCATATCGGTAGTCAGAAGCGATTGGTCTATACCTGCTTTTCCCCAATAGAATAGTATTCTGGAATGTGTCTCATTGCAGGGATATGTTTTATCTTCCACGTAATTCCAGCGATAGTTTGCCACATTTTTCTTTAATCCAAATGCTGGATATTTGAGAAACGCATCTTGTTTGATTTCTTTCTTTTGGTTGAGCCAATCAAAAAGATTCACATAATCGTCTGCATTTTTCAGAAATTCATTAGTTACATCTATGTCTGTGGTGAACTTTCCATTGAGGGTCCCTTCTTTTTGATAGATTCTCAAATTGGACAGGAACTGCCAAAGACGGAATTCCTGGAAGAGGGGATGAGATTTGGCAATACATTTCACCGGGACGGTATGGATTTCTCCGGTTTCCTTATCTACATAAGTATGCTCCTCATACGGGCAGTCGCTGATGAGTGATTTCTTGCTTTTCAGTGGACGTTGATAGAATATGACATCCTCAACGAGCAATTTGGACATACTATATTTAGAAATTGTATTGCGATGTGCTTCGTTGCTGGGATACAACTCTTCAATGCAGGCTTGCAACAAGTTTTTGTCCTGTAGTTCGGGGTGGAACTTTTCTTGTGTCGTTAGTATTTGATAGAGTTCTTCCTTGTAATACTTACGTTCGATGGTGCGAATCAGTTTTCCTCGAATTTTTTGGTCGGGTGCTTGTAATAATGTATCGTAAATATAAGTACCAACTTTCTTTCCTGAAACGTTCAGCTCTTTTTCGGTTTTAGCTTTGACAAGTCCCCATTGTTCTTCCCATTCCTTCTCAGTGGGAATTTTAAAACGGCGGGTGAGCTCTCCATTTTCATCACATTTGTCATTTCCATTTTTATCCAAATCTATGCTTACTATGATATCTTTCTTTTGCCCTTTCCAGTCGGGCATGTTTTTCCCAAACCATTTACCTTTTTCTCCATTTGCTAAAGTGAGGATAAAGATTTTTAATCCTTTATAAATTTCTCCAGTATCAACGATTTCTGTTATAATTTGATTGTCAAAATATTGCCTTGTCTTAGGTGCGGGCTTTTCGGCTTCTTCTTCCCGTAGTTGGTAGTATCCTCTTTTTTGGTTGAAATTTAGAAGAATCCAAGCCAGTTCTTCTTTCTCTATTTTTTGTGTAAGGGCTTTTTTGCGTAGGTAGAATAAAGTCCAGTCGTAAGGTACCTTTTTAGCACTTCCATCTTTTTGTGAAAAGTCTTTCAGCATTTCTTGAAAAGATTTTTGAAAGATAAAGTGTGGTAAATGGTTTGCTCCTTTTTCCCAAGCTAGCTTTGGCTCTGAATTAGCTATAAATTTTCCATATCGGTCTAATTGAGCAGCGTAAAGGGGTGGGAGGAACCCTAATAGTTGCAATACGCGGTGTAGTCTTTCCCGGCGAAGCTTTTTCCGTTCATATAATCGTCGGGTATTGCGGTATTGTGTGCGGTTAGCTGTTTGTGAAACGGTATTTCCTTTATTGAAATCTCCTAATTGGGCGGCATCCATAGGAATAATTCTGCTGCCTGCCGCGTTGATTCCTATGAGTTGTTCTTTTTGAGTGTTTTCATCAGTTGTGGCATTAATAACTGCCCATCCTATGCTGTTGGTTCCTAAATCTAATCCTAAAATGTGCTTCATAACTTTGGTTTATTGGGTTGTTTTTCAAAGCTACTAACTTTTTATGAGAAATGTTTGTTTCTCCCGTTTTTTCTTCCTAGCTTTGTAATACTAAAATGAAGCAAATCACAATAAGGATTATTCCGTTGTGAAAACATTTAGGCTCTTGCCCATCGTCCTTTATCGGTGGGCTTTTTTATGCCGTTTCTGTTTTGAATCTCAGTGTAAATTCTCCCTTGAGTATTTCGCAAGGATTTGGGCTTTCTTTTAGATATAGATCAATGGCTTCTGTCATGTGTTTTTCAATTGCTTTCAGGTCATTGCCTACTGTGATAATGGGAACTCCTTCGATGTAGGCACTCAAGTTGCTGCCTGCGTTTTCTACAATTACTTCAACTGCTTTCATGACTGTTATTGTTGTATGGAAAAGATATGGACTTAATAAGCATATACATTGTAAAGCTATCTACTCTTCTGGTGTTTTACCAACCCAAAAGGCCATGATACGAAGCTACGTGTCATTTGTGGGTACATCGTTTATTATGCTTTATGGAATGCAATAAAGTCCTCCCACGTGGAGTTTTCTTACAATACTATAAGATTTATTATCGGGGAAGGACTATTGATAAAAACATGCGTAAATTCAAAAGTTATACCTATAGATTGATTTTAAAATCAAAAAAGTATCTTATAGCCACTCCAATAATGATTGCCACCAGTCCGAGGACTATATCGGTCATATTCCATTTTCCTCCATAATAGTGGCATCTGTCTGAATTTTCTTTCATTGCGAGTAAGATGACACCTACTGACGGAGAAAACAAAATGGTAGCCAAAAGGTAGGTCACAAATCCAATTATATTATTCTTCATATTGTTTAAGTTTACTGAATTATAATATTATCTGTATTCTTGTGAAGCCGCAAACACAAAGGTAGTTTAAGGTGTTCCGGCATAAAAAATATTTTTACGCAAATGTAATCATATATTTTTTCATAGCAAGTTAATTTGCGTCGGATGATAGATAAAAAATCCCCTCCCAAACTCATTCATAACGGAGAGTTCGGGAGGGGATAATTTTATCTATATCTTCGGCTGTACGGATTATTTATATTCGTCCCAGCTCTTGATTGCAATGTCGTCGATGCTCATCGTGCAGAAGGCATGGATGAAGGCGCTTGCCAGACGAGCATTCGTAATCAACGGAATGTTCAGGTCGATGGCAGCACGGCGGATTTTGTAACCGTTGTCCAGCTCGCCGGCGCTCAAATCACGCGGAATGTTGACTACCATGTCAATTTCCTTCTTGTGTAACATTTCCAGTGCCTGCGGTTTGCCTTCTTCGCTCGGCCAGAATACGCGGGTGTTCTCAATGCCGTTTTCAGTCAGGAACTTGGAAGTACCACCTGTAGCGAAGATGTTGTAGCCTTTGTCCTTCAATTCATGGGCAGCTTTCAGCATTTCCACTTTCTGCTTCGGTGTGCCGGTAGACATCAGGATGTTCTTTTCCGGAATGCGGTAGCCTACAGAAAGCATGGATTTCAGTACGGCACATGAAGTGTCTTCACCGATACAGCCTACTTCACCGGTAGAAGCCATGTCGACACCCAGTACCGGGTCGGCTTTCTGCAAACGGTTGAAGGAGAACTGACTGGCCTTGATACCTACATAGTCGAGTTCGAAGAGGTTCTTTTCCGGCTTTTCTACCGGCAATCCCAGCATGACTTTCGTAGCCAGTTCGATGAAGTTGATTTTCAATACCTTGCTGACAAACGGGAACGAACGGCTGGCACGCAGGTTACATTCAATCACCTTGATGTCATTTTCGCGGGCAAGGAACTGGATGTTGAACGGACCGGAGATGTTCAGTTCTTTCGCAATCTGACGGCTGATGCGCTTGATGCGGCGTACGGTTTCTACGTACAGTTTCTGCGGCGGGAACTGGATAGTGGCGTCACCTGAGTGAACTCCGGCAAACTCGATGTGTTCACTGATGGCGTAGGCAACGATTTCACCGTTCTGTGCCACGGCATCCATCTCTACTTCCTTGGCATGTTCGATGAACTGGCTGACTACTACCGGATGCTTCTTGGATACGTTGGCGGCCAGCTGCAGGAAGCGTTCCAGTTCTTCCTGGTTGGAGCATACGTTCATGGCAGCACCGGAGAGTACGTATGACGGACGAACCAGAACCGGGAAGCCAACTTTCTGGATGAAGGCGTTGATGTCTTCCATGGAAGTCAGTGCGCTCCATTCCGGCTGGTCTACGCCGATGCGGTCAAGCATAGCCGAGAACTTGTCGCGGTCTTCTGCGTTGTCGATGCTCTTGGCAGAGGTGCCCAGGATGTGGATGTGCTGTGCATCCAGACGGAGAGCCAGATTGTTTGGAATCTGTCCGCCGGTAGATACAATCACACCGTGCGGGTTTTCCAGGTCGAGGATATCCATTACACGTTCGAAGGTCAGTTCGTCGAAGTACAGACGGTCGCACATATCGTAGTCGGTAGATACGGTTTCCGGGTTGTAGTTAATCATGACGGAACGATAGCCTTCCTTGCGGATGGTGTTCAGGGCCTGAACGCCGCACCAGTCGAATTCTACGGATGAACCGATACGGTAGGCACCTGAACCGAGTACGACGATACTCTTGTGGTCACCCAGGTAGTGTACATCGTTGGCCACACCGCTGTAGGTCAGATACAGGTAGTTGGTCTGTGCCGGATATTCAGCGGCCAGTGTATCGATTTGTTTCACTACCGGAACGATACCTACGCTCTTACGGTGCTTGCGGATATCGAGGATGGCATCTTCCATGTCGCCTTCGTAACCGATGGCGCGTGCCACCTGGAAGTCGGAGAATCCTTGACGTTTTGCTTTATAAAGAAGTTCGTTCGGAAGCTGTGACAGCAGTTTGTGGTTGTTGCCCCACTCGTGCAGCTCTTTGGAAGTCTGCATGATGTTCATCAGCTTGTCGAGGAACCATTTGTCAATCTTGGTAAGGTCGTGAATCTGGTCTACGGTGTAGCCGGCGCGCATGGCTTTTGAGATGACGAAGATACGCTTATCGGTCGGTTCGCGCAGGGCCTTGTCTACATCGGCAATCTGGAGTTCCTTGTTTTCCACGAAACCGTGCATGCCCTGACCAATCATACGCAGACCTTTCTGGATGGCTTCTTCAAAAGTACGTCCGATGGCCATGACTTCACCTACTGACTTCATGCTGGAACCCAGCTCGCGGTCTACGCCGTGGAACTTACCCAAGTCCCAGCGAGGAATCTTACATACCACGTAGTCCAATGCCGGTTCAAAGAAGGCAGAAGTAGTCTTAGTGACAGAGTTCTTCAGGTCGAATAATCCGTAACCCAGACCCAGCTTGGCAGCGACGAAAGCCAGCGGATAACCGGTTGCTTTAGATGCCAGGGCAGAAGAACGGCTCAGACGGGCGTTTACCTCAATCACGCGGTAGTCTTCCGATTCCGGGTCGAAGGCATACTGTACGTTACATTCACCCACGATACCGATGTGGCGGATGATGCGGATGGCCAGTTCACGAAGTTTGTGGTATTCGCTGTTGGTCAGTGTCTGTGAAGGTGCGATAACGATACTTTCACCGGTGTGGATACCCAGTGGGTCGAAGTTTTCCATGTTGCAGACCGTGATACAGTTGTCGAAGCGGTCGCGCACTACTTCATATTCTACCTCCTTCCAGCCTTTCAAGCTCTTTTCTACCAAGACCTGCGGAGAGAAAGAGAAGGCTTTTTCGGCCAGCACGTTCAGTTCTTCTTCGTTGTCGCAGAAGCCGGAACCCAGACCTCCCAGTGCGTATGCTGCACGGATGATGACCGGATAGCCCAGTTCCTTAGCAGCACGGCGGGCATCTTCGATATTTTCTACCGCTTCACTCTTGATGGTCTTTACATGGATTTCGTCCAGTTTCTGTACGAACAGCTCACGGTCTTCCGTATCCATGATGGCCTGTACCGGAGTACCGAGTACGCGGGCATTGTACTTTTCGAATACGCCTGCCTTGTAAAGAGCTACACCGCAGTTTAAGGCTGTCTGTCCACCGAACGACAGCAGCACACCGTCGGGACGTTCCTTGGCGATGACTTTCTCTACGAAATAAGGAGTGACGGGCAGGAAGTAAATTTTGTCGGCCACACCTTCCGAGGTCTGCACGGTGGCAATGTTCGGGTTAATCAGAATGGTTTCGATACCTTCTTCCTTCAGGGCTTTCAGGGCCTGTGAGCCGGAGTAGTCGAATTCACCTGCTTCACCGATTTTCAGGGCTCCTGAACCTAATAATAGTACTTTCTTTATGTTATCTTTCATATTCTGTTTTCTTTTATTTTTGTAGATTTGCGAATGGTAATTTCCCATTAGCTTCATAAAACTTTTGCAAGAAAGCTTTTTCATAATCTCGTGGAATGATATCTTCTAAAACTTTCCAGCAAATAATTAAATCGTTAGCATCTGCCAATTGCCAAATAAAACGACCACCCCAATGTCCTACATTTTGATGTTGTCCAAATTTTAAATATGAACTTAGACGGGAATTAAGATTTGTCGCCTTACCTATATATAACAATGATTCACCTTTTAACCATTTGTCTTTCAGTGTTTCTATTGAAACGTTGGGATTTCTTTGCTTAAAGAAACCTCCAGTTCCTGTTTCTAAAAATTGTGGCTCTAATCCTGATAACCGTAGAACTAAATAAACTCCTGGCATTTGAGGTATTATTGCTCTATTATCTCTTAATTTAGCAATTGTTATGAAACCTTCAAAATTATAGCTCTTCAAATTCTCAATTATCGAATTTTTCATGGTGTTTATATTAGGTTATTACTTACAGCAACTTTACAAACTCGTCGAACAGGAACTCTGTATCGGTCGGACCGCTGGCAGCTTCGGGGTGGAACTGTGCCGAGAACCAAGGATTCTTCTTGTGGCGGATACCTTCGTTGGAGCCGTCGTTCATGTTGATGAAGAGCGGTTCCCAGTCGGCTCCTAGCGTGTTGTTGTCCACTGCGTAGCCGTGGTTCTGAGAAGTGATGAAGCATTTGTCAGTGCCCACCAGACGTACCGGTTGGTTGTGGCTGCGGTGTCCGTATTTCAGCTTGTAGATTTTAGCTCCACCAGCTTTTGAAAGCAGCTGGTTACCCATACAGATACCGAAGATAGGAAGTTTTTCGTTCTGCATGGCTTTGCGGATATTCTGTACGGCCGCATCGCATGTGTCCGGGTCGCCCGGACCGTTGGAGATAAACAGGCCGTCGAATTGCAAGGAATTGAAATCATAGTCCCAAGGCACGCGGATAACTTCCACGTCGCGCTTGAGCAGGCAACGGATAATGTTTGATTTCACGCCACAGTCCACGAGCACTACTTTTTTCTTGCCTTCGCCTTCGTTGTAGCGGATGATTTCCTTGCAGGAAACCTTGTCCACGTAGTTCACGCCGGCGTAAGTAGCCTCCGGGATGTTGTCCGGTTCATCGTCGAACACGATTTTTCCCATCATCACACCGTGTTCACGCAGCATCTTGGTCAGTTCGCGTGTGTCGATGCCCGTGATGCCCGGAATCTGTTCACGCTTCAGCCAGTCGGCCAGGCTTTCTACTGCATTCCAGTGGGAATACTTTTCGCTGTAGTCGCTCACGATAATCGCTTCGGCATGGATTTTTTCACTTTCCATGAAAGTGGGCAGTCCGTTTGCTTCGAACGTGAACGGAGGCACGCCGTAGTTACCGACCAGTGGATAAGTCAGTGTCATCAACTGACCGGCATACGAAGGGTCGGTCAAGCTTTCAGGGTATCCGGTCATTGCCGTGTTGAACACCACTTCACCGGCTACCGGTTTCTCATAGCCGAACGACTTGCCGTGAAAGCGGCTCCCGTCGTCGAGGATCAATGTTACATTTCTCATTACCTTATTACAAATAGTCTTATATATCTTGTATTATTATTCTTTTGCGTTCGTATATACGAAAAAACGCCCGGATTTGCCGAAAAGCAATTCCGGGTGTAAATAATAAAGGGAAACTCAAATATTCAGGGAAAAAATGACATGAGGGAAAAAGAGAATGGCTTCCGGCATTCATCCAGTCCGCCGGAATTCCGAATATGTGTGTATTCTTTCTATGTCTTAACCAGTAATCCATTAAACTCTTTTGTCACGTCATAATTCGGAGTGCAAATATACACATTTCTATTCAAATGAAAGGGTGATTATCGAAAGTTTTTACAAAAATATTTCTTTTTCGTCTCTTCATTTCTTTTCTCCGTCCTTGTTTGTCTTTTTGTTTGCATGATAGAAAGCAGCAATTCTTTCAGACGTTGTTTCCTTTTGCGGGTATAAGTGGAAAACCGTTGAATTATATCTCAGTAATTATGGGGTAAATGGTGCAAGATTTAGGTACCAAATCTTCTCTGTGGGTCGTGAGACGGGGGATGTGGATAGAAAAAATGCAGTTTTCTTGAAAAAAAACTCATTTTTGTTTGGCAGGTTTCAGGAAAACAGTAATTTTGCAACCGTTTTCAACGAGACACGTTGCCGAAATAACTCAGTTGGTAGAGTAACTCATTCGTAATGAGTAAGTCGCGGGTTCGAGTCCCGCTTTCGGCTCCAATTTAGAACCGCTTATTACACTGTAAATTAGGCGGTTTTTCTATTTTCTACAGCTTATTACGATGATTAAAAAAAAGGATTTGGATTGTAAATTTACAATTCTGTGAGTATCCCTGGAGTATCCTTAAATTTTTTAATCATTATGGCAACTCTATCACTTACCATTTTCAAGGCAAAAGTATTAAAGGACGGAAGGCATAAGATAAGAATTGCACTCCGACACAAGCATGAAACAACATATATCGTCACACGATTCATTATTTCAGAGAATCAGTTTAAGAACGGTCAGGTCGTGAAGCATCCAGAGGCATCTGCGATAAACCGGAAACTTAGGAACATCCTTGATGACCTTCAAGAGAAACTGGACTCAATAAAACATCTTGAACTTTATTCCTGCCGTCAAATTAAAGAAATCATATCTACTGACAATCTTTCCGAAGAACGAACTTTTTCATCGGCATGTGGAAGTTTTGTTGATTATCTTAAATCTGAGGGAAGAGATTCATACGCATTGTCTATTGAAAGGGTGGGGAGGTATTTTCGGGACTTTGCAAGGGGGGACATACTTCTCTCAGACTTAACCCCGTCATTAGTCCAGAATTTTGCGGCATTCATACGGAAGCGGAAAGTGACCGAAGCTACAGTAAACACAATGCTTGCTCAGATGAAGTCAGTAATCAACAGAGCGATAAGAGAGTGGAACATATCTTATGACATACATCCTTTCGTGACCACGCGAATATCTGCGGCTCCAATCAGGAAACTTGATTTGACGGTACAGAATTTTAACAAGATTCGTGAATCTTCACCAGAAAAGAGAAAGTTGATTATGGCACGTGACCTTTTTTGCCTTTCCTTTTATCTGGGAGGAATGAATCTTATAGACATTATGCAAACAGACTTTAGAAAAGACGTATTGGAATATTCACGCTCAAAGACTAAAGGAAGAATGCAGTCGGATAACGTGGTTGCATTAACAATTCCATCTCAGGCAAGAGAGATAATATGCAGATGGATGGATAAAAGGACGGGAAAGCTCGACTTTGGGTATAAATTCACATATCACAACTTTTCTCAGTATGTTACGTATTCTCTTGGAGATTTGGCTGAGGAATTGAATATTGATGAACGTGTTACATTTTATTCGGCCCGCAAGTCTTTCGCCCAGTACGCCTCTGAAATAGGCATTCCTGACGGGATAATAGACTACTGCTTAGGGCACTCAGACAAATCAAAGGGGGTTATCCGGTACTACACCAAAGTCCGGCAAAAACAGGCGGATATGGCCATTTCGCGGGTGATTGATTACGTGAACAATCCGGAAAAATACAAGCAATATATTGAACTCCGGTCTGATATTATGATGATGAGAGGATAATGGAAAAGCCCCTTCTGGATATTAATCTGGTCGGGGCTTGTCGCCTAAAATAAGACGAGCTTCTACGTCGCGAAATTAAGAAATTTATTCTATCTGATAGCATTCCATACCATTAAGTGAATCCTCTATTCTTTTATAATCACTTTTTTGTCTCCATTGACATCTTAATGGATTAGTTACGACAAACATGTCACTTAACAACTTGCTTGTTCCTATATTTTTCTTTCCATGCTTAGCTAAAAATACATAATTATCATATAGACAATCTTTATTCTCTCTTCTAATAAACTCATTATCAAAATGTACAGATGTATAAGACAATCCTATATAAGGAGTGAAAACCTTATTTTTATTTCCATCATATTTTTTCTGTAATTTTTCATCCATATAATCCAAGACCGACATAACGTACTGTGGAAATATGTATTCCAAGGAACCGTTTTTTATAAACATACATGCTAAAATGTATGGTAGACAAAGTAAATAATTCCTCTTTTCTTTTAATCTCAATTCATTAAAATCAAATTCAGATTTTAATCTAAAATCAATTATCTGTAAAGGTTCTGTATGAATAAATTTAAATAAAGAAATCATCAGGTCTTCACCTTCCACTGGAGTAACTTCACAGAAACAACTAAAACAAGACTTTGATAGATAAAGACGTATCATACCTTCTCTGTCAAATCTTCCTGAGTTCATTTTTTTAGACATTAATGGTATATGAAACATACATTGAGCATTAAAATCCCTTTCTTTGACTTCTGACGTCACTGATCTTGCTCTATAGAAAACTTCTTTGTACTGAATTATAAGACTTGGAAAATTTACATTTTCAATCAAAAGTTCGCTTCCGTTTTTTTCTCCATTTATAAATGATAAAATTGTCGTAGTACTATAAAGTACATCCCTTGCTAATTCCTCATTCTCTTTTTTCAATAACTCATAAAATCTTTCATATAAATGTGACAAATTTGCAATATAATCATCATGTTTATTTCTATTGAACAGACACAGAATGTCTTTATAAATTTCATTTAGGCTCATAACTCTCAGATTTAAATTATAAGCAAATGTAAAAAATCTAACGCAGAATTGTTTGGAAAATCAATACTATACTACAAAAAATCCCCGACACACTTGCCGGGGTACTGCTGCTTTTCCGTTTCAAAAAAGTAGAAAAAGCTTACTTCATATTACACCTCCTTCTATTTCTTTAATTTATACACCATTCTCCATGCAACTACAAGTATCGTGATTATTACTATTCCGATTGCCCATCCTCCGACATTGATACATAATTTCTGCCACCTGGTCAGCTCCTTTTCTACCGAGTACGGTACTTTCACTTCCTTGGTTACCGTAATCTTCTTTGATGGCAGGTAGACCGTATCCTGCTGTGTCTTCATCTTCGCCAGCAGGTTGCCCAAACTGTCGATTGTAAGATGTGCCTGTGCGTTCCTGCTGTTTGCAATGTCCAGCCAAGCCAGTACCACCTTCCCGTTTTCGTCACACTCCAGAAGCGCCCGGATGGTTGCACTATCAGGCGGTAGCTGGACTTCCACCAGCTTCTCCACGACAACGCTGTCGGCCTTACTCTCTACGGGTACGTACTTTGTCCGGCACGAAAAGAAAACAAGCAAGCACATGAAGGGAGCCAGCATGATGAACCGACCCACCTTGTCTATTATGTAATTATAGAGTTTCATGGCTTCACAACAATTTCAGGGATAAAAGGATATTCTGCACGCACATCGAAGCAAGGGCACATCTTCGTCCATTCTTCCGGTTCCACTATTCCGTCGCCGTCCAAGTCTGGCGATGTGTCACGATGGCCAAGAATCTCTACAATCTGGTACTTTGAGCACAACTCTTTAATCAGTTTGGCCAACGCTTTCTTCTGGGCTGGGGTTCGGGTGTCGGCTGCCTTACCGTTTACATCCAACCCTCCCACATAGCAGATACCGATGCTGTGTTTATTGTAGCTTACCCCGCTGAAGCCTTTGCTGTTACAGTGCGCCCCGTCTATTGTCAGACTCCGGCCAACTTCCACCGTGCCATCAAGACGGATGACGTAGTTATACCCAATACATTGGAAACCACGAGCTACATGCATCTGATTAATCTCTTTTTTACCGATATCCTGCACGGCTTTCGTGGCCGAGCAATGAATAACAATCGAATCTATTTTGTTCATATCATTTCAATTTCTATATTTGTGAAAGTCCTACCGTGAGGTAAGATGGTTAATAAACGTGTTATGGAGTGCGGTGGCACTCCTTTTTTATTTCTTCTCCTTAGTCACTTCTTCAATGATTTCTCCTGCTGCCGCGTACTTCTTCTTGATATAGCCGACCAGCAGCCGCTTAATGGAAACCTTGTTCTTGATTCCATGAATTTCACATACATGTTCCATGATTGAGTCAAATTCAAATACAATAGCTATTCCAAGTCCGCACATTGACGATACCGTATAGGAACAAATACCTACAGGCTGGAGAATAGCAACACCAAAACCGAATCCCAGCACCAGATACGAATTATATTCGATGAACTTACACATCGTCCGGCGTCCAGCCCTGCTAAACCTGAAATCTTCACCTCGTTTGACCACGCTGTCAATGATACCCAGGACAAAATCAGCTATAATCATGGCTACAATGAAGACCAGCATCCAGCGAAGCTCAAAGACAACGCTTCTTATCTCTCCTACAAAGGAGTAAGCCCCGGCAACCAGAATATGCGGGGCTATGACGGTTATAAAGTTCTGCATCATTCCTTAGTTACCTTACCACCGAACAACTTGGCCAGCCATTCGCTTGTTACAACCGACACGATTCCAGTCGATGCCAGGGCTACGAACAACGCATCAATCACCACAACCCAGATACTTGCGTCTGCCGGAGGAAAGCCGAGATTCATCCACCAACTAAAGAAGGTAACAACTACGCCGACAACCGCCGTCACCCACATTGAAACCCACTTATTCATAGGATTGGATAACTTCGAAGCGATAAATCCTACTACGGCAGGAACCACGACCGTAACAAGTCCGGTGAAACTGCCAAATCCGGTCAGGAACTCCGGAACGGAAGGTTCTACACTAACGGAAGTTTCCGCAAAAACACTCACTACGCACATCAACAGTGCGACACACATGAATACAAATCTTTTCATTTTACTATGATTTTAAATTAAACAAAAACGCCCACAAGCGCATCCCAGGATGGAACACGCTGATGGGCGTTATCTCATAAGTCACACACAAATCTACTCATTTACCTTCCTTTTCCAACGAAGGAAAATAAGTTAAAAACGAACAAAGAATAAAAGGTTTCAAAAAGGATGACAAGGCGTGTCAGTAGAATCTGGGTAGAGTATAAGAAATCTACCCAAACTCTACCGGGCCGCAAAATTTGGTTGAAAATCGAGCTGTTTTTTTTCGTGTTTTTACAGCCTTCAAATCCCGAAGAATTGTTGATGAAAGAACCTCCGAATAAATCTCAGTCGTTTTGACCGAAGTGTGGCCTAAAAGCTTTTGCACGGTAGTAATCGGAACCCCTTGATGGATGAGTAGGGTCGCACATGTATGACGGGCCGTGTGGTAGGTTATGTGCTTCTTTATACGTGCCATTCCGGCTATCTGTGCGAGGTATTTGTTCACATCCGAATTACATCCAAGGCTGGCAAATTCTTCTATGTTGTAGCGGTCCAGAATAGCCAATGCCTTTCCATCGAATAGAAGATGCAGCGGGAGCCGTAGTTCTATTCCGGTTTTGATTGACTTGAAATGCAGCCACTTTTTACCATTAACCTTGATATAATTTTCCGGGGACAGCTGGCAGAAGTCGGAGAAGCGCAACCCTACGTAGCAACAGAATAGGAATGCATCAAGCACGTGACGTAGCTTCTTGTCATGCACTTCCAGGTTCTCCAGCTTACGCAACTCGTCAGGTGTCAGGAACTCGTGTCGGCCCTTCTCCTGCTTGATTTTGAATTTCCTGAACGGGTAAGCATCTGCGTGAATGTATCCCTGATTGATAGCCTCATTGACCAACGTACGGAGTTGTCTTAGATGTTTAGCAACGGTATTAACCCCATTCCCCTTTTCCCGTAAATATGCCTCAAAATCCTTCAGGAATGTGTATGTGATGTCTTTAAAGTCAAGCCCAGGTCTGAATTCTTGCAGTACATTAATCGTCGTAATCAGGTTGTCTTTCGTGCTTTGACGTCTGTCTGAGTGCTTTACGTATTCTTTGGCGAAGACGGGGAACGTGACAGAAACAGGGGTATCTTTCTTTATCGCGTCCTTCAATAGTGACAGTGTGGGCGAGATTCCTCTCTTCCAGAAAGACAATTCTATGGCCTGCAAGTGAAGGACATACTCAAACAACATAGCGTTCAGGTCGTTAGCTTGCGGATGGTTGCATACCTGCGCTGTCTGCTTGTCCCAGTGCTCCGGACGTAAGTAAATGTTTGTTTTGAAGTATATTTTACGCTGATTGAGGGATGCTTCGACTTGTACTAGAGCTGTTCCTTGCTTGTTGAGTTGTTTCTTTCGATTATAGACAAGGCGGTATCTTATTTTTTCCATTTTTGCGCCCGAAGATACGTTGTTTGTGTTGTTTCCACAAATTTGTATTTGTGGGAGGACTACTGCCAGAAGTGATTCTTACGAAAAAAGGAGTTGTTGGTAAAAACACCTTAGAATCAAAAAGTTTGCCAGTTGGGAATAATGATATTCTTTATCAACTCACCAATAATGATGATACCATCGGACATACAATATCTGCATTAATTATTGGATATTGTACTAAGGCTTTTATATTGACAATCAATTCAACAATAAAAGATTATTCAGATTTGGAGATAAAGAAAATTAGTGGTGATGTCAGTTTCTTGGAATTCTATTGTGATGGTACTGCGATTTACTTTAAAAAGAAATCCACTGTTACTGGAATTTGCAGTCTCACGCTCATAACCAATAATGCAGGCCCTTACTTTAAACCACTATTTACACCAGCATTGTCAAATAATACAGAAGGAATGAATCTTTTAAAAATCTCATAATAGGAGGCATTTAGCCTCCTATTATGTTTATCTGTAGTTTATTGAACGAATCATCCAATATTATTTTCTCCCTAACACATTCATAAGGGCTCGTTATAAAAAAAGTATCAATCTCAGAACTTGCTGTAATAGGAGCAACTAAATATAAATGGAATTTGCCATTTTCTTCTTTAGAATACAACTCTAAAAGCCCTTCACTATTATCTCCATGTGATAAGATTTTTGCCCCACCTTTCAGTGTTATATCTGTCGTTTCAAAATAGGCAAAGCCATTAAATGCAAGTTTATTCCCTGACGGTATGTATCCGAAAAAAGAAATAGATTGCCTAATCCATTTTCCTAAACTATCAGCAATCCGTATAGCGTTATATTCTCTCCCAATATTAATTTTTTGTGGTATATTTCTATATGCAGAAGAAGATAATATTCCTTTGTTATTAAATGTTGCAATAGGTAGTAGTTCTCCCACGGGTCCCTCGTGGGAGGACTACTGCCGATATCGGATTTCGAGCATAACGGACTAATGAATGCAGGTAGGGCATTTTTTATAAATCAAGAAGATATAAAACTTGACAATAATAAGTATAATGACCTGAATTCTTTACACGTAAATTTAAAACAAGGTTTATTCTTTTTTCGATGTAACACCAATATACCGAATACACCTTCTGATAGCATAGGATTTATAATTCATATGCAACGTTCAAATGGAGATGACCAATCAGCTTCACAATTTGTCGTACAAGAGTATATTTGTACAAAAGGATATTACAGAAGATATCTTAATTACAAGACAAACAAATTGGAATGGACTGAATGGAATTTAATAGGAGGCATTTAACCTCCTATTATAATGATTTCCAACTCTGCCATGCGTTGTTCCAGTATATTCTTTTAAATGTGGCTCCGTTTTGCGAAGTTATTGTCTGAATCTGGTATCCTGTTCCAACACCTATTGTTTGTCCAAAATAACGTCTAATTTCGATTAAAAATGAATCACTGCCAACACTGTCAGGAGCGTTTTTTAAACCTGTAGTTTCTGATGTTTTAATCCAAACACCTTGGCTTAATGTGTTTAAATCGGTATTTGCAGGAATATTTCCATTGTAAGGCATAGATTCTTTCGCAGGCATTAATCCTTTAAAATTTGGAGTTGATTCCGGCAGTAGTCCTCCCACGGGCCCCTCGTGGGAGAACTACTGCCCGTGGCAACAAAAACATCTAAAGGACTAATGCCGGAGAATTTTTACATGAATATGACGTATAGTTTATCTCAAAATAGTGTCTATAAGATAGGGAATGTAAAGAGTTATATATATCAAGAGTTAACATTCAATAGCTATACGGCAGGTAAAATTGGAGAAGGTCGTATATTATGCTCTAGGCAAAATCCTGCCAGCGAGCCATCGGTTAGTGTAGTTTCAAATAGTCAAGATAGAATTTCTGTTGCATATATTCTAAACGCGGATAAATCTATGGATATATATGTATCTGTAAAAGGTGTAAATATAACTTTATGGCCGTCTCACCCCAAAAATCCTTATAGTTTAGATATCGTTCTTGAAACAGTCAATTCAATCCCGGATGGTGCTGTACTATTCGAAGATGTATAGCATTATTAATATCCTCGTTGGAGGCGTATAGCCTCCTATTTTAGTCATATATCCATGCTCCCCAATTTCCTGCATTACGCGTCCTAATAGCTCTATCACCTTTAAGGTTTATAACCTCAACAAGTTGATAAGTATTTTTTACTACAATAGATTTTATAATCCAGAAATTATCTGGAATATCAGGCTTGTTCAATATAGATTGGCCATTCATTATCAGGCAGTAACCGCTGAGAATTATTTCATCGAAATCTGTCGTTAATAGATTGTTTTCCATGTATGGATATAATTTTCCACTAGATAACAGTCCTCCCACGAGGGGCCCGTGGGAGGACTATTGCCGGCATTTGGACCTGGTGTGAATAAAGGCCTATGCACGTCAGATAATGGAGGTAATTATTCCGTTCGTATATTCAAAACAGGTAATAAACAGGTAAAACTGATTGGAACAAAAGATACGTCAAACCTTGTCTCATTTGCATTGTATTTAACCGGGAATTCTACATGTGCTTTAGCTTTAGTAACATTCTTAGGAAATAAATTAACCCTACAAAGTGTCAAGTCTGGCAATGGAACTTGGAATTTATCTATAAAGAATAATACCGTATATGTGACTTCAACATATAGCTCTGCAATCCTCAATACACGCATTATCCCTTTAAATTTTGATGAATCCTTAATCTACTCTGTTGAGTCTAATGATGACCTGACAAGTCCAGATTTTGAGGTAGAAGTATAGGGGAGTTTAATACCCCTATACCTCTATTTTTACAGCATCCGACGGAATTTCTTTATATACCATCTTCATCTCAAGAGCTGTATTAAAAGTTGAAAAATTATTGACTGTCAACATCATTGCATTTCCTATTTTATTCTTTGCATAGATTCCCCAATTACCAGACTGTTCTTTCCTATAGTAAAAATCACATTGATCAATGTTTCCCACAACAATCTTATTTGCTTTCATGACATCTCGTTCACTTCCAATAATCAGACGATAGTATGAACCTTTTCGATAAGAATGATTGAAGATAATGTCAAAATTTGAATACCCTAAAACTTCTGCTATAAGGATACTTACACCCAAACTGTCTGATAAACTGATGGATTGTGGCACATTAGTTTTTTGCATAAGGCCATTTTTGCTTGCAGATGCCACTCCAATAAGTTCTCCCACGAGGGGCCGTGGGAGGACTTATAGGAACAGTAACGCCACAAAAGGATGGGTTAGTATCTAAAAGTAGTCATTTAGTTGTTCGAGGTGAAATAACATCTGTAGATGATTTTAATAACCTGCTAGATGAGGGAAGGTATTACCTACGGAATGTAACTAAAGATACCCCTAATAGCCCCGGTCATACATTTGCTATATTTGATGTCAGCAAGACTACTTCAAATCAATATACGCAAATATCGTATCCTACAGATGGTTCAGCGGCAAAGGTTAGATTTAGAAGCAGGTCGTCAGTAGGTAATTGGAGTAGTTGGGTTGATATGTAAACTTTCTCACTAGCGGACGTGAATAAACCGTATTTGTGTGGAACAGCTATGTAACACAGCTGCTCCACGCAAATTATTCAATGGAATTATAACTATCATCATATTCGTATGCTGTATTAAAGTCTAAACTCTGTATTTCACCGAAATGTTCTACTTTGATAAAACAATTATTACCGCTTCCACCTATTGAACGAGCATAGATATAAATAGTATTATTATAATCCTTTCTGTAAAGCTTGATATTAGATGGCAGAAATAAATAATTTAAATTTACGGAGAATACAGCAGTTCCTTTACTATCTGCAATATTGATTATACAATCTATCGCCTGAGACTCATAAAATCCGACAATACGAATAGCCCCTCTTTTATAAGAACCATTACAGGAACCTAACAAAACGCATTTTTGAACATTTACAGAATTTAATTGCACTTCTTTTCGTTTGTTTACATTATAGATAGAGGAAGGCATTAATCCATTTTTTGCTTCTGTTACAGTTCCAATAAGTCCTCCCACGGGCCCCTCGTGGGAGATACTATTTTTCGATAATTATTGGTTCATTGCTTCCAATAATACTTGGGTCTTCATTGGTGCATTTGACTAGCGAGCCACTTACATAGGATTCATAACTTTCATCTTTAAGTTTAACATAAACACTACTACCAATTAAATATATATTTATACTTTCGGAAGAACCTGCTATTAGTTGAGCTTTAACAACTGGACTATTATTGCGATATGAAAATATAATGTCAATTTCTCCCCAAACACTAGCCGCAGTGTTGAAATATATAATTTTACAAAATTCAGTATTCCATAGTCCTATTGCTGATAAATCAATAATTTTAACCGCATAGCTACCGCTTATTTTTTGGTATAAAAAAGCCTTGTCTTTAGCAGACAATAACCCGTTTTTGTCAGTTGTTGCTGTCCCAATAAGTCCTCCCACGGGTCCCTCGTGGGAGGACTACTGGGGATAAACCCCTCATGGTTACGATGGAAGGGAATTTTAGAGACAGACGTCGATGTTAATACTATCATAGAACCAGGAATCTATCAAATATTATCATCACACACAGGCAATAACAAACCTCCGATTTTCGGACTTCTTGAAGTTTATGGTGATGAAAAAGGGGCTAATATCACGGTGCAGCGTGTAACTTCTTTTACGACGAATACTTCCGTACAAAGGGTTAAATCATCTGCAAATAGCTGGACACAATGGGAATAAATCTCATAATAGGAGGCATATAGCCTCCTATTGTATTTCAATCAAACCTTCAGTAAAAGGTGTATTTTTCATTGTAAGATTAAAACTATTAGTGGTAATAGCAACTTTAATTCCCCCATTAAAAGAAGTTCTTCTGTTCACATATAATTTTGAAATTCCATCTGTATAAAATCCAATCAATTCTGGTTGTTGATTTAATAAATAATGCACCTTATAATTAAATCCGCTAGACGACGAGTAGTTAACTATTATTCGAGCAATAAAAAAAACCGAAGATGCAGAACCATTTACCTCGATACATGCAAAACATCCTTTAGGTATATCGGCTATTTCGTAATAATCATTAGATGTGTTATTAGGGATTGTTTTTACTTGTGTATTTTTATAAGAATCAGCACTCATAAGTCCTTTCTTATTCATCGTAGCTTCCGGCAGTAGTCCTCCCACAACTGATATAATCTCCGAATTCTGTATCGCATCTTTTAATGATTTTTTCTGTATCATAATTGTTAAATTTTAAAATTAATAAATCGTTAATTAGATATCTGCGCATCGTCTAAATATCCTTCACTATCTGAATCTCCAGGATAGATATTCCAGTACGTTCTACCGCTCTCACCAAATCCAACAACTGTAAATTTGGTCCCCTGAATATTATATAAGCTTATCACTCTACCCATTTTTTCAAACCTATTTCCTTTAACACAAAAGTATACTGTGCTATCCTCGCCGATAAAATCATAAGGATATGGTGAACGTGTCATCAATGGTATTATCATTTCAAATGAACGTACTACCCCGTTCTCTAATTTAGGGAATATCCTGTTGTAACAATTACTGTTTGTAATCAGGTAATTATTATACACATCCCCCTCTTTCGCATCAGACAATTGTAATTGCATGCTTTTGCAGGAGAGGTCTCCAGCAAAATAACCAGACAAAGCCTCAATATGCCCTCTTAGCCAATCGATGAATATATTAGGACGGAAAGCATCCAGGTTGTTCGGATTGAAATACTGGTAAGCATTGCTTTGTGCCCCATTCCGGATACCATATTGGCTGAACATATAGTCACCGAGGAATATAGCTGAACCAAGTTTTGCATAGTCCGAAAAGAGCATCTCAACGATTAATGCCTTATATTTATCCATCAGTCTCCAGGTTGCATCAGAGCCATATTGGGCATAATCTTCTTTTGGCGTCCGTCCGATACTGCTACCCAGCCATGTGCCTTCTTTATACATCGCATAATACTGTCCATCCTGTTCGACAAATGGGCCAGCAGCTTCCGTACACACATAGCTGGTATTAGGGTCGTATCGTCCGGCTGGATACGAAATAAAACGTATCTTGCGGACAAACTTTACCTCTGTGGTCTTTCTTGCAATCATAGTTATTCCTTTGTTGTGATTACTACTGCGACATTACCGGATGCCTGCTGACACATATCTTCAGTAACTGTACCCGTTGCCGAGGCGGTTTCAGCGGTACCTGGATTAAGGATTACGCCGGCTGCATCCATGAATGTGAAGAAAAACGTCATATCCTTGAACTTCGTCGTCTGGCCGCGCTTTACAAGTATCGGGCTATAGACAACTGTCCCATCCGAACCCTCCTCGATAGTCTCATCCTCCGGATTGGGGTTCGGAATGATATCAAGCGGGTCTGAAGCATCTGTAACCGTCTGGACGTCGGAGCCGATTAAGGTACCATTCTGATAGATTTCGACCTTGAACTGTCCGACAGAATCCACCATATCGTTTGTCACAGTCAGATTCTTAGCTGTCTGTCCTGAAATCACTTTCCATACACCTGAAACAAGACTGTACCATTTGTAGGTCAATCCGGAAGTAAGCTCATCATTACCTATTCTGGCTACACCCTGAAGGATACAGCTGTCGTTGTTTGTGGACAGTGTAAAATATTTGTTGTCGCCAGCTTGAATCGTCACACGGATAGCGTTTGATGTGCCTTCCGTAATCGGGATACCATACACAGTCTGTATCTTATCGGAGGTATTACCTGCGGCCACCGTAGCTTCAGACTTTATCGTACATGGAGCTGCACCCGCGGCTTTGACAAGGTTCTTCAGAATCTGCAATCCATAATAGTTTCTTGTCCCCTTCTGATAAGGGAGTGACTTAAAATGACCGGTCTCTCCATTAAATGTATTGGTAGACACGTTATTACTGCCGAATGTCAGTTCCGTGTCATTGAAAAACCATTTTACGAGATTGGGTATGACAAGACCTTCTGCCACCCTCGAGGATGTAATGATATTGCTTAACGTAGGGAGAAGGGTAGAAAAGTCAGGGGTGATGTTTGTCGGGTTCTGCGGGTCACCCTGATATTCCTGGTATAAATCTCCTTTATCGCACTGTAACATAGGCATATATACACCAGACTTGCGCTGATATACAACCTGTCCGACTTTACTCGCTAAACTCATAATTATTCTGTTTTATCAGTTACAACACTATCTGTTTCTTTCTCTCCGTTTTCCTCTACGGCAGGAATCGTATCCGGAATATCATCCCCGGAAGCATCCTGATAATATTCGGGAATGGTTACTTCTGCGGGTTCAGCTGTACCATCAATCTCTCCTCTTGCATCATTACCACACATTGCCACTCCGCCGACAAATGCCGCACGGTCAAATATGGTTTCTCCTGGAATCACATTCAGATCTGCCTGCCAAAGCAGGATATTGCCGTCAGCCGTCTTGTTTCTGTTCTCTACAGGTGCGCCAATCTTGTCTGCCACCTTCTTCGTCACCTTAATGTAATAAGCCATAATCGTATTTTTAATTGTTAATCCTGTCAAAAAGTATATTGCCTTCAGTATCCGTCAATACGGAATTGTCCTTATCATCAATCAATATTGCTTGTGCCCCACGGTCTTCAATCTGCAAGTCAAGCAGCATGCCCTCCACAAATCTGATTGAAGGATTAGCACCTTCAGCCACCTGGCTGTATGAGCTTGAACCGGGATTCTTGCCCATCCAGATGAACTTGAACCATTCTTCCGGATTCTGAATTACGCCTTTCGAATCACGCACATATCCCTGCGGATAAATATAGCTTGTACCAGCCGGACATCCGGTAACTACCCCCTTGAAGTCACATTCAAGACGCGGTATGTATCTTACGATACGCGTGCTGGCAATCTGGTCGAATGTATCTGGAGAAGAAGGTAAGGAACCTGTCTCACGGTATGCAGCCTTGCATATATAAGCCTGCTCATCGCCGATGAAATCACGATCTATGACAAGCACGTTTCTGTTGACTGACACTACCTCCCAGTCATTATCACCATTACCATCCACAATCTGTTCCAACGCACCTGTAGAGAGGACCCTGTACCACCAGAATTTTACACGCTCATCGTCCGTAATGTCGCGGTTCCCGGCCATCAAACGAGCTGTTATTGTCTGTTGCAATACGTCACGAACCGGATACCACTGAACCGTATCTGGAGAGTCAAGAGAGAGAACCGGCTGCGGAGAACTTGAGTCGGACACAATAATAACCTTGCTGGCAGTGTACTTCAGAACCTGATTAGTACGTGCATCCACATATTCAGCAGAAAATTCAAGAGTGATGGGATTCGCTATACTCGAATTTTTCTTGACCTGTATCTGCCCCTTGTTCTCTCCTGTCTGTGTGATGACATAATCAGTACCGCTGCTAATCAGTTTCTGTACACCGCCGATGCGCTCATACCACTTCATGTTTGTAAGTTCTGAGTTTATCGCCTTTGCAGCCGACGTGGAATCAACGTCTACCGCCGCACAGCGAGGGAACAGAGTAAGCGGGGTAAGCGTGTAGTCGGGGGTAAAAGACTTATCCATGGCCGAATAGAACTGTCTGTCCGGAACGCTTGTTACCACCTGCATACTTATGCTTGCCTGTAAAGGGCGGTAGTTGATGTTAAGACTTTTCTTTTTACTTGCTAATTTCATATACTTTTCTTTGATTAAGTTCTGCAATCTGCAAGATTTCATCAGCAATCACACCCTGATTGGCCAATAACTCTACTGCACGCTTAATATTATAACTAATGTCCTCTGCAGTCTCAACAAATCTTGTTTTCTCGGTGTTACCACATCTGAAAACAATTCCATAGACTTTAAAAAATTTCACTTGTTTCATATTTTATTAATTTTATATCAAAAACTTTTTTCAATCTCGGCTTTTTGTACATCCTGTCCATCTCTTAACAAGGCTGTAGCTTTAAATGAGCAAAGTCCTTTCTGCGTAAACTCAATCCCTAAATCATCGAGAGTGATAGTTAGTGTTTTCCCTGCATCAGCTCTCTTGATTGCCCAGGCGTTATCCTCTGCAACATTGCCTGTATCACGCGTCCATGTCACATCTGAATCTAAGATGTGCTCCGTCACATCACCATTGTACAGTTTACCAGACAGGGTTATAGTTCTTATGACAGTATCCTCCACCAATTCCGTGTCATCTATTACCCATCCGTTATCAGCTTCTATATCTATCGTAAATTCAGGATTACCTTCTATCATTGCCCATCCGGTACTGGCATAGCGAGGTTCGTCAGTTGTTCCGGTGACAAGGCATTTCCAGCGACAGCCGTAATGCCAGACAGTATCTACCGTATCTTGGCCAGCCGTGTAAGGACTCTCGCTCTGAGCCACTTCCAGTGACCAGAACCCACGGTCGTTCAGCTGTACGACAACCACACCCCGATAGTCTATCCGCATCAAGTCCTGAATAGCGATACCACGGCAATACACATAACTTTGCCGGTAGTTGATTGGGAGGTTATCAAACAGTTCCAATCGCTTTAACTTACCGATGATGATGCTGTAGTTGGATTCCTCGAGTATAGGTCTCGTCACGCCATCCAGCATACAGATACATCCCTCATAGCTGGATATATACCAGAATCCCTGACGCTCTTCGTCTACCGCATTACCACGACGGGTAATTACCATTCCGACAGCGGGAGGATAGTTCTTACCGCCCGGGACCTCTTCATCCGGATAGAGCACGACATTCAGTTTGTTTTCTGCCTGCATCACGTTGAGGACGCGGAACCAGCTGTCATAATACTCTCCTGTAGAGTTCAGATTATTCACTGAGCCGTAACTTACGTCCTGTTCCTTGAATGCCGTAATATCATTATCCCAGCGGCGACGAAGATACAGGTCATACGTGCCGTCTTCAAGAAGTTCAATTCGTTCGATTGTTCCGGCTTCGGAGTATGTCACATTCCCTTCCTGCGCAAACCAGCGGTTATATATCAGTTCTTTTACTATCATTGCGCTGCGAACTTCCAGCTTCTCAAACTGCCCGCGACCGTCCGGGAATATTCCGGCTCCCTTTCCGGCAATCATGCTGTCAATGAACTCGCCGAATTTCAGAAGGAAGTTTGTCTGGTCAGGCTGGTCCTTACGTAGAAATGTTCTCAACGTTCTTAATGCAGAGAATACATTGCTGTCACTAGGGGTAGTTGAATCATTCACCCTGATAACATATACTCCATTACCATTCCCGTTATAACTCTGTCCTTTGTAGGTAAGTGAGTCAACTTTATCCTCGATATCTCCGATACGTGAGTAGGGCATACTCTCACCGATGGTATAGACCGGGCTGTCCCAAGGGATGTCCAAATTCATTTCCCATCCCAAGACGCGTGAGATACGCCCGCTTTCAAAATAGGTGTCATCTACCAGATTGATACGTTGACCGAACTCGAATGTGCGGGAAACCAAACCTTCTTTTACCCATGAACTTCTGAGGGTAGTAGGGTAGGTGCCGTCATCCTTCTTCACTTTGTCGGCGTACTTCTGTGCCTTTTCCTTCAGTTCCTGCTCGGCTTCTGGGATATACTGGTCGGAAACCAGCTGGATGTCAAATCCGGAAAGAATATATTCGTCACCATTAGCAGGATACATCATATCATCGGGTAGGGGACGGCCATAGTCTTCATTCCGGACAATCTCCCATAGCTGCTCTCCGCGAGTCTCATCCTTAGGTGTGGGATTGAAGATAACGCCGAACTCCATGCCGTTCAGCTTGCCGGACTGGAATCTGATTTTCAGTTCTTGACCTTCGATAATATACTCTTCCTTGAACTCCAATCCGGTATCCTTGTAGCGGTAATAGGTGACGGTCTCTTTCGTGCCACCCTCGTTCTCCACCTCCTCAGTGCGTGTGTGAACGTCGGAAAGGGTCCCAACACGACGGGGATAAACATCATCGAAAACGACCACGTCCTCGATAGCTTCTTCCTGAGACATTCCTTCGTATGCGTCAATATAGGGAGTATCGGCCGGAAGCATAAGCCGTTTCTGGACTACACCATTCACCACGGCCTGCTCATCGGTTGGCCGGTAGTTCGTAGGGATATTCTTTGTTGAGCCAAACGCATAGATGCGGGTGGCATAAGTTCCCTGGCTTTCGCTGCGGGTGATGGCCGACGCTTCGACACCACGCTCGATTTTAACGGCATCTCCGAACTCATTTCGCCCAAAATGAATCACGTTGTCCGTTATCCAGCAATCGCAGTTCCACTTATCCTCGCCCGCCATAGAAAATAAGGCATCCAACAGGTTCATGTTGTCGTAAGTCATCGCCACTGCCTTATTCTCTACAGAATCGTCTATGCTGAATGTAAAGTCTGTTCCTTTATAGGTATATCCTAAAGCCTTTAGATTACGAAGAAACACACCAAGCTGTACATCAAGGGATGCAGTAAGCGACCATGACGCTTCGCTGCCTGCATGCTCCGGCGTGTACTTGAAAACCTTGTTCTTCCACTTCCAGTAGTAGGCGTTCATCTGAAGCTCATAGTCATAGCCGCCAGTTGAAGTGTTGTAAGTCGGCTTCTGAAGGTCAGTTATCTCATAAATTTTCGCCAGCTTTCCGCCGAGTGATTCATCCAATACGCCGGATAGGTCCACGTAGTCACCCAGCTTGAAAGGAATGGGAGAGGGTACCGAAAATGGGAGGATGATATAGTCCTCTTTCATCAGCGTAAACTTTCCCTTTGCCCCCTTGTTGATGGAGGTGGAAAACCTTGTCTTTCCGGATATGTCCTTGATTTCAATCATACCTCCAAAGTTCATAAATAGAAAATGGAAGCCCTAAAAATCAGGACTCCCATTTGAAACAATAACGGGAATGTTCGTTATTCGCTTCTGTCCATAGGATTCGGTTCTTCAAATTTACTTGAAATCTTGCCAAAACAGCGGTCCAGACTCAATCCATAAGAAACACTTTTACCCAGGTAAATCAGCTTGTAAACCTCATTTCCGAGTACCGGAACCTTTATATTCACTGCTCCTTTCTCCAGCTCTTTCTGAAAGGCTTTCTTCTTGATTCGGTAATCACTTTCCGAACTGCCTTCAATGGTGAACTGAAGAGTGATTTCGCGCGAATCCACTTTTGCGTTGTCTGTTATCACACGTTTGCCATGTTCCAGACGGCTTTCGTTCTCAATGTAGTCTTTCATTTCGTTGAACCCGTCGATGGCATCGAGGAAACTGTCTCCCATACGGGCGCCCCATGTTTCCAGTGCGTCTTTCCCATTGATAAATAAATCTCCTGTCATAGTCTTGCTGTATTACGTTTCACTTCGGCGATGTCAGTCTTTATATCTTTCAGGTATTTGGCTGAATCTTCTGTATTCTCTCTGATTTGCTGCAACTCCAGATAGGAATTGGCCAGAATGGTACGTGTTTCGTCGGCGATGTTGTACATTCCGGTAGCTTGTGCTGTTAAAGCACTGATGGAACCTCGCAGTTCCGTGATGGCCACCGTCTGTTGCTGCTCTGCTGCCTCTATTCGGAGATTGGACTCATACACGGCAGTGAACCGTCCGCTTAGTTCCCCGGCATCCTCGTGCGTCATTTCCGTACCGAATCCTCGGCTGGATGCCGACTGTTGCTCGGAAGAAGAACCTTCCCATCCCATAGCCTGCATGATGGCGTTCCGCTCAGCTAAGGCATCACTGACCATCTGGTCCCATTGTGATTTGAGATTGCTTTGTTCGGAGCTGGACAAAGTACCGTCCGTCATCGAGTTTGCAAAATTCTTGTACCATTCTTTCAATCGGTTTGCATAGGTATCTGACATCATGCTTTCCACCACAGCCTGCTGCATCATCTTCTCGAAATTTTCGGCGAAGTCTTCCGCATCCGATTCCATATCAAGTAGTTTGTCCTTGAATTCATCCCGGATAGTGTCAAACGAGGTGTCGGTCAGCTTTTCGCGGTAAGTGTCCTCCAGTTCATCGAGCTGCTTCCAGTATTCAATGTAGCTGTCCATATACTGCGAAGCGTTCTGATATCCATCGTCGGCGTATTGCTTGATTTTTGAGTAGAGGTCAGTGGCGTTGTTGGATACGTTGTACATCTGCTCACTGGTCAGGTTCCAGAAATCACCGGCATTTTTAACTGATACTCCTGCTGCATCACTGACACGTTTCCAGTCCTCGGCAGACATAGCGTCGTTGATTTTCTTATTACTTGAATGTGTACCACCGATTCCTAAGAAACCATTGCTGTATGCGGCGGCGGAACGTTGCATCATCTCTTTTGTATTGGACATCTGCTCCTCGATATTCTTCTTCTGTTGCTCGTAAAGTCCAGTTGCATCGGCAACAGCACTTTCGTCCATCTTCTCAGCCAGATTATCGAGAGAGGCTTTCAAATCTTGATTGGATATTGTCAGTTTTTCCAAATCGTTTTTCAAATAAGGGTCACTTTTCTTATTTCCGATAAGTCCAAAGGTCAATGTGTCCCATATTCCCCCAACGGCCCTAAAGACACTACCGAAAAGATTGTCAATAAACCCATCAAGCCCCTGCGTTCCGATGGCATCTAAAAGAGAAAATGCGGCTCCAATGATTCCACCAATCTTACTTCCTGCTTCTGTAAAAACATCAACAACATCACTGGCCAGACTTCCGATTTCAGAAAGGGACATCTCTGAGTTTGAACCAAGCTGGGTAATTACATTCGACAAAGCGATAAGGTTGCTTGTTGTTTTGTCCGTTGACTTCTGCACATTGGTCTGAGCGTTCTGCTGTCTCTTCTGGGCATCGTTCAGCTTTTTTGTAGCAGCTTCCTTCTGTGCATCTGTTCCGCTTCTCATGGCTTCGTTGTATTCCTCCTGGGCTTGTGACAGTTCTTCCTGAGCCTTGGCCAGTTCGCTTAACTGTTCGGGTAGGTCGGCCAGCAATCCGCCTTTGTCGATGAGGGTTGACTGGATGTTGTTCAACGCCTCGTCAATGACCTTCTTTTGGTCAACGGCCATGTTCTTGTATTCATCCGAGTTCTTGAAGTCTCTAAGCTGCTGCTTTACTTTATTCAAGGACTCTTTGGAGACCTTTTCCAAATCACCGAACACAAGTTCCCAGTTAATACCCTGTTTCAGTTTTTCAAGATCAAGGGAGGAGAGTGCCTTTTCCATTTCTTTCTGGAGTATGTCCTTGTCTCCCTGAGTAGTGGCCTCTGATATTTTACGGTTGTACTCATCGGTGATAGCCTGTCTTTTTTGCATGAACGTGCCGTAGTTTTTCAGGTAGCGTTCGTTGGCCTCGATTGCAGCCTGATTTTCGGTATCCGTAATTGCGGCCAGACCTTTTTCACGTGACTGCATGGCATTAGACGCACGATTCCCTAATACTTCCCGCTGTTCAGACGTAAGCTTTCCACCTTGTGCATCTTCCCATTTTTTGCGTTGCTTCTTAATTTCGTCGATTTCTTTCTGGTAATCCAGCTCAATCTGTCTACGCTTCTTTTCAGAACCTTCTTCCATCAGGTTGATTTCATCCTGCTGATTAGCTCTTATGAGTTGTAGAAGTTCATCGGAAAGATTTTGCTGGCTATCTACTACCTTCTTGTTTCCTGATTTATGGCTGACACCGGTAAGTGTCTCCAAGGTCTTTTCTGCACTCTGCAACTCTTGTTCCTTTGCCTTAATAGCAGATTCTACAGTCTTACCAGCCTCTGCCTGCAATTTCCCGCTACGAAGGTCGGCTATCTCTTTTTTGAGTGTATTGATACGCTTTGTGGCATTTTCTACTTCTTTGGATATTGTAGATTGTGGGGATTCTTTTTTTTCGGATAAAGACGATTCTTCAATCTCTTTTTCCAAAGCATTAATAGCAGAAATAGTTTCATCTAATGCTTCCTTTGCCTTATTTGCTTTTTTTTCTGCACTGCTTCTTTCTTGTGCTGTATACAGCTGTAATCTCGCTCCAGATTCGCCATAAAACTCTCCAAGTGGATTTTCTTTCTTTACTCTCTCAAAGTTTTCTTGACTTGATTTATAGTCTTTTTCTTGAACACGTTTCTTTCTGTATAACTCCTCCAGCTCTTCCTGAGCAGCTTTCATCCGTATCTGCTTTTCCAGTTGCGTCAGATAGGATTTAATGGCCTCGGTGTTGTTATTTATTAATTTACCCTCTTCATCAAGACTGGCATTGTAAGATGGGATGATGGCCTGCAAATCAGACAAGGCTTTCTTCTTCTGGTCAAGGGACGAAGTTTCACTTTTCAATACGCCGGACAACCTGTCAACCGTTGCTGCCTGCTTGGAAAATTCCTCATCGGCCTTTTTGTTCACCGAATTAAGCGTCTCCTGTGCTACAGTGGCTTCATTGGTTCTCTTGGTGTACATATAAATAGCCGTACCGATTCCTACCAGCGTTGCCAACAAGGTGACATATACATTGGATTTTGAAGCGACATTGAAAGCCTGCTGTGCAGCGGTGGCCAGTCCCAATTCCTTTCTGTACATACCTATCAGACGGATACTTTCAACGAACCCGACCGCCTTCTGCGCTACGGCTGCGGTAATCAACGCGGCCTTGTACGTTCCGTAAGCTGCAATCAGTCCGCCCATAATAGACAATACATCATCAAGACTTTCCACCAAGTCCTCGGCTGTACCGATGCCAAACTCAAAAACTTCCTTATACTTGTTCCCGAACTCATTCATTTTCTGGAAGAGGGTATCTTCGATATTCGACAGTCGCTGGGGCCACGTTCCGGCGGAACTTTCCATAAGGTTGGCAAACTTTCCTCCCTCGGATGTCATGTTTTTGAAGGCCTGTTCAACTTCCTTAAATCCGACCTTCCCTTCCTTCACAAGTTCACCTACCTGGTCTTTGGAAACTCCTAATACCTTGGCCAGTTCTTCGTAGATTGGAATACCTCGTCCGGCGAACTGACGGATATCTACAGTCATGGCCCGTCCTTGTGTTCTCAATGTTCCATACAGATAAATAAGCTGTCCGATAGGAATCTGCAATCCGGAAGCCACATCTCCAAGCATGGAAAGTTCATTCACGACATTATCGGCCGAGGAACCGTATGCCAGAAGCTGTTTTGCTCCGGTCGCTACATCGTCAAGATTGAATGGTGTTTTGGCCGCGAACTGGACAATATCGGCGATGAGCTGGTCCGCTTTTGATTTGTCCTGAAGGATGGTTGAAAGAGCTACCTGTAACTGCTGCATCTTTCCGGTTGCTTCAATCACATCGGAGCCGAATTTCTTTATTGCCACCAATCCACCGATTTCAACGGCTGTACGCTTTAAAGAATCCGTCAGGGATTTTACTATCTCATCAGCGTTGTTAGTCCCACTGGAAAAATCCTTGTACTCTCTTGTAAGTTTCCTCACTTCGAGCCTGTTTCTGGCCTGCTGGTCCTGTAATTCGCCAAGGGAATATCTCTGCTCGTTCAAGGCTGCTTTAGCTCGGTTCAGTTCAGCTAATTTAGCTTTTGAATTAGGAGAATACTTACCCATCTTTGAATATTCATCAGACAGCCGTCTGACATCATCCTGCGTATCACGGATGATTTTCCTTTGTTTGATGATTTCCTCTGTCAGTTCATCGGAGGCCTTTGACGCGGAATTGAGTTTTTTCTTAAGGTCATTCTCCATCACAGCACCAGCCTTGGCCGCTTCTGTCACCAGCCCCATCATCTGTTGGCGAGCAGATGCCAGTTGAGTTTCCAAAGCCTTGGCGGCTGCGGGGGATTTGTTCACGTCCATCTTTTTGAGTTGGGCTTCCAGCTTCTCACATTCCTTCCTCAGACGGATAACCTCATCATAATCTGAACTGACTTTAAAATATAGTGTAGCCATATCTATTTCTTGTTCCTTCTTCTGCGCGAAGCCATGTCCTTACCCTTTACCTTTGTAACCTTGGTCCCGGTAACGGTATGGAGCTTGTCACGCTGCATTAATACTAAATTCCTGTATGGTATCTCATAGACCACTTCCCGGTATGACAGATGCAGATTTTCCATGAACGACGCTATCTGTCCCAATAGAGTATCATTTCCTACAACCTCGGTTTCGCTGCCAGCAGGCTTACGTTCCTCGCCAAGCTGACAGCTTTGAGAAAAACCTTTGAATCAATCATAGAGAGTGCTTCGTCCAATGCGTTCACATTCTCTTCGTATGTTCCTTTTGCCAGTTCTTCGCTCAAACTTTCGTCACCAGCTATCAGCCAGGAGAGAGCCTTGCTGTAAGCCTCGCTTTCTCCCAAGGAGAGCAGAACGTCTTTCAAATTATCTGCTTCTTGTACGTCTGACAGATGGGAGATTGCCCCGGCCAGTTTTTGGACAGTAGGAGGGTAGACCGTGTAGGCTATCCCGGCGACAAACACCGTCCTGAAATCACTTCCGATAATGGATTCTGATACTATTTTCGCTCCTTGATTCATTCTGATAAAATAAAAATTAAGGGGTGAAGCCATAAAGCCCACCCCTGTTATGGAATTCAATCTCTACCTATTGGATAGGCATTAAGCACCTGCTGTTACTTCAGATGAGTCAAACCAGTATTCCGAAGAAATTGCCGAATTTTTCGGCTCTAACTCCACAGCACTGACGGGAAGTCCGATAGCCTTATCGGTAGTAGCTTCGCGGGCCCCGATGTCAGCACGTGGAATGACGCAATACTGGTCGTCTTCGGTCAGGGAAACAATCAGTTTTTCGATGTTCACCTTACCTCTTGCACGTTTCCAACCCTTGTCGGTGTTGATAACATCACCTCCCATGAGGTCTTTCTTCGTCGGATAGTCGTATTCACCAATCGTAAAGTTGACAGTCACATCGCCCATCTCCTTATCACTGCGATAAGTCTGGCCAGTAAGCTGGTTCTTGTAGTTCGTTCGGCTCGCTTCCGCTTCTTCGAGCGTCCACGTATCCTGGTGGATATTCTTTACCTCTTTCAAGGTTTCGCCCTGCAAAAGAGTGTACAAAGCCTTTCCGGTCAAATCTTCTGCTATAGCACTTGTTTCGCCATACCAAAGTTTCTTGATGTTTGTGGCGGTGATTTTCTTTGCTTCTGCCATATTATTTCACATTTAAAACTTCAAATAAAATTCTTACATTCACATAATGACACTTTAAGGCTGTGTCCTCCTCTGTTCCGATTGTGTCGATGGAATAATGATAGGTAGTACCGTCGTAACGTCCGGTTACGCCGTCAAACAGCTTCTGGGCCTGTTTCTCCAACTCGTTCAGCCGGATGGTGTTGGCTTCGCCTTCTTTCAGGTCTGGAACGCAAAGGTTCACCTCTACGAAAGACTTCTTCCAGTACGTTCCTGGCTGTTGTTTCTTTGCGTGAATGACAATCCTTTCGGATTTCAATTCGCCTGTCAGCTTCTTGCCATGGGGAACGATTTCAATACCGAAAGGCTGGCAATCACGGTAAAGTATGTTCGCTATGTCGGTGGTTACTATCATTGTACAATCTCCCAATCTTCTGCAAATACATCACTGATGGATGGCACCCACGAGTCTGCACGTCCGGTATTCTCGTTGTAGATAAGGCACTGGCTTGTGTAGTCAATGAAGCCCTTTCCCTTCAGAATAAGGTCTTTGGCTGATTGTGGAAGCGACTGCATTTTTGGAATGACATCGCTATCAATATGCGCCGGAACTTGCTTTACGACAAACAATCCTTTTCCGTTCCATCCTGTTCTTCGGATAGCACCTCCTTGCTTTAGCACTTCGATTGCGTCTCCAAACGTCATGTTTTTGCGTTCATCATCAACCTGTCGATATGCTTCTTCAAATGTTTTTGCAGGTGTCCAGCCCTCGCGACCATCTTCATTTACAAGATATCCTGGTTCATTTCCTCCGTGCATTTCTCCGTCAAAAACATACGGATTGCGTCCTGTTATTGCAATATACTCGCCTAATGTCATAGGCATTGCTTCTACTTGTTTTGTTCCAATGTATTTCCTCATTTTATTTCCTCCTTCAATCGTTTCTCAGCAAACAGGACTGCGCCAGTCAGGACTTCGTAGCCTTTAGATTCCACGAACGAGGCGTATTCAGCTTCATTCCTTAACTCCAATCCATTATCCTGAACTGAATACTTGTTTGACTTACGGAGCGTTCCGGTCCGGTTCTGATAACTACCGTTCTTTACAGCATAATCGACAGCTTCCTTTCCGACCTTATCCTCAACGGCTTTCACTTCGGCATAACCTTGGTCGAAAAAGCTATCAACGTCCGAGAAATCAAACTTTACAGCCATATTTCTGAGTAACCAAAATAATTCGTATTCTTTACCATGTAAACCTTGCCAGTTCCCCGGATATTCTCACCGTCCATACATCTGATTTCATCACCAGCCTTCAGAGAGATTTTCTTCTCACAAACTACGTGATAGTTCGGTCGGTACACCTCGCCGTTCTCCGAAGTAAACTCCTTGGTGGAGTTATCATCACACCGGCACTTGCACACGTCCTGCCAGCTTTCCCCACCGGTACCGGGAATGGGCCGTCCAAACTCGTCTGCGTCCATTGGAGTGATGACTTTAACCTGTAATGTATGCGGAGCGAATATCATAGGAATCTGACTTTAGGTTTATCTGACAGAGTGTCTTCAAGACCGTACTTCTTGCACAAGAAAGAATAATATTCCTTCAATCCCTGAGTATTCCAGGACATAGAGAAACCGTTCTCGCTGATGGAAGTGGCACGGAGTAATAGAGAGGGGATGAACTTCGCCATTGCCACCGACACAAGTCCGATGTTTGACGGGCCCATCTCATCCTCTCCGCTTATCCCTGAAGACAGACTTATCTCCAAAAGGTCAGCATCCGACAAGTTAATGCCGAAGGTCTGAAACTTCTGTGATATGTAGTCGTTTACTGTCATGCGTTCATGGTTGTCAAATCGAAGTTCACAATCAGGTTCGGATTTGTAATCTGCGGAATCCACTCAGCCGTGTATTCCAGATAACGTCCGTTCTTGTCCTTGTAACCGGAGATAAGCATATCACCATCTGCCTTGTTGTAATTACGTCCCGGTACGCCATCCACGGCTTCATACGGAGTGTGGAAGCGCATGTAACCAACCTTATCCTGCGGAAGCAAGGTGATACGGTCGTCTGAGTAAATCTGCACGTTCTTTCCGGTCTGGTCTTTCACGTAATCTTCCTTAATCTCAATGGCCGGAAGTCCGATGCCGGTAAAGACTGAGGAAGCCAGTTGAGAGGTAATCAATCCAGTTGACATATACATTTCGTTACTGGTAAGCTGCATCTTGAACTTATCGCCAAATTCAGCTGAGCCGATAATATTCTTCACGAAAGTTCCACGTGACATAATCATCTTCTGGAAATTACCGTAGTCCGCTTTAAGTGCATTAATCTGCTGCTGCAAATAGGTAATGAAGTTCGTCTTCGCACCAGCTTCTGGCTTAATAAACTTGAACGGCAATTCAATGTTGAGAAGGTCAACACCTCCGGCATTGTCGTCCTTGTTCTTGACTGTTGCTGCTCCTGTCATCAAGAGTGAACCTACGATAATATCCATACGTTTATGAGCTGCCAAAAGCACCTGACGGTAATCGTCGTAAATGAAGTTCACGATTTCCTGCATGGCTGCTACCTGGTCGGCAGGTTTAGCTGCATTGTACTTGTCAATCAAGTCCTGCAAATCAGACAAACGGTCAATGGAAATCTGGTAAGCATCACCAAGATAAGCGATTTCCCCATAACCTGAACCGATGTTTCGGCGTTCACGGATAGGCTTCTCTCCGTAGCGTGAGTTGATGGAACCGGCCATCACGCCAGTAACCTGACCTATGTAGTCCTTGAACACACGGGTAGTCGTTCTTCGGAAATCGAGGTACTGCTGCCAGTAGATTGTATCCTTACGGGTCTGAAGGACGCGCTGGATGACGGCGTTAACGATGTTGGGGTCGTTAAACAGAGTATGAATAGTTAGCATCATATATTAGTCCTCCTTTCTTTATTTGCTTGCGATAATACCTGCAGCTCTCAATGATGCTAGAAGAGCATTAATTTTATCCTTCTCATCACCACCTGCTGCATCATCAACTTTTGCACCCTGCTTTACCAATCCCAAAGTACTTGAGTTAGCTGCCTGATAGGTAGTATTATTGTCTGTCCAAGGTACTTCTACATACGCCTTTCCACCTTCCAATGCTACTGGATATTTCTTTCCGCTTTGAGAGAATCCCAACTGAATACCTCCCATCACAGAATCAGAAGCTTCTGGCAGTTCATACGAAACACCATCCGGGGATTGCACGCCTGCAGCGTTGAACTGGAAATGCGGCATGTTAGCCTTATCAATGTCAGAGAAAGGCATAGCCAACTTAGTAGGCTCAATCTCGAATGCGCGCATCAAAAGAGCAACTAATACAATGCCTTCTTCTACTTGTACTCTTCCGTACAAAGCTGAGTTAGCAACTACCTTTGGAGTAGTACCGCTTACAACTGTAGCTTCATAGAGTACAGTACCAGCTTCCACTGTTTCGCCAAAGTCGGCAGCCAACGTCAACTTATCGAAAGCTTTGTTTGATTTGTCAATACTGTTGATGGTAGCTCCATGAGAACCATTACCCAGATGCATACCCACATAAGCCAAAGAGTTTTTCTTGATTTTCAATGTGGTATTGGAACCGGTGGTAAACTTTTCATAGACTTCTACACGGATAGCCACCTGAGCGGTCTTCTTCACCAAGTCGGCGGCAATCGGTGTAAAGGATGGAAGAAACGAACCAGCGACAAGGTTGGCCGTATCCAGCTTGTAAGGGCCTCTACGTCTTACACCGGTAGAAACGTCATATCGTTCCTCGATGGATGGTTCAGGCTCAATGTTGTACTTAAATCCTGCTGACATAAATTACTTTTTTTGTTGTTCGACAATAGATTTTGTGTCCGCCTCAATCATTTTGGCGAACTCACTCGCTTCTTTCTCCTGCTTCTGTTCGGCAGTCTCAGGAGCTTTGGAAAACTGAAAACCATTGTTAGACATATCCTGCTTCATGTCCTTGAAATAGGTATCCAAGTCCGTGTTCTCAGGAATGTTGCGGTCTTTCAGCATAAATTCTGGAATACCGTACTTCTTCGCCACTGCTGAAATCTGAGAATTGCGCTGCGCCTGCGCTTCATTTTCCTCCATTTTGGCCAGTTTTTCGGCAAACGGCTTGATTCCAGCGGCAATGCCATCGGCAATCATCTTTGCGATGTCCGTTTCCTGCGGCTTAGGAGGGTCGTTTGGTTTCGGTGGTTCTGGTTTCGGATTCTCGATTGGTCTCCCGTCTTTCAGTCCATGCTTCTTCTCGTAGTTTGAAACAGCGGATGTCTGTGCCTGTCCTGCACGGAAATCACCATAGTTTTGCATCACGTCCTGAAAAGAGATACCCTCAACGATGGAGGTCACCTTCGTTTCGTCCGTTACACCCTCTGCCTTTTTGGTGGCGATACGGGTAAGAGTGGCAGTGTCCACCCCAGCGAATTTCTGTTGCAGTCCTGCCAAGATTTGTTCAAAAATTGTCATACCGTATGAGTTTGATTAATAATTTCATACGGTAAATTTACTTATAGAGAAAGGGAAGGGGAAATTTTAAGGGTAACGATACGAAACAATTAAGAGAATGTTCGTTTTTAGGCAAAAAGAAAGCGTGACTACCAGAGTAATCACGCTGATTTATTTATAATATAATATTTAATTCATTTCCTGTTAAATCGTAATAAAGATTTTGGAGTTCATGAACATATGAAATTATACGAGTAGAACGCATCACTTTAAAACCTAAATCACCTTCCCCATCAATTAAAAACATTAACACTCTACCATCTATAAAGCCTATAGCTAAATTGTTTTTTAAATCCAATGCATAATACCGATTTTTTACATATTCAAAACCAGAGTTAACAAGAATATCTTCTGTTAATTGTATAGGTTCTACTAATGTTTTGTAACAAGGATTTCCTCTTTGTTTTTCCAGCGATACATAATTTTCCTGAATCGAAAAAACTTTTTTTTGAGTTTTATTACCATTTGAATCTACTTTATAAACCCAATTTCCTAAACGAAGCTCTTTTGTATTTATCATAATCACAACAAATTTATAGCTGCCAGCTCCTCTGTCAGTTCATTAATGCCTTTCTGAATCTTCTCCAACTGCTGTTTACGGGGTTTATGTACTCCAGCCGCATAATGCCACAACTGGCGCTCATTGATTCCGGTTATCCGGCTCAATGCCGCTTTGGTAAAGATACTGCTGTAATAATTGATGAAGGTGGCCGCGTCTATTTTGAACTTCAAGGTGAACTCTCCTTTGAGAACCTCACAAGGGTTCAGGTTGTCCTCCAGATACAAGCCTATGGCTTCCTTCATGTTCTCCTCAATTTCTCTTATGTTATTACCGACAGTAATAACCGGAGCACCTTCAATGTAAGCACTGAGATTATTCCCAGCATGTTCGACAATCACTTCTACAGTTCTCATATTGACCTCCATTTTATAATTTAAGAAAAGAGGCCGGGGCTATTTTAGCCCCGCTTGCCTCATAATGCTGTAATAAGTGCCTTTCTCAACGCCTTTCTTTCCATGATTCGGAACGACTACCGTTATTCCATCTTTCTCAAACTTCATGTGGCTGCCCTTCTGGCTCTTTAGAATGAAGCCGTTGTCAAGCAACATAGTTACAACCTCTTTAACTGATTTGTAACTCATAGCGTTTCTGACTTTATTACTTTGCAAATATAGTAAAATAACGAATAATGGCAAAGAAAATCTATTCATGTTTTTACTATAACAGAAAATAGCGATACCTCGAAAGATACCGCTATTCAATTAGTCAATATTTTAGATTTTCATTCGTCTGTTTTGTATATTGCCCGTAATTTTTCTGACTGAATTATCCTATTCTTCAGATTTGTTACTGGAACTTTTGAGAGAGGAAAGCTGTCTCTGTTTCTCAATGTCGTTCTTCTGCTTCTCTGCCTGTTCTTCCTTGATGGCTTCAATCTCGTCCATAACAGCATCAACGTTTCCTACAAAGGTGATGGCTCGTTTCTGTGACCAAATTTCTCCGTCCTTGGCCTTGATGGCGGTGTCTATCTTGTCTTTGAGGTTCTCCAGCTTATATGGCTGCATCTGCACATCCACGTCGATGGTCTCAGAGGCCGCTTCGAGTGTTGAATTCACGGAACCCAATGCGGAAACAAGAAAATTCACACGCCGTTGCATGAACTCGCCGACTGTTTCATTTAGGTTTTCTACATTCAGGTGGGTAGACATAAACACATAGTCAAAACTCACACCGGATACGGCGTTTCCTGTACCTTTCAGGGAGTCAAAAGAGATTCTGGGTGTATTGGTCAGTCCGTATATCTGGCTCAGCAAGGTTTCCACCTCGAACTTGACGGTATCTGGCACCTGAGACCAAGTAAGGTACTGGGCATTTGCTCCCTGCCCGGTCAGCTCGACCACACGGTTCTTGAACTCACCGGAGAAATTCTCCACGTTACCAAAAAGCATGAGGATAGGGAAGAAGTGGTAGTCGATACAGTCCGCATAACTTGACAGGAGTTTCTCCAGTCTTACACGGAGACTCTTTATCTTTTCACAGTATGCTTCCGGACGGTACATATAAATCACAGGCATCTTCTTGAACCCATGAGCAAATGAACCTTTGTCTGACCAGCTGCTCGTCAGCTCCCACTGGTAAACCATATCCTTGGTAATGGTCATGAAACAGGTTATCTCCACGTCATTCAGGTCTTTCTTCTTGTATTCACGGGACAGGGCCACCAAATCCCCCTGGTCATTGAAGAAAGGGTAGAGCTTGTCGCCACGGAACGGGGACCAGATGGCACTCTTCAGACGGTATTCAGGCTTTGACTTGCCGAAGATTCCTGAAATCTTGCGCTTGAGCTTGGCCCAGAAACCATCATCCCTAACCACATACCAGTATTCGGCCACTTCCTGCTCGGCCAGCCATGCCCGGACGACCTTCTTGTTCTGGTATTTCAATTTGTTCTTCTTGAATACCTGCTTCAAGGCAGAAAGAAGGCTTTCCTCCGACTGGTCCGGCTGGCAATCAAGAACCGGTTCCGTCCCCACGGTGAAGGCCGTCTGAATGTTCACGATGTCCTGCTCGATAGGAAGTGCAATCCGGTTCGGGTCAACTTCCTTCTTTACCGCCGGCTCGATATATTCTTTCCCGTTTGTCGGGTCTGTAATCCGTTTTTCAGGCTGGGTAGTGATTTTGATTTTAGGGTATTTCTCTTCATCTATCACTATCTCGTGCTTGTTCGGATTCCAGTCGTTGTAAAGAGCGTGAGCGTTTGGTTGCTCGGTCTTTCGTCCCTTCTTCAGATAGTAGATTTTTCTCTCTACTTCCGGCATAGCTAAAATTTCTTCTAAAGTCATATTTCAAAGTTTAATGTCCAAATATTCCTGAAACATCTTTCGGTTTCATAATCCTTCCCAGAAGTTCTCCCAGCACATAATAGCGTGCAGCGTCAATACCGTGGTTATCATGATCTTCCGGCTCGTTGATGTAGTTTCCGTCCTTATCCTTTGCCCAGACATAATTTCTGTACTCCCTCTGCAGGTTGTAGGAGCGTCTGGTGATAAAGATTTCCATCCCTTGCATCTTGTCAAGACCTGCATTGACAGAACCTTGTCCTTTCTCTACTGGATAAATCTTGATACCTCCATTGTGGATTTCCTGAATGAGTCGTGGGTCTGCACTGTCGGCAATCACTCTGAGATTCCAAGGTCGCAAAGTCTTTATGATGTCTCCCGAAAGCAGTCCGGTTCTATAATCCAATTCATCCAGATACAGTGCATTGTCTATGATTCCACATCGGATAGCCGCTGTGGGGTCATTGGTATAACCAAAATCCAGCCCGATAGCCACCTTCTTGCACCACATGGGGAACTCATCCACGATACCCCATTTCTTGAACACAGCACCTTCGGCCACGTCTGCCCATCGGCCGATAACCACATGGGCGTACTTCTCCGGATTCTTCTCCTTCATTTCCTTGACTTCTCTCAGGAACTCAGGAGAAAGATTCTCAATATTATCGAAGTAAGTCGTATGAATGTGGAGAACATTCGGATGAGTTGATATTTGAACCTGGACACCGTCAATCTCCACCAGCCGATGGGTATTTTCGATGTATTTCTTATAGATGAAATGATTGGAGTCACAGGGATTCATGATAATGATAATCCGGTTCTGGATTCCCTTTTTACGGATGGAGAGCATAATCTTGTCGAACTCTTCCTCACTGGTCCATTCCTCCGCCTCATCACAAACAAAGGTGGTGATACCCTGAATGGATTTCAGCTTGGCCGTCTGATTCCCGGAAGAAGTCTTTATACCCCGGAACATGATACGGCTGCCGGTCATCCGGTTTACGATATCCGTCTTGGTGGTCTTGAAATACTTCGTGGTTCCGTCCAGTTCTATCTTTTCCATCATTTCCGGAATAATAGACATGCCGGCAGATACCATCGTGTAACGGGTGTATAGAATCTGGTGGACAATCTTCTCCACCGGAGTCTGCTCAAAGGTCAGTCGTTCGATGAAGGTGGAAGCGTTGAAACTCTTTCCCGATCCACGGCCACCGGTGATGAGAATGATGAACTTCTCCCTGTCTGTGTATAACGGATGATATATCGTCTGGGGAACAATCATTTCAGCTTGTCTTTAATCCATGAGTCAATAGAAATTCCGTGGTCAATGTCCTTTGGAATATCGGCTTCCTCGTCCTGCCGGCGTTCAACCTTCCTCCATTCTTCGTCATGGTGATACAGCCAGACGGACATGGCCTGAAGGTTGGGAGCCAGTTCGCTTTCACTTACCTGAAGTTCTTCTTCGCCGGTCAGATTCCCGTCCTGGTCTTTCAGCTTCCTGACTACAGTACTCTTGGTCTTGATACCGCCCAAAGCCATCGCAAGGAACTTCGCACGCACAGCGGCCGTGATGGTCGCACGCCCGCGCGCTAATACTTCGCATAATTCAGAGTGCTCATTCTTCTTCTCGCAGAATGTCTGGGGGCATAACCCTAAAGCAAAAGCGATTTCTCTGTCTGTGAATCCCTTCTTGGCATACATCTCCACCTGAGAGAGAAACTCCTCACTCTTGTAGTCAAATTTCGGCTTTCGTCCTGTATGTTTGCTTTTTTGAGATTCACTTTTCATAACCAAATCATCCGTTATTGTTACCCATATAAATGCGGCGAGAAACAGGCTTGTTGCCATAGATATCAATTCCTCTCTTTGAGAAATAACTGTCTATTCTCGCTGCATATCTTTCCATTATAGACCTCGTTCTGTCTCTTATACTTCTTTGCCTGTCTGTACCAAGCCCGTATTGCCTTCCAGCGTTGTACATTATTCGTCTTGACTGTTGATACAGCTGGCTATATGTTTTCCTTCTAACTCGGCATACCTCCTATATTTTAGATTCTCATTCAATTCTTTCTATCTGCTCATCGAATACCTCTCCCTTGATAAACTTGGAGTAGGGGTCGTAACCAAATCTCTCGCAGAAGGCCGCTTTGGCCTCAAACGTATCGAAAGAAAGCATCAAGTAAGCATCCATGTCCTGTGCCTGCTTCTGAACGGCATCCTTTACCTGCTGCTTGACTTCCTTCATGTGGGCCACCTTCTCGGCTCTTTCCATCTGCCTGGCGGCTTTCTCGGCTTCTTTCTGTTCAGTTACCGGTGCCATCATATCCTCCAAAGCTTCCGCGATGGAACTTTCTTCTTCTGTCTGTAGGAGGAAATCACAGCCAATAATATTCAGGTCGGCAGCCGTTAGTCCCGCATCCTGATAATCAATGTCCGGAACTAATCGGGCCAAAGCGTCATAGTCCCATGAACCCTGTGCGTTTGGATTGTTCATCAGGATATTCAACTCTTTCTCCTGCTTTTCGTCTACATCAATCACATCTACACGGAGTCTATAATCGTTCTCAGGATACTTCTGAAGCTCGTCCATCACGCTAAGGCGCTGGTGGCCGGACACGACAGTAAGTCCGGTCCGCTTGTTGACTACTATTCCGCCGACAAGTCCGAACTTCTTGATACCCCGCTTCAACGTCTTTCTGGCTTCCTCAGAAAGCTTGCGGGGATTATAATCAGCGAAGTGAATGGCGGAACGGTTAAGTTCCACCGATTCACTCTTTATGTACTTGTTCAGTTCCATACCTATTGCTTTCGTTTATGTTCCCAAAGTATTCTCTCAGCCATTGGGAACACCTTGTAAATTCTCTGTAAATCCTGCGTGTAGTTCTTTTCTAGCCATAACATGCAATCCAGATTGAATCCAACACCAGAACTGGCCTTCAGCGAATACCTGACAGGCTCCGGCAGCCCGTTCTGCTTCATGTATGACAGGATGTCTTTCTGCGTCCAGTCTGCTAAAGGGTAGCACATACCGTTGTTCTCGTATCCGTTGGATTCATAGCCTTTCAGCATAAGACGGCGGTTCATGCCGTCGGCCTTCTTCATGCCCAAGAACGTATAGTAAAGTCCGTATCTTAGCTGCATGGCCTTCACCACATCTGCCAGTTTTAAAAGTTTCACTTTCGGGTTTGGCACGCAATACAAACCACCACGAAGAATGTAGGTAAGGTTCCAGTGAGGCACCTGAACAAACTCTATCCTCGGATATTTGGCTTTTACCCATCCAATCCATCTTTCGATGTGCTCTAAACCTTTGACAAAGTACATGAACACGCAGACTATCCTTTCAAACTTCGGATAAATCATGTCCAGTAAGACCAAAGAATCCTTACCCAAGGACAGAAACAGCAAAACCCCGTCAGTCTTCTGTCTGACGAGGTCAATATAGCTGTATGTCCTTTCTTGCAGTGTCATTATCCGCCACTCATACCAAGTCCTGTGCGGACGTTATAATACTGCTGGCGACGGGTGATATATCTACCACCCTGAGAGGTTCTACCTGTATTCGGGTCTGTCAATCCAGTACGGCCCCCACGGTAGTTGCTCGTTGAAAATGTACTTCTGTTTGTTCTGACTCAACAACAAGTTTTAAAGGGTTAAACATGCTTTTCCATCACTCGGCCAAGGTCATAAACGACCTGTGCGGCCAGGTATATCTCACCTTGATAGGTGTATTCTATAAGATTGTGATTCTCATCTTCAAACAGTTCTATCTTTGCACCTTTGACTTCTACCAGTGCGCTGGCCCTGTCTTTATTGTAGCCTACAAAGAACTGGATTGCATCGTAACGCTTAGGCTGCAAAACACCGTCTTTCTCGACACAATACCCGTCAGCGTCAAGCTGGCAGTATTTCTTCTGGGTTGTAGGTCTGATTTCTCTGAATTCTTGTGTTTTCTTGCCCGACAAGATTTCGTCAAAGAACTTCTGTTTGATGATAAGCGTAAGTATTTCCATAATCGTGTAACTTTTAAATGTTAGTTGCGGGTGATGGATTCGAACCACCGGCCTTCACCAAGTCAAAGTGACGAGCTGCCCACTGCTCTAACCCGCGATGGTATCTATACAAAGATACCCCATTATGAAGACAATTTTGAAGAACAATTCAACGCATACGAAACATTATGCTAAATGTTTGCTTTTTAGCCATGCATCACGTTTTTCCCTACACTTTTCCAGTGTTGGGGCACAGCAAGAAAACAACTCACCTGAATCTGTTTTGTAATCGTACTGATACATTTTTACTCTTTTACCTCTTAATTTGGTAGTATAAGTGCAATAGTTCTCGCTACCGGGTTGACATATACTGCAACCATTTACGTTTATTGATTTCATATCTATCCTAAATTATCCGTTTACAACTTCTGGTATTTTATAGTAGTCACTCTTTGACGCTCTGCCTTCGGTCAACCAGCCTATACCTACCCAGCATTTTATTTCACCATCATGAATCACTCTATAACCTGCATCCACAACCACTTTGGGCGGATTTACGCTCATTTTTATGCTTCTTACATCTGATGCTTTAACCGTTAACTTTTCTCTTTTCATAACCATCTTAAATAGTGGTAGCCCGAAGGCTACCGGGTTTATAACCAAAGTTTCTTTGCCAAATCAAAATTCTTTTGAGCTTCGTTTACCGCTTTCTTTGCATACGTCAAAGAGTATGAGTGCTCACGTGGATATTTGCCGGATTTCAGCCCCTCATGATACTCTTTAGCTGCTGCTAACTTATGCTCATAATAGTCCACGCTTTCAGGCATTGAAAGATTTATGGTGTCAGCCTTGTTTGCCCAATACTTGGCTATTCTTTCATGTTCTTTGACTTTCTCGTCAAACTCTACGCTCTTTCCCATATTATTCCAGGCATCTTCAATGGCTTTTCTGTGTCGTCTTTCGCTATGATGGCCGATTTTAATAGGTTCACCTAGCGAGAGAAAATCACTGTCTTTGTTTGATGCTTTGAAGTATTCTTCACTCTTTCGTTCTGCAATGGCGGCCCAATCCAATCGGCGTTCTGCTTTTCGCTTTGCCCATTCTTGAACGTTAAAGCCATCAGCACGAACGATCGAATAATAGTAGAAGCCATCACGTTCAAATATCAGATTAAACACTATACTTTCATTTTCTTTGCCGTATTTGGTGGTTACAAGAATGGCATCACCTTTTTCATGCTTTTCATCACATTTTGCAAGAAATACGTTCGGACAAAATTTGTAATATGTATTCATAATCGTGTGTGGGATTATGCAGGGCATAAGCCCTGCTGGTTAAACTTACTTGTGTGATTCTCTAAAATCAAGTTCTACAATTTTGTGGTACTTGTTTATGTCATACAGACCAGTAGCGCACCCCATACCTGATGCAAGTCTTACGGCTTCTTCTAACGCCATCATCACATCTGCACTTGCATCTATAGCTTCATTCTTAGCTTTCTCATACTCACGTGCATTAACTGTTGTTTCTTGAACCTTTTCAGCTTCTTGCACTCTTTTGAGAGATTCATTGATAATTCTGATTTGAGCCTTGATTTCTTTAATGTATTCACTGCTAATAGTATTCATAATCGTATGTGTTTAAATTGTTATTCAAATTATATTTTGATTTTCTGATTGCAAATATCAAACTTTATTTTGAATAAACAAAACTTTTAGAAGAAATTTTTCAAATTATTTTTTGATATTATTCTTTGATATATCTACCTATAATTTGAAAAATGTTTCTATATTTGCATCAAACTATAATTTGAATAATATGCTACGAGTACAAGAAATCTGTAAGGAGCAGGGAATAACCATGCAGGATTTAGCAAAGAAGATGGGAGTTACTTACCAGGCGTTATATGCAGCCGTTTCCGGCAATCCTACTATCGGGAAATTGAGAGATATAGCTAAGGCTCTAGGAGTTAATGTTGTCGATTTGTTTAATGAAGAAAGGGAAGACAATAGTTTTATAACATGCCCTCATTGTGGAAAGAAAATAAAAATAAAAATTGAGAAAGGAGAATAAACTATGGCACTATTTTCTGAAAGATATGGTTACACCAAACCATCAGATGTAATTATTAGGGAAAGAATTACACCGGAGATAAAAAATGCGATTCTAACATGTTATGATATTTTAAAAGAAAGACTAAATAGCGTTGATTGTCTTTTTATATATCTCAACTTAGATGAATATATTTGGACAAATTTCCTAAATATGCGTAAATCTGAGTGGACTATTTACATTGATATAATATCTAAATACATAAAAAACGAACGAAATGAATGGTTTAAAAAACTAGACCTTATTGAAATTTGTATTAAATACCTATATTTTAATGGTAAAAAAGATTCAGGAATTTCTATTTCATCCGATATTTTTGTTGGCGAATTGAACCGTAATTTTAGACGTTTAAATTTTGCATATAGGATTGTAAACAAGGAAATTGTAGAAATCACATCAGAAGAAGAAATTAAAGAAATAGAAACTGCATTAAGTACAAGTAAGGATAATATCAAGATACATTTAAATAATGCGTTGGAATTGTATTCTAAAAAGCCAGTGGCTGATTATAGAAATTCCATAAAGGAATCCATATCTGCAGTTGAAGCTATCTCCCGAAATATAACTGGGGAAAATGTACTTAACTTTAAAAAGATGGAGGAAAAAGGAGTCGTTGTCCCTACCGTTTTGAGGAAAGCGTTTGAATGTCTTTATGGATACACCAATGACAAAACTACAGGTATTCGTCATGCACTGATGGATGATACCAATGCTCCTCAGGCAGAAGAAGCATTATTCATGCTTGTGTCTTGTAGTGCTTTTATCAATTACCTAAATAAAAAATCAAATAGTATATGAAAAACAAAACTTTTACCAAAGATTTTTGGATATACTTAGTGGGTTTTCTAATAATCATCGGTGGAATATGTTACCTACCTACATATTTTACAGAATCTGAACGTTATTATTTCTATAAAGAAACTGGTACCATCGGTGATACTATTGGAGGAACAATGGGACCATTCGTCGCGATAGCAGCGGCTATACTTACTTTTCTTGCTTTTTGGGTACAATTTAAAGCTAATGAGCAGCAAAGAAAAGATATTGCATTAGAACGATTTGAAAGTAACTTATTTCAGCTTATTCAAATCCAAGAAGATATAACTAATAACTTGCAATTCTTGGCTTATGACAATAGTAATTTATTGAATAAAGTAAAAATATCAGGCAGACAAATATTCAAAGCTTTATATGAAGAAAAAGACACTCCTTTGTGGGGAATCAAAGATGATATTAAAGAAAAAGGAATAATTTCATATGAAGAAGATAAAGATATTGGGATCTTAGACCATTATTTTAGACACCTATATCGAGTATTTAAATTTATTGACGAAGCTCCAATTTTTACAAATGACAAAAATAAAAAATATGATTATGCATGCATTATGAGAGCTAGTCTATCACAATATGAACTTATTATGTTATTTTACAATTGCCTATCAAGTAATGGCAGAGAAAAGTTTAAACCTCTAATTGAAAAATATGCAATATTCAATAATCTTCGAGTTGAATTATTGGCAACAGATAGAGAGAAAGAATTATATGTTTCAAAATTTCAAGATGATTATGCTTTTTCTAAAGATGAAAATAGAGATATGAGTAATGAATATAAAAAGGGAGCATTTGTATTTAATGAAAATGAATAATAATTATGGAAGGAGAAATAACTAAAACATTGATTGAATCACAATATCCACTTTGGAAAATTATTCTTTTGTTTATTCTGATACAGCTAATTATCATCCTATGTTCTGAATGGATAAAGAAATTAATAGAGAAACAAGCAATAAGTGGAATTACAAATAAAATAAAGGACATCGAAACAAAATTCATCAATCAGACAGAAGTTCTTAAAAGTCAATTATCTCTACTTACTAATGTAAAATCTGAAATATATTCTACTGAAAGGAATGCAATAATAAATTCCAACGAAAAATTATACCAATGGCTTTCTCATATCATGCGGCTTCCAACCTTAGATGACAACGATGATATTGATAGATATATCAAGAAAATGGATGATTTATACCAAGAAGAACAATCCAGCGAAGCGTTATTAGAATTGTTTATAGACGATAAATCAATTATTGACAACATTCATAAAATATCTGGGTATATTTATAATCTCCATATTAAAAAACAAATTATTTTATTCAAATTAAAGAAGCAAAATTCCAATCCGGAGTTAAGCGAAAGTAGTTTAAAGGAACTTGAAGATAACACCCGAGATAAATTATCAAAACTAATAGATAAATACGAGGAAATCTCTCCTCTTGTTCACGAACTAAGATTAGACTTCAAGAATTACATTTATTCAAAATGTTTAAACATGAAGCCGGAGGCATAAAGCTCCGGCTTTTCACTAAAATGACAACTACTTGATTAGTCCTTTGACCTTCAACCTTTCTAAAATCTGATTGTAAAGATACTCTATATCCTGCCTGAAATCCTTATACTGCTGGTAGATAAAGGAAACATCGGCGATATTGTTTGAAATTACACACGGGGACACATCCGGGAACACGCCGGAAATTTCTGCCCGGATACCGTTCGGCAGCCGTCCGCCGGCCAGCACGCTGGGAGCGAACAGGAACAAGATGATAAAGAGGAACTTCTTCCGCTGGGTGACGCTCTCAGGATTGGGCGGACAGTCCATCCCGGCCAACAGTTCCTTGAACCAGTCATAAATCTCAGGGATGAGAGAAAAATCGGTCAGGATGGGGGAGGATAGTTCCTGCTCACGCTCCGATAATCTTGATTTTTGTTCACGTATTGATTTCAACTCCACGATTGATGAAAATTCTTTTGTCATAGCTCGATAGTTTTAGAATGAATTAGTATATTTGCATCATAATCGTGTGTGGGAGTTGGCTTCTAATCGTGTGGGCTGGCTCCCTTTTTTGTTTTATGCCAAGTGGTATGCGTTCAGGATGGAGAAAGTGTAGATGATGATTGTAACCAGACTATCCAGGAATATCGCCCATGCTCCCAATTTTTGAATCCGGCTGAAACTCATGGCCAAGACAACGAGGAAACATACCTGCATATTCCGGCGGATACCCGTTCAGCATTTCCGGTGATATCCGTTCAGTCCCCAGTTAGTATTCAGTATTGTTGGCAAAGTTAATACTTCTTTCTTAGGCTCTCTCCTTTAAGGTCAAATTTTATTGCCTTATGCACGATTCTGTCCAGACAGGCTTCCGCAATGAGCTCGCTTTGGAACACATCATACCAGTCTGCGACGGGAAGCTGGCTGGCCAGGATGAGTGCTTTCCGGTTGTACCGGTCATCTATGATCTGTTCAAAGTCATGCTGTATCTGGCCGTCCAACTTGACCATCCCAAAGTCATCGATAATCAGCAGGTCATGTGCGTTCAGTTTGCGGAAGAAGTTCGTCTCCCGTCCTTCCAGATGTGCAAGCTTCAGGTTTTCGATGAGCATGTTCATCGTGAAGTACAGTACCTTCCGGCCGTTCCTGCATGCCCTGTCACCCAAGGCGCAGGCGAAGTAGGACTTTCCGGTTCCTGCCGGTCCGGTAATGATGACCGTCATTCCGCCCGTGATGTAATTTCCGGTTGCAAGGTCGGCTGCAGAGCAGGCCTGTATTCCCCTTGCCGTGTCCGTTTCAAGTTCTTCCATCGAGGCTCTCAGACGGAAGCCGGCATTCTTTATAAGACGCTGGATGCGGTTGTTCCCTCTTGTGTCACGTTCGTACTGGAGCATGATCTGCATGCCTTCACGCAGGGTAAGCTTGTCCAACTGATGTGTTTCTTCCAGGGAGCTCCAGCAGCTTGCCATTCCCGGAAGCTTCAGCTCGTGCAGTGTTCTTTCTGTTTCGTTGCTCATAATCATTTATTGTTGTTGGTTTATGTCATTTCCTGTAAAATAGTCTTTTCCACGCATGTTCCCGTGGTTTGACGGTGTAGGCGCATGGAAGATTACCGTCTCGTCTGCGGATGCATTCATGCCGTTACGTCTGAGTATGGCTTCAAACTTGCTGTAGGAGTAAATACCGTACTCCATGCACTGACGGCAGGTAAGGTCAAACGTGGCAAGGTCATACTTCCTTCTGAGGCTGACTATGGAGTTGCACAGCTTGTAATACACCTCTTCAGGCTGTGTGGTACGTTTGGGGTCAAAGATTCTTTTTACATATTCATGGCAGTCAGGTGATATATCTTTTGCTTTCTCCACATAATAGGCTGCCGAACGCTCCATAATCACCCTGCAGCTGGATGCGAGATGTTCCCTGACTGTGGTATAGCCGTATGTATGGCTGCGGATATGTGAGGCCACCAGTTTCTGCTCCACATAGACCTTGACCCATGAACGCGTAAAGACTATTCTTGCCTGTTTTCCCACATGGATATAGGGGACGGAGTAAAAATGGGTCACCTTGTCCTGTCTCAGCTCCACATGGCAGTTTGCCTGTACTTTCAGATCGGCATACAGGCGCATCTCATAGGGTCCCGGTTTCAAGGGTTTCAGCAGCTCCTTCTCCATGGCATGAAAACGCTCCTCACGGCTGTAGGGACGCTTCTGCATACGGGTCTGGTTGTGCCTTTCCATCAGCTTCCATACGGCACGGTTCAGTTCCAGGAGTGAATGGAAGGTACGGTTACGCAATCTGGCATAGATACGGTTGTATGTAATCCTTACGGAGTCCTCTACCAGAGCCTTCTGTGTCGGCGATGCCGGGTCGCATGGCAGCACTACAAAATGGTAGTAGTTGCCCATGTCCTCAAGAGCCTTGTTCAGCTTCGGCTCATGCCGGTCATTGCTGATTACAGCCGATTTGAGATTGTCAGGAGTCAGTATGGGAGGAACACCGCCCAGATGTTCCAGGCACATTCTTATGGCATACAGGAAGTCCTCCGTCTTCTGCGAAGGTACACATATCACATAGGTATATTCGCTGTAAGGCATGCAGGCGACAAACACCTCCACCTTGATAATTTCTCCGGTTTCGGCATCCACATAGCTGAGCTTGTCACCGGCAAAGTCCACCATGAGCTTTTCACCCGGTTTGTAGGTGTTGGCAAGTACGGCCGTAACATCCTTCTTCGCAACGAGATTCTGCTTCAGATGGTAATAGAACTGTGATTTTCCGTAACCGTCGGGATGAGTCGCACGGTATTCATCGAACAGGACCTGACGGCTTACATGGGATTTGGGATCCGTCAGCAGTTCCCTGTATCTGGGGAGCAGGATCAGGAACTCTTCCATTCTACTGTCCGTATATGCCGGTGAACCGGCATGGAACATCCTTTCCAACTCGGGATCGTCAATCTCAAGGAGGTCGCTGATGTTCCATCCGTTGGCTTTTACTGTATTCACATAACCGTTGACGGTTTCCTTGTCAATCGGTAACTTGCGGCTTACACCGCGGTTGGATTCTCCGGCCTGCTTGAGCTGGAGTACTTGTTTTATCAGACTCATATCCTTTGTTGTTCCTGCCATGACTGTGCTGTTTCTTGTTAGCTTACCAGCACAAAGGAAACTGAAACCGGGGAAAGAATGAACGGATATGCTCCGGAAACGAAGATATACGCTCACAATTCCATGCACGGCTGAACGGATATACTCCGGAAAATCTGAAAGCATACGTCTAAAGTGAACGGGTATGCTCCGGAAAAAGGGTGCTAAAACGTGCAATTCTCGGAGGTGAACGGATATGCTCCGGAAAAATTGAGATTTTAATGTCTGGTTATCCATCTTTTCATCCTTTTAGGGGATGAACGGATATAAAATTGTGCTTTTAAAGGCTATTTTTATGCTTTATAGGCTGCCGGAAAGTGAACGGGTATGCTCCGGAATATGTAAACATACCCACTGGCTTGAAAACAATCCTATACCCAAAAGCAAAAGCCCGAGGGTATCCATGAACAATGCAACATGAAGCCACGGATGCGCCATCAGATACCATCTTTTTGATGTCTTATCCAGCTTCTGGAATACTTTCACATGTCGGTACAGGGATTTACATCTAAACAACTTCGCAAGCTCATACAGGGCTTGCAGAATGATTAAGGCGTAGAATACGTGTTTCATGGTCAGTAGCTTTTATCTCCGTGTTTGTACGGACGAAGTTCATTGTACTTCATCTTCTGCTCGATGTGCCAAAGTAAATCAAATCCCATAATTTCAGCCTTACAGAACAGTTCTTGCAAAACACCTATAAACAGATAGCCTATCGGATAGTTATCCTTATTGTATCTTACTATTGGGCGAATCACATCATAGACCCATTCTGTGAATGTCAATTTACTCCTTTCCTCCTTATACTCTTTTCTATGATGAAAAGGAAATGGTACACTTGCCAGGCTTATTCCTCTCAGTCCGGCCAAATCCAGCAAACGGATGCAAGCGTCGGAAAGTTCTTCCTCGACAGTTCCTTTGATAAATGCCTCAAATTCTTCCACGAATCTACTTATCCTGGTTTCTTCGGTTAATGGAATACTATTCCCTTGCCATTCTTTGAACATTGCAACTTTCGCATGTTTTCCTTTCCTATCTGCTTCTACCGCTTCCATCAGCTCGGATATGACCAGACAGAGGAAATGTTCATCACTCAGGTTTTCTTCGTGCCAACCGTGGGCTACTGCGCACTGGTAGGCTTTATCTCTCAATTTGTTTAAATTCATAATTTTATATGTTTATGACATTTTGACATCGGTTCTCTGGCACACATATTGTATGCCCATAATAAAGATTTGATTATATATGAATGATTTTGGTTTTGAAATAGGTTCTGGATTATCAGGAAATTCTGATTACATGAAAACTCAGGATGAGAAGAAAAGACGTACCCTCATGGAAGAGCAATACAACTTTCTTCAAATTCAGAAATCAGAAATCCTCGCCCAACAGAAATATCGTGAGTTGCATCAGAAGGAAATCCTTGCTCAACAAAAATACCGTGAAGAGCAACGTAAAGGAGGCAATTTCGAGAAATGGCTTCTAATTTTTAATACTCTTATAGCCATTGCATCATTATTGGTATCTCTATTAAAATAAAATACCCGATAAACTCTATAAGATACAGATAATGGTATCAATAGAATTTGTTATATATTTCATTTTTATATAATTTTGAGGGATTAATAACATATTCAAATGGAATCAATTGCACAATTTTTGTCTTCTTTAAAAGAAAATGAGAAAGCAATATTAGTAACTATCATTGCAAATGCTTTAACTATATATCTGCTATGTTTTGCCGGAATAGAAGAGTTTAATACATATTTATGGTATCAACAACTTGTAATTCCATGTTCACTTTCTATCATTTACACTACATCATTTTATTTTACTATCATTATTTTATTTGGTATTTTCTCCATGTTTAAAGGGAGTAAAGGAATTTGTTCTTTTCTGATGGAAAATAATTATAAGTGGTATTTTTGTATTTTTTCGTTATGTAACATTTCAACATTAATAGAAATCACATTAACATTAACAGATAAATCTCATGAATTTTCTATTTCCCAAATTATGATGGGAACAGCTTTTGCATTATTAGGAATTACTCTATTGATGGCATTGTATGCAATATTTGGAGATAAGAATACTCCCAAAAACTAAGTTTCCCTTTCACATTCATAATCGGCTTGTCAAACAGAACTGCATCCTTCAGCACCCAGTTCCAGCAACCTTTCTCAGCCCAGACAGACGGATGGTTCTGTACACAATCGGATATAACCATGCTGCCGATGATGGCACCAAAAGGATAACGACTCCAATCCGTTCCGGATTTTGATATTTCAGAAAGGAATTTATTTACTATCTCTGATATTTCCGACGAACTATCCCAAAAGTCAGCAGACTTTTTACTTGCATGTATCAGCACCCTTTGACCGATGTACTTCTGAGGGCACTTCCAAGTCCTGTTCTCGATGTCTTTGATACCGTGAGCGATTAAGTTCGCCCACGGCTGTTTGATGGATATTGCTTTCATTTTTTTGTTTTCTTTAGTTCAGCAATCAAAGAATCAGCAAACTCAACAGCATTTACAGCCATAAGACCGTACTTTTGAGTTAACATTTTAGGGTCTATCATGTGAAGCATAGCTTCCTTTGCTATTTCGTATCTGCGCTGTTCCCAATCCGTATTTTCCCAATCAGTAATGGTAAGATATATAGCAGGAACGTAAGACATAACACCATCTAATTCACAAAGATAACACATACCGTATGGTGCATTAAGAACGCCTTCAGCATCTGTCTCCATACCTTTGATGATGGTTACTTCTGTACCCTTTTCTATTTCAGTTTTATCAAAATCCCATGATACTTTTAGTTTAGCTTTCATGCTTTAGTCCTCCAATAAATCCAATATCCGACAAAGAGCACCTTCAAGAACAGACACCCTGTCCTCCATGTCATTTCTGTAATCTTCATATTCTTGGTCCTCATAGAGCGTCTCACACCCTTCATGTTTTGATGTTGAATACTCCAATGATGTATGACATATATCTGCAACATCACCAAGAAATTCATTTACAGGCTTATCACCTAACATGGTTTCAACAGTTGTTTCAATTTTCACTTTTACTTGTTTCATAGCTTCTCCTTTCCACCTATCCAAGCAGGATATACATCACTGCAAGGAACAGGTAATACAATTTAGTTTTCATTGATTATTCAAATTTTAGTTCAAGTTGGCTACTCGGTTCTTTATAACCCGGATTGTCAAACATGAAAGCCTTCCGTAAAACTTCCGCAATCTTTTCACGAATAGCCTTTGATACATGATTCTTGTCCGATTCGCTGTTGATAAGCAAGCATCTTTCAAGGCTGCCATTGATAGGTTTCTCGTCGAGGAACAAGCTGTATTCTGTGAATATCCGGTTCTGACATTTCCCATCAGCCATTTCTTCATCAGTCTGGTACCTTTCAAATACGGTGTCTTGAATTGTTCTCAGGCACCTTTGTCCTCTCTCACTTCTGCATCCCAGCATTTCGTTCTCGAACATGACAGACAAAGCACGCTTCTTACGGACATTGCCTATTCTGGCCCATCCATAATAGACTTTTAGCTTTCCCATGACTTAAAATAGATTTTGTTGTACAATAATTCCTTCAGACGTTTTAATCTCTCCAAAGCATTCTCTCCGAAATCTTTTCTCTTGTTCATCGAAATATTCCTTATCTATTTCGGTACCATAGAAATCGAACCCCATCCGATAAGCTGCTATTCTGGAACTTCCACTTCCGAGGTGCGTGTCCAGTATTTTGTTACCTGTTTTAGCAAATTTTTCAAGAATCCATTGATAGAGTTTGATAGGTTTCTGGGTAGGATGGATTTTTGATTCTTTATTGTTTCCGCCTGTATTTGATAAATGAATGATAGATGCCGGACAATCAAAAGAAGTCCAAGCAAGCTCAAACTGGGAAAAATTCTTCCAAGGCTGCATTTTATCCCAGCACAATATCCCACGTGTAGGTGGTAGAGGAAAATAGTTGCCTCCCCATATCACTTGATTATGGCTTACCCTGAACAGTTCCTCGAAATACTCTTTTGAGGGAGGATGATAATCCCAATCGCATTGCATTGTATTCAATGCTCGGTTCTTAAGTTTTCCGGCTCCTTGGTTAAAGCGTTTCCTTTTCAGTCTTTGAGCTATACTTTCACCATTGTATCCTCCATGCCTACGGTTCATGTTGCTACCCATCGACATGTTCGGGGCATTTATTCCGTATGGAGGGTCGACCACTGCCAGCTCAAAGAACTTATCTGGTATGTTCCGCATGTATTCCATACAGTCCATGTTATGTACCTCACTAACCATTTTATGCAACTTTTCTTTTTCTTATAATCTCCTTACAGATGGCCTCACAAAGCACGCGTGCCATGTTCACCTCTACTGCGTTGCCGATAAACTTCTTCTGGTCTGACTGGGGACCAATCAATACATAGTCTTCAGGGAAACCCATTATCTTCTTGAGTTCTGCTATCCGAAGCATACGCATTTTTATGTCAATGATGCCATACAAAGCCATGAACTCCTTAATTTTGACGGTCATAGGACTGTCATCAGGTGTGACCTGTATACCGATACCTCCTTCAACCTCTACCAGATAAGGCGGCATTTTGTCCATGCGGGCTATTAACGTGAAACATGGGTTGTTCACTGAGCCTCCTGCACTGGCAAATTGCGGATTCATAAGGTAATGCCATTTGCGGTTGGCTGTGATTACTTGCGAAGGCTGCTCTATGCTGCTTCCAATATTCGAGAAAGCTGTGTTCATTATCCACGGCTTGCAGCTTACCATATTGAACTTAGGCACCGTGGTTACTGTACCAACCGGTTGCTCAATGGATGTCGGTTTCCCGGTACCGTACTGGTTATCTATGAAAACAGAATTTACCAATGCCAACCTGTCTTTAGTCGTAATCGTCGGGGCTGGAAGTTCTACCGAATGGTTGTGGCCGTTTCCGTAGTAGGCCGACACGAAAGCGTGGTGGTCTTTACAGGTGATAGTTCCGGCAGGTCCTTCCACAGATATGTTCTTACTATCCGGCTGTCCGCTGAATTGCTTTGAAAGAAAGTTCACCTTGGCCAATGCAAGCCGTCCTTGTGTTGCCACAACCGGGCATGGCTCGTCAACGCTTGGTGCCTGGTATTTACCTTTCCGATTCATAGAGTTGTACTTCACTAAGAATGCCTCCTTACCTCCGGCCACAAATTTAATCAGACCGGCATAAATACGTTCAAGCGTCTTCTCTGCCAATGGTTTCTTCCTGGCGAATATACTTTTACCTTCGTCCGTAAAGTCCAGAACATCCTTTACCGGATTCCACTTTTCAAGTCTTCCCATCATATCCGTTTTACCATCCTTACAGTGTGTAGCATCCGGGAATACTATAGGAAGACCACTCTTAGCAAAAATTCCGAAAAATCTCTTACGAGTAGTATATGCTCCATAATTAGCCGCATTCAGTATTCTCCAGTCAAAGTCATATCCGTATTTCTTTACATTTCGTTTCCACTTCTCATAACAACGACCTTTATCTTTGCTTACAGGATGACCTTTTTCGTCCATGTCTCCCCAGCTCATAAATTCTTCCACATTTTCAATCTGAATATAGTCAGGATTTATGGCTTCAATGTATCGGAAAAGATGTTCGGCCAGCGTCCGGCTGTCTGCATCGCGCGGCTTTCCTCCTTTTGCCTTGCTGAAATTGGTACATTCCAGCGAAGCCCACAGAACAACCAATGCATCCGGATAAATCTTCTTCATCCGTTCCACATGGGCCACCAAGGGGGACAGTTCCAGAGTTCTGATGTCCTCCGTGAAGTGCAGCGCATCCGGATGGTTGGCCGCATGGCTGGCGATGGCGTTTGCATCGTGGTTTACACATGCTATCACTTTAGCGCACTGTTCATCTTCGTAGCGTGCGTTTTCTACTCCGGTACTGGTTCCACCGGCACCGCAGAAAAGGTCTATATAGAGTAACTTTATCATATCAGTTCCATCTTTGAGGTCGGTTGTTGATTCTCTCCAAGTACGCAGCTATCTTCTTTTCCACGTTCTCACCGTTGTGGACGAAGATTCGCGTCCGTGTCTTGTCACCGGGTACAGCCACATACTTTCCATGTTTCTCCAGTTCTCGATGCTGAGCTATTTTCAATTCGGTTCCAGAAGGGTTCTTCTCCAAATCCACCTTGCGTGGAATCATCGGGTCATTTTCTGTTATCATTTTGCAAGATATTTGTTGATTATGTTACTTACTACCAGTCCGGCTTCATCACACATCCCTGAAAAGTTGTCAGACAAAGAGGTGTTATTCTCTTCATCGGGTATCCGTACTATACTTCTCAGCTCTTTCAATACGCGCTTTACCTGAAAAACCACTTGGGCGTCTATCCCGTTTGATTCAAGTTCAGACTGGAACTCCAGTGCTGCCCCTTCAAGCAAATCGGAGTAGATGAACAGCTTGTGCATCTTACGAAGCATTTCTACCTTGAACTCTGGGGTATAGTCCTGAAGAAGTTCTCCCAAGGAATGTGGCTCCAGCTCTCTTTCAAGGGATTCAATTTTGTTCTTGATTTTCTGTGCTTTGGCAAAGTTCATGGATGAAATCAAGGAAATATACTTCTGTCTCAGTTCATTGAGTTTTCTTTCTGATTCTTGTCTTGTCATTTCTCTACTTTTCTGATGATTAAATACTTCGGCTCACCCTTACGGAGATTGTCAAGGGTCTCTTCGTCTACTTCCGCTTCGGTAAGCCTGTTTACGTTCATGTATTGTGGTAGACGGTATTTCTCGCGTAGCCTCCTGATCAGGTTCCAGTCCCGAGTTACCCAGCAGATTGTGATTTTCATTTTCTCAGGCTTTCACCGCTGAAGAGGACGGTTTTCGTTATAGCCCTCAGCCGGTCAATGGTTCTTTCTCCATATTTCTCTCTAAGCTCGTCTATCGTGAGGTTGGTAGTAAGAATGAGGAGTTTTCCCTTTTTCTCTGCCTCGTCCGCCAGCTCAGCGAAAGCAAGCCTTTTTTCTCCGTATTTCACGCTTAAATTCTCTGTCCCTATATCGTCCACGTAGATGATGTGTTTTTGCTTCACGGCGTCTAAATCTGCATTCATCTGCTGTGCATCGTAGCAGCTTACCACCTTGCGGCAGTAATGGTTAAGAACCAAAGGAAGAATCTTTCCGCAGATAAGGGTCTTTCCTCTTCCACAGTTGCCGAAACACAGAAGGCCGCGGCCTTCATTGCCGGCCAGCCAGCCTGCCACCTCCTCGTACTCCGGCAGCCATTGGGCGTTATTCCCAGTGAAATACCTGATGCCGGCCCATAGAACCTTCTTCGCCTCCGGAACTGATACCTGTACGACATTCGGGATAGGGGAGAAGCCCGTATCTTTGAGCCGTGCGATTGTCTGTTGAAAATTTATCTGTTCCATGTTTTACCATCCTTTCTTGTATTTTTCAGGTGAATTGTCTTTCAGAACTACTCCCAAATCGGTTTTTGAAGGAATTTTCTCACGACTGGCCCAGGTCGCCAGTCTTCTGGGAAGCTCCCAGGTCTTTTCCAGTTCATATCGCATACGGGTGCCGGATTTGTTAAGCTCACTCCAGTAATCGAAGAAAGCACGAATCATTTCCTTCGGGTACTGGCCGACATAAGGAACCAATAACTGGTAGAAAGAATCTTTTCGTGAGAGAGTAGCGGCTTTAGCCGCGTCTTTCTTTGCTACTACGTTAGTAGTAGTTTCTTTAATAATATTCTTCTCCTTTATTTGCTTTGTGTCACCCGTGTGTCGCTTTTCGGCCTCCTTTGGGGGCTGTGTCACTCGCTGTGTCGATACCTGTGTCATTAGTTGTGTCACTTGTGAACGTAAATCATTGATTTCTTGAATGATATTTGTGTCACTCATTGTGTCGTTGCTTGTGTCACTTGCTGTGTCAGTAGGATTTCCGTTGTAGTCATTGTATTTTACCAAGGTTATGATATTCATTCCTTGTTCTTTGGAAAGAGTTATCATGTTCTCTCTTCTCAGAAAGGCAAGAAAAGTCCGTACTCGTCTTTCAGACCAGTGCCAACGCTTTGATAAAAATCTTATGGATGCAGGATATTGTCCTCTTGTATAAGAGACTTCTCGACCTCCGATACTCTCCATACGGGGCGTTGCCTCAAATCGTGCTGACTGAATCAGGTCAAGCCACGCTTCGCAACTGCTAAAAGTCCGGGCTTCATTCCACATATCATTCGAGAAGAACTTGCGGCTTAGTTTTATATATCCTTCCATAATCTTAGAATCTTACGTTAGTCAACTGCCTGTTGTTAGAATACACGGCCCACTTGCCGTTACCACCATCCACCAAGCGTAAATCCTTGACTTCGCCAAATCGCTTTTTGTTTCCACAAAGGTCAACAATCCATCCAGCCTTCTTGCTCGGATGCGGACGGATGGCGCGGCCAACTATCTGGTACCATAAGGCCAGTGACATAGTAGGACGTGCCATGACAATCGTATCCAGTTCTGGGTAATCAAATCCAGTTGTTAGTACGCCGACATTGGCCACCACCGGAATTTCTCCGGCCTTGAACGCTTCAAGAATACGCTCACGCTCTTTCTTCGGCGTCTCACCCGAAACGATGGCCGTTCCGGGAATGGACCAGGTAAGGCGTTCAGCTTCTTTCAGAAACCTTGTGAATACCAATATGCCTTTTCTCTTTACCCCGCTTTTCGGGTTCATAAGCCTTTGCACAATGCTGACCAGAAACCCGTAGAAGTCGATACGCTCATACTCCTTTACGACAGACTTGTCCGTGTAGTCGGCTCCGGTCGTGTTCACCTTCAGGTTAAGTTCGTTCCATCCTAAAGGGTTCATTTCATAATAGTTCAGCTTTGACAGATAACCCATATCCAATAGAGTAGAGATTTGAACCTGATAAATCACCTCAGAGAACACGCATGGGCGTGTGCGTGTGATGAACTTCAACATGCTGCCGAAATCCCTGCTTGATGAAAGACGGTAAGGTGTGGCCGTCAATCCCAAAACTTTACATTTCAGCATCGAAAGAAATCTCTTGTACATTCCGTCTTTCGGGTTGACCAGATGGCACTCGTCGATGATGATATTCTGAAAATGCTGGAAAAGTTCCGGATGGTTGACTACGCTGCCGATAGTGGCGAATGTTATTCTTGAAATCTCTTTCCGCCCGAATGATGCAGAGTAAATGGAACAGTCCAGAATCCCATACGAGCAGAGCTTCAGATAGTTCTGTTCCAATATTTCCTTACTTGGCTGGAATACCAGCGTGTGCCCTTCGAGGCGGCTGGCGATATCGGCTATTACCAGACTCTTTCCGGCTCCCGTAGGCAGCACCATGATGGCATTGTTCTTCTTGGCTTTGTTGGCAAAGAAACTGACAGCCGCGTCACTGGCCTTTTGCTGGTAATCTCGTAATATGTAACTCATAAGCCTTTCTCCTTACTCAGTTTGTCTCCCAAAGCCTTGTAATACTTTGTGAGTTCGATTAACTCAATATCAGTCCATTTCTTTGCCTGTCCCGCTTTCCATGCCAGCTTGTCGAAACGCTGCTGTCCGATTTTGGCCTTCAGGTTCGCTTCGTAGCGTATCAGATGGTCGGCACTGAATCGGTTGCACGCCCGGCACTCGGCATGGGCGTTATCCTCATCAAAGCGTGTAGCCATGTGGCGGCGTGAATGGAAGTGTCCGCAATCTGCCTGTGCGTATGGCTTTATCTGACCGCATGAGATACAGCGGAAATATCCGTTCGGCATACAATCACGAAGCCGGATATAGCGGCTGAAAACTTTATCGAGTTTGGCCACTAAATCCGGCTTCTTCTTTACTTTGATACCTGCCTTGTCAAATAACGGCAAGGGACTTTCTTTCTTCTTTTTAGGTTTCTTGATGTAATACGGCATAATTCATAATTTTAGCTTGTGGTACCGGCAGGATTCGAACCTGCAAGGACTTACAAAGGCTTTAACATGGCCACTCTCAACCTTATGCCATCTCATTTTGAGACGCGTCTACCAATTCCGCCACGATACCAGATGCCCGTCTTTCCGGGCTGTCAGTCAATCGACATAGGCCATAGAGAACTCTCTGGAAATGAATCTACCAACTGGAATAGGTTTAGCTGATTCAATAGAGGTATGAATATCTTTCTTCTCATATTCATGCCCTTTTTCTTTGGCCTGTTTCTCATATTCTTCCTCTTTGTTTTTAAGCCAGTGAGAAATAAGCATCATAGCTCTATCTACATTGAAAGTGTGAACAACAAAGGTTTGCGTTCTTTCTTCTTCATCATCAAAGGTTACTTTGGTTTCAATCTGGTAGAACTTCTTTTCATTAGGCTTTGATTCTTCCTCTGTTTCTTCCGAGTCTGTTTCATCCAAATCTTCTTCTAAAGCACTATCAATTTTGCGTTCTTTCAAATTATCAGTAAGGATGATACATGAATCAAACTCTTTTGCCATTGTCAAAGTAAAGCTCGATTGATAGTTCAGTTCGATGTAATCTTTTAGAATGGCAATTACATTTTCCAGTCCGGTAGCATAAAGAAGAAACTTGTATTTTTTATCGTCAATTTGGGCTTGTGCGATATAAGGATACAGACATTTGTTCTCATTTTCAAAAGCCATTCGTTTCTGGTTGCTGACCTCTACTTCTTTAATACCATCAGCTTCCATACTGAAACGGATTTGCGCAAGAGTGTCTTGGTCTATCAATGTACCACGTGAAAAAAGGAGTTCATTCCTTTCGATAGTAGTTTTTTCATTAGTATCTACATCTATGAAATCTTCATTCCATGTTTTATACACGCTCTTTGCAAGATACATATTAAGCATCTTCGCTGGGTCAGATGTTATATACCGTTGTTCGGTTTTCCTTGTTTCTATCATATAAATTCTTTATTACGTTCGATTTCTTGTTGTGCGTAAATAAGCATCTGTTGTTCGTTGGCTGCCGGCAGATATACTCCAGCTACGGACGCAGACCAGTTACGGAAACGGTCAATGCTCAAAGTCATTTCACCTGTTGTAAGTTCTGCTGAACTTCTCAGGTAGGTAACTTCCTTTCCTTTCTTGTTGACCGTCTTTCTCTCAAACAAATCACGGTTGCATGTCCTTTTATAGAAGTCAATCTTTGCTTCTTCAAGGCTGCAACCGTACTCACTTCCGAAATACCCTAAAAGCAGATGCAAATAACTATTCTGTGCGAGCGTTCGGTTAGGAAGTTTCTTTCTTACTTCCACAACTGCATGTTCCCTGAAAAGCTTGTTCACATACTCTTTAAATTTAGGTATCTCATACTCATTTTTCAGATTGAATATCATAGGCTAAAAGGGGAGGTCATCTTTTGTATTCCCGTTAGCATCCACTTCCGGTGGAAACTTCTGCGGCATCGGTCCCGGCTGGATATCTGGTTGCTTCGCTGATGCAGGTTGGTGTACTGGGCGACGGGCTTCCAGTTTATAGCAGCGGATGGATACCATCCGTTTCACCTGTCCATCCTGATTCGTCCACTCTCTTCCCTACAGGGCAAAGGAAACCGTTATCACATCGCCTACAAGAAACTGGTCAAGTTCGGCACATTTGTCACCTGAAACTTCAAGCGGTAGGATGTTCTCGTACTGACTTCGTTCACCTGTATAGGGGTCGTGTGTCGTGGCATCAAGCAAAAATTCACGTTTCACAAACGGGTTTCCACCGTTTTTGGATGGGATTTCTTGGGGCTGGCCAATATAGACCAGCCGTCCGGTTACTTGGTTACTCATCTTCTGCAAAAATTTTCTTGTCGGTTATCAAATCTCTGTTGTCATTCAAGAACCGTATAAAGTCCTCACAATGATTTATAAGGATAGGTATATCCCGTGCCGGCACGAAAGTGTAGCTTTCTGTATAGGTTGCCCTAAAATCCGTAATATTATACTCAAACAACCTCACATCACTACCGTTCTCCATCAGACAATACGGATAAACCATGTGCTGCCAGTGGTCTTTGAATTTACCTACATAGTAACTTCCGGTAGTCTTTATATCGTGAACCGACAACGGCATCAGTTCATCTATATATCCATATAGAAGAACATTTCCGAAGCATGTAGGCAAAGTTGCTTCAACACGTTGCTGGGTCAAGGCCCCTTTGTAATAGTTTGCAAACTCGCGACAAAGTGAAAGGGGAAAGTCAAACTGTCGGTTGTTGTAAGTGGCTCGCAGTCCTACTATTGACTGTCTGCCATCAACCATATCAGACAGCAGTCTTTCCACATGTACCTTGTCTGACTTCCGGTTCTCAATCATACAGTCTATTACCTCATTGAAAGCCGTTCCCTTGTCGGCTGCTTCACTGTCGAAAGGGACACGGTTAATCGTGTCAATCAGGCTTTGGAACTGCTTTTGCCTGAACTCTTCAGGGGTATGTGGGGGATTCTCGCTGAATCCCCAATACCTTTCCCAAATGGCATCGCTTTTCAGATAGCTTGTGAAGGCATCGAGAAGCGTTGCATAAAACTTGAATTTAGGCTGCTTTGTCTGCATAGGTCTTGGTCTCTTTGTTGAATACCAGCCCAAGGGCTTTTACCTTGGCAGCAAACAGGTTTCTGGCCATACTCAAAGAACTGCCCACATGCTCGAACTCGTTAATACGGGAAGCGAACTCATTGGCTGACTGGGCGTCGGTGATGAATTCGATATTCTCTTTGATTTCGGCTATCACATGGTCGTACTTAGCAGCTTCTTCTTTCTTCACCTGAAGCATGTTCAGGTAAGGACGGATGACTTGGGTAGTGATGAAGTCGTTCTTGGCTGTCGGGTTGCCGTTCTTGTCGAGTATGTTAGGTACAAACATGATACCCGGCAGGTTACAGGTATTCTTTCCGTCGTTTCTTGATGTGGGGTCGAATGTGATTGTACGCTTCTGCACTCCATTCTCGTTTCGCATTTCAAGGTAGCCGAGCAAGTCAAGTTCTGTTACGATGGAATTATAGGATTTCTCTCGCAAAGCAGGGATGAATACCGTATCGTCACCTTCTTTCCGGGTATCACGGTGGGCCACAAACACCACGTTCTTATTCAATGATGAAAGCGTTCGTGTCATCCATGAAAACTCCGCATTGATACCGCCCCAATCCTTAATTTGTGGCTGGCGAGTTCCGCATTTATAGGAAATAATGAAGTCCATCATCTTGCCGATGGTATCCACTACGATTGTTTGGTAGGCAGAGAGGTCTTCTTGCAATACCTGTTGAACATCCTGCCATGAACTTACCTGTACGATGTCGATACCGTCCAAGTGGGCCATATTCACACGTTTTACACCATTATCAAAGTCGAGCAACAACGGTTTCGGTGCGCTCAAAGCTACTGTTGTCTTACCCATACCTGCCTGACCGTAAATCATCATCTTAACGGTGGAAGGAATTACTAACTCATTGGATTTCTTAATCAAACTCATATCGTAATAATTTAAAAGTTAATATATTAGTACATCAATTTCGCATGTTTTATCACATCCCATGCATTACAAGCCCATCGGCTGTGTGGCACCCCTTCTTTGGTCTTGTACCTTATCCTTCCGGATTCGCACAATTCTTTCAGCCTTTTCAGACCGCCTACTATTGACGCTGCTTCGTACTTTCCGAAAGACTTGTTGTTCAAGACGATTTTCAATACATCCTCGTTTATCATAAGCATTTTATTTTAAGCAGATGATTGCCGAAAAACCCGGATACTCTGTGGCCGATACCCGGTATTTCACGTCCATTTTGTTTTTAAGTGTCCCGATCAAGCGGAGGTCACGGTTACGGCGTGAGGCTTCCAACTTGATTCCGATATGCCGTTTCTTGTCATAGGGAACCTTGTAAATGTCCCCTTTCTTCATTGCGTCAAACAGACGCACAGTCTGATAGTTTTCGTCTACTGTAATTTCTCTTACCATAGTTTAAAAATTTGATTGTTTGCTGGCAGAACGGGACTCGAATCCGTGACCTTTTCGCTAACCCTACGAAATGTTCTACCGCCTGAACTATCCGCCAAAAAAAATGCCGAACTTCACAGCCCGGCATCCACTTTTATAACCAACACTAATCAACTAAAATGACCAACGATTTGACCATGTTCTTGAAGTTCTCGAACTTCTTCTCTATTTTGTTTTTCTCTTCACAATAAAAAGTGACTGAATTTCTTGATGATTTCAAGTCTACTTGTAACTCTTCTGCGTATGCCACAAGTTCATCCTGCGTCATAGCCTTCAATTCTTCAACTGTTTTCATGACTATTCTTTTTAATGTTCTTGATTTCCGTTTCTATCTCCTTATCAAACAGTTCCCGTCTGTCCAATTCCCTCGAACGGGCTACTAACAGCGCATTTATGTCTGCAAAATCATCGCAGATGCTCTTTATTATCTTTTGAAGTTCGTCCATTGTCCAGTCTGTTAGCGATTGAAAAACCTGTGATTATAAACCCGATAAATCCTATCCAGTACATAGCAGATAGGTCTTGATTGAAGTGCATCACCAGTACAGACAATGCACAGAGAAAAAGAAGTCTTTTCATAATCGTGCGTTTTAAAATTCGTTCCCGTGGGCGTTCCGGTGGTTGCCTTACTACTTATCCAAGGTTGGGTAAGCCACGGGTATATATAGTTCTTGCTGGTGTCTAATCAGTGAAGATTGTCTTTGTAGCCGGCCTACGGCCACCTGCAATCGTAAAAGTGTCTTTTTGTTGTCGCGGTGATTAATGCGCTGCGTTTGCTTATTGTCAGTCCCTTACTCGCACCCTTTTCACCGTGCCGTTATCGCTACTCAGTCGAATCCCTTTTGCGTCAGACGTAACGGTACGCCTAAAATTTCCATCATGTCAAAGAACCAATCAAGTAGAACCCTGCCCGATTCTCGCTATCGGTTGCCGTTCAGTCCGTCAGCAGGGTAGGTGAGTTACCAGCGTATCACAGGCAAACCTTGTGATAACTGAAGGTTGATGTAGTCCATACCGTCATCTTCTGGCAGGTTGTATTCTTCAAGAAGGGCTTCGTATTTGTCCACCTCTTCAGTAAGTACTTTGATGTATTCTTGCTTGCTGTCAGCGTTGAAAGTCCTGCATACAGTATCTTCATCTGCGTTATAGGCAAAATTCAGGTCTTTGTACAGCCCGTCAAGTTCTTCTTCGATTTCGTGACGTGTCATAGTCATGCGATATTTAAAAGGTTAGCTTTTTTGAAGCATCTGTATTCTTGTCTCTCTGTGTCGAAGTACACCTGAACGGTGTCGTTCTTCTTTCTGTTGTCACCATTTGTAGTAGGTATCAGATTTTCTTTCAGTGTGCCATAAGCCTCTCTGATGCTGCCATCTACCTTTTTGAAGTAGAACTTTACGATTCTTTGCTTCATTGCAGCTTTCAGCTTCATGTTAGCCCAAGCGCATTTCAACGCTTCACTCATAGAGAAACCGTTTCTCTTTACCAACTGCCATGCAAGGCTCATAATCTCGTGTAATACATTTCTTTTCATAATCGTGTGTATTATTGATGTTATTTGTTATCTTTGTTTCGTATCTTAGTTTCGATATGCAAATGTACTAATATTATTGATATATCACTGATATTACAGTGAAAATATCAGTGATATTAACTTTATTTTAGTTTTACCGAAATAATATTACTGATATGTACGATTTAAAAGGATTCAGACAAGCATTTGGACTTACCCAAAAGAATATTGCTGATATTCTTGAATGTGGTCAAGCTAATGTTTCAGGTATGGAAAAGTCTATGAGGGATTTAGAACCTGAACAATATAGAAAGTTGTGTGCTCGATTTGATGCTGCCTCTGTTGACAAGTTTAAGGTTTCCGATTTTATCATTGATAATAAGAAAACAGAAACTGAACCTGTAATAAGTTACACTAATGGTGTACCTTACTATAATGTAGATTTCATAGGAGGATTTGATATTGTCCTAAATGACCAGACTGCAAAACCGGAATACTTGATAGACTTCAAGAAGTACAACGAAGCCACATGCTGGTGTAATGTTACCGGACATTCGATGGAACCGGAAATTACTCATGGAGACATTATTGCATTAAAGAAGATAGAAGATAAGTCTTTTCTTCCACTTGGAGAGGTATATGCGATAGTAACGACAAACGGAATGAGAACGATCAAGAGATTAGGGCCATCAAGTGACCCCAAATGTTATACGTTGGTTCCTACGAATAAATCTCCGGAATATGGTATTCAGGAACTTCCTAAGGATATGATAGAACATATCTTCCAGGTTCTTGGTTGTATGAAAAGATTATAGACATGAAATTCAATAAATACCTTTGGAACCTGTACAAGAACTCTTCTGAAGGAAAGTCCGCCATAGCTGCATTTTCAGACAGAAAAGAATGGATGGAAGAGGAGTGCCTGTTCGAGAAGTACAATCCTAAAATCAAGGATTCTTTCAATTCAGAAGTGATTTGTGGAATCCTCGAAGACTTCTGGTGCTACAAGGTATCTGAACATGAAGGAGCAGAATTGAAGTCCTTGGAAGAAGCTGGTAAACTATATGAAGAAATTATATCCACCGGACTTATAATAGAATCAGAGGAAGTCTTAAAGATAGGGGACTTTGACCGGATGCTTGAGCTTATTCCATTCCTGTCAATGGAGTTGAATTATTTGTTTGGAGAATATTTCTTCCCATATATCTACATAGATGAATTCTATCAACTTACAAGGCTTGCGGACTACTTTGAAATAGAACTTCCTCCAGTTCCCAAGAAACCTGATTATAAATCCAGATGTATGTATTACTGGGAATTATGTAAGGTATTCTACCGATTCAGGACGGAGAACGGATTGTCACCTGACGAATTTAGTGCTTTCATGTATGATTATGCTCCGAATGTTCTTGGTACAGAAGAAAAAGGCAAAATGCCCAAACCGTCGGCTGCATGGTTTATTGGTGGATTGATTGAAGGATATGGTACTCATTGGACTACTGGATTCTGGCAGACAAACATGGACACTAAGAGGGGAGATATTCTTGTTCATTATGAGACTTCTCCTGTGAGTGCCATTACTTGCCTGTGGATTGCGCAGACCGATGGTGTGGTAGACCCATTCTTTCACTATTATAGCAATACATATATCGGAGACAGGATAGCTATACCTAAGATTTCATTGAAAGACCTGAAAGCTGATGGATACTTTTCAAACCATCCGCTCGTAAGGAAAAATTTCCAAGGAGTTAACGGGTGGCCGGTTACTGGAAAGGATTATTCTGAACTTCTTCGTATGCTCGCGGCCAAAGGGTTTGATACGTCCGCACTTCCACAAATCTACACACCTTCATTGCCGGAGGGAGTAACTGTGAATAATGAAAGAGATGTTGAAGTGAATTTACTGGAACCTTTGTTGAATAGTATGGGGTGGTATGAGCATAAGGACTACATCCGTCAGTTGCCAATCCATGCAGGGAGAGGGCACCGTATTTTCCCTGATTATGCGCTTCACTATGATAACAAGCCAGAAGAAGAAAAGGCAAAGGTGTTGATTGAGGCAAAATACCACATGAAGAATAATCAGGAAATAGAAGCGGCATTTCTTCAGGCCTTTTCTTATGCCAAGCTGCTTCTGTCTTCTGTAATCATCTTGTGTGACAAGGAATGCATCATGGTTTATGATGACAAGAATGGATTTAGTAGAAGCCGATACAGAAAATATTATTGGGAGGACATGAAGAATCCCGATTTGTATAATGAACTGAAGAACAAACTTAATACTTGATGTTATGAAGAATATATTGTTTTCTTTCTATGTGATACTGTCTTTTTTGCTTGTATCATGTTCGAATAATGACTCCCCCAAATGGACGGAAGAGACCTTAAGTTTGACTCAAGAAAATCTTGAAGATGGTGAAGGTACATATATTAAAAATTTCGATGGAGAAAATTATGTGTATCTGGTTTTCAAGAATGGCGAAATGAAGGTACTTCTTGTAAACGTATATCAACGCGAAAAGGGAACATATTTGTATCAGATAACAGGAAATGCAATTTCTCTTACAAATGAGGAAACAGGAGAAGTTCATCAGATAGGAGCAAAGTTATTAAGACAAGGAGAATCTAAAATTGAAACATATCTTATTTTAGATGGTGACAATCTCCCTGAATACATTCAGTCGGCAACATATACCAAGTTGTGATTATCGAAAAAATGTTCCAATGAGTATCCTTATTTAGCTCAAAATTAATTATAAATAACTGATAACCAGTGATTTCATTAATTCTTTAGATAATCATTCGTAATGAGTAAGTCGCGGGTTCGAGTCCCGCTTTCGGCTCCAATTAAAAACCACTTAATATCAGGTAAGCATACTATTTTCCGCCTTGACGCACATTATTCACAACCCTACCTTTGCGCCGTAACCTTTAACAATAATGATTATGGCAAAAGAGAAAGTAAACTACCAAGAGGTATATGACCTCTACCAGTTATGCAGCGAGACCAAGGATCTTCGGGAGTTCTGTGCGGATTATGGAGTAAATTACGACAAGTTCATGAACTGGCAGCGTCACCAGCTGTGGAGTGAGAAGTTAGGTAAGGCAGTTCAGACTGAACAACCCAAGGTTGCCAAAGTCCAGATAACCGGCAAGCCTTGCAACAGTCCAACCGTGAAGATGGAAGTGAAACAGCCTGAAGGCGAACCGCCAATAAAATGGGTTAAGTTACAACTGACATCCGGCGCAACACTGTTTCTAAGAAATACCACCGTTCTTGACCTGAGTCTGTTGCTTAATAAAATGATAGGATGATATGCTTGGACTGAGTGCTAACCTGAACTATTACCTGTTCAACGGTAATGTGGATTTACGGAAAGGTATCTTCCGTCTGTGTGAGAGTATAAGGGAAGAGATATCACTCGATCCGAGTGATACATCCAATGTATATATGTTCATGTCCCGTAACCGCAAGGTCGTGAAGATACTTCATTACGAACGCGGTTTTTATGTGCTTTATGAGAAACGTCCAGTCATGGGTAGATTCAAGAAACCTGTATTTGATGAGGTCTCCAAATGCTACCGGATACAATGGTCGGATATGGCCTATCTTACGGAAAGCATAGTGGTTGACAAGATGTACGTTAGTCCGAAATATTAATATTAATACACTGATTATCAATAAAATAATATAAAAATAAACGGTAAAAAGTTTGCGTAACTGCCTGATTTTTCGTACCTTTATATCATGATTGATGAAAGAGCATACGAGTTACTTTGCTGCCAGCTGGGTCTGGCAAATGAGGAAAAGGCAGGGCTTCGCAAACAGGTAAACGAACTGATTGCGAGGCTTAAGGCTATTGAAGAATCAAACAAAGAGAACTCCAAGGCTCTGGTTGATACAATCAATGAGTTGTCCGCAACAGTCGAAAACTATCGAAAAGAAATGGAACTTATGAGAAAGCAGCTTGAGGCAAAAGACGAGGTGAACATGATGCTGGCAAATGAGGTTTCCAATCTCAGGCTTCAGCTTGAGGACAGCAGGAAACATCGTTTCGGCCGTACCTCCGAACAAAGAAGGCTGCTGAACAACCGTAACATTGACAAGTCGGCAATGGAGAAGTCCGAGTATGACGGCTCTGATAAGAAAGATGATAATAATAAGGCAGATGGTAACGGTACTGGCAGCAATACCTCTTCCGGTAACGTACCTGCACAGAACTGCAGGCCTTCAAGGAAAAAGGAAACAGCTCCCCGTGCAGAAAAGACCAGGCTGAAGGTGGATAAGGTAGTTGTTCATGAAATAGAAGATTATTACCAACTCCCGGATGGTGCAAGGCTTATGAACCGTAACGGAATGGCTGATGTGTGGGAATACAGGGTCATAGAACATGTAAGGGCTCATAATGTGGAGCATGTGTACAAGGTGGCGAGGGTAAAGCTTGCCGACGGCACTTTCACAAGCACGATGGAGCATCCGCTGAAAAACCTTGGAGGAATCTTCTCTCCTGAACTGCTTGTCCGCCTGCTTTGTCTGAAATATGACTTCAGCATGCCTGAAAATAGACAGATAAGGCTGCTTGCAAGAGAAGGTATCCATATAAGCAACACCACGCTGAACAGCTATATCCATAACGGAATCGCCAAACTAAAGGAATTTATCGGAGATGCATTCAAGGAGTTTGTACAGAGGGCAAAATACCTTATGGTTGATGAGACTACCGAACTCGTTGGAGTTGAAACACCGGAAGGTAAGGCTTACAGGAGAAAGTACTTATGGGCTTTCTTTGCAAAGCATATAAAGATGGTCTATTATCACTATAACAACGGCAGCAGGTCTTCCGATACGGCAAAGTCGTTCCTGGAATATTTTATGGGAACCATATCCACTGACGGATATACGGTTTACAGGATGTTTGACGGAGAAGCCTCAAAGGTGCTTCACATAGGATGCTGGACGCACTGCAGGAGGTTGTGGGTTGATGCCTTGCCTTCAGACAGGACGGCGATGGACATAATAAATCCTATCGGTGATATGTTCAGAAATGAAGACCTGTTCCGTATGATGAAACTCAGCGGCGAGCAGATTAAGGAAAAAAGACTTAAGCTTACGGGACCGATTCTTGAGCGTATCCATCATAAGGTGGTCATGATGATGCAGGATACCAAAATCATGGCAAACGAACTGATGAGAAAGGCCGTGAACTATACGTTAAACCAGTGGAAGTCCTTGAGAAATATCCTCAAGGACGGTTCAGCGGAAATATCCAACAATCTCTGTGAGCAAAGAATGAAACCTGTAAAGCTGCTGCTCAAGAACTGTATGAATATAGGAAGTGAGGCAGCCGCAGAAAACTCGGCATTCATCTTCTCTCTGATAGAAAGCTGCAAACTTAATGACATAGATCCTCAGGATTACCTGAAGCACTTGTTTGAATGTATTCTTCATGGTAATAACTGCGACAGGAAGGCTCTTCTGCCATGTTTTTATAAACCGGAATGTTAAAACAAAAATATTTTCTTACGGACTTTTTTATTTTATCGGCTGAAAAACAGCCGATAAAATTGTCGTGGCGGAAAATAGAATGGTTACTAATATCAGCGTATTAAGTGGTTTTTTTATTTCCTAGAGAGGCACTCGGAATGGGGCTCAACGTAAAAGCGCAGTTCTCGGTAATAGGGGATAACTTTTTTTTATGATGAAATTTCAGGGAGATGTCGTACTTTTGTGTCACGAAACTAAAAAATTACGATTATGTACCAATCTATTCTTCGTCCCTGGTTGTTCCGTATCGATGCGGAGAAGATTCACAACCAGATTATTTCTTTGCTCCATGTGTATCGTCATCTTCCGTTGGTAAAAGGAATGCTACGTGCTTATTATTGTCCAAAGGCGGCTCCGTTCCAATGGCGGAATCTGACCTTCTGCAACCGGGTGGGTTTGTCTGCCGGGTTTGACAAGGAAGCAAGTTGCTTCGACGAACTGAGTGATTTGGGCTTCGGATTTCTGGAAGTAGGAACGGTGACCCCGGAAAAGGTGGCAGGAAATCCTTCCCCGCGCATTTTCCGTTTGCCGGGAGACCATGCGTTGGTATCGCGTACAGGTTTCAATAATCCTGGCAAAGAGGTCTTTCTGAAAAACCTGCAACGGAAACGGGAAGGAAAATACATTTTAGGAGTTAATATCAATACCAATACGCCAGCCGACGGGGAACGGGCCGCAGCGGATATTACAAGTTTGTATGAGGCGTTCAGCTGGTATGCAGATTACTATACGGTTAACTGGGGCAGCATGACACCTGAGATTCTGGCAGGGGTATTGACGGCCCTTGAATCCTATAAGCAGCGTTTGGAAAAACCGGTATTTCTGAAACTTCCGGCCGATGTGCCTTTGGAGAAATTGGAGGGTATTATTACCTTTGCAAAGACACATCATCTGGATGGGTTTATTGCTACAGGACCGACTCAAGACCGTTCGCTGTTGATTCATTCCAGTCAGTCGGAAGTGACGGAGGTTGGTGCGGGAGGTATCAGCGGACTTCCGGTCATTCATAAGTCGGTGGAGGTAATGAAATATCTGTCGGCTCATGCTCCCAAAGAGATGTTGTTAATCGGTGCTGGAGGAGTGATGACACCGCTGGAGGCCGATGCCATGCGGAATGCAGGCGCTCATCTGGTGCAAATATATTCCGCATTCATTTATGAAGGTCCCGGCGTTGTTAAGCACATAGCCGAGGCATGCGATGAATAAAAGAGGATTTAGAGCTACAAAATATGGAAATGAACGAGAAAAAAGCAGCCGACTGGCAGTTGCATGAATTGTCAGACCGGATGGTGACTTACAATGCAGGTGACCCGAAACGGATACAGCACCTCATCAAGGTGCATTATTTTGCCCGGATGATTGGCTTGTCGGAAGGATTGGACGCGGCTACGCAGCTGATTCTGGAAGCGACCGCGATTGTACACGACATTGGCATTCGGATTTCCGAGAAGAAATATGGAGTGTGTGACGGGAAACATCAGGAACAGGAAGGTTCGGCGGAGGCTCGGAAACTGCTGACCAAGATGGGCACATTCTCTGAAGCGCAGATTGAACGGATATGTTGGCTGGTGGGGCATCACCACACGTACGACTGTATAGAGGGAATGGACTATCAGATTTTGGTGGAAGCCGATTTTCTGGTCAATATTTATGAAGACAACCTGCCGGTAGAAGCTGTCCGGAAGGTACGCGAAAAAATCTTCAAGACAAAGACAGGCCTGTCATTGCTCGACAGAATGTATCTGTAAGCAAGACGGAAGCCGTTGGATGGCGTCTTTTTGAGGCGGTAAAGTGTCTCAAAAAGACGCTTTTTTTGTAGGGTCAGGTGAAAAATTCTGGCAGATACCGTCATTTTGTGGACGGATGATAGGGTGGTTGTCTGATGAAATGTGTATTTTTACCCGTGAATAGACAGATATACCATGAAAAAACAAACCTTATTTCTTTTTTTATGTGGCCTGTGTTTGTGGATGAATACGGCCACGGCGATTGAATATAATGTGCTTCGGCACGGAGTGGTGGGTGATGGAAAAACACTGAATACGGATAGCCTGCAAGCGGCTATCGATAATTTGCATGCATCGGGAGGCGGTCAGTTGTATTTTCCTGCCGGACGGTATCTCACCGGCAGTTTGCAGTTGAAATCGAATGTGGTGCTTTATTTGGAGAAGGAGGCGGTGCTGCTGGGAAGTACGAGCCCGTATGATTATCCGGGTTTCAGCACGGAGAAGGAACTGAAGGTGAACGATGACCATTTTGACCAGGCATTGATTTATGCCGAGGGGGCGGAACATATCGGTATCCGGGGTAACGGTTGTATTGACGGACAGGGTCGGGAACTGGCCTTGACGATTGACAGTCTGCATCATACGGGAGAGCTGGTGGATAAGCATTATAATACATACCGTAAGCGGCCGAATACGCGTCCGAAGCTCCTTTTCATCCGTGGGTGTCGCAATGTGGAGATTCGCAATGCCCGTTTCCGGAGCAGCGCCGCGTGGGGATTGTCGTTTTCATTGTGCTCCGACCTGACGTTGGACAGTCTGCATGTCGAAAACCGGGCTTACTGGAACAACGATGGGATTGACATCAGCGATTGTAAGAAGGTACGCATCTCGAACTGTTACATCAATTCAGCCGACGATGGCATTTGCCTGAAATCGCACAACCGAGGGGCCTGGAACGACGGGGTTTCTATTTCCAACTGTCACATCATCAGCAGTGCCAGTGCCATCAAGTTTGGTACGGAGTCACTTGGCGGATTCAAGCACGTGAAGATTGACAGTATCTGGGTAAAGGATACTTACCGTTCGGCTATTGCCATTGAGTCGGTCGATGGAGCGGAGATTGAGCATGTGCAGGTCTCCAATGTACATGCGGTGAACACGGGCAATGCGATTTTTATCCGTCTGGGGCATCGTTCGGGAGACCAGCCGGGTTACTTGCGTCATGTGTCCATCAAGAATGTGTATGTGGAAGTGCCTTTTGGCCGTCCGGACCTTAATTATGACTTGCGGGGACCTTCGGTGACGTTCTTCCATAACCCGTTCCCCAGTTCCATTTCAGGCATACCGGGGCATGACATTGAAGATGTGACCTTGGAGAACATCGAGATTGTGTATCCGGGCCGCGCTACGCGGGGGATGGCTTACATGCCGGTGAGCCGGTTGAAGGATGTGCCTGAAAATGAAAAGGGATATCCGGAGTTTACCATGTTTGAGGAACTTCCTTCGTGGGGATTTTATGTGCGTCATGTGAAAGGAATTCAGCTGCGTCACATCAAACTGCGTTTGCAGGAAGATGATTTCCGTCCGGCTTTTGTGTTCGACCGTGTAAGCGGTATTCGTCTGACAGGGATTGACCTGCCGGAGGACAAGCAGGCAGGACAGGTAGTCTTGCGGAAATGCACATTACAGGAAGTGGATGCCACCGCAAAGAACCAGTTGCAGGAGGTAGATTGAGTAGAGGCCGGAAAGGTCAATAATATATAAGGTGAAAAAACAAGTATGCCTTCCTGAAGCGCTTAACCGGCGGATTCAGGAAGGCATATTTTTATTCAGTTCGTTTCAAGTTATTCCAGACAAGCATCCAAGTCTTTAATCAGCTGTTCCTTGTCGAGGTGCTGGCCGATGAAGACAATCTTCTGCATGCGGTCACCGTAGCGTTCGTCCCAGTCTCTCACCAGTCCAGGTTCGCGTTTCATCATTTCAATAAGCTCGTCTTCGGGCATGGTGGCATACCAGAGTCCGGCTTCCGTAATCTGTTTCTGGCGTCCGGCCTGTTCGAAGAGGTACGACATGTCACGGTTGTGGGCAAAGTAGCATACCCCTTTGGCACGAATCACGTTGCGCGGCCATTTGGTTGCCAGGAAACGGTCGAACTTATGGATATCGAAGGCCGGACGGCGGTAGTACACGAAACTGCTGATACCGTATTCTTCCGTTTCGCCTTCGTCATGGTGGTGTTCGTGGTCGTGATGATGGTGTCCATGCTCGTGGTCATGTTCATGCGCTTCGTGCTCGTGGTCATGCCCGTGTTCTTCATGATCATGGTCATGGGGATGTCCTTCGTGAGCATGGGCTTCGGCCTCTTCTTCCTCGGTCACCGGACGTTCTATTTCGTGAATCCAGGCTGCAGAAGTCGCTACCTTTTCGTAGTCGAAACGGTGGGTACCGACAATCTTGTCCAAATCTACCTTTGCGTAATCACATTCGATGATTTCCGCACGGGGCTGGATGTTACGGATGATACTTCGGATGCGGGCCAGTTCTTCCGGGCTGACTTCAGAAGCTTTGTTCAGCAGGATAGTAGAACAGAACTCTATCTGCTGAATCAGCAGGTTGGCAATGTCTTCTTCTTCCAAATCCTTGCGGGTCAGTTCCTTTCCACAGTCAAATTCGCTTTGCAGACGAAGGGCATCGACCACCGTCACGATGTTGTCGAGGCGGCAGGTTCCGTATTTGGTATAGGCTCCACCCAGTTGTGGAATGGAACAGATGGTACGGGCGATAGGCTCCGGTTCACATACCCCGCTGGCTTCGATGACGATATAGTCGAAACGCTGCATTTTCATCAGTTCGAAAATCTGTTCGATGAGGTCGGTGCGGAGCGTACAGCAGATGCAACCGTTCTGCAGGGCCACGAGGCTGTCTTCCTTTTGGCCTACGATACCGCCTTTCTGAATCAGTTCCGCATCGATATTGACTTCACCGATGTCGTTCACGATGACGGCAAACTTGATTCCTTCACGGTTGCTCAGCAAATAATTCAATAAAGTGGTTTTCCCGCTTCCCAGATAACCGGTGAGCAGGAGTATAGGCATGTCTTTTGTTTTCATCTTATTGTTCTGTTTTTTTACGTGTCTGCAAAGTTAGTGTTTTTCTGCATATAGTGTCACTTCTTTTCGGCAGAACACGGGTTTAACTTTTGTTATAGGTTGGTGTCACATAGGTGACAAAGTTTCTGGAGGGGAGGCCTTATCTTTGCACTCGTAATCAATAAAATGGAAATCAATAAAAAAGAAAAGAATATGGAAACGAAAGAATGGAAATATACGAGTGTGGGACAAATTGTAGCCGATGACTTTGCAGCAGCTAGAGTGTTTAAGAAATATGGCATCGACTTCTGCTGTCATGGCGAGGTGACGCTGGAAAAGGCTTGTGCCGATTTGGGCTTGTCGGTGGAAGAAGTAGAGCAGGCATTGACGCGTCAGGAAGAGGCTGGGAACGGACAGATTCCGTTTGCTTCATGGCCGTTGGACTTGCTTATGGATTATATTCTGAAGATACACCACCGTGGTATCCGTGCGAATGGACCGGAGTTGTTGGCATTGCTTGAAAAGGTGGAGCGTGTGCATGGGGAAGCACATCCGGAGCTGCACGAACTGAAGGCGTTGGTGAGTGAGTCGCTGGAAGATTTGGAGATGCACTTGCAGAAAGAGGAGAATGTGTTGTTCCCGTATCTCTATGAGCTGTATGCGGCGAAGGAACAGGGGCAGCGTATGGCACCGATGCACTGTGGTACGATTTCCAATCCTATCCGGGTGATGAAGATGGAGCACGAAGGAGAGGGAAACCGCTACTTGCACATCATTCAGCTGACGAATCATTTCGCGGTGCCTCAGGATGGCTGTGGCAGCTACCGTCTGCTGATGCAGGAACTGGAGGCGTTTGTGGATGCCTTGTTCGAGCATATTCACCTGGAAAACAATCTGCTTTTCCCGCGCTTTGAGGAAATAGAACGAGTAACGGTGTATTAATTTAGTAGTATGAATGAAAAGGAGTGCTGCCTACCTGGAGGTAAGTGGCACTCCTTTTTGTATAGAGGGGTGAATCAGTAATCTATCTTATCCAGAATCCCCGCCAGGTAGGCAATGGTCACTCCGTAGTTGGTCATGGGAATCTGCTGGGTGCGGGCCCGGTCGATGCGGTTCAGCACATACTTACGGTTAAACATGCAGGCCCCGCAATGAATAATCAGGTCGTACGGGGTCAGGTCTTCCGGGAAGTCCGTGCCCGATACGATGTCGATTTGCAGGTTTTCACCGATGCGCTTGCGGAGCATGTTCGGAATTTTCACCCGCCCGATGTCTTCTGCCAGTGGGGCATGTGTACATGCTTCGGCAATCAGTACCCGTGATTCCGGGGTCAGCCGGGCAATGGCATTGGCTCCTTCCAGGTAGTAATCGATGTCGCCTTTGTATTGGGCAAAGAGGACGGAGAAGGAGGTGAGTCGGCTCTCGGCCGGTTTCTTGTCATATACCGTGCGGAACACCTGTGAGTCGGTGATAATCAGCTTCGGCGGACGGGCCAGGGCAGCCAGCATGGCATCAATCTTGTCGGTGGTACAGCTCATCACCAGGCATTTGCGGTCCAGCAGTTCCCGGATGGTTTGTACCTGCGGCAGGATGAGGCGGCCTTTGGGGGCCTGGATGTCCTGCGGCATGACCAGCATGACGGTGTCGTTTTCTTCCACCAGCCGGCCTACGATGCCTTGTGCCATGGTTTCATCCGGCAACTTGTGCCGGAGGCTGCGCAGAATGTCGTCCAGCCCTTGTCCGGTGAGGGTGCTCACCAATAAGGGTACTTGTCCGCATTGTTTTTCAATGCGGCGCATGGTCTGTTCGGCATCGGCCAATTGGTCACACTTGTTCAATATCCAGATGATGGGTACATTCTTTTCCTTCAGCAGGTGCTGCCAGTGCAGCTCTTCGTCCAAATGGTCGTCGGTGCAGACCATCAGGGCGATGTCTGTCTTTTCCAGCGCACGCTGTGTCTGGCGGATGCGAAGTTCGCCCAGTTCGCCTTCATCGTCGAATCCGGCCGTATCAATGAACACGCAAGGACCGAGGCCATGGATTTCCATGGCCTTGAAAACCGGGTCAGTGGTCGTGCCGGGGATTTCCGACACGAGGGCCGTGTCCTGGTGCGTCAGGGCATTGATCAGCGACGACTTTCCGGCGTTGCGTTTGCCAAACAGACCGATGTGCAGTCGGTTGGCACGGGGAGTATCGTTCATACGTTTAATCAGTCTTTAAGTCCTACATTTAGAAACGGAAGTCGCGTTTCCCTTCGGCAATTCGTTCTAGATTTTCCAACGCTCTTTTGCGGATGGCGGGATTGGGAATCTCTTCCATCTGCTTGCGGATCATGTCTTCTGCCAGACGGCGTGTCTCCGGTGAGGCATAGTCATAAAGATACTCCTGAAGTGTCATCAGGGCATTGGGGGCACAGCAGTTGGCAATCTGTCCGGTCTTGACCAGCGACATGAAACGGTCGCCCGTACGTCCTTCGCGGTAGCAAGCCGTACAGAAGCTGGGAATGTAGCCCAGTTTCAGCAGCCAGGCCACGATTTCATCCAGGCTGCGGTGGTCGCTCACGTCGAACTGGGCCGAGTTCTCTTCCGGCAGTTCTTCGGTGGCATAGCCTCCCACGCTGGTACGGGAACCACCGCTGATTTGTGATACGCCGAGGGCCAGCACTTTTTCGCGGGAACGCTGTGATTCACGGGTGGAGATAATCATGCCGGTGTAAGGTACGCTGATACGGATAACGGCCACAATCTTCTGGAATATTTCGTCGGAGATGGCGTTCTCGAAGGTAGAAGCATCGATGTCGTCGGCCGAGCAGATACGCGGCACACTGATGGTGTGCGGGCCTACGCCGTAGGTCGCTTCCAGGTGTTCGGCATGCATCAGCAGTCCCACAAAATCGTAGCGGTAAGTGTTCAGGCCGAACAGTACGCCGATGCCCACGTCGTCAATGCCTCCTTGCATGGCGCGGTCCATGGCTTCCGTGTGGTAAGCATAGTTGCTCTTCGGACCTCTGGGATGCAGTTTCTCGTAGTTCTCTTTGTGGTAGGTTTCCTGAAACAGGATATAGGTACCGATGCCGGCCTCTTTCAGGCGGCGGTAGTTTTCTACCGTAGTGGCGGCAATGTTCACGTTCACCCGTCGGATGGCTCCGTTCTTGTGCTTGATGCTATAGATGGTCTGGATGGACTCCAGAATGTACTCAAGTGGATTGTGGATAGGGTCTTCGCCGGCTTCCAGTGCCAGACGTTTGTGTCCCATGTCCTGCAGGGCGATGACCTCGCGGCGGATGTCCTCCTGTGTCAGTTTCTTGCGGGCGATGGTCTTGTTCTTCGCGTGGTAGGGACAATAGGTACAGCTGTTCACGCAATAGTTCGACAAGTACAGCGGGGCGAACATCACGATGCGGTTGCCATAGAATTTCTGCTTGATTTCGCGGGCCAGACGGTAGATTTCTTCCACCAGTTCCGGGTCGTTGCACTCCAAGAGTACGGCAGCTTCGCGATGGGAGAGTCCCTTGCACAGGCGGGCCTTTTCAATGATGGAACGTATCAGTTCCTTGTCCTGGCTCTTGCTTTGGGCATATTCCAGGGTATCCAGAATTTCTTCGTGGCAGATAAATTCCTCTGCCTTTTGAGAATCAATCTTGTACATAGTTGCAATGTAAGTTATAATGTCTTGCCGGGATAGTCTCCGCGGCTTTTATCTATTTCATATCCGATAGCTGCCAGCCGTTGTGCCAGCAGACGCAATCCTTCGGCGGCTTCCGAACCCATGGAGGCTTTGTGGTCGTATAAGGCATATTTCTTCCGTTGTTCCACCGGCGAAAGGTTGGGCATCACCACGTTACCGCCTGCCAGTATACCTTTCTCCCGTCCGTCGGGCGTGAGGCTGGCCAGTGCGGTGGTCGAGGGAATCAGTGCCTTCGGGTGCATCAGCCGGAAAATGGAGAGCAACGTCAGGGTCTGCGTCAGACTTCCGGGCGGACAGGAAGCAAAGGGAGTGTCGTGATGCGGCAGGAAAGGTCCGATGCCAATCATCTGAGGGCGGAACTGCTCAATGAAGAGAATGTCTTCCACCAGGTTATCGACGGTTTGTCCCGGACTTCCCACCATGATGCCGGTACCCGTCTGGAATCCGATGCGTTTCAGGTCGTCCAGACACCGCAAGCGGTTGGACAGTGACATGCTGTCGGGGTGCAGCCGGCGGTAATGGGTTTCGTTGTGCGTCTCGTGACGCAGCAGGTAGCGGTTGGCTCCCGCCTGAAAAAAACGTTCGTAGGAAACAGTGGGGCGTTCACCGAGGGAAAGGGTGATGGCCACATCGGGAAAGGCGGTGCGGATGGCGGTCACTACTGAGGTGACCCTTTCATCGGTCATATAGTTGTCTTCGCCTCCTTGCAGCACAAACGTACGGAATCCCAGTTCGTATCCGTGGCGGCAGCAGGCCAGAATGGTTTCCTCATCCAGGCGGTAGCGTTCCAGGTGGCGGTTGCTTCTCCGGATGCCGCAATACAGACAGTCGTTGTGGCAGCAATTGCCCACTTCGATGAGGCCGCGGATATAGATTTTGTTGCCGAAATGGCTTTGAGCCACCGTGCGTGCCTTTTGCATGAGAAAGTCGAGGTCTTCCCCCCGGCACTCCAGCAGAAGGGTACGCAATTCACCGGGAGCCAGTGTCTGCTCCCGGTAAAGGCGTTCTATCAATTCTTTCATGGATTATTCCTGATTGCTGTTTTCGTACTTGAGGGTACGTTTCAGCAAATCCTGGTTCAACTGGCGTTTTCCGGCCACCGGGTCGTTGTGTGCGCTCGGACCGGTCACGCATCCGCCTTCGCAGGCCATCATTTCAATGAACTGGGCGTCTACCTTACCCGTCTTGGCGTATGCACGGAGCACACCGATGTTCTTCTTCGTGAAGTCGGAGAACTGCATAATCTTGATGCCGTTGGCTTTCGGGCCCAAGTAAGCTTTCACTGCTCCGGCCACACCGCCAGCCTGTGCGAATCCGTGTGCCTCGCAGACCGATTCGTAGGCCACCTTATACGGATTGGCCTTTTCCAGTTCGATGCCCAGTCCGCGGAACATCGGGTGAAGTTCTTCGAAGGTCAGCACGTAGTCCACACATTCGTCGCGCTGTGCCTCTTTCCGTTTGGCGATACACGGGCCGATGAAGACCACCTTGGCATTCGGGTATTTCTGTTTGGCGATGCGAGCTGCGTAATACATCGGAGAGCCGGTGCTCGATACGTAAGGCTTCATGGCCGGAATGTGCTTGTTGACCAGCTCGATATACGACGGACAGCAGGAAGTAGTCATGAATTTCTGTCCTTCTTCCAGTTTCTCCAGCAGTTCGTGTGCCTCGTTGCTGGTGGTATGCATGGCACCTTCGGCCACTTCAATCACATCGGCAAAACCGATTTCTTTCAATGCCCCGTATACTTGGTCGATGGTGGCATTGAACTGTCCCAATACCGATGGAGCTGGGATGGCAATCACCTGTTCCCCCTTGCGGATGGCTTCCAGTACGTCGAACACTTGGGAAATTTCGAAAATGGCACCAAACGGGCAGGCATTCAGACACTTGCCACAGTAGATACATTTGCTTTCGTCGATGTGTTCGATGTAGTGTTCGTCCTTGCTGATGGCTTTTACAGGACAAGCTTCCTCACACGGCACCGGGATGTACACGATGGCGTGGTACGGACAGCTCTTGTGGCAGATACCGCAGCTGATGCACTTGTCGTGGTCAATACGTGCCTGACCGGTTTTCTTGTCGAAATGCACGGCACCTTTCGGACAGTTCATGTAGCAGCTTCTGGCCACACAACCCCGGCAAAGGTTACTTACTTCGTAGTTCACCTGCACGCAGGAAGAACAAGCCTCGTCGATGACACAGAGGATGTTTTCCTTGATTCGTTCCTTGCGGTCCAGTGTCTTGCGGGCATATTCAGAAAGGGGAGTCAGCTCGTCCGTTTCGTCGGTCATATCCCAACCCAGCAGCGGGAGCAGCTTATATTTGGTAACGGCACGTTCCTTGTGGATACAGCAGCGTCCCACCGGCTGTGAACGGCGCGGACTGAGTTCCAGAGGAATACGGTCGATTTTCTCTACTAATTGATTTTCTTTCCATAAAGCAACCAGGTTTTCCAGCAGTTTGTGCCGGACAATCATTACGTTGTTTGTAAAAGCCATAATTGAGTAAAAGGTTTGTTAGTGTTATAGTTATCCTAAATTGTATATACGAAGATAAGTGCGGCGGTTATTCTTCCGTTTGTCCTTCTGCCGCTCTCAGAATCAGGGTTGTGGCACCGAGGGTGATGACGGCTCCGTCTTCAATGCGGACGCGCTCTTTCGGGCCCAGTATTTCGTTCATCAGAAAAGTGCCCGTGATGCTGTCGTTGTCACGGAGCGTATAAATGATTTTTCCTTGTTTGTCTTTTTTGACGTTGATGTAGCAATGCCGGCGGTCCAGGCTCGGGTCGTTGCTCTCGATGGGAATGTCGATGTCGTTTCCCTTGCACCGGCGTCCGATGAGGTTGTCGCCTTCATGCAGCGGCAGCACCTGTTTGTAGGCAAACACGTTCTCTACGGCCAGTACATTGCCGAAGTCCTGCACGCCTTCCTTTTCGTCCACCACCTCAGCCTTGCGGTTGGCCGCGTTCAGTTTGGACTTGCCGATACGGATGCTGAACTGTTTCTTGCAGTTGTCACAAATAAAGACGAGTGACTGTCCTTCTTTATATTTTGTTTCATCAAACTGGATGAAATTGTCACATTTGGGGCATCTTACTCTTTTCATCTGTCTTTAAAGCGTATTTATTTTGAAGTGAAAACCCAAGCATTCTTGAATCCTTCCTGATTGCGCAGTTCCTGTACCTTTTTATAGGCTTCTCCCGAACTGGCATAGCCATCCAGTGCGATGCGGAAACGTCCGTCAGACTCCAGCACTTTGCAGTTCTTGTAACCTTTTTGCTGCAGCTTTTTCAGCTCTTTCTGGGCATCACTGTCCGTGGTCAGGCTGGCCACGATGATATAAGCCTTCTTTTTGCTTGTAGCGGTGGAAGGTGCCGGTGCGGGAGCAGCCGCCGGTTTGGCTGCCGGTACTTTTTTGACAGCCGGTTGGGTTTCTTTCTTGACAGCCGGAACGGCTGCAATCTTTTCCGTCTTGACTGCTACGGGTTTGAGCGTATTGACATTGTTGCGTACGCGTTTCTTCTTTTGCTGTTTTTGGGCAGTCTTTTGAGAGGTAGACTGCGGGGCTGTAGTCTGTATGCTGGTGGCTACCGACTGGTTACGGATGGCATCGAACATACTGAACGAGCCGAGGGATGCATAGTTCGCATCGTCCATGTAGGTGTTTTCTACGGGTACGGACAGGATGAAGAACAGGCATACGGCGGCAGCGATGGCCACTGCGTTGCGCGTGAAATGCCGCAGGGAGAAATGTCGCTTTTTGTCCGTGGCAGGACGGCTCACCTCCGGAAGTTTGTATTCCTTCGGTTCGTCTGCGGGAAGCGCTTTCAACAATGGGAGCGTAAAACTTTCCAGTCCATACAGTCCCGGTGTAAAGAAAGACGGGGAAGCCGGCTCGAAGGCATAGCCTCCATTCATATTATAATAAATCGTACCTACATGGTCGAGGGTAACCTGTCCCTGCTGGTACAACTGGTCTTTCATTTCAGTGACTACCTTTTCAATCCGGCGGGTCGCATCGGGGAAGTCGGTGTTATAGGCCTGCATGTACGACTGGACCAGAAGTCCGTCGTTCATCACCAGCTGCGGATTGAATCCAATGGTGCGGAGGGGCGGCTGGAATTCTCCTGTTTGTGTGGAGATGGCCGCTTGCCGTCTGTGGGCGATGAATCCTCCCAAGCCGGGAACGATAACGCAATCGTTTTCCAGCAGTAATACTTCTATGTGTTTTGCCAATTCAATCATATTGCAAAAATAATACATTTTTCTTTTACGTGGGACATCTTTCAGGGGGCATTTTTCGGTTGGCATTTAATTTTGTTGTATTTTTGCTGCCGGTAAATGTAGAAATCGATTGACGCATGAAAAAAACAGGCTTGATAATGCTTCTGGGGGGTATAGGATGTCTGGCAGGATGTATGTCTCCCCAGCAGAAAGAAGCGGAAAAGCAGGAAGAAGACCGGGAGGCCATGCAGCAGTTGCAAGGCATCTGGCTGGACGACAACACCGAGGCTCCTTTATTCAAAATTCAGGGGGACAGCATTTATTATGCCAGCCAGATTAATGCACCCATGCCTTTCAGCGTGCGTCATGACACGATGACCATCCACAGTGCCCGTCCTATCTATTATTTCATTGAGGAACGGAAGGCGTACAGCTTGCGTTATCGTACCTCGATGGGAGAGGTGGTCAGCCTGCATAAGGCCGAGTCGGACACGCTGTCGTTCGGGACGGTGGTTCCCGTGCGTGAAACGGAAAGCGAAGTGTTCGAGAAAGATTCCGTCATCCTGTATGGGGGAGATCGCTACAGAGGATATGCCTACATCAATCCAACCAAGAAACGGGTGACACTGGTCAGCATCAATGAGGAAGGTCTTCCGGTGGAGAATGTCTACTACGACAACATCATTCATATCTGCGTATATAAAGGAAAGGAACGTTTGTTCTCCAAAGACATCAATAAGGAAATGTTTGCCCGTGTGGTGCCGGCCGATTTCTTGCACACTGCCATTCTGAGCGACATGGATTTTGTGAAGGTCGACGAAAACGGTTACCGCTATGTGGCCACGCTTTGTATTCCCGATGGGGCTTCGTGCTACAATGTGCGGCTGGATGTGAGCAAAGAAGGCAACATCGTCTTTTCCCGCTGAGTGGTGGAATCCGATGGAAGTGACTTTTTATAATCATAGACAAATCCTCCTGTGTGAGTCCTTTTTCAGGTAACTTCACACAGGAGGATTTGTATGTGTGGGCTTTGTGTTATTCGGCCTGTTCCTTGAGCGAACGGTTGATTTGTTCGATGTAGTCCAGGATTTCTTCCCGTCCGGTCTTCTTTTCAGAAGAAGATACGAAATATGGAGGCAGTTCCTCCCATTGTTCTTTCAGTTTCTCCAGGTAGCGGCTGACGTTGGTCTTAGTCTTTCCCGCACTCTGCTTGTCAGCCTTGGTGAAAATCAGGGCGAAAGGGATGCCGTTCTCGCCCAGCCATTCGATGAATTCCAAGTCGATGCGCTGAGGGTCCAGGCGGCTGTCCACCAGTACGAAAAGACAGGTGAGCTGCTCCCGCTCCAGTACATAATATTCGATGAGTTTCTGGATTTTCTCCATCATCTTCTTCCCCCGTTGGGCATAGCCGTAGCCGGGAAGGTCTACCAGATACCATTCCTTGTTGATGAGAAAATGGTTGATGAGCAAGGTTTTTCCCGGCGTGGACGAAGTCATGGCCAGTTTGGGATTCTTGGTCAGCATGTTGATGAGACTGGATTTCCCCACGTTGGAACGCCCGATGAAGGCATATTCCGGCAGTTGGGTCTGTGGGCACATGTCGGCCCGTGAGTTGCTTACGACAAACTCTGCGCTGGTAATGTCCATAGGTCGAAATTGAGTTGTTTGATGCAAAGGTAATCGTTTTTCCCGTTCCCTGCATACAGTCAAAGGATTTTATCCGTATTTTTGCCTTCCGTAAATAAAGAAAACAAGCATGAATCAACAATATCCTTCCGTTTTATTGGAAAAGGCAGTGGGCGAGTTTGCCAAACTTCCCGGCATCGGGCGGAAAACGGCCATGCGGCTGGTCCTGCACCTGTTGCGTCAGGACAATGCCACGGTGGAAGCGTTCAGCAGCGCCATTTCCACGCTGAAAAAAGAAGTGAAGTATTGCAAGGTGTGCCACAATATCTCCGATACGGACGTGTGCCGTATTTGCTCCAACCCTTCGCGCGATGCGACCACGGTGTGCGTGGTGGAGAACATACGCGACGTGATGGCGGTGGAGAACACCCAGCAGTATCGCGGACTGTATCATGTGCTGGGCGGGGTGATTTCGCCCATGGACGGCATCGGGCCTTCCGACCTGGAGATAGACAGCCTCGTGGAGCGGGTGAAGTCGGGCACTGTCAAGGAGGTGATTCTGGCGCTGAGCTCTACCATGGAGGGCGACACGACCAACTTCTATATTTTCCGGAAACTGGCTGGATGTGACGTGAAGATTACGATGATTGCCCGTGGAATTTCCATCGGCGATGAATTGCAATATACGGACGAGGTGACGCTGGGACGTTCTATCGTGAACCGCGTGGCGTTTACCGGAACCCTTTAAATGATAGGAAACAATGGAAAAGAAAATCAATCGATTGCTCCGTGTGCTGGAGGTGGAATTCGCCCTGTTCTGGGTGTTGGCCGTGGCGTGGTGCGTGTTGTATGAAACGGATATCCTGCTTCAGGGCAGCCGGGTGGGAGATGCTCGGGCTGAATACATCCTGCAGACGGTGGGGATTCTGCTGGCGGTGTGCATGATACCGTTGTCGTTGCGCATGTTCAGCCTGTCGCTGGTGCGCCGGGTCCGTGAGTTGTCACTGCCGGAGGCATTGGTGAGCTACCGCCGCTGGTGTGAAATCCGTCTGGCTTTGCTGCTGGCTCCGGTGCTGTTCAACCTGACGGTGTATTATTCTACGTTCAACCTGACCAGTCTGCTGTGTGTCGGTATGTTGCTGGTGGCCTCGCTCTTCTGTGTGCCGGGTCGCAGCCGGCTGATGCGGGAGCTCGATTTGGAAAAAGAAAAGGAGGAACAGTAGGATGGGACTGACAGCCAAGTCATCGCAGGAAACAATCCGTCTCCGGGCACCCGAACCGGAGGATTTGGAGGTGATGCTTTCGTTTGAGAATGAGGCGGAGCTTTGGGAGCTGGGTACGGCTACGGGGCCGTATTCGCGGTATCAGATGAAGCGTTACATTGCCGAAAACCAGAATGATTTGTTTGCCGACGGCCAGTTGCGTCTGATGATGGTGCGGGGTACGGAGGAAGTGGCCGGCATGATTGACGTCTTTTCGTTCGATGCGCGTCACAGTCGGGCAGAAGTGGGACTGGTGGTGCGGAAAGACTTGCGCGGAAAGGGCATCGGAGGAATGGCGCTCGCGTTGCTGGAGTCGCATTGCTTCGGGTTGCTCGGCCTTCACCAGTTGTATGCCTATATCCCGGTGGGGAATACGGCAAGCCGGAAACTGTTTGCGGCGGCAGGTTATACGGAATGTGGCATCCTGAAAGGCTGGATACGGGTGGGAAACTCGTATCAGGATGTCTGTTTGTGTCAGAAAATCAATTGTTTATAATTCTGTAGACATTGTTTGAAAATCGTGTAAAAAAACGCCTTTACGTTTGTCTCAAAACGTACTTGCGTTTTACTTCAAACGTACTTACGTTTCAGTTGAAACGCACTTGCGTTTTGCTTGAAACGTAAAGGCGTTTTGAGGCGGGTGGAAAAAGTCTTCGGAAATCCTCGAATAACCTCAAAAAAGAAAGGCAGCTCATCACATCGGATAAGTTGCCTTTTTTCTGTCGGGGTAGCGGGATTCGAACCCACGACCCCCTGCTCCCAAAGCAGGTGCGCTAACCGGACTGCGCTACACCCCGAACGTTTGTAATAACTTTTACTTTTCTTGACTTCTGTCGGGGTAGCGGGATTCGAACCCACGACCCCCTGCTCCCAAAGCAGGTGCGCTAACCGGACTGCGCTACACCCCGAAGTGTCTTTCTCAAAAGCGATGCAAAGGTAGGGCTTTTTATTTTAATATGCAAATCCGGACACCTCTTTTTTGCGTATTTCAGGGAAAAAACGCTGTAAAAAAGGTGCCCGGAAAGGTTTTAGGGCTTATTTCTGTGGTTTCAGCCAGCGGTCAAGCCAGTTGAAGAAGGTGCGTTGCCAGAGGATACCGTTCTGTGGTTTCAACACCCAGTGGTTCTCGTCCGGGAAAATCAGCAGTTCGGCAGGGATACCTCTCAGCTTGGCGGCGTTGAAGGCAGCCATTCCCTGTGAAGCCAGAATACGGTAGTCTTTCTCGCCGTGGATGCAGAGAATCGGAGTGTCCCATTTGTCTACGAACAGATGGGGAGAGTTGGCGTAGCTGCGCTGTACGGCCGGGTTGCTCTTGTCCCAGTACGGACCACCCAAATCCCAGTTGGTGAACCAGAGTTCCTCGGTTTCGAGATACTGCTGTTCCATGTTGAAGAAGCCGTCGTGGGCGATGAAGGCTTTGAAGCGCTTGTTGTGGTGTCCGGCCAACCAGTATACTGAGTAGCCTCCGAAGCTGGCTCCCACGCATCCCAGACGGTCTTTGTCCACGTAGGGTTCCTTGGCGATGTCATCGATGGCGCTCAGGTAGTCGTCCATGCAGTGGCCGCCATAGTTGGTGCTGATTTCTTCCAGCCATTCCATACCGAATCCCGGCAGTCCGCGACGGTTGGGGGCAATGATGATGTAGTCGTTGGCGGCCATGATCTGCAAGTTCCAGCGGTAGCTCCAGAACTGGCTGACGGGGCTTTGCGGTCCTCCTTCACAGAACAGGAGGGTGGGGTATTTCTTGTTCGGGTCGAAGTTGACCGGATAAACCACCCATGAGAGCATGTCTTTTCCGTCGACAGTCTTGGTCCAGCGGGGCTCAACCTTTCCCAGTTTCAGCTGGCTGAAAATGTGGTCGTTTTCTTTCGTGATACGGGTCACCTCGTTTTTCTTTTTCAGGTCGACCGTAAACAGTTCGTCGGCTTCGCTCAGGGAGTGGCGGGTGGTGAGCAGTTGCTTTTCGTTCAGCATGGCCACGGAAGCATAGTCATACATGCCGTCGGTGAGCTGTTTCACTTCCCCTTTCAGGTTGGTGCTGTGAATCATGCTGGTGGCATGCCATACGCCTGTGAAGTAGAGGGTCTTGTTGTCGGGTGCCCAGCAGTAACTGTCCACGCCCGACTGGAAGGCTTCGGTCACGTAGGTTTTCTTTCCGCTGTTCAGGTCCATCACGCAGAGACGGTTGCGGTCGCTTTCGTATCCGTCGCGTTCCATGCTTTGCCAGGCGATGTTCTTTCCATCGGGTGAGAACTGCGGGTTGGTGTCGTAACCCATGTTCTTGTCGGTGGCATCTTCCTTGCAGAGGTTGCGGGTCTGCTTGGTTTCCACATTGTATAAATAGATGTCTGAATCGGTGGATACGGCATAATCCTTTCCGGTCTTTTTGCGGCAGGTGTAGGCCACAGACTTGGAGTCGGGGCTCCATGCGAGCTGTTCGATGCCGCCGAAAGGTTTCATCGGCGATTCGTAGGGTTCACCGGCCAGGATGTCGGTGGCTTCACCTACTTTATTGTCGGTAAAGGAAGCCACGAACGGATGGGGAACGGTTTCTACCCATTCATCCCAGTGCTTGTACATCAGGTCGTCGATGACTTTTCCGCTGGCTTTGTCCAGGTCGGGGTATTTGTCGGCGGTACGTTCGCCATATTTCACTTGTGAGATGAAAAGCACTTTGGTGCCGTCGGGAGAGAACTTGAATCCGTCGATGCCGCCTGCATAGTCAGAGAGTTGCTGGCGTCCGGTTCCGTCGGGATTCATTTCCCAAATCTGTCCTTTCGTGATAAAGGCCAGTTTGCTTCCGCCTTTAATCCATGCCGGTTCGCCTTCGCTGTCGGCAGAGGTGGTCAGCAGCTTGTTGTCGGAGCCGTCGGCGTTCATCGCATAGATTACCTGATGTCCCTTGTTCAGCTTCACGCTGTAGTAGGATACGGTGTAAGCAATCTTCTTTCCGTCGGGAGACACACAAGAGCTTCCGATACGTCCCATGGCCCACAGGGTTTCCGGGGTCATCCGTCCGTCTTTCACGGTGATTTCCTGCTTGCCGATGAAAGGAGCGTCGCTTCCTTCCGCCTGTACGGCGGCCATCGGAGCCGAGGCCATCAGCACGGCCGCAGTCATGTTCATTAAATCTGTTTTCTTCATGTCTTTATTTTTAATTTTAGAGTATGCGAGTTTTTGTACGCGTTTCCGTCGTGCAAAGGTAAGATAATAAATGGAAAAAGAGAAGGCAAAAAGAAAAAGAGCGGAACGAAAGGCCTTCGATTTCCTTTCTGTTCCGCTCTTTCTGTTCCCTTTCGGGACGTTTTTATTTCTTCTTGTTCAGGTGCTCCTGACGTTCTTTCTGCAAGCGTTCCTGTTCTTTCTGCAGGGCTTCCAATTTGGCCATCAGTCCGCTGGCTTTCTGCTGTGAAGGTTCCTTCTTGTTGGCTTCCAGTTGGGCGAGCAGTTTCTTCTCGTCGGTCATACGGCGCATAATCCACATGGTGATGATACCAATCAGACCGGAGATGAAGTAGTAGTAGCTCAATCCCGATGCATAGTCGTTGAAGATGAAGAAGAACATCACGGGCATGATGTACATCATCCATTTCATGGCGGCCATCTGCGGGTTGTTGCCCATGTCCTGCTGCTTCATCATGATAATCTGGTTCAAGACTGTGGTGATGCTGAACAACAGACAGAACAAGCTCAGGTGGTTACCCAGCAACGGAATGTGGTAGCTCCAGCTAATCAGGTCATCGTATGCCGAGAGGTCGGTTGCCCACAGGAATCCTTGCTGGCGAAGCTCGATGGCATTCGGCACGAAGAAGAAGAGAGCCATGAACACCGGTGTCTGCAACAGCATCGGCAGACAGCCTCCCATCGGGCTGACATTGTACTGTCGGTAGAGGGCCATGGTTTCCTGCTGTTTTTTCAGGGCATCTTCCTGTTTCGGATATTTGGCATTGATTTTGTCCACATACGGTTTCAGGGCTCGCATCTTAGCCGAGGAAATGAAGGATTTCCAGGTGGTAGGAAGTACCAGTACCTTGACGATGATGGTCATGAGCAGGATTACCATACCCATGCTCAGTCCCCAGCCCGACAGCCAGTCGAACAGGTTGATGGTGAACCAGCGGTTAATGAGTCGGATAATCGGCCATCCCAGATAGACCAAATCTTCCAGTTCCTGGTCTTTGTCTTTAAAGCTCAAGTCGTTGCTGGCAAGCAAAGTCTTGAAGTGGTTCGGACCGAAGTAGAACTGCAGGTGTGAGGCCTTGGCACCCGTCGGGTCGAAAGCCGTTTTCATGTCGGCAGTATAGTTTTTCATATAACCGCTGCCTTGCTGTTCCATTTTGGATTCGAGGGTAGCATTGTCGAAGTTCTGCTCTGCCATGAAGACGCAAGAGAAATACTGGTTCTTGAAGGCTACCCAGTCGAGAGCTTCCGGAATGGTTTCTTTGGCATCCTTTGTCTCGCTCAGGTAGTCGAAGCTGTCGTCCACCGGTTTATAGGTCAGCGAGGTGTAACGCTGTTCGAAGTTGTAGCCTTTCTCCATCTGGCGGGCTCGCTGTTTCCATTCGATGCTCATTGTCTTGGTGGAAGGAGAGAAGAAATTCTGCAAGCCGCTGGCCTGGATGGTGAAGTCCACCATGTAGGAATTCGGCAGCAAGCGGTAGTTGAAGTCCAGGTGTCCGCCGTTGGCCGCGTTCAACCGCATGGTTACGGTAGAGTCGGTCACGTTGGTTGCCTCGAAATACATCTGGTCGCTCAGGATGTTTTCTCCCTTTCCTTCGAAGCCGAAATTCATGGAAGCATCTTTTCCGTCGAAAAGAACGAGCGGCTGTTTCTTCTGGTCTTTATACTCTTTCAACAGGGCCTTGCTTACCCGTCCACCTTTGTTGGAGAAGGTCAGCTGCACCAAGTCGTTTTCCAGTACGGTGAACTGTTCCGTACCTTGTGCAGACTGGAAGAAGAGGGAGGAACTGTCCGGACGTGCAGCTTCAACGGCTGCCGCGGCCTTTTTCTCCTGTACTTCCTGCTGTTGCTTGATGACCTGCTGGATAGAGTCTTGATAGTGCTGTGCGCGTGCTCTTTCTTCCTGGCTGGGGCGGTTGTAGATACCAAAACCTACAATCACCGCTCCAATCAGGACAAAGCCCACTAACGTGTTTTTGTCCATTTCTGTTTCTTTACAATGTTATTTTTGACTTACTTGTTGATGGCTGCCTTGATGAAGGACAGGAACAACGGATGGGGTTTCAGTACCGTACTGCTGTATTCCGGATGGAACTGTGTACCGATGAACCATTTCAGAGTCGGGATTTCGATGATTTCCACCAGGTCAGATTCTGGATTGATACCTACGCACTTCATGCCGGCCTTTTCGAATTCTTCCTTGTAGCTGTTGTTGAATTCGTAGCGATGACGGTGGCGTTCCTGAATGTGCTCGCTCTGGTAAGCCTGATAGGTTTTGGAAGTCGGGTCGATGACGCACTCGTAAGCTCCCAGACGCATGGTACCTCCCATGTTGGTGATGGATTTCTGTTCCTCCATGATGTCGATGACATTGTGCGGAGTCTTTTCGTCCATCTCGCGGCTGTTGGCATCGGCATAACCCAGTACATCGCGGGCAAATTCGATGGCCATGCACTGCATTCCCAAACAGATACCGAAGGTCGGCACGTTGTGTGTACGGCAATATTTGATGGCGATGAACTTACCTTCGATACCACGCTGGCCGAATCCCGGACAGATGATAACTCCGTCCATGTCTTTCAGCTTTTCTTCAATGTTTTCTTCTGTCAGGTTCTCACTGTTGATGAAGTGGATGTCTGCCTTGCGGTCGTTGTAGGTAGCCGCCTGTGAAAGGGCTTCGAGGATAGATTTGTAGGCGTCCTGCAAATCGTATTTCCCTACCAGACCGATTTTTACCTTTTCAGTGGCATTGTGACGGCGGTTCAGGAAGTCTCTCCACGGGCCGAGGGTCGGGGTTTCGCCTACCGGAAGTCCCATCTTTTCCAGAATGGTGACATCAAGCTTCTGTTCCTGCATGCGCAAAGGTACTTCGTAAATGGTCGGCATATCCATTGACTGGATAACTGCGCTTTCGTCTACGTTACAGAACAAAGCGACTTTCTTGCGCAGGTTCGTGCTCAGTTCGTGTTCGGTACGCAACACCAGAATGTCCGGCTGGATACCTACTGACTGGAGTTCTTTGACAGAGTGCTGGGTCGGCTTGGTCTTCAGCTCTCCGGCGGCAGCCAGATAAGGCACGTAGGTAAGGTGTACGCACAAAGCGTTTTTGCCCAGCTCCCTTTTCAGCTGGCGGATACTTTCCAAATAAGGGAGTGATTCGATATCACCCACTGTTCCTCCGATTTCAGTGATAACAAAGTCGAATTTGTACTTGTTACCCAGCAGTTTGACATTGCGCTTGATTTCATCGGTGATGTGAGGGATAATCTGGATGGTCTTACCCAGATAGTCACCCCGGCGTTCCTTGTCGATTACACTCTTGTAGATACGGCCGGTAGTAATGTTGTTGGCTTTGGTGGTCTGGATACCCAGGAATCGTTCATAGTGTCCCAGGTCGAGGTCGGCTTCGTGTCCGTCTACGGTTACGTAGCATTCTCCGTGTTCATAAGGGTTCAGAGTTCCCGGGTCGATGTTGATATACGGGTCGAACTTCTGGATGGTTACGCTGTAGCCTCTGGCCTGCAGCAACTTACCGATAGATGATGAGATGATTCCTTTTCCCAGTGAAGAGGCTACACCACCTGTTACGAAAATATACTTTGTTTCTGCCACAATATGAATATTTAAAAATTAAATTTCAATAAAATCTCCGTTTCTCTTTGTCCCTTCGGAAACGGTTTCATAACTATTTGGAACTGTTTTTCCTTCCAAAAGTGAAGAACTACTTCTTCAAAGTTGCAAAATTAGGAAAAAAAGCTGAACTCACAAAAGCAGAAGGGGGTAAAACCTTATTTTGGTGGAAATATCCGTGGGGTTTTGGAGTGTAGATAAATTGTTTTAAACAAAGAATGCGGGAAATATGTTTATTATATGATTAATTGTATAATTACCCGTTGGAAAAACGGCATTCTTTTAGAAATAAATCGTACTTTTGCACAAAAATGAAGAGTAAAGTAAAATGAGAAAGATAGGCTTATTCGTGATATGGTGTATGATATGTGGTGGATTGGCAGCACAACAGACAGGGATTTCTTCAGATACAATCGATAGTGGAGTGGATTCGCTTCGGTTAAGCGTACCAGCCGCGACTGTCCGGAATACTTCTTCAGGGGTGAAACGGGGGGGAGTTTCATCCTTAAAGATGAATGTACCTTCTTGGGAGGTGAGTAAATTCTGGCAGCTGTTGCAGAACTTTCGCAAAGACTACGATGCGCAGCTGGAACGTTGGGATGATATTTATTTGTTGATTACAGGCATTCGTCCGAATCCGGATTATTATAAATTGTCTATGCCGGCTACTTATTATGAGGCTCCCATTGAGCAGGCATTCAGTATCTCAGATTGGAAACCTGAAATACCTTTTATAAAGGAAGACACGTTGAAGAAGCAATTGCCTCAGCTGAAGGATTTGCGTCATTCACAGCAGGTAGATAAATTTGTAAACCGCCAGTTGCTTTCTTTTTACCTGGCATACCCGAATCTGGTGAAACAGAATGAAGAAAATCTGGAAGGTCTGAAACCTATTTATGGTGAGATTTTAGTGGATGAGCCGAGAAAGGAGAATTTGCTCGACATGATGCAGAATGACGAACTGCCTAACCAGGTTTCCGAGAAGGATCTGCTGGTCATCAAGCCTAATTTCTGGACATTTGGAGGAAACGGTTATCTGCAATTCTCACAGAATTATATATCAGGTAACTGGTACAAGGGTGGTGAGAGCACGAAATCTTTACTTTCAGGATTTACCTGGCAGGCAAACTATGATGACAGGCAACGTATTCAGTTTGAAAATAAGATTGAATGGAAACTGGGATTCGTGACGGCGCCATCCGATACGGTACACAGTTACAAGGCTAATAATGACTTGTTGCGATTAAGTTCCAAACTCGGTTATAAAGCTTTCAGTACCTGGTACTATACTTTATCTGCTGAATTCAAGACGCAGTTCTTTTCTAATTATGATACCAACTCCGACAACCTGGTGTCTGCATTCTTCTCTCCAGCGGAACTGAATATCGGTCTCGGTATGGATTATAAGTATGTGAAGGATGGGGTGTGCAACCTGTCTGTGTTGATTAACCCAATCAACTATACTTTATATAGTGTGGCCAGTGATAGGGTAGACCCGACTAAGTTCAACATTGAGGCCGGACATAAACGGGAAAGTGTATGGGGTTCCCGTCTGGAGTCTACGTTGAAATGGAAGGTCTTCTCCATGCTGATGTGGGAATCTCGTTTTTCTTACACCACAAATTATGAGAAGGTGTTGGCCGAATGGGAAAATACCTTTACGTTCTCTATTAATAAGTATCTTTCTACTAAATTGTTCGTGCACGGCCGTTTCGATGATGGAGTGTCACGGGAAGTTGATGACAGTTATTTTCAGTTGCAGGAATTGCTTAGCTTTGGTTTGAGTTATACTTGGTGAAACATTGACTATGGAAACTTTTTTTCAGATACCTTCGTTCGTCACGATTCTGGATTTTGTGGGGACATTCGCGTTTGCCATTAGTGGCATTCGGCTTGCATCGGCCAAACGTTTTGACTGGTTTGGCGCCTATGTGGTGGGGTTGGCTACGGCCATTGGGGGAGGAACCATCCGTGATCTTTTACTGGATGTGACCCCTGCATGGATGACCGATCCCATGTATTTGATTTGTACGGCGTTTGCCATGTTTTTTGTAATTCTGTTCGGAAAGTATGTCATTCGTTTGAACAATACCTTTTTCTTGTTCGATACCATCGGACTGGCATTGTTCACCATTGTAGGCTTCAGTAAGGCCTATACCTTGGGGTATCCTTTTTGGATTGCCATCATCATGGGGAGTATTACGGGAGCAGCCGGTGGAGTGTTGCGTGACATCTTTATCAATGAGATTCCTTTGATTTTCCGTAAGGAGATATATGCAATGGCTTGCGTAATCGGTGGACTGGTATATTGGATTTGCCTGATGCTGGGTGTGGAGTCGGTTCTTTCCCAGATTATTGGAGGGCTCACAGTGTTTGTTACCCGTATCCTTGCGGTGAAGTACAAGATAACTCTCCCCATTCTGAAGGGTGACCCCGAGAATCCCTGATGCCTTATTGTTTTTCAGGTGCAGGGAAAGTGGGGACACATTTCATCAGGTACATGATTTTACGCTGTCGCTTGTACATGTAGGGGCTGGGGTTTCCGGAATCGAATTTCCGGGGATTAGGAAGACTGGCTGCAATAAGTGCGCACTGTTTGCGGGTAAGTTTAGCGGCCGTGGTGTGGAAGTGGGCTTTGGCTACTGCTTCCGCTCCATAGATACCGTCTCCCATTTCGATGGAGTTCAGGTACACCTCCATAATTCTTTCTTTGTCCCAGATGAGTTCAATCAGTACCGTAAAATACACTTCGAATCCTTTTCTTACCCACGATGAGGATGGCCATAAGAATACATTTTTGGCTGTTTGCTGGCTGATGGTGCTGGCCCCCCTGGCTTTTTTCCGTTTTTTGTTTTCTTCCATCGCCTTGCTGATTTCCTTGAAGTCGAATCCGTTGTGGCTTGCAAAGCGGTTGTCTTCCGATGCGATGACCGCCATGGGGAGATGATGTGATATTTTTTCTTTCGGCACCCAGTGGTGTTTCATGACCAGTTTTTCTCCTTTGGCCAGTTGTTCTACGCTGCGTATCACCATTAGCGGGGTGATGTAGACAGGGATAAACCGGAGAGCGACTACAGAAAGAAGGGTAGAGGCGAAAAAGAAAATAATCAGGTTACGAAGGCATTTGAATATCCATTTCTTGTTCATCTTGAGTCTGAATGTGTTATATGAAAATTATGCCGGATCCAGAGACCCGGCATAATGTGTCTTTATCAGCCTGATACGGCCTATAATTATTGTAATGTACCTGCTTCAGCCTGCTGAATCATTTGCTGGCTGGCATACATATATACTTCTACACGGCGGTTCTGCTCACGTCCGGCTGCGGTAGAGTTGTCTGCCACCGGATTCTCTTCACCCATACCGGTAACAGATTTAATCTGGCTGGAAGAAGCGCCGCATCCCAGCAGGTAGCTGGATACGCTCTGTGCACGTTCCTGTGACAAATCAAGGTTTTTCTGCTTGCTCTGTTCGGCAGTACTGTTTTTCCATCCGGTATTGTCTGTGTATCCGTAGATGGCCACATCCATGTCTTTGTTCTGGTTGAGCACATTGTTGGCAAATTTGCTCAGAGCCGATTTGGCAGAAGTGCTTAGTGTGGCACTGCTTGTGCTGAACAAGATACCCGAGTCGAAGGTTACTCTTACTGCCTGCAAACCGTTGTTGTCGGTCACTTGTTCCACTTGTGCTCCTTCAATCTGTTCTGCTTGTGCAGCAGCTTTGTCCATCTTTTTACCAATCAATACGCCGGCACCGGCACCTACCGCAGTTCCTACAGCGGCTCCGATGGCAGCACCTTTTCCGTGGCCGATGACTCCACCTACCAATGCGCCCAATGCAGCACCGCTACCACCTCCGATTAATCCACCTTTGGCTGTATTTGTCATACCACAACTGCTAAATACCAAGCATGCGCTCAGTAAGATAGCCATAGAATTCATCGTTTTCATTTTTTCCCTCCGTTTAGTTAATATGCGAATATAGGATAGTTCTTCATGGTTTCATTCACCCGGTGACGTACAGAAGCGATTACTTCCTCGTTGTCTACATTCGACAGGACAGTTTCAATCATTTCCGCAATTTCGTACATCAGGTCTTCCTTTGCTCCACGGGTTGTGATAGCCGGAGTTCCCAGACGGATACCGGATGTCTGGAAAGCAGAGCGGGTGTCAAACGGAACCATGTTTTTGTTGACTGTGATGTCGGCTGCAACCAGTGCTTTTTCGGCCACCTTTCCAGTCAGGTCAGGATACTTGGTGCGTAAGTCCACCAACATGGAGTGATTGTCAGTTCCTCCTGATACGATGGTAAAGCCGCGGTCCATCAGCGCTTGTGCCAATACGCGGGCATTTTTCTGCACTTGAATCTGGTACTCCTTGTATTCCGGTTGCATGCATTCGTAGAAGGCAACTGCTTTTGCAGCAATCACGTGTTCCAGCGGACCGCCTTGGATACCTGGGAATACGGCAGAATCCAGCAGCTGTGACATCATCTTGATTTCACCTTTCGGCGTTTTCTTGCCCCATGGGTTGGGGAAGTCTTTTCCCATCAGGATGATACCTCCACGCGGGCCACGCAATGTCTTATGCGTAGTAGAAGTCACGATGTGGGCATATTTCACGGGATTGTCCAGCAATCCGGCTGCAATCAGTCCGGCAGGGTGGGCCATATCAATCATCAGCAAGGCACCTACCTTGTCGGCGATGTCGCGCATCCGTTTGTAATCCCACTCGCGAGAGTAGGCAGAACCTCCACCGACAATCAACTTCGGATGTTCCCGCAGTGCGATTTCTTCCATCTGGTCGTAGTCTACACGACCTGTTTCCTTGTTCAGGTTATATTCGCACGGCGTGTACAGAATTCCTGATGTGTTGACAGCAGACCCGTGAGACAGATGACCTCCGTGGGCCAGGTTCAGTCCCATGAATTTGTCGCCCGGATTCAGTACGGCCAGAAATACGGCTGCATTGGCCTGGGCACCGGAATGCGGTTGTACGTTAGCCCATTCCGCGCCAAAAATCTTTTTGATACGGTCGATAGCCAGCTGTTCGCTTTGGTCCACTACCTCACATCCTCCATAATATCTTTTTCCAGGATATCCCTCCGCGTATTTATTGGTGAGGCAGGAACCCATGGCCTGCATGACTTGGTCGCTTACGAAATTTTCAGAAGCAATCAGTTCGATACCTTTCAGTTGTCTCTGATGTTCTTTTTCAATGATGTTAAAAATTGAATCGTCTCGTTTCATGATATATTCTTTTAAAGTGAGAAATCAGATTAGAAAATAACTCCCACGGAAAAACTCAAAATATTCTTGCGTTGCCGCAATCGGATTTCTCCTTCGTTGTGGGGAGATTCGGTGGTATTCGTATTGTAAGACATGTCCCGAATAGAGTTGTGCAAGCCTATCTCATACCGGAAGTCAAAAAAGATGTTGGAGACATTGACCGCCAATCCTACTACACCGCTATATTGTAAAGGGTATTGTTCTTCTTTTATTTCCTGTTGATGGAAACCGGAGAACTCGGTAGAACTGTGTCGTTCCCAGATCCAAGTCACTTTCGGGCCAACAAAGAAAGCCATCCCGTACGGATGTACATCCACAAACTTATAGCCGTAGAGGATAGGGACATCGAAAGTGGTCATTTTCCTCTTTATCAGAGCATTGTCCGACAGAAGTTCCGAGTTTGCCAGAGTAAGCGGGATGGACACACTTCCTTGAGTGATGTTGCACGAAAACTCGGGTTGGATAAAGTGATGTTTTTTGATGTTGAACCGGCAGAATACTGCGGCGAAATACCCCACCTTGTAATTGTTTTGTGCTTGTTCCAAGTCTTTCCCGTTGATGGATACCTCATCGGTAAAGAACATGGAAGAATTGAAGCCCGCTTTCACCCCTAAATTGAAACGAGGTTGCCGTAGTGTGACCATAGGCGTAGTGGTAGCTTGCGCCTGCAGCTCACACACTGCTAGCACTCCGCTTCCAATTACGGTGAGTATGGCTTCTTTCATCATATCTGGTTCATTTCTTTTTCTCCACCGACCAGCCGAACTTGCCAATCTTTTCTCCCAGCTCGTAATAGCCGCCGTGGGCATAGACCAGCAAATTGGCACGTGCCAGTTCGAATTTTCCGGTTTCGGTGTTCAGGTATTTGTCATCGGCTTTCACATTGACCACGTCGGCGATGAACATGTGGTGTGAACCCAGGGCCACGATTTCCTTTACCCGGCATTCAATGCAGAGGGGAGACTCTTCAATGAGAGGTGCCTGCACCATGGAAGCCTTTCCCGGTGTAAGCTTCATCTCTTTGAATTTGTGGTAGTCTTTTCCGGAGCGTACGCCACACCAGTCTGTCGCAAAAGCCATGTCTTTTGTAGTCAGGTTGATGACGAACTCCATATTTTTCTTCAAAATGGGATAGGAGTATCGTTCCGGCCTGACCGAAATATAGCACATAGGTGGGTTGGTACAGATTGTACCCACCCACGCTATGGTAATGATATTGTATTCTTCTTCACAACTTCCGCACGTAATCAAGGCGGCCGGAAGCGGATAAATCATCGTTCCTGGTTTCCAGTCCTGCTTCATCGTTTACAGCAGTTTGATGTTATCCTTCTGCTGTTCCTTCTCGCAGTAGTGGCATTTCAGCAAGCCCTTTTCCTTGTCAATCACGTGGAACCAGGTTTGCATCGGTTCGTTGTTGGTGATGCATTTCGGGTTGTTGCATTTCACGATACCTTTTAGCTCGTCCGGCATCTCTACCTCTTTCTTTTCCACAACCTCATAGTCACGGATAATGTTCAACTTGATTTTGGAAGCCACTACCGACAACCGGCTGATTTCCTCTTCCGTAAAGAAACGGTCGGCAATCTTGATGATGCCTTTCTTTCCCAGTTTCTTGCTTTCAAAGTTATTGCCGATGGTGATGTTGGCATCTTCATTCTGCAGTCCAAGCAGAGATACCACTGTAAACAGCTTGTTGGATGGTATATGGTCGATAACCGTACCGTTTTTGAGTGCGGCTACCTGTAATTCTTTCTTTTCACTCATAGTCACTTGAATTGAATAGGTTTCCGGATTATTTTTCAGTATCAGCTTTCACCTCGTCGAGTGTGATGCCCAGCACGTCGCAAAGGATGGCCTGACGGGCGTAAAGACCGTTCTTGGCCTGTTGGAAATAGTAAGCTTTCGGGTTGTCGTCCACGTCGTAGGTAATTTCGTTTACGCGAGGCAGCGGGTGGAGGATTCGCAGGTTCGGACGTGTATGTTCCAGCATCTTGTTGTTCAGGATGTACACGTCTTTCACTCTTTCATATTCCATCAGGTCGGTGAAGCGCTCGCGCTGCACACGGGTCATGTACAGGATATCCGCATCTGCGATGGTTTCTTCCGTAAAGTCCGTATGCTCCACATATTTGATGTGATGTTCCTCGCAGTACAGCTTGTATTCGTCCGGCATTTTCAATTCGTCCGGCGCGATGAAGTGGAAAGTAGGGTTGAAATGACGCATCGCCATCAGCAAGGAGTGAACGGTTCTTCCATATTTCAGGTCGCCCACCAGATAGATATTCAGGTTTTCCAGTGTACCTTGCGTCTTGTAGATGGAATACAAGTCGAGCATGGTCTGTGAAGGATGCTGGTTGGCACCGTCTCCTGCATTGACGATCGGTACAGGGGCTACTTCACTGGCGTAGCGAGCGGCTCCCTCCAAGTAGTGTCGCATCACGATGATGTCGGCATAGTTGCTCACCATCATAATCGTATCCTTCAGGGTTTCTCCTTTGGAAGAACTGGTCACCTTCGGGTCTGTAAATCCGATGACTCTCGCTCCCAGACGGTTGGCTGCCGTTTCAAAACTCAGCCGGGTACGGGTGGACGGCTCAAAGAACAAGGTGGCGACTACTTTTTCGGCCAGCAGGCGGCGGTTAGGTTTCTTTTCGAACTCTCTTGCCATTTCCAGAAGATACAGGATTTTCTCTTTGGAATGTTCGGCGATAGTAACTAAACTTCTATTTTCCATGTTAGCTGTTTTTGATTACTTTTATAATACCGGAGTTCAAAGGTAGGCAAAAAAAATAGAAAATCCACCGTTTTGGAGAGATTTCGGACAACCTTTTCGCATTTAGGAGGATATTGTGGAAAATAAGCCGTTGTTACAAAGATTTTCCGTAAATTTGCGACTTCATAGAAATAATAAAAGAATTGATAAGCGTATGAGAAAGGTCTTTATATATGTATTGTGGGGATTTGTACTCCTCTGCATGCTCGTGGTAGCCATTATTTTTACGGCTATTGCCAAAGGAAAAATTGGTTATGTTCCTCCTGTGGAAGAACTGGAAAACCCGAATCTGAAATTTGCCACCCAGATTATTTCCGACGACGGAAAATTGTTGGGCACCTGGTCGCTCAGTAAGGAAAATCGTGTGTATGTGGGGTATGAAGATCTCTCTCCCCATCTGGTGCATGCCTTGGTGGCCACCGAGGATGTCCGTTTTGAAGACCATTCCGGTATCGATGCCCGGGCGTTCATGCGTGCGGTCATCAAGCGTGGAATTTTCATGCAGAAGCATGCCGGTGGAGGTAGTACCATCACCCAGCAGCTGGCCAAGCAGTTCTATTCGCCTACGGCCGACAACGTCATGGAGCGTCTGCTGCAGAAACCCATTGAGTGGGTCATCGCTGTTAAGCTGGAACGGTATTACACGAAGGAAGAAATCCTGACCATGTACCTCAACAAGTTTGACTTCTTGAACAATGCCGTAGGTATCAAGACGGCTGCCAAGACGTATTTCGGGAAAGATCCCAAGAACCTGAAGATAGAAGAGGCTGCTACCTTGATAGGCATGTGTAAGAATCCTTCGCTCTATAATCCCCGCCGTTTCAATGAGCGTTCGCGGGGGCGCCGTAATACGGTACTCGACCAGATGCGCAAGGCCGGTTACCTGACGCAGGAGGAATGCGATTCTCTTCAGGCACTTCCGCTGGTATTGAAATTCCAGCCGGTAGACCATAAAGACGGTCTGGCCACCTATTTCCGTGAATATCTGCGTGGCATCATGACGGCCCACAAGCCAGACCGTAGTGATTATCGTGGCTGGCAGATGCAGAAGTATTATGAAGATTCTTTGGCTTGGGAAACCAATCCGCTTTATGGCTGGTGTGCCAAGAACAAGAAGAAGGACGGTACGAACTACAATCTTTACGTAGACGGGTTGAAAATCTATACTACTATCAACTCTCACATGCAACAGTATGCCGAAGAGGCTGTGTATGAGCATGTAGCGAAATATTTGCAACCACGGTTCTTCAAAGAGAAGAGAGGACGCAAGACGGCTCCTTACACCAATCAGCTCACTCCGGAGGAAGTGGAACAGATTCTGAACCGCTCCGTGCACCAGAGCGACCGTTACCGTACAATGAAGGCCGACGGTTGTTCGGAAGCCGAAATCATGAAGGCATTCAATACCAAGTATGAGATGTCGGTGTTCTCTTGGGAAGGGGAGAAGGATACCATCATGACACCGCTTGATTCTATCCGTTATTACAAGCACTTCCTGCGGGCCGGATTCATGTCGATGGACCCTATTACCGGTTACGTGAAGGCTTACGTGGGTGGGCCGAACTATAACTATTTCCAGTATGACATGGCCATGGTGGGCCGTCGTCAGGTGGGTTCAACCATCAAGCCTTACTTGTATGCGCTGGCCATGGAGAACGGATTCTCCCCTTGCGATGAGGTCCGTAACGTGGAGCAGACGCTTTTTGACGAAAACGGAAAAGCCTGGTCACCCCGAAACAGTTCCAAATCGCATTATGGGGAAATGGTGACCCTGAAGTGGGGTCTGGCCAACTCCAACAACTGGATTTCGGCTTACCTGATGAGCAAGCTGAGTCCGTACGACTTGGTTCGTCTGATACATTCGTTTGGGGTGTTGAACAAGGATATCCAGCCCACGGTTTCTTTGTGTTTGGGACCGTGTGAAATCTCTGTGGGAGAAATGGTAAGTGCCTATACTGCCTTTGTAAATAAAGGTATCCGTACCGCTCCGCTGTTTGTCACCCGCATTGAGGACAACGACGGGAATGTGGTGGCTACCTTCACACCTCAGGTGAACGAAGTCATCAGTGAGTCCACTTCTTATAAGATGCTGGTGATGTTGCGTGCCGTAATCAATGAAGGTACGGGCGGTCGTGTACGTCGTCTGTATGGCATCAAGGCTGATATGGGAGGTAAGACGGGAACCACCAACCGTAACTCCGACGGATGGTTTATGGGCTTCACCCCGTCGCTGGTTTCCGGATGCTGGGTAGGCGGTGAAGAACGAGACATTCATTTCGATACGATGCGCGACGGACAAGGTGCTTCTATGGCATTGCCTATCTGGGGAATCTATATGCAGAAGGTCTATGCCGACAAGTCTTTGGGGTATTCACCCGATGAAACGTTCGACATACCGGGCGATTTTGATCCTTGCAAGGACCGTCTGACGGAAATCGAAGAGGAAAACAATACCCGCCTGGACGATGTGTTCTTCCAGTAAAGAGACGGGCGTAATATAAAAGAAATGCGGAAAACCACTGTTTCATCAGATGGGTTTTCCGCATTTCTTTTATAACTCAAATCCGTCTCCGGTGTCAAAGGCTTATAACTTCTTGACATACCCCACAGGGATTTCCACGGTGGCATATCCCAAGTGGTCGATACGTATCATTACTTCCGAGTGTCCAGCCAGTTCTACCAGTTCCCCTTGCAGTCCTTTCAACGGCCCTTTGATGACCTCTACCTTTTCTCCTGGAGCTAATGGCTCGTTTTGGAAGCGGACAGTCTCTTCTGAGTAGTCCAGCATGAATTTGAACTGCTCCATCTCTTCATTCCGGATGATGGCCGGCCGTTTGGTAGCAGGGTCTATCAGGCATCCCGTCAATGACGGAAAGTTTTGAAGCAATTCGATGCGTCCTTTTTCGTCCGTACGAATGAAAATCAGCATAGGAATTATGACTTGTTTGATTTTCTTTTTCCGGTCGCTCCATTGGCGGACTACTTCCTGTATGGGCAGGAAGTGAGTGACGCCCAGCATTTCGAGCTTCTCAGCTGTTTTCTTTTCATGATGCATCCTTACATAGAAGGCATACCAGTGCATCTCTTTGTTTGTTTCCATTCTTTTCTTATCCGGCTGTTGAGGCAGGAATGTTGTCTGTTTCCAGTTGTTTGTTATTGTTTTCAGCTATGCGTCTGCGTGCGGAATTCCTTTTTATTCTTTTCCAAAATCCGGACGGCAAGGCATATTTTAGCTACAAATATAAGCAAAAAGCCTTGACCTCCAACGGGGACAAGGCTTTTTATTCGGATTCGGAAATTTCTTTTGTCAGAATTTTCGGAGTTTCAGCAGGGCATAGTCTGATTCCAGAGTCATCTGCTTGCCATCCGATTCAATAACCTTGAACGTGGTATTGACATCGTTCAACCCGTAGGGGTTTAATTCCCAGACTTCTGCCGGACGGGAATTTTCCGGGGTAGCATACGTACTCATCTCCGATAGCCGGATAGAACGGTTGGACTCGTCATATTGGTACCGTCCGCGAAAGGGAGTCAGTCCTTGCGGACCTTGTTTTTCGGCCACTTCCACCACCCATAACTGGATACTGTAGTAAATGCGTGTACACGGATGGACCTCACCGTCTGCTTTGGTGGTAAATTCCAGCAGCTGCCAGTGCCCTTCAATATCCCGGTTAATCGGTTCTTTCTCGCAGCTGTTGCATAGGATGGCCAGCAGGAGTATACCCCATATAGAGAGAATTTTTTTCATGATTGTCTATGATTTGATTATTAGAAGAGAATGCCTGTCTTTTGGAGGGTCAGCATGCCTCCCGTGGAGTTCCCCAAGTAATTTCCCCGGTCCAGACCCAGTGCCAGTGAGGCTTTCCAGCCTTTGGCCCAAGCGGGGGTATAGGTCACCTCGTAGAGCGAGCTGAACTGTTTGCACTGTTTGTCAAGAGGGGCCTTATAGGTACCCCAGTGTTTGGCGAACGAAACCAGTACCCGGTATCCCCATTCCGGGGAGGGCTGTCCGTTGAAGCCCAGATGATGGGCTGTCACCCGGTTGCTCCGGAAGGAAATGCGGTGGTCGGCGTTGTAGGCCGGTCCCGGAAGAAGTGGGTTCCCCATGCCCATGCCTTGATACTGCCAGGCCCCGTAAAGGTAGTGGTTATAATAATCATCGTCTGCGCTGATTTGATACTCAGGAAATTGTCCCCAGAAACTGTCGTATTGCAAGGGACCTGTCTGGTCTTTTGTGCTCAGCCCTTCCCACACCACGCTGCTGATCCATCGGTTTTTTGGAAAAGTGATTTCCAGTCCCAGCTGTCCGTCCTTCCAGCATCCGTATTGCCAGAACATCTGGGAATGGTCCTCAAAATAATGTTCCAGATATGCCCGGAATCTCCATTCGCCCAGATAGCAGTTCAAGGCAAAATTCCAGCTGCCCAACATATTTCCTTCTACGTTCACCTGTTCTCCTTCGGGGGTGTCATCTCCTCCAGCCTGTGGCCAGAATGCTTTCCAGTAGGCCTTCAGGTTATTAGGCATGTCGAGCACCTTTTGGGCGCTTCCGTCTGCCAGTTTCAGGTATTTGTCACCCCCAAACTGGGTAGCCATCAGGATGCCGAACTCGAACTCCAACGGCAGTTTCTCCTTGTTTCCCAGACGCATCATCAGCGATTTGCTGTGGTAGAGCACATTCTTTACGTAATATTGTCCGGGCCGTACGAAGTCTTTCTGCCAGCCGTTTTCCGGAAAAGAGCCATAAGCAATGTGCCCCTTGAAGGCGAACCACCCTTTGGTGCCCGGCACATTCAGGTATTCTTTTATTTCCCCTCTGATTTGAGGGACAGGCTGGGTGTTGGGGCCTTCTACCATCATTCCGCTGCTGAGTGCCGTGTTTTTGGTCAGCGGAAATCCGGGACGTTCTTTGCTTCCCATGCTGAGGGTCAGCATTTTCCAGGAGAAGTCACTGTATATCTGATGGATGGATACGGGTTGTGTATGGTGGATGCCTCCTGCCATGTCCAGACCTGCTTCAATCCGCCATCCGCGCGGAAACTGCTTGTCGTAGGCAATCCCGGCCCGCAGGTAACCCGAGTTGGGGTTGGTGCTCGACAATCCATAGCGGTTGGCCGTGAGCCACAAGGGGGCGTAGGTTCCGTTTCCGCCAGTACCTCCCAGTTCCAGACGATAGGTGAGAGAGGAAGTGTCGGGCTGTGCTTTTACCAGACCGGCAGACAGGATGCTGAACAATAAAAATGCATTTAGTTTCATGGGGTAGGAAGGTTAGTTTTCTTTTTTCAGGGTATGTTTGAATTGACGGTATGTATCTTTTCCGAAGAGAATCCAAACAGATTCAAGTAGTAAAGCCAGAAAGGCAAAGCCCACCATTATCAGTATCTTTCTGGGAGAAGAAGGTGCCAGGGGTACGGTAGCCGGTTCGACCACCGCAAATACGGGCTTGGCTTCCTGCACCTTTCCTCGAAGCACTTGCAGTTGCCCCATGGACTGGCTGTAGATTTGCTCTGCCAGGCTCAGGTTCTTTTGCAGTCTTTCCTTTTCGGTGGTGACCGTCTGGAGGATGACGTTCCGGTTGGCATCGGCAAACCGGGCATAGGCCTGTTGTGCCTCAAAATATTCTTTCTTATATTGTTCGCACAGGCTCAGTTGAAAATCATAATCCTGTTTGGCCTTCCGCGTGCGGTAGTCGGTGATGTATTCCTGCAATTTGTGTACGGCACTGTCGGCCACTACCGCAGCGGCCAGTGGGTCTTGCAACGACACACTGACCTTGGTCATGTTGGTATTCTTGTCGGTTTCCACCTTTAATACCTTTTTCAGTCGCTCAATGTGTCCGCTTTGAGCGGGTGTGAGATGAAACGGGTCGATGGTCCGCACGGTATCGGCTTCTTTGTCTTTAAACAGTGACAGCACCATTCCGGGGGCCTGGGCGATATAATTCCACCAAGGTTTTTTCTCCGTGTCCAGGTAATCATACAGCAGGATTTGCTTCTCTTTCTGGGTCCGAATCGGAATCTGGAGCATCTCCAGGGCAAAAGGATTTGTCTTTACGATTTCCGGAAACATGTTGAAGGTGAGGGCGTCCTCTCCGAAGCCGCTGGAGCCGTTGCCCAATCCGAACATCGAGGCGATACCCGACAGGCCGCTGGTCCCGTTTACCCCCGATTCCGGTGACAGACTCACATCCACCTGATAGGTTTTGGGGAGGCTGAAACCGACGACGAGTCCGGCCAGAATACCTATGCCTGCCGCTTTATACAGTTTTTTCCGGTGAGAATATAATTTCTGGAATAACACGCTCAGGTCAATTTCCTTTATTTCTTTCTTTTGTATTTTGCTTTCTTCTGCCATTGTAATGAAAGTTATTCGTTGTCTAAAAAATTTTGAGGTTATTTGCGCAACATTTTCCGGTATATCACACTGCGTAGTCGGTTGGGCGTCAGTCGGACCGTAAGGCGGATGAGCAGGTTGCAGACTAATGTCGGAAGATTTAAAAAGCCCATCCGGTAGAAATCTATCTGCGACTTCATGTCGGCAAGGGCATAGCGCCATCCGCCCCGGCGCTTCACCATGCTGGGCGAGAAGCGGAAATAAAGCAGACTCTCCTGCAGGTTGTAGAACCGCGCTCCTTTCCCAAGCATCTTCACCCATAGACGGTAGTCTTCTGGGAATCCTTCGTAACCTCCGGCTTTTAGCACGGCTTCCTTTTTATACATCACTACCGGATGGTTGATGGGGCAGCGGTGCCGGGCGTATTTTTGGATTTCCGCATGCGTTTCCGGCAGTTTCTTGATGGCCAGGATGCGTGTCGGCGTATCTTCAAACTCTTCAATCCAGGCACTGCATATATCCACTTCCGGATGCTGTTCGAACACCTGAAGCTGTTTCTCAAACCGGTCGGGCTTGGCTATGTCGTCCGTGTCCATCCGGGCAATCAAAGGGTAACGGCAATGCTTCAGCCCTTCGTTGAGCGCCTTTCCCAACCCTTGGTTGACCGGCAGGCTGACGGTATGGAGCAGGGGATATTGTTGCTGGTACTGGGCGAGGACGGTTTCCAGCTCTTCCGTCAGAGGCCCGTCCTTCACGAGGATAATCTCCGTGGGAGGTACCGACTGATGCAGGATGCTGTCCAGCGCCTGCGACAAATGGTGTACGTTTTCTTTGTAATAAACCGATAAAAGAACGGATAGCATGATTCTTTTTTCTATGTATGTTGGTAAATCTGGTGGTATCTCTCGTAGAAGGCTTCCGGCGAAAACACCTGAAGGTATCGTTGGTATAGTTTCTGCCCTAGCTCCGGGCTTCCGGCAGCCTGCTGAAGAGCTTGGACGAGGGAAGGAATCTGTTCCAGCTCGAAGAAAACCACTTCGCCTTGCGGACAGAGTTCTTCAAAGATGGGAATCCGGGAGCAGACCACCTTTTTCCGGTATAAGGCCGATTCCATCAGGGTAAGCCCAAATCCTTCGCTCCGGCTCGGCAGCACGAACACGTCGTAATAGGGCAAAAGACGGTAAGCGTCTTTCCGGTAGCCCAGAAACAATACCCTGTCTGCCACTTGCTCGTCGACGGACAGCTTCTCCAGAGAAGCCTTGCTTTTTCCGTCTCCGGCGATGATAAGTTTGTATCCCGGCAATTTTGTCAAGGCCTTGATTACCTGGTCTATGCCTTTGCGGTCGGTCAGGGCGGCATTGACTCCCAGTGTTACGGCTCCCTGCTTGAATTGCAGAATCTGCTGCCGGGTCTGTACATCCAGCGGAGCTTCCAGAACCATCTGGCGGGTGTTGTAGGCATAGGTGAGCTTCCGTGCCGGCAACCTGTGGCGGTAATATTGCAGGGCATCCTTGCTTAACGTGACGATGGTATCGTGTCTTCTGAGGGCCAGCATCCATAAATTGCCGACGGTGTAGGCAATGAATTTGTTATACTGGTAGGAGAAGTCGGGAATGATGTAGTTGTGCAGGGTCGTGAGGCAGCGGGCCTTGCACCGTAGAGGCTTGTGCAGGAAGAGATAGCAGTCGGGTCGCAGGCCATGGGAGTGTACGATGTCAAATTCACGGAAATTGATTTTCTGGAAGAAAGAGATTCGTTGGGTTTTGCAGGGAAACAGAATTTCGTCTCCTTCGTCAAAATAGTATACCGTACAGTCGTGTCCGTGTTCGGACATTGCCTTGACGAGTTCCAGCACCACGAGGATGGGACCTGTATTGGCGGGTTTGGGAATGAGATAAGCTATTTTCATAAAGAAAAGATAAAATGCCTCATGAGAAATATTCCCATGAAGAGGCTACTTGCAGCAGCTTGAGGTAGTTCATGGCGAAAAGCAGAGCGGCCAGCAGCACGTAAAGGATGTATCCGCCCAGGCGAGGCCGGATGGTGGTAGCCAGTGCCGGCAAGATAAAGATTTCGCAGGTGGCGAAGATAGTGGCCAGTCGTCCGCCGATTTCTCCCATGTTGCACGTAAGCAAGAGCAGGATAGTGGAATACAGGTAAGCATTGCGCATGAGATAGTATCCTTTCTGCCTGTCTTTCAGCAACGGTTCAAAGTAGCTGAACAGGAAACAGATGCCCAGCTGGAAAATCAGTACCGGGTTCAGAAGACCCAGATTGGCCGTGCCCACATACCGCAGGAATACGATGTTTCCCGTGGCGATGAGCAGTTTCTTTAAGACCACGCTGCCCAGAAATCCGGTCACCAGACTGAGCGCCAGAAGACCAGTGGTCTGTTTCAGATTGGGCCGTCGGTCATACAGCCAGATAAACGGCAGGACAATGATGGAACTGTAATGGATGAAAGTCATGGCCAGAATGACGCAGGCAAAGGCTTTTTTCCGGTGGCTGAGCAGCAGCTTGAAGGCATAGACGATGACCACCATGGCCAAAGCCTGCCGTATCTGGTTCATGTCACGGATGATGAGGAATCTGGAGTAATACACGCAGAATCCCAGCAGGGGATAGATGGAAAATTCCTTCAGCGATTTTACCAGAAAGAAAATGGTCAGCGCGGAGATGGCTGTAAAATAAAAATCCACGTTGTTCCAGATACTTTTCAGGAGCACCGACAGATAGTAGAATCCATATTCGGCATATCCCTTTTCCACTCCTTCCCAGTTCCAGATGGTATCCGTGTTGTAATTGAAGAAGTCGATATAGACGGGGGAGTCGGCTCCGCTACTCCCTCTGAGGCCGACAAAGAGCACCAAGAGGACTCCCAGCACGTGGAGAGCCTTGTGCTTTTGACTCTCCTTGGCAAAATCAGCCACCAGAAAGAGTAGAATAAGAAGATATATTCCGATGTATATCAGCATGATAACGGCATGTTAGCAGTGATGGAAGAGGGTGAGGAAATCCTGTACCTGGCGGGTGCACGAATAGGCATCCTGATAGTCGGCTGCGATCTGTGCCCGTCGGGCAGGAGAAGGCGGATTCTGCAGGGTACGGAGAAGGGTCTCGGCCAGTGCTTCCGCATCCTGTGGGGGCTGGTAATAGACCAGTTGCCGGCGGGTGGTGTCGGGCAGGGCCTCACAGGTGGAGCAGACCACAGGGCATTGGCAGAGGGCGGCTTCAATGGGGGTATAGCCGAAGCCTTCGCGCAAGGAAGGGGTGATGAACAGACGGGCGTGTTCGTACAAGTACCTGAGCTCCTCTTCGCGGAGGTTCTGCAGGTGGAGGATGCGCGACTCCAGCTGATGTGCCTGTAGATAAGGCAGGAGTTCCTCCAGCCAGTAGGAGGTTTCTTTCCCGACGAGGACCAGCGAATGGCTGATTTTGTTTTTCAGCAGTTGGAAAGCCTTGAGCAGTGTCAGCGGGTTCTTGTGAGGTTGCAACGTATTGACATATAGAAGGTAGTCTTCTGGAGCAGAGGCATTCTTGAAAGGAGAAACTGCTTCTTGGGCCAGCAGGACACTGTTGTAAATGACTTTTATTTTCTCGGGTCGGACGGAAGGATAATGTGTCAGGATATCCTCTTTGGTGTAGTTGGAAATGGCCACAACCACCTCCGCATGCTTCATGAAAGAGGCGTAGAAACGGAAATTGAGGTAGCGGGCTATCTTCCCTGCCCACGAGCGGGGCGTATCCTTGATGACCTTCAAGTCGTGTATCACCACCACTTTCTTCAGGCGGGTCCGGATGTGGGTGTAAGGATACAAGTCGTTGGCAATGAAAAGAATGTCGCAGCCTGACGAATTCACGATGCGTCTGTACACCCGTATCTGTTGGGCGATTCTGAGCAGCTTGTGGCGGGACACGTGGGCCCGGGTTGCCGGAAAAAGCAGGTACGCATACTCTGGATACCGCCGGCGGGTGAAGTCTTCCAGTTCCGAGGGAATGAGCAGGGTGAAATGCTTCCTCTCGGCAGCGGGCATGGCATCCAGTATCCGGAACACATAGATGGATAAGCTGGCATACAGCTTGTCGGGCGTGATATGGGTCATGTCTACAAGGACGTTCATGGGCGGGGAGCATTTTGGGTCAGATACTGATAGACTTTTTCGGCTTGTACCGCATAATCGTATTGACGGCGTAATTTCTCGGAAATCCGTGCCAGCTTTTCGGCTGAAGGCGGATTGGCGAGCAGTTCCCGTATTTTTTGAGCCAGCGCCTGCGGGTCGGTGGCCGGTTCGTAATAGTTGAGCAGTCCCATCGTACTTTCGTATAAAGCGGTTTCTTTGGTGGTCAGTACCGGAGTCCGGTGGATGGCCGCTTCGATGGGCGGATAGCCGAAACCTTCCAGCAACGACGGATGGATGAAGAGGTCGGCAAACTGGTAGTATTGGGCCAGCAGCTGGTCGCTGACGGGTTGGCGGAGGTGAAGAATGTGCGGCTCCAGATGGTGGGCCTGGATATAAGGCACACATACTTTCTCCCAGTACCCATCCATGGGTTTCCCGATGATGACCAGTTTGTGCGGAATCTGGTCTTTCAGCAGATGGAGAGCCTGCAACAGCGTGAAGATATTCTTATACTCCCACAGTGTGCTGACGTACAGCAGGTACTTTTCCGGCAGCGGGGACTCCGGGTAACGGGTGGGGTCTACGCTTACACAGTTGGATATAGTGTGCATTTTCCGGGAGGAAATGAACGGATAGATGCGTTTGATTTCCTTTTGTACGAAGTCTGTAATGGTGATGAGGCGGTGGCTTCTGAGCAGGACAAGCGGCAGGAAGATGCGGAAGGCCCATAACGTCCTGCCCTTGTAAATCTTCAGAGGTTGCAGGTCGTGGACGGTCTGGATGATTCTTTTGGAACTGAAGTAGGTCAGATAAGGGTTGGGCGAGAAAATGACGTCGCAGTCGATGTTCCGTACCTGCCGGTGCCACTTCCATCCGTTCTTGAGAAGCGAACCGTTCTCGTTGTGAATATCCGCCTGGATGCAGGGGTATTCCGGAAAATGGGTCGTGAGGTAATCGCAGATGGCGGAATTACCCAAAAGGATGATATGGGGATAGCGATGTTCCTGGAATCCTTTCAGGATACGCAAGGCATACACCGTCACGCCATCGTATATATTCTGGTTGCTGGATAAGTCAAAAAGAAGTTTCATTACTTTAGCTTGGTTCGTGAAGTCTGAATGAAAAATAGTTTGTTCTTGGGGTAAACGCTTTGTCTTATTTCGAGAACAGCCTGTGCGACAGGTGGATGAAAAGCCATAAAGGTTGGCTCCCCCATCTCTGTTTCAGCAGGTACAAGACCAGCTTCTGTCGCGGAGTCCGGGACAGGAAATACTGTTCGAAAAGGGACGTCCTTTTTTGGGCCGAGGCAATGACGCTCCGGAAATTCGAGGCATCCATGTGATACAAGGCCTGCATAAGCTGTTCCAGTCCGTAAGCGGTGTACACTTCCTTCAGGTAGCGGCTGCCCGTGAGGTGACACTTGACTTCCAGAATGGAAAGGCTGGCCAGCAGGCTGTCCGAAGCCGCCAGCCATACGGAGGGAGGGTAAGTCTTGTTGCTCAAGGATTCGCCCAACTTTTTTTCGTAATGATAGGAGGCACTCTCCATCAGTCTGACACGGGTAATCTGGCACAGGTAATCCCATACGAACGCATGGTCTTCGTGGATAGAAATGGCCGTGTTGAACCGGATAGAATGCCGTTGCAGTTTCTCCTTGTGGTAGAGTTTGGCAAAGGGATACCCATTCTGTAGAAGGTCATACCGGGCTACATCCTCGCCCGAGGAAAGGGGAAACACGCATTCTTTGTAATAGCCGAACCGGAAGTCTTTTTCGGGGTGCTGCTCATGGTTGTGGGTGAAGCCTTGCAGGATGAAGGTGTCCGGTTCAGCTTCCTCCAAACGGAACTGTGCCAGAAAATCCGTTTCCACCCAGTCATCGCTGTCGACGAATGTCACCCATTCGGCCCGTGCCTGTTCGATGCCCAGGTTGCGGGAGGAGCTGACCCCCCGGTTGGGCTGGTGGAACACGCGGATGCGCGGGTCCTTCTGGGCGTACGCGTCGCAGATATTTCCGGAATGGTCCGGACTTCCGTCGTCTATCAACAGTAGTTCAAAATCCTTGAATGTCTGTGCAAGCAGGCTGTCGATGCAGCGCGGAAGGTATTTCTCGGCCTTGTAGACCGGCACGATTACAGACAGGGAGGGAATGGTCGGGTTCATCTTTTCAGTCGGTTTCTCAGTTTATGGGTAATGATACTACGTTCCTTTTCCGTACATCCGAAGAAATACGTACACGAGGTGACGGACAACACACATGCGCTTCCTACCACCAGAAAGGTGAATATGTTCTGCGGAAGGTAGCTGTATAAGAGTAGCGGAATGACAGGAGCCGTTAAGGCTACCTTTACAATCGGCCTGATTACTTCCCTTATATAGGTCTTTCTATCCATGTTAATCATTGGCAACACGATGCGTACCCGGGCATACTGGGTACACAGTTCTACGACGATATGCACCACAAACACGCTCTCCGGAGGTACGTGGAAAAATCGCAGCAGAAGATAGGACAGGGGTACAATCATCAGGAGCATACTGCCCTCGATGAGTTGGAACCGTTTGATGCGTCCGGTGGCATGCACGGAGGTGATGAGCGGGTTGGCCAGACAAAACAGAATACTGGTGAAAAGAATCAGCCGCAGGAACATACGGGTATGTTCGGGATAACTTCCCAGCCACCATTTCAGCACCTGGTCAATCTCCAGGGAGAGCGGAAGACAGATGAAGCACATGAGGAACACCGAAAACTTGGAACTCATCACCAGCAGCTGGTGCATGCGTGCATAATCTTCCTGCGCATAACTTTTGGTGAGTTGCGGATTGACTGCCGTCTGAAAATTGACGCTGAAGTTGTTGATGATGTTCTGTACCTGTACGGCGATGCCTCTCGCTGCATTGACCGCCGGATTGAAAAAAATGTTGAGCAGGATATTCAGGCCCTGCGTATAGCCGAACACGGCCAGGTTGCCGTTCATGGTCCAGCCGGTGTAGTAGAAAATCTCCTTGAACAGGGATTTGTTTATTTTGAGGTGGAGCGATTGCGTCTCCTCGAATTTTCGGGAGCAATACGCGATGTAGACCAGAAAGTCGAAGAACTGGATACACAGGATGAACAACGCATAGAGAATCAGTTTGTCGTAAGGCAGATACATGAGGAGGAACACCGACGCCAGTTTCAAGACGGCATCGCCTATGGTGAGGTAGGCAAAGGCCGACATCTTTTCGTGCGCGATGATGACCGCATTGTAGGGCATGCTGACGAGGCTCCCTATGGCAGTGAGGATGGAGAACTGGTACACCCAGAAGGCCGCCGTTTCTCTTTCTGGAGGAATGTTCAGCTGGGTAGAGACGAACCACAGGCCGAGGGTTTCCCCCAGCGCCAGAATGAGAAGAGCAAAGAGCAGGTGAATGAGGAGGATGTTCCCAAAAGTCGCTTTGAGTTGAGGTAAATCCCCTTTTCCCAGAGAGAATGTGATAAATCGGGATGAGGCCCCGGAAAGGGAGCCGGTGAGAAATCCGAGGAAAGAGATGATGCCGGCCACGACATTGTGGATACCGAAATCTTCCACGCCCAGTGTCTTCAGGACGATACGTGAAGTGTACAGGCTAATCAGTACGAGAAACAGCATTCGTACATATAGCAACACCGTATTTATAGCGATTCGTTTGTTGGAGGAATCGGACATTCGTTCTAGTTTAGGTACGCTTCGCCGTTACCTGTCCCATACCTGTCCATCCGGCCAGATAATAAGGTATGCAAGGTAAGCGTGAGATTTTTCGGATGCAAAAGTATTTCTTTTTGCTGAAAAGCCAAAATAACCCATCTCAAAAAGGCTTTTCCCGAGGGCGTTCAGTAAACAAATGCGTTGTATGGAGAAATACTGCATCCTCTGTTCCGCATTTTTTCAAGCTGTTTTCATGTCGTGAAAGCCACAAATACGGGGCCGGAAAAACGTCCTTACGTTTTACTTGAAACGTAAGTGCGTTTGGATTAAAACGTACTTGCGTTTGAGTTGAAACGCACTTGCGTTTTGAGGTGGGTGTCAAAAGTCTTCATTATCACCTCCAAAGCCTTCGAAAATCTTCGGAAGTCTTCAGGATATGAACGGATTTACAGGGGGATTTGTTCATTTCTTTGTGTATGGATGATTTTTTCGTAGTATTTTACATCTTATCCGCTAAATATTCCATTTCCTGCCCTGTTTGTTTTTTGTTATTTTGCATCCGTAATACAATATAACAGAAAATATCATGAGAAATACACTTATCGCTTGGCTGTTTTGTCTTCCTTTTGTTTCGTGTACAAGTCCTGTCATGCAGGTAGATCTTTCCGGAGAGTGGACAGTATGTCTGGATAGTACAGATGTGGGGATGGACGCTTCTTTTGGCGGAAAATTGTTTGATACTTCCATCGTACTTCCGGGTACGACGGATGAGGCTCATCTGGGCACTAAATGTACATTAAAACCTGCATTGGAGAAACCGCAGCTGCTTCATCTGACCCGTGCCTACAGTTATGTAGGTCCGGCCTGGTATTCACGCGAGATTCAGGTACCTTCCGGCTGGAAAGAAAAAGATTGTATCCTTCATCTGGAACGTGTGTTGTGGGATACACAGGTATGGATAGACGGACAGAAGGTAGCAGGCCATGAGGAAAGTCTGACTACTCCGCATGAGTATGACCTGACTCCTTATATTCGGCCAGGGAAAAAACAAGTGCTGACTGTCAGGGTGGACAATCGCAAGCGCTATGATATGTCGGTGAATGACTTGGCCCATGCCTATACTGATGCTACTCAGGTAAAGTGGAACGGTATTTTAGGTGATATGTACATCAAGGCAGTGGAAAAAACACGCGTAGAAAGTTTGCAGCTTTATCCGGATGCTGCTTCACGCACAGTAAAGACTGTTGTTTCTATTTATAACTCTTCTGCTCAAGCTGAGTCTGTCAATCTTTGTTTACAAGTGAAAGGAAAGGGTGACGGCAAATCATACGCTTCTGCCGAGGCCAAAGCAGAAGCTGTGAAAGGCTATTCAACGGTAGAACTGACCTGCCAATTAGGAGATAATGCTCCTCTGTGGGATGAATTCAATCCTTATCTTTACGATGCTTCTGTAGAATTAGTATCCGGAAAATCGACTTCTCTTACAACTGAAACATTCGGATTGCGCGATATACGCCATGAAGGAAACAAACTGGTGATGAACGAAAAACCGATATTCCTTCGTGGTACATTGGAGTGCTGTATTTTTCCTTTGACCGGCACACCTCCTACAGATGAGGCTTCGTGGGAAAAACTTTATGCTTCTGCACGCGAATATGGAATTAATCATCTCCGTTTTCACTCCTGGTGTCCGCCGGAAGCTGCGTTCAATGTAGCCGATGAAATGGGATTCTATGTGCAGGTAGAGCTTCCAGTATGGAGTGTGACGCTTGGAAAAGATTCTGCTACGGTCGAGTTCCTGCGTGCCGAGGCAAAGCGTATAAGTAAGGAATATGGCAACCATCCTTCTTTCTGCTTCTGGAGCATCGGAAACGAGCTGCAATATGATTTCAATATTTTGGCATCCATGTTGGGTGAAATGAAGGCTGCAGACGACCGCCATTTATATACCACCACTTCCTTTACATTCGAAAAAGGTCACGGCGACTGGCCGGAAAACCAGGATGATTTCTTCGTCACTCAGTGGACCAAGAAAGGATGGGTACGTGGACAGGGAGTATTCAATCAGGAACTGCCGTCATTCGATAAAGATTTCCGTGCATCCATAGAAGGTATGGAAGTGCCTTTGGTAACCCATGAAATAGGACAATATTCTGTCTATCCGGATCTTACGGAGATTCCCAAATATACGGGAACTTTGATGCCGCTGAACTTTATGGCTGTGAAGAATGATTTAGAAAAGAAAGGACTGACAGACAAGGCACCTCAGTACCTGCAGGCTTCCGGGAAATTAGCTGCTATTCTTTATAAAGAAGAAATAGAACGTGCTTTGAAGACACCGGGTATCAGCGGTTTTCAACTGCTTGATTTGCACGACTTTCCCGGACAGGGAACGGCTTTGGTAGGATTGCTCAATGCATTTTGGGAAAGCAAAGGCATTCTTACAGGTGAAGAATTCCGTGAATTTTGCGCACCGGTAGTTCCATTGCTGCGTTTCCCGAAAGCTGTATATACGAATAATGAAACATTCGAAGCACAAATAGAACTTTGTAATTACGGAAAGGATGAGTTGAAGAACAGCACTCTTTCTTGGGAGATTACTGCAGACGGACGCTTGTTAGTCAAGGGAAAGACTCCGGCAGCTGCATTGGCTTTCGGGCATAACGGTGGACTGGGAAAAATTTCATTTCCTTTGCAGCAGGTAACCAACGCTTCGAAATTAGAAGTTTGCTTGTCGCTTGACGGAACAGAATACCGTAACCACTGGAACGTATGGGTTTATCCGTCATCCGTAGACACAAAATGGGGAGACGTGAAATACACCCGCAGTTACGACGAAGCAATGGCGTTGCTCAAGAAAGGTGAGAAAGTATTGTTCAATCCCGACTGGCGCACACTTCAAGGCATTGAAGGAAAGTTTGTGCCGGTTTTCTGGAGTCCGGTACATTTTCCGAATCAGGCTGGCACTATGGGGGTACTTTGCAACCCTGCCCATCCGGCATTAGCTGATTTCCCGACTGATATGCATACCGATTGGCAATGGTGGGATTTGAACATTAATTCGACTACCTTGGTAGTAGACAGCCTTCAGGGAGGTGCTCCTGTGGTAGAGATGGTAGACAATTTTGTTCATAACCGTCGCCTGGCTTCCTTGTATGAGGGCAGTGTGGGTGAAGGAAAACTGATGCTGGCCACTTTTGATTTGCAGACAGCCCTCGACAAACGTCCGGTAGCCCGTCAGATGCTTTATTCAATTCTGAATTACATGAACAGCAAAGAGTTTGCTCCAGCTCCGGTGGAAGGACTGGATAAAATAAAAGGTGTGTTTGGAACCGCCCATAACCAGAAGCAGTCCGCTAAAGGTATCTATTAATAAAACATTTATTTTAACCGTATAATCATGAAAAATCATCAGTTGTTTATCTATTTCATTTGCTTGGTTTCGGCCATGGGAGGCTTGCTTTTCGGGTACGACTGGGTAGTGATAGGAGGTGCGAAACCTTTCTATGAAGAATATTTCCATATTGCCGGTGATGAAGGGATGCAGGCACTGGCTATGAGCATAGCCTTACTGGGTTGTCTGTTGGGAGCCACTATGGCAGGTTTTCTGGCCGACCGTTACGGGCGCAAGAAATTATTGGTGTTGTCTGCTTTTATCTTTTTGGCTTCTTCCTGGGCTACTGGAGTTTCTACGGGCATATCCACCTTTATTGTCGCTCGTCTTGTGGGGGGAATGGCCATCGGGCTGGCAGCCGACCTTTCTCCGATGTACATTGCAGAAGTGGCACCTACCCGGATTCGTGGTAAACTCGTCACATTGAACCAGCTGACCATTGTGTTGGGAATACTTGGTGCACAGATTGTGAATATGCTCATTGCAGAGCCGGTGCCGGAAGGTGCTACGGCAGCCGATATTCTGAACTCATGGAACGGACAGACCGGATGGCGCTGGATGTTCTGGGCTGTATGCGTGCCTTCGGGACTTTTCTTTCTGCTGGCGCTGTTTATTCCTGAAAGTCCGCGCTGGCTGGCCAGTATGAAGCAGATGGAGAAAGCTAGAAAAGTGCTGTGTTCCATTGGGGGAGCTGCGTATGCAGACAGTGAAATTGAAAATTATACTCGTGCAGGTGCTGCTTCGCATGCAGAAAAAGGCGTATTGTCCTTGCTCTTCTCTTCTAAAATGCGGAACGTGCTGATTATCGGCATTGTGGTTGCCATGTTCCAGCAGTGGAGCGGTACCAATGTTATTTTCAATTATGCGCAGGAAATCTTTCAGGCAGCAGGTTATGGCATTTCAGACGTACTGATGAATATTGTTGTGACGGGTATTGCCAATCTGGTCTTTACATTTGTAGCCATCTATACCGTCGACCGCCTAGGAAGAAAGACGTTGATGCTGACTGGTTCCATCGGACTGGCAGGTATCTATACCTTGTTGGGATTAAGCTATTTCTTTGAGTTCAAAGGCTTCATCATGATTGTGTTTGTGGTATTGGCCATCGGATTCTATGCCATGTCGTTAGGTCCTGTCACTTGGGTGCTACTTTCTGAAATATTCCCCAATAAGGTGCGTGGCGTAGCCATGGCTGTATGTACGGCTGCGTTGTGGATTGCTTCCTTCCTGCTTACCTATACTTTCCCTTTCCTGAATTCCGGACTGGGTACAGGCGGTACTTTCCTGCTTTATGCTGTCATCTGTTTCTGTGGCTTCCTGTTCGTTTGGCGCCGTATTCCGGAGACGAAAGGCAAGTCCTTGGAGGAACTGGAAAATGAATTGATTAAGTAAAGGTTTGATGTTTTAGGGTTATAAATTAATGGGTATGAATAAGTTGGTTTTTTGCTTGGGGTTTTCTTTGTATGCAGCTCTGGGATGTGCTCAGGAGGAACAGAAGTTGGTGTTTGATTTCGCTTCTCCCCGGCAAACTATTCATAGTTTTGGAGCATCTGACTGCTGGCGTGTGCAATACATTGGCAAGAACTGGCCGTTGGAGAAAAGAAATCAGATTGCTGATTTGTTGTTCAGTTCAGAGTTTGATTCGTGGGGAAATCCGAAAGGAATCGGACTTTCGATGTGGCGTTTCAATATTGGTTCGGGAAGTCATGAGGCCGGTGATAATGGAGGAGTAGCTTCTCTATGGCGTCGCACGGAATGTTTCTTGGATAAAGAAGGGAATTGGGATTGGGATAAACAAGAGGGACAACGGTGGATGTTGCAGGCCGCACGTGAACGGGGAGTACGCTATTCCTTAGGCTTCTCCATCACCGCTCCCTATTTTATGACAAAAAACGGTATGGCCCGCGCCAGTGAAAGAACTCCGTATGCGAACATTCGTGAGGACCAGTTTGATGACTATGCTGCTTTCTTGGCAGAAGTCTCTACTCATTTGAAACTGGATTATTTGAGCCCGATTAATGAACCGCAGTGGGAGTGGGTAGGCAGCGGACAGGAAGGTATGCAGGCTACTAACATGGAATGTAGTCGGTTGATTCATCTGTTAGATAAAGAATTGCAGCAGCGCAATTCGGTGACTAAGGTGGTTTTCGGAGAGGCCGCCGACATCCGATATCTTTACCGCTCTGCAACGGATAAACCGGAAAGAGACAATCAGCTGGAAGAGATTTTTTCTAAGGAGGGATCATATTCCATTTATGGTCTATCATCAGTGGCTCCTGTTGTGAGTGGTCATTCATACTGGAGCACATGGCCTGTGGATACACTGGTGCAGACCCGTAAGGAACTGGCTGAAGAATTAAGAAAGCAACTTCCATCTGACTATACTTATTGGCAGACAGAATATTGTCCGATGGAACAGAATCCGGATAATCCGCGAGGTGGTGGAGGGAGAGATTTGAGTATGAATACGGCACTTTATGTGGCACGTGTAATCCATCATGATCTGACGGTAGCTAATGCCTCTTCCTGGCAGTGGTGGACGGCTTTTTCGGAATGGGATTATAAGGACGGTCTTATTTTTATAGACGATGGGACATTGGCCAATGGGGCATCGCGTGGTGACGAGAAAATGATTGAAACCTGTAAGCAGGATGGAGTGTTCCGCACTTCTAAATTATTATGGACTTTAGGTAACTATAGCTTTTTTATACGTCCGGGTATGGTGCGTTTGAGCAGTGTGACAAATACGGATAATGTGGCTGGTGTCATGGCTTCAGCGTATGCAGACAAAGAACGTAAGAAGTTGGTTGTAGTACTGATTAATTATTCAGATAAGGTTGTGCCGCTGGATATATCATTTATGCATCTTCCGAAAGAGTACGTATCAGATAAATTTCAAATCTACGAAACATCTTCTCGTTGTGACCTGATTTATAAAGGGAATACCAGCAGTGATATGCTCCTTCCTGCACGTGTGGTGGTAACGTTGGTTTCAACCCAGTAGGATCAAAGAATAATACATCTTTTTTGCTTTTTATTCTATTTTTTAGGTACACTGTTTTACCGAATTTTGCATCAGAAAAATAATAGAAAAACATTGAAAAAATACTCTAACTTATCATGGAAAAAATAACAGAATATTTGATTCAGAGCACAGTAAATACTTCCGAAGTAAGAGCTTGGGAAGAAATCGTGATGTTGCCTACGTATGGTATTGGCAAAGAGGAGAAAAATCCGATATTTCTTGAAAAACGCGTGTATCAGGGAAGCTCTGGTTCGGTATATCCTTATCCGGTAATTGAAAAAATTGAGGATGAGAAGCATGACCGTCCTTGGAGGGCTTTTTTTCTAGAGAATGAATACATCAAGCTGATGATTCTTCCGGAACTGGGCGGACGTATTCAAATGGCATACGATAAAGTGAAGAAGCGTCATTTCGTATATTATAATCAGGTAATCAAACCGGCATTGGTAGGATTGACCGGACCGTGGATTTCAGGTGGTATCGAGTTCAACTGGCCGCAGCACCATCGCCCCAGTACATATCTTCCGACCGACTGTATGATTGAAGAGTTTCCTGATGGCAGTAAAACCGTTTGGTGCAGTGAAGTGGAACGTATGTTCCGTACCAAAGGTATGGCAGGTTTTACCCTCTATCCGGGAAAGGCTTACATCGAAATCAAGGCAAAGGTGTACAACCGTACTCCGTTCCCGCAGACTTTCTTGTGGTGGGCTAATCCGGCGGTAGTAGTGAACAAAGACTATTATTCAGTGTTCCCGCCTGATGTGAATGCGGTGTTTGACCATGGAAAACGTGCGGTATCCAGCTTCCCTATAGCCACAGGTGAATATTATAAAGTGGATTATTCTGCCGGAGTAGATATTTCACGCTACAAAAACATTCCGGTACCGACTTCTTACATGGCCATCAATTCGAAATTTGATTTTGTGGGAGGGTACGAAGAACATATTGAAGCAGGATTGTTGCATGTGGCCGACCATCATGTAAATGCCGGTAAGAAACAATGGACCTGGGGGAACGGTGATTTCGGACAGGCTTGGGATCGCAACCTGACGGATGAAGACGGACCATACATTGAACTGATGACCGGTATGTACTGCGATAACCAGCCTGACTTTACTTGGTTGCAACCATACGAAGAAAAATCATGGGTGCAGTACTTTATGCCTTATCAGAAAGTAGGCATGGTAAAGAATGCTACTCGTGATGCACTGATCAACTTGCAGCCGTTGGAAGACGGACGTATGAAGGTTATTCTTTATACTACTGCGGCTCATCGTGAAGTACGTGTTATGCTGACCAATACGGTAAATGGAAAGATTTATCTGGATGCGTTGACGGCTGTTTCTCCAGAAAATTCTTATACAGAAACTGTGGCATGCGATACACAGAAGATGGAGGATTTAAAACTGACCGTGCTTGATGAAAAAGGTAAGGTGCTGGTAAGTTACCAGGCTGCCAAACCTGAAATCAGACCGATTCCGGAACCGGCTAAGGCAGCACTCGACCCGAAGAAGATTGCCAGTATGGAGCAGCTTTTCCTGACAGGTCATCACTTGGAACAGTATCGTCATGCTACTTACTTGCCGATGGATTATTATATGGAGGCTCTGAGTCGTGATGAAAGCGATATTCGCTGCAATAATGCGGTGGGATTACTCCTTATGCGCCGCGGGCGTTTTGCCGAAGCTCAGAAATATTTTGACCGTGCCATCAAGACACAGACAGAACGTAATCCGAACCCATACGAAGGAGAACCTTACTATAATTTAGGCTGGAGCAAGAAAATGCAAGGCGACATAGACGGTGCATACGATGCTTTCTTCAAGGCTACCTGGAATGCCGCATGGCAAGATTCTGGCTACATGGGCCTGGCACAGATAGACATGATCCGTGAAGACTATGCAAACGGACTTGACCATATTGACCGTTCGTTGTATCGCAACTGGCTGAATCACAAAGGACGTCAGTTGAAGGTTTCTTTCTTGCGCAAGACTGGTGAACTGGCAAAGGCTGAGGCTCTTATCAATGAGTCTTTGGCTATGGATAAGTTCAATATGGGGTGTCGTTTCGAATCTTATCTGATTCAGACATTGCAGGGAAATACCGAAGCTGCCGCTGCCGCAAAGGCTGAAATGAAATCTTTGATGCGTGGTGCCGTACACAGCTATCTGGAATATGCCATCGACTATGCATCGGCTGGTATGTATGAAGAAGCTACTCAGCTGTTGTCTTTTGTAACGGAAGAAAACGAAGCTACTTATCCGATGGTATATTATGCGTTGGGTTATTTTGCTTCCAAGATGGGTAAGAAAGAAGAGGCTGTGGCTCTTTACAAGAAAGCAGAAACCATGTGTCCGGACTACTGCTTTCCGAACAAGCTGGAAGAAGTGCTGATGCTGAACGATGCGATGTTGCTCAATCCGGAAGGAGCGAAGGCACCTTATTATTTAGGAAACTTTCATTATGCGTCCCGTATCTATGATGAAGCCATTGCTTGTTGGGAAAAGTCGGCATTGATTGATGATACTTATCCCACTGTGTTGCGCAACTTGTCACTGGCTTATTATAATAAGCAGCACAATCCGAAGAAAGCGTTGGCTACACTGGAGAAAGCCTACAATCTGGATACTACCGACGCACGTATCCTGATGGAACTTGATCAGCTTTACAAGAAACTTCGCTATCCGCACCGCCAGCGTCTGGATTTTCTGGAAGCACATGCTGATATAGTAGAACAGCGTGATGACTTGTGTATCGAGCGTATTACACTCTATAACCAGTTGGGTGAATACCAGAAAGCATACGATTTGATTAACTCTCGTAAGTTCCATCCGTGGGAAGGCGGTGAAGGAAAAGTCACCAGTCAGTATTTGCTCTGTCGTGTGGAACTGGCTAAGATTGCCATCCGTGAAGGCCGCTTTGCCGATGCAGTCCGCTTGTTGAAGGAAACTGAAAAATATCCAGATAATTTGGGTGAAGGCAAGCTTTCTATGGCAGAAGAAAATGACATCCACTATTGGATGGGATGTGCCTACGAAGGGCTTGGCGAAGAAGTTCTGGCCAAAGAATACTTTACAAAGGCTACCAAGGGTTCCGCTGAACCTGCCATCGCCTTTTTCTATAACGACCAGCAGCCCGACAAGATTTTCTATCAGGGACTGGCATGGCGTAAGCTGGGTGAAGAAGACAAGGCACGCAGTCGCTTTAACCGCCTGATTAAGCATGGTGAAAAGCATTTGTTTGACAAGGTGAAGATTGACTACTTTGCTGTATCACTTCCCGATTTGCTGATTTGGGATGATGATTTGAATGTGCGCAATTTAATTCACTGTAATTTGGTAATGGGAATGGGATACCTTGGACTGGGCGACAAGGAAAAGGCTCATCAATTCCTTTCCGAGGTAGTTCGTCTGGATATTAACCATCAGGCCGGAAAACAGCTTTTGGAGATGTGTGAGTAAAAATAAATATTTAATTGTTTAACGTCAGCCTATTTGCTTATATGTGATAAACGGATAGACTGACGTTTTTTTATTGTTTTGCTGTGACAAATGTAAGTGCGTTTAATTAGAATGATTTCTTTTGTTCTTAGATGTATTCTTTTTCTTATATGAGGCGTTCCTTCATTATATTTAGGATTATTCTTGGGGAGAAAGAAAAATATACTTTAAACCCTTATACCCCCCCTTTAAAGAATAGATTGAATTTGTCTTATCTTTCCTAAAATATTACATCCTTTTGTAATGAAAGTACATTTTAAATACAGTGTAATTGCTGTTTCTTTGTAATGTAGATAACATGACAATATGCATATTCTTTGTTATAATCAGTAATCTAAAAAAGTAGAAAAACATGTTGAATAAAAGAAAATTGACTACAGTTACAGCATTATTTTCTATTGCCTTTTCACAAACTTGTTTTTTAGAAATTAATGCAAATGAAAGTCCTTTTCCTCTATCTGTTCATCAGCAAATGAGTCAGATAAGAGGGAATGTGGTAGACTCTAATGGGGAGCCTATTATTGGTGCAACTGTTGTAGAGAAAGGGACGACGAATGGAACAGTTACGGACTTGGATGGGAACTTTATATTGAATGTATCTCCGGGTAAAGTTATTCAAATTTCTTATATTGGATTTGCTACACAGGAAGTGAAGGCTTCCAATAATTTAAAGATTGAGTTGAAGGAGGATACGAAAGTCCTTGATGAGGTTGTAGTTGTTGGATACGGGAAATCTTCTGTCAGAAAGATTCTGAATTCCGTAACGAAAGTAAATACGGATAAAATAGAGAATACGTCGGCAACCAACCTAGGCTCTGCTTTGAGTGGTATTGCGCCTGGATTGGTATTGAAACAATATGGTGGCGGTCCGGGTAATGATGTGCCTTCTATTTCTATTCGTGGTGGCGGCGAACCTCTTTATGTGATTGATGGCGTTGTTAGGGATAAATCCGAATTTGCCAGTTTAAGCCCTAATGATATAGGTAATATTTCTATTTTAAAAGATGCGGGTGCTTCTGCTGTATATGGTTCTCGTGCAGCTAATGGTGTCGTATTGGTAGAGACAAAAAAAGCTGAGTCTAACTCAATTTCTTATTCGAACTTGTTTGGTTTCTCAACTTTTACGTTAGATTACGATAGAATGTCATCCGCAGAATATGCAGAGTTTAACAACTCTATTGCTCATATGTATGGGGTTCAAGAACCTTGGACGGTTGAAGAAGTTCAAAAATTTAAAGATGGTTCTGATTCTCAATATCGGAGTACTGATTGGTTCAAGGAAACTTTTAGAATGGCTCCTATGCAGCGTCATAACTTTTCTGTTTCGGGAGTGGAAAAATCTATCGATTATTTGTTGTCGGTATCATATCAGAATCAGGGCAGTGCATATAAAGAAACAAACGCATATTCAATGAAGACTTATTCCGTGCTTGCTAAAGTAGGAAAGAAGTTTGAGAAAATAGGCTTGAAATTTGATTTGACCTTAAGAGGTACTTATAAGGATTTGGATAACGTGCCATTTGATGCCTGGACAATATTCGGGTGGTGTCAACAAGCTCTTCCTTATAAATATCCTTATGATGACGAAGGTAATTATATATCCATTAATGGTATATATAATCCATTGTATCAGACGAGTACGGAGAATGGTTACGATCGAACACGTACAAGATTGTTTAGTGGCATTTTTAATGCAACTTGGGATATTCCTAAAGTCAAAGGGTTACAAATAGGTGTAATGGCTAATTATGGAACTGATTTTATACATTGGAAACGCTGGCAGGCATATCAGCCTACTTATACGGAAGCTGGTGATAAAATAGAGAATCAGGCTCCACGCCTTTCGGAATCAAGAAGCTCAAGGGATAACTCTTTGTTGCAAGGATTCATTAGATACAATAATAAATTTGGACAGCATAGTGTAAACGCATCATTATATTATGAACAAGCTACATCATATTACGCTGATTTGTCGGCTTCTCGTCTGGATTATGTATCTACAATTATTGATTATATGTTTGCTGGTCCTCAAAAAGGGTTAACAAATGGTGGATCTGGAGATGAGTCCGCACGTATTGGATATATTGGCAGGTTGGATTATGATTATGCTGATAAATATTTGATATCTGGAACTTTTAGGTATGATGGGTCAGAACGTTTCCAAAAAGGAAATCGTTGGGGATTCTTCCCATCATTAGCTTTAGGATGGCGTATATCTGAAGAGAAGTTTTTCAAGAATAATATACCGGCATCATTTATTAGTAATATGAAGTTGAGAGCTTCTTATGGAGAGACCGGAAATGATGATATTGCCCGTTTTGCTTTTCTTTCCACGTTTAATTCAGTAGATAAACGTTATTATTGGAATGATCAATGGGTAACTGGGTATTCTGATAATGGACTTCCTGCAGGAAACATAACATGGTATAAGCAGAAAAGTTATAATGTGGGATTGGAAACCGATTTCTTGAATGGTCGATTGAAGACTTCTGTAGATGGATTCTATTATCGAACGACAGGTTATCTGGCAAACCCTAAAACAATTTATAGTACTCCGCTTGGAACTGCTTTACCTAAAATTAATTATGGTGCGACAAGAAGAGGAGGATATGAAATAAATGTCACTTGGTCGGATAAAATCGGGGCTGATTTTAGCTATAATATAGGAGCTAACTTAACTCATTATGTGAATTTCTGGGAGTTAAATCCTGATGAGACTGAAGCTAATCTTAAGAATCCATGGGTAAGGACTACTTATGAATATGGATATAGTGCGATAGGTTTTAAGACAGAAGGATTTTATACCTCAACAGAAGATGTTTTAAATCATCCGCATCATGCCGCATACAATGATTTATTGCCAGGAGATAATAAATTGGTGGACTTGAATGGCGATGGTGTAATAGATGACAATGATAAGACAAGAATTGGAAAGAACTCAACGCCGAATTATTATTTTGGTGTCAATTTAGGAGCTTCATATAAAGGATTCTATTTGTCTGCCGTTATTCAAGGTGCTGCTAATTTTGATGTATGGTTAAGTGGGTTGTATAATTATAGTACAGGTGGATCTGATGTACTTACTTTAAAGAATCAGACGGACGTATGGACTCCTGACAATACGGATGCATTATTTCCCCGAATAAATTATACGGGTGTCCGTAGCCAGAATTCGGGCTATACATCGGAAGCATATTATTTGAATGTAAGCTATGTTCGTCTGAAAAGTTTAGAATTCGGATATAACTTTAAAAAGCAATGGATGAAGTATGTAGGAGCTGAGTCGGCACGTGTTTTTGTAGGTGGATCTAATCTTTTGACGGTGGCTCCAGGTACTCATGGACTAGTTGACCCTGAAACGGGATCTGGTGCAAATTATGCATATCCAGTAGAAAAGACATTTACGTTTGGAATGAATATAACATTTTAAGAAATGAAGAAATTTGGTTTATTAATAACGATTCTGGTCCTTTTCTTTTCTTTTTCAAGTTGTGAAGATTTACTAGATAAGAAACCTCTTGATAAAATATCAAGTGCGGACTTGTGGAATAGTGAAGGACTTATTGATGGGTATATGGTAGATTTGTATGCCCGTGTTACGCCGATGTATTCATGGGTGCAGTTTACGGAAGATGATTGGAGTGATGACATTCATTCTGATAATAATAATGCAGTAGCTCAAGAAGCCATAACCAATTCTTATGATGCAGGTTGGAATAAATACGATATAATTCGTTTGTGCAACCAGGCTATAGAACAAGTTGCTGTCTCAGAAGTTCTCTCAGATGAGATGATTGTTCAATATACGGCTGAAGCCAGGACTTTACGTGCTATGGTGTATTTCTGGATGGTTCGATACTTTGGTGGAGTAATGTTGGTTGATAAGGTGTTGGATCCTACTTCTGATATGAAACTGCCAAGAGCTTCAGAATCTGATATGTATGATTTTATTGTGGAAGATTTAAAATATGGAAAAGACAACTTGCCGGAAACGACATACTTAGGTCGTTTGAATAGAGCAAGTGCTCATGCTTTTTTGATTCGAGTTCTTCTGCAAGCTCATAGATATGAAGATGCAGTAATTGAAGGTAAGAGTTTCATTGTGGATCATGCTAATTATGGCTATATAATTGACACTAATTTTCATGGTATTTTCAATGATTTTGAAACGGGTCAGGAATCAACGGAAACTATCTTTCTGCGCTATGGAACCAGTGATGGTATGAATATGCAGTGGACCCCGATGCAGTTCAGATTGCCTCTTTCTACAGGCGAAGGCGATAAATTGGGAGTGATTAATGATTATGATCGTAATCTTTATGGGTGGGCGATGTGTTATCCGACTCAAGAATTGATAGATGATTTTCTGATGATTGATGAAGATGGAGTAGCAAAAAAATGGTCGGATACAAAAATTTGGAAGGATAGTTATGCTTCTGGTGAAAAACTATGTACTCAGGTTATGTATAAAAATCGTGACAAACGTTTTTACAGTTCAATAATTTATGATGGATGTATTTATTTGAATGATACAATTAATATTCGTCCTCCATATTGGAATCACCGTACATCTATGGATAGAAATCTTCATCGAGGCATGACTGGATATAATATTCGTAAAGGAATGTATGATGATGTGTGTGATTGGGCATGGCCACCCCCTGAACAAGATTATCATTGGCCTTTGCTGAGATTGTCTGAAGTATATTTAAATTATGCAGAGGCTCTTATTCGGACTAATAAGGCAGATTTGGCTTTACCTTATATCAATGAGACTCGGACAATACATGGAGGGTTACCTAAAATTACTTCTACAGATGATATATGGGAAGATTATAAAAGAGAACGTCGATGTGAACTGGCATTTGAGAATTTAAGATATTGGGATTTAATTCGTTGGGCTGAATACGACAAAAAGGAAACAGTAGATGAACTTAATCACGATCCGTCTTATATTGATTTCAATTCTGAAGGTACGAAATATGTTATTATGACAGTAAACGGTAAATATGTGAGTGGTGATAAAGCAATGTATGATGCGCTACCTAATAAAGTTTATAATAATGGTAATACATTCCCTGAAAGAATCTTTACAAAAAAGCGTTTTCGCTTTCCAGTTCCGAAGTCTGAAATCTTAGAGAATGAGAATTTGAAACAGAATCCAGGATGGGAATAATAAAGGAGATAGTATTATGAGAAAAAGTTTTTTATATTTGTTCCTTTTGTTAACTTCATTTATTTTAGGAGGTTGCAAAATGGGTTTGGATGATTTGCCTACTTTTGAGGAGGCTGAATTGCTGAATTTTTGGTTTGAACATCGGGAGGTAGTGGAGAAGACAGCTCCTGATGGAAGCAAATATGAGCAAGTGGTTTTCACAGACTTGAAAGAAATATGTTCGTTTAAGCAGTTAGGGGAAAGTGATGGATATGTTCAGTGTGAGGTTGTAGTAAATACGCAAGCTTCGCCGAAGTCTCTTGATATGTCTAATATTGTGGGAAAGGCTACTATATCAACTGCGGCTTACATTCAACCGATTGACGGATCACCTCAATTGGGAGGTCTTGGAAATTTTGCTGCTCCTACAAAATATTTAGTAACTTCAGCTAATCAGAACAATGCAAAGAAATATATTATAAATGTAGTTTTGAAGTAGACTCTATAAATCTAGAATGGTGGTTACATTGTGTATGAAATAGTGAAACCACCATTTTTTAAATTTTAGTAATTTGTATATGAAACCAATAGCTTTTATTCTTCCTTTCTTCTTGCTTTCCTGTTCCACACCTCAGCAGGAAAAATCTTCTTCTCTTAAACTCTGGTATGAATCTCCTGCTGATGCTACGGTGCCAGACAGTCCGAACGGTTGGCAAGACGATGCTGAATGGCTGAAAGGTTTGCCTTTGGGGAATGGTTCACTGGGAGCTGTGGTGTTTGGTGATGTGGCAATGGAGCGAATCCAGCTGAATGAAGAAACCATGTGGTCAGGAAGTCCGCAGGACTGTGATAACCCGGATGCACCTCAGTATCTGGATAGAATCAGACAGTTGCTTTTTGAGGGTAAATATAAGGAAGCTACAGAACTGACCAATCGCACGCAGGTATGTACGGGAAAAGGTTCTGGAGGAGGAAACGGTTCTACGGTGCCTTTCGGTTGTTTTCAGACTATGGGTGACCTTTGGATTGATTTTGCCAATAAGGAGGCTTATTCAGACTACCGCCGGGAACTGAATTTAGAGGATGCGACGGCTACAGTGACTTACACGCAGGGGGATGTACACTTCAAGCGCGAAATATTTATCAGTCATCCCGACCAGGTGATGGTGATTCGCTTGTCGGCGGACAAACAGCAGCAAATATCTTTCACTTGCCGTATGACACGTCCGGAATACTTCTCTACACATACTGAGGGCGGGCAACTGATTATGAGCGGAGCCTTGTCCGACGGAAAAGGAGGAGATGGATTGCAGTATATGGCTCGCCTGAAAGCTGTGACCAAGGGAGGAGAGGTGATTTGTACAGACTCCACTCTGACTGTGAGCGGAGCTGACGAGGCCATGTTGCTTTTGGCGGCTTCTACCGATTATCAGCTGACTTATCCGCATTATAAAGGACGGGATTACCTTTCATTGACTCGCGAGTCTATTGCCAAAGCAGAGAAGAAAACATTCGAGTCTTTGTATCAGGTTCATCAGAAAGAGTATGCGGCTTATTTTGACCGGGCTTCTTTCCAACTGACAGAATTGCCGGATACGCTGGCTACTGATGTGTTGGTGGCTGAGGCAAAGGCTGGTAAGATTAATCCGCACCTGTATGAGCTGATGTTTCAGTATGGCCGTTACTTACTGATTTCTTCTTCTCGTCCGGGCACGATGCCTGCTAACCTGCAGGGCATTTGGGCCAATAAATTGCAGACTCCATGGAACGGTGATTATCATACGGATGTCAACATTGAAATGAATTACTGGCCTGCCGAGGTAACCAATCTTTCAGAGATGCACTTGCCTATGTTCGACTTGATAGCTTCGCTGGTAGCACCGGGCACGAAGACTGCGCAAACCCAATATCAGAAAAAGGGCTGGGTGGTTCATCCTATCACGAATGTGTGGGGGTATACTTCGCCTGGAGAATATGCTTCATGGGGAATGCATACGGGAGCACCTGCATGGATCTGCCAGCACATTGGAGAACATTATCGTTTTACGGGCGACAAGGATTTCCTGAAAAAGATGTATCCGGTACTGAAGGGGGCGGTAGAGTTTTATATGGACTGGTTGGTGAAAGATCCGAAGACAGGTAAGCTGGTGTCTGGTCCGGCAGTTTCTCCAGAGAATACGTTTGTAGCTCCTGATGGAAGTCAATGTCAAATCAGTATGGGGCCGACTCATGACCAGCAGACCATCTGGCAGTTGTTTGATGATTTTGAGATGGCGTCTGAAGCACTTCAGATAAAAGATGTGTTTACGCAGGAAGTCGCAGATGCAAAAGGGAAATTATTGGAAACACGTATCGGTTCCGATGGCCGTATAATGGAATGGGCGCAGGAATTTCCGGAGGCAGAACCGGGGCATCGTCATATTTCTCATTTGTTTGCCGTGCATCCTGGTTCGCAAATCAACTTGTTGCAGACACCAAAACTGGCTGAGGCTGCCAGTAAGTCGATGGATTATCGTATCTCGCATGGTGGAGGACATACCGGCTGGAGCTCTGCGTGGCTGATTAGCCAGTATGCTCGTCTGCATCGGGCAGAAAAAGCCAAGGAAAGTCTGGATAAGGTATTGGAAAAGAGTTTGAATCCGAACCTGTTTACTCAGTGTCCTCCGTTCCAGATTGATGCGAATTTTGGTACAACAGCTGGTATTGCGGAAATGCTGCTGCAAAGTCATGTATATGAGCAGGATGCTTATATCATTCAGTTGCTTCCTTCACTTCCGGATGGATGGAAGAACGGGAAATTTTCTGGCTTGAAAGCACGTGGCGGATTTGAGGTGTCCGTAGAATGGAAAGACGGCGTAATGGTACATGCGGAAATCAAATCTTTGTTAGGTAATCCTTTCAGGGTTTGGTATCAAGGCAAGTATATTGAGACACGCAGCCTGGAAAAAGGGGAGACCTGGAATTGGAATTCTTAAGGAAAAAGGGATGAGTATTTCTCATCCCTTTTTCTTCATACGATATTCTTTAGGCGACATGTGCATGTATTTGGTAAATACTTTTGAAAAATAATACGGATCATTAAAGGCGAGTTCAAAAGCGATTTCTTTTGCTTTCTTGTCGGTAAAGTCCAGGAGCTGGCATGCCTTCTGAATTTTCAACTGATTGAAATAGTTGATGGGAGACATGCCCGATTTTTGTGTAAAGAGTGTACTCAGATAAGTAGGTGAGTAGTTCACGCTTTCGGCCATGTCTTCCAGTGTCAGTTGCTTGTCCAGATTAGCCTTCATGTAGTTGATGACTTTCTGTATGGTATCTTGTGTCTTGGGTTTGTTGATTTCGCGGAACTGAGGAATGTATCGGAAGGAGCCGAGCAGGTACCATAGGCAGAGCGTGATGTACTCCAAATTTTCGATGCTGTATCCCATTTCAAGGTTTACTAAAATCTCATTGAACAACTGGATGCGGTCGTTGAAACGGGCCGTAGGTGAATCATCAATGTAGATGGTACGGTTGAACAGCTCGGAAAACAGGTGGCTTTGTTCACCGGTAAAATGAATCCAGTAAATGCTCCACGGATGGCTGGTAGAAGCGGCGTATACATGCGGTTTACCTGCTTCAATAATGAAAAAATCGTTCTTTTTTACCGTGCATCTTCCTTTTCCGATATTGTACCAGCCTTCTCCTTCGTGGCAGTAAATCAGAATGTGTTGCGGGCTTCCTTCTGTACGCTCTCGGTAGTGACCTTCGGCGTGAGGATAGTAGCCTACATCTGTGGGATGTAGCAGACGCGTCATAGGGTTTTCTTTGATTCTTAAAAGATTCTCCTGAGGAATGACAATGGCTTTCTCATTGGGAAAGCCGTCTTTTTTCTTTTCCATAGCATAATTTATTTGAGGGCAAAAGTAGGTATTTATTTGGATTTCCAGAGAGACTTTCTGAAGAGATTTCTTCTTTTAGTAAGATAATACCTGAAATCGAAAAATATTACATCCTTTTGCGAAAATAGCACATTCGGAGATAATGGTTTATGCGTAATTTTGTCATCTGTAAAATGGTTTGTAAACTCAAAATTTGATAATATGAAAGCAGCAGCATTACTCTCATTTTCTTTGCTTTGTTTTTCTTGTAGTCAGCAGACTGATAAAATTGACTTGTCCGGTTCGTGGACCTTCTCTACGGACAGTATGGACTGGAGTCGGATGATTGAACTGCCGGGCTCAATGGCTTCCAACGGTTATGGAGAAGACATTGCAATCGGGACCGACTGGACAGGTGGTATTGTAGATTCTTCTTTTTTCCTGAAACCTTCGTATGCTAAATACCGTGAGACGGGAAATGTCAAGGTGCCTTTCTGGCTTCAACCGGTAAAATATTACAAAGGTAAGGCGTGGTATCAGAAAGAAGTGGTGATTCCAGCCAGTTGGGAAGGAAAGGATATTTCTCTCTTTCTGGAACGCTGCCACTGGGAGAGCCGTTTTTATGTAGACGGAAAGGAAATCGGTATGCGGAATGCCCTGGGCGCTCCTCACCGTTATGATCTGACAGGCAAGCTTTCAGCAGGGAAGCATGTGCTGATGCTTTGTGTGGACAACCGGGTGAAGAACATCGATCCGGGGGAGAACTCACATAGTATCTCCGACCATACGCAAGGAAACTGGAACGGGGTAGTGGGCGACATGTTCTTAGAGGTAAAGCCGGAAGTGAACGTGTCTTCCGTCAAGATTATGCCGGACCGTCTGGCTAAGAAGGTCAGTGTGTCGGCTTCCTTGATGAACCGTTACGGGAAAGAAACGAATGTGGTGCTCGAAATGACGGTAGGCAATGAAAAAGTACAGCAACAGTCTACCTTGAAGCCGGGCGAGAATCAGGTGGTGATGTCGCTGGCCATGAAGGGAGATATTAAGTGCTGGGATGAGTTTTCTCCATCCTTATATGATTTGAAGCTGAGTGTGAAGGATGCAGAGAGCGGTGAAACGGATGTTTATACGGAACGTTTTGGTTTCCGTGATGTGAAGGTGGTGGACGGTAAACTGACTATTAACGACCGTCGTTTGTTCCTGCGTGGTGCGTTGGATTGTGCCGTATTCCCGAAGACGGGTTTCCCTCCTACGGATGTGGAATCCTGGAAAAAGATTTATACCACCTGTCAGCAGCACGGACTGAACCATGTGCGCTTCCATTCCTGGTGTCCGCCCGAAGCTGCTTTTGCGGCTGCCGATGAGATGGGTATGTATCTGGAAATAGAATGTTCTTCCTGGGCTAACCAGTCGACCACCATTGGTGACGGACACGATTTGGACCGCTTTATCTGGGAAGAAAGTGAACGTATTGTGCGTGAGTTTGGCAACCACCCATCTTTCTGCATGATGATGTACGGCAACGAGCCTGCGGGAGTGGGAAGCCATGCTTATCTGACTAATTTCGTCGCTACCTGGAAAGAACGTGATGCCCGCCGTCTGTACTGCTCAGGTGCCGGATGGCCTAATTTGCCGGTTAATGATTTCTTGAGTGATTCCAGCCCTCGCATTCAGGCGTGGGGACAAGGAGTGAAGAGTATCATCAATGCACAGGCTCCACGTACGGATTATGACTGGTCGGAATATGTCGGACGCTTCCAGCAACCGATGGTGAGTCACGAAATCGGACAGTGGTGTGTGTATCCCAACTTTAAGGAAATGGCTAAGTACGATGGGGTGATGCGTCCGCGCAACTTTGAGATATTCCAGGAAACACTGGCCGAAAACGGCATGGCTCATTTGGCAGATAGTTTCCTGTTGGCCTCCGGAAAATTGCAGGCTTTGTGTTATAAGGCCGATATTGAAGCCGCCTTGCGTACAAAAGATTTCGGTGGATTCCAGTTGTTGGGCTTGTCTGATTTTCCGGGGCAGGGTACAGCTCTGGTAGGAGTGCTCGATGCGTTCTGGGAAGAAAAAGGCTACATCCGTCCGGAAGAATACCGTCGTTTCTGTAACAGTACGGTACCATTGCTGCGTTTGCCGAAACTGATTTACACCAACCAGGAAACGGTGAAAGGAAGTCTGGAAGTGGCGCATTTCGGATCCGCTCCGCTGGAGGTGACTTCTACTGCCTGGACCCTGAAAACAAAAGAAGGAAAGACAATCGCTTCGGGCAAGCTGGCACATCGGCCGGTAGGTATCGGCAACTGTATTCCGCTGGGAGAACTGGAGGTTCCATTGGATAAGGTGGACGTTCCTTCATGCCTGACACTGGAAGCTACATTGGGAGATTATGCCAACAGCTGGCACATCTGGGTATATCCTGTCGCGGTGCAGGAAGTTGCCGATGAAACACAGCTGCTGATGACGGATTGTCTGGATGCAAAAGCCTTGCAACGTCTTCAAGAAGGCGGTAACGTATTGCTCTCTTTGCGGAAAGGTTCCTTGCCTGCCGAAGCAGGAGGCGAAGTGGCGATAGGTTTCTCCAGTATCTTTTGGAACACAGCTTGGACGCTGGGACAGGCACCTCACACGTTGGGTATCTTGTGTAATCCGACTCATCCGGCACTTTCAGAGTTTCCTACAGAGTTTTATAGTGATTATCAGTGGTGGGATGCCATGAGTCATTCTGGAGCTATTGAAATCGCGAAGATTGATAAGGATTTGCGACCGATAGTACGAGTTATTGACGACTGGTTTACCAACCGTCCATTGGCTTTGTTATTTGAGGTTAAGATGGGTAAAGGTAAGTTGCTTGTGTCAGGAATTGATTTCTGGCAGGACATGGACAAACGTACAGAGGCCCGTCAGTTGCTCTACAGCTTAAAGAAATACATGTGTAGTGACCAGTTTAATCCTTCTTCTGAAGTTGATGTGAAGGATTTAAGTATTTTGTCTTCCACTGAAAATCAAAAATCACTGTAGAAATATCATTTTTTTCCTGTAAGTATGGGAGAGTTCTTCTACTTTTGTTTGCAGGTATTTTCACATGAATACATAAGACGATGAAAAACACAAATTATTTTGTTCTAGGGTTGTTGGCCCTGACGTTGGGAATAGAAGTTAAGGCACAAATCCAACTTCCATCGGTCTTTTCTGATGGCATGGTATTACAGCAAAACAGTAAGGTAGCCGTGTGGGGATGGGGAAATCCGTCTGAAACCCTGATGATTCTTTCCGAATGGAGTCCGGGAGATACGGTGCGTGCGGTAGTTGATAATCAGGGACGCTGGAAAGCGGAAGTACCGACCGGGTGTGCCGGAGGTCCGTATACGCTTGAAGTAAAGGGATGGAATGACAGTTGGAAAGTGTCGGATGTGATGCTGGGTGAAGTCTGGCTGTGCAGCGGACAGTCGAATATGGAATGGTCGGCTGATATGGGAATCATGAATGGTGAGCAAGAGGTGAAACAGGCTGCTTGTCCTTCTGTGCGTATCTTTCATAATCCAAAGCAGGGAGCCGATACCCCTCAGACAGATTGCCGTACGAAGTGGGAGGTGGCTACTCCTGAAAGTATGCGCAAGACCAGTGCTACTGCCTACTTCTTTGCCCGCTACCTGACTGAACACCTGAAAGTGCCCGTAGGCATTCTAGTCTCTGCCTGGGGAGGAACACCGGCTGAAGTGTGGACACCGGCCGAAATCGTGGAAAAAGACAAGATACTTTCAAAGAATAAATTAAAAGATTATCCCTGGTGGCCTATTAAGCCAGGGGTATTGTACAATCAGATGATTCATCCGCTGGTGCCTTATCAGATTGCCGGATGTATTTGGTATCAGGGAGAAAGCAACCACGAGAACGCACCGTCGTATGCCCGTCTGGTATCCAAGATGGTGGAGTCCTGGCGAAAAGATTTCAGATGGGATTTTCCATTCTATTACGTGCAGATTGCGCCTCATACGTACGGAGCGAAAAACAACACACCGGCTTTGCTGCGTGAACAGCAGGAGCTCATGCTGAGTCTGGTAAAGAGTACTGCCATGATTAATATCTCTGATTTGGTAGAGAATGTGAAGGACATTCATCCGCGTAACAAGCGGGCTATCGGGGAACGTTTGGCTTGTTTGGCTATGGATAAAGTTTATGGACAGTTTACTAATGCTTATGAGAGCCCGCACTTAGCATCTGCTGAACTTCAGAGAGGAAAGGTTGTAGTAAATCTTGAAGGAAATTTTTCTTTTTTGCGGTCGACTGCTCCCAACATTACGGGATTGGTGTTGACGGATGGAAAAGGGGACACACTTACCGTGAAGGCAAAAATTAAAGGGAAACAAATCGTGCTACCTGTAAGAAAGCAGAGTACTCCTCCTTATCAGGTTTCCTATTGCTTTGATGAGGCAACCATCGGCAGCTTACGCACGGAAGCCGGTCTTCCGGTATTGCCATTCTGTACGAAGCCTATCGAAAAATAATGAATACCATCCAAGTGAACAAAAAGATGAAAATGAAATTCAGACGTTTAAGTGTTATATTAGGTCTTTGCTTATTGGCTGGGACATCTGTTCAGGCATCTTGGTTTAAAGAGAGTGATTTGATACAGACCGGAGTATATTATTATCCTGAGCATTGGGATGAATCGCAGTGGGAACGTGATTTCAAGCGTATGCATGAGTTGGGTTTTGAGTTTACTCATTTTGCTGAATTCGCCTGGGCACAATTGGAGCCAGAAGAAGGATGCTTTGATTTTACTTGGCTCGACAAGGCCATTGGGCTGGCTGCACAGTACGATTTGAAAGTCGTATTATGCACTTCCACGGCTACACCTCCAGTGTGGCTCAGCCGGAAATATCCGGAAATTTTGCTTTGTCAGGAAAATGGGACAGTGTTGGATCATGGTGCTCGCCAGCATGCTTCCTTTGCTTCGCCCTTGTATCGGAAATTGGCTTTCCGGATGATTGAGCAGTTAGCCAGACGATATGGACATGATGCACGCGTGGTAGGATGGCAGCTTGACAATGAACCGGCTGTCCAGTTTGATTATAGTCCAACGGCTGAAGAAGGTTTTCGTACTTATCTTCAGAATAAATATAATTCGATTTCTCGACTGAATCAGGCTTGGGGAACTAATTTCTGGAGTCAAGTGTATTCTTCGTTTGATGAGATTACTTTGCCGAAGACAGCTCAAGTTTTTATGAATCATCATCAAATTCTTGATTACCGTCGTTTTGCTGCGAGTCAGACAAACGATTTCTTGAATGAACAGTGTCTACTTATTAAAAAATATGCACGAAATCAGTGGGTAACTACCAATTATATTCCGAATTATGAGGAAGGACACATCGGTGGTAGTCCTGATTTAGATTTCGTAAGTTATACGCGTTACATGGTATATGGTGATAATGAAGGAATCGGACGTCGAGGATACCGGGTAGGCAATCCATTGCGCATTGCATGGGCGAATGATTTTTTCCGTCCGGTAAAAGGCGTATATGGTGTGATGGAGTTGCAGCCGGGGCAGGTAAACTGGGGCGGTATCAATCCTCAGCCGCTTCCTGGTGCAGTACGCTTATGGTTATGGAGTGTTTTTGCAGGTGGAAGTGACTTTGTGTGTACTTATCGTTTCCGTCAGCCGTTGTACGGAACGGAACAGTATCATTATGGCATTGTCGGAACAGACGGAGTGACCGTAACTCCTGGCGGTCGGGAGTACGAGCAGTTTATGCAGGAAATAAAGATGCTTCGTCATTCGGTACAACCTCGCAACAAACAGCCGAAGGAATACGTGGCTCGGAAAACTGCCATTCTTTTCAATCCAGAAAACAGCTGGAGCATCGAACGCCAGAAACAGACTTATTTGTGGAACACACTTGGTCATATCGAGAAATATTACCGCACTCTGAAGTCCTTTGGCGCGCCGGTCGATTTCATTACAGAGAAAGTCAGCCTGTCAGATTATCCGGTGGTGATTGTGCCTGCTTATCAGATGGCCGACAGGATGTTGGTAGATAAATGGATATCGTATGTAGAAAATGGAGGTAATTTAGTGGTGACCTGTCGTACCGCACAGAAAGACCGCTGCGGACGTTTGCCGGAAGCACCTTTTGGCTCTGCATTGACTCCGTTGACGGGTAATGAAATAGAATTCTTCGACCTGCTTCTCCCGGCAGACCCAGGTGTTTTGCAGATGGATGGAAAAGAATACACATGGAATAGCTGGGGCGAAATCTTAAAACCGGATGCAGAGGCACAAGTGTGGTGTACCTATAGTCGTGAGTTTTATGAAGGGAAAGCGGCTGTGACCTTTAAAAAAATGGGAAAAGGAACCATTACGTATGTAGGTGTAGATAGCAAAGACGGACAAATGGAAAAAGAAATTCTGAAAAAGTTATATGCAAGGCTAGGTATTCCGTGTATGGATTTGCCTTATGGAGTGACATTAGAATATCGCAATGGAATGGGTATCGTGTTGAATTATTCAGATTGTCCTTATAGGTTTAAGGTACCGCAAGGTAGTCGCATTCTGGTGGGTAGTGCAGAAATCCCTACGGCAGGTGTATTGGTGTTTTCAATAGGTGACAAATAAAAAGAAACAGTTCTTGTTTGTAATGTTAAGTCTGTGCAGTTGTATGTTTAAACCTGTTTATCTTGATAAAAATGTAAGGATATGCTCAATATCCAGCGAATCTTATAAATACTTCTGTCAAATTTCATATCGTGTTAAACAATATTGACAAGGTAATAAGTGATGAGGGTAAAATAACTTTATATCCTTGCAGTATATTTGATATAAGTCCATTTTGTTTCATTTCTTTCGTTTCACAAGGTTATTCCGGAGATTTTCCGTAAGTTTGCAAGGTAAACACATAGAAATACATGGAAGATTTTATATCGACAGCGGTCAATGTGACGGCCAACAGGGGAAATAGCCTGATAAACAGGAGGATGATTTTCCGCATTTTGGGGGTCTTGCTTTTCATGGAAGCGGTGATGTTTCTGGTTTGTGCGGGGGTATCCCTGTGCTATGGAGAGGCAGATTACATTTATTTTATTTACACGACAATCATCAATGTAGCCGTGGGAAGTCTTTTGTTGCTGCTCGGTAAAGGAGCCGAAAACCGGGTGACACGGCGTGACGGATATTGCATCGTGGCGTTTACTTGGCTGCTTTTCACGGGTTTTGGTATGTTGCCTTTTTACATCAGCGGAAGTATTCCTTCGGTGACGGATGCCTTTTTTGAAACAATGTCTGGTTTTACCACTACAGGGGCGACCATTCTGGACGATATTGAGTCGCTTTCACACGGTATGTTGTTCTGGCGGAGTTTCTCGCAGTGGATTGGGGGCTTGGGAATCGTGTTCTTCACGATTGCAGTCTTGCCCATCTTCGGGGTGGGGAACCAGGTGCTTTTCTCGGCAGAGGCTACGGGTGTGACGCACGACAAGATTCATCCGAAAATCAGTATCATGGCTAAATGGTTGTGGACGGTATACCTGATTCTTACGGTCGTGGAAACGGTGCTGCTGCTGGTGGGGGGGATGGATTTATTTGATGCCGTATGTCATGCGTTCTCTACGACGGCTACCGGAGGGTATTCCACCAAACAAGCTAGTGTGGCGTATTGGAATTCGCCTTTTATAGAATATGTAATCGCTATTTTCATGGTACTTTCGGGTGTGAATTTCTCGCTGTACTTCATGTGCATGACGGGACGCGTCAAACATTTGTTCAAGGACGAGGAGTTCCGGCTGTACCTCATCTCCATTGGGGCGGTGACCCTGCTGATTACGGGGTCGCTCTATTGGCACAACCATTACGGGCTGGAGGAGGCCTTCCGCAAATCGCTCTTCCAGGTGGCGTCCATTCATACCTCGTGCGGATTTGCCACGGATGACTATAGCCTATGGGCACCGTTCACGTGGATGCTGCTGATGTATACCATGGTGGCAGGTGGATGTGCCGGGTCTACGGCCGGAGGTATCAAGATTGTGCGTTTGCTGGTGGTGTTGCGTAACGTGAAGAATGAATTTCACCGGCTGATGCATCCGCGTGCGGTGTTGCCGGTGAAATTGAATCGGGTGGCAGCCTCCCAACGGACCATTGCTACGGTGATGACTTTTGTGCTGTTTTATTTTTTCTGCATCTTCGTTTGCTGGCTATTGCTGATGTGTATGGGTATCGGGTTGGAAGAATCTTTTAGTCTGGCTGTGTCGAGTCTTGGTAATGTGGGACCGGGATTGGGTGCTTTCGGTCCTGCTTTCTCTTGGAGCGCGCTGCCGGATATGGCAAAATGGCTGTTGTCGTTCATGATGCTGATTGGACGTCTGGAGCTGTTCGGGGTACTACTGTTGCTGACTCCAAGTTTCTGGGAAAGACGATAAGAAAGAGAAAATCAAGATAAAAAGAAAAGAGCCACTGCCTTTCTGGTAATGGCTCTTTTATATTATGAAGACTGATTATCAATCGATAAAGCGGCGGGTAAGCTGCTCGAACTCGTCGATGCGACGGTCGCGCAGGAAGGGCCACCAGCGGCGTACGTTCTCGCTGCGGTCCATATCGATTTCTACCACCATATTTTCTTCTTTCAGGTTGCTGGCCTGGGCGATAATCTCACCTTGTGGACCAGCTACGAAACTGTTGCCCCAGAACTGGATGCCGTTGGTCTGTCCGGATGGGTCAGGTTCCAGCCCTACACGGTTCACAGCGATGACGGGCAGTCCGTTGGCTACGGCATGGCCGCGCTGTACGGTGACCCATGCACCGAGCTGGCGCATCTTCTCTTCCTGGGTATCACTGCTTTCCCAACCTATGGCTGTGGGATAAATCAGGAGTTCGGCGCCTTTCAGAGCCATAATGCGGGCTCCTTCGGGATACCACTGGTCCCAGCATACTTGCACGCCCAGTTTGCCGAGAGAGGTCTCGATGGGTTCGAAGCCCAGGTCGCCAGGGGTGAAGTAGAACTTTTCATAATAAGCAGGGTCGTCGGGAATGTGCATTTTGCGGTACCTTCCGGCAATGCTTCCGTCTGCGTCGAATACCACGGCGGTGTTGTGATACAGTCCGGCGGCGCGGCGTTCGAACAGGGAGGTGACCAGTACAATATGGTAGGCGGCAGCTATCTCACTGTAAAAGCCGGTGGAAGGACCGGGGATAGGTTCTGCCAGATCGAACAAGTTGGTGTCTTCTGTCTGGCAGAAATAAGGGGTGTTATGAAGTTCCTGGAGCACTACCAGTTGTGCACCGGCTTGTGCCACGGAGGCAATGTTGCGGTGCAGTTTCTCAAGATTCAGTTTGAGGTCGGGGGTACAGGATTGCTGTACGAGGCCGACACGGATGGTTCGTTTCATGATTCTATGTTGTTTTTTACAGATTCAGGATATTGCATGGTGACACAGTGTAGGGACCCGTGTTGCTTAATGAGGGCACGACAGTCCACGCCTACGATTTCACGTCCGGGAAAGGCTTCAGCCAGTACCTGGGCGGCACGGGAATCGTGTTCCGGCTGGTCGTAGGTAGGATAAAGTATCGCCTCGTTCATAATCAGGAAGTTGGCGTAAGTAGCCGGAAGACGTTCGCCGTTTTCGTCGTAGATGGCCTCGGGCATCGGTAACGGAAGCAGACGGTAAGGGTCTCCGTCGAGGGTACGGAAGCTCTTGAGCTGGTCTTCCATGGAACGGAGGGCGCCGTAGTGCTCGTCATCCTTGTCCAGACACTGCACGTAGGTGATGGTATGGTCGGGACAGAGACGAGCCAAGGTGTCTACGTGGCTGTCGGTGTCGTCACCGGCGAGGTAGCCGTAGTCCAGCCAGAGCACCTGCCGCAGGTTGAAGCGGTCCGTCAGGTAGGCTTCGATGTCCTTTCTTGAGAGTGTGTCGTTGCGGTTGGGGGCCAGCAGACAGGGCGAGGTGGTCAGCAGGGTACCTTCTCCGTCGCTTTCAATGGAACCGCCTTCCAGTACGAAGTTACGGCAGTTGATATAGTCGCCGTTGAGCACGCCGGTTTTGAACAGGCGGCTGTTGATGAGGTTGTCTTTGCAGGCGGCAAATTTCATGCCCCAGCCGTTGAAACAGAAATCGAGCAGCAAGGGGTCGGTATGCCGTTCCAGCAGGGTAATGAACCCGTGGTCGCGGGCCCACGTGTCGTTGGTGGAACACTCTACAAACGTGATGCGGTCACGGTGGGGAAAATCGGCCAGGACCGCCGGAAATTTCGGTGCCACGAGCAGCAGGGGCTGGCGCTTGGCGATTTCGGTCGCCAGGCGGACAAAGCAGGTTTCCACTTCGTCGAGCATATAGGCCCAGTCGGTTTCTGCATGGGGCCAGGTGAGCTGTATGTAGCTCTGTGGGTGCCATTCGGCAGGAAGATAGTACGTCTTTTCCATATTTATTGTAATTATTTTTCGTTGGATATTCTTTTCTTTTGTGCGGCAGGAAGGTCGGCTTTTTTCTGGATGTATTTTTCGTCGTCGTCCTTTTTCTGCTTGCTGTTGCGTGCCTTCCGGCGGCGGAGGAACCAGTCGACCAGTTCTTTCCAGTTCATGAAGTCTTTTTTGTACATGATACCGATGCCCTGTGTGGTCAGTGTCGACTTGGTGAAGTAGCGGTCGTTGGTCTGGTTGTAGCCTCTCAGGCGGAATTCTCCGTTCTTGGTGAGCAACCAGATGGCTTCGAAGTCGCCCACGAAGTTGGTGTTACGCAGGGTATTTTCCCGATAGCCGAAGTTACCGTTGATGATGAGGCGGTTGTTTAGCAGTCGGCCGGACAGGATGGCTTCGGCCTCCACGTCGCTCCAGCCTTTCTCGCCGGTAGTGAGGTTGGTTCCTACATTCCAGTTCTGGTTGTCGATAACCTGCGAGAGCATGTTGTTCAATTGTCCGGACAAGGTGCTGAAGGCTAGCGAGCTGGTGGCATCGGTTTGCCCGGTGTTGTTGGCATAGTCGTAGGTATAGAATTTGCCGACTCCCAGCAGGTAGATGATTTGCGTGTTCATCTGTTCTTCGGTGCTGGTGAGGCTGCGTACCAGTTCGCGGTCTTCCTCGCTCACAGTGGGCAGTTCCAGACCGAAGCTGAGGTTCGGAGAGGTCAGGTTGCCGGTCAGGTTCAGCAGACAGTTCACTCGTACATTTCCCCGGGAGGAAGATGCGTCGGCTATCAGGTCGTTGAGGGAAGCAGAATTGACTGTATAGACGGCTTGTACGTTCAGGTTGGCCGCTCTAGGATCACCGTTGAAGGAAACGACTCCTCCGGGTTGCAGGGTAAAGTCTTTGCGGATGACGTTCTGCATGCTCATTTTATAGATTCCTTCGGTGATGTTGTAATTGCCGAATATTTGGAAATTGCCCTGATTAAAGAAATTGATGCGCAGATTGCCTGTCCCGTAGGCAGATATATAGTCGCCTGCTGTCGGATCCATGATAATTTTCATGTTGGCACGTTCGGCGGGTTCTATCTGTAGGTTGAGATGGATGGCTGTCGGAATGTCGTCTTCTTCTTTCTGATCGGGCTGGTTCAACGGGTGATAGACTTCTGTCTGAATGGTGGTCTGCTGCCGGCGGGGTGTACGGTCTACGAAGGTCACGAAGCTAGAGTTGGTGGCTTCGGCGGCAGTACCCAATACATAGACGAACTCGGTCTGGTTGTCGGCTCTGACTTGACCGTCTACGTTCAGTTGGCCGTCGCCTCCTTGCAGCTGGACATCACCGGTTGCATAGATCTGCCCGTAAAAAGGGAAATCGGGTGTCTCATGATCAGTGTCATATACCAGCATACGGTCGGTCTGGAAACGGAAACGGTAACTCAGGTTTTTCAGCTTGGTATGCCGGAGTTCCCCGTTGACTATCCCAGTATGGCCTTCCAGGTCTTGCAGACGGACATGCTGGAAGCTGAATAAGCCGGAAGAAATATTGACCGAATCGGCTGAGGCAATGAATGAGGTGTTCAGAATGTTGATTTTGGTCTGCATACGTGCTTTGACTTTTCCTTCCAGATCGAGCTGGGAGAAAGGTCCGAAAAGGTGTACGTCGCCATAAGCTTCTCCTTGGACATTTGTGAAAATATCTTCCACAAATGGTTGCAGGAAAGCAAGGGGGGTACCTCCGGCCTTAATCTGAAGGTCGAGTCCTTTCAATTTGGGGGATACATAGCCTGTCACGCCTGTGGTACAGGTACTGTCGCGCCGTATGTCGGCATTCAGGCGTACGCCGCCCAGTTCCTTGTCCCAAGAGGCAAGAATATCGGCACGACCCAGCAGGGCTTGGTTCAGAGAGAAATCTTTCACGTCCAGACGAGCTTCCATCACGGGGTCTTTGAGTACATGCAGCAGACGGGCCTTCCCGCTGATACCCCCATCAAAGCGTACGGCGTGAAATTGAATCATGTCCATGATGTAGAGCAGGTTGATGTTCTTTAAATCCACCAGGCAAGAGTCTGCTTCCGTTTTTCCCAATCTTCCGTTGATTTTCAGATGCTGGTCGCGGTGCTCGAAGAGGAAATTGTGTATCTCTATGCTGTCTTTGGCGATTTCTACGGTAGCCGGATGAATGTGCCAAGTGGTATCGTTCAGGATAATCTGGCTAGGTTGGATATCCACACGTGTGTGGAGTTCGTTACGCAGATTGTCTTGACTGAAGGAGGCTATGGCATCTACCTTTCCGCTGTAAGTCTGGGAAGTGTTGTTGCCCCAATAGAGCGTGGTGTGCAGTTGGTCATGTTGTGCCCGTGTGATAAGTGACAGGTTGAACATAGCACCTTTCTTCATCAGCGTCCCGGCACGGAACTGGCATTGCAGTGCGTCGGGACGGTTCTCACACAGGAGAGTACCTGATTCGTAATATTTACCGTTGTAGGTGAATTGGGGCAGAGAACCACTGACGCGCATCTGTGAGAGGCTGTCATTGAGATAGCCGGACAAGCTGGCCGGCATTTGCAGTTCGAAAGGAATGTGCAGTACTTTCGACAAGAACTCACTGTTTTCCATACGGAACTGGAAACGGAACCGGTTGTTCAGCTCTTGCGATTTTTTCCCTTTGCCATTCTTTCCGGATGGGAACAAGGAGGGGATATGTTTTTGGATAACTTTCTCGATGCTTTTTAATAATGTGTGATAGGCATATTTCCCTTGCACGCTTCCAGTGAGGAACGGGGAGTCGATGCGTATTTCTTTTATTTCGGCATTATAAGTCAATCGGGTGGCATTAATTTGTAAACGAGGCAGAAAATAGTCCAGACTTGCATCTGCCGTATGTACCGAGAGACTGTCGAGGTTGATTTTCCCTTGGATGTCATCGATGGAATGGCCGGAAAAATCAGCGGCCAGGTTTAGGGCTATGTCTGTATCCTCATATTTTTTAGTGAGATGCAGTTTGTGGGGACGGAAGTTGCGTACTTTCATCCGCAGATTGAAGTCGGGAACAGCCTGTTGGGTAACGAAATTACCGTCGATGGTGATTTGCCCATTGTCGTCGTCGAGTGCTAAATGTCCGTTGAAACCTCCCGGCTTGAAATCGCCGTTCAGCATGATGTGCTGGTACTGGTAATGGTTGTATTCCAGCGAGGAAATCACACCTTTTACGTGCGATTCCGGCTGGTGGTTACGATATTGCAATCCGTTCAGCTCAAGGTCGAATGATGTTTTCCCAAGTTCATCTTTGTCCAGCAGTTTGCCTAATTCGAAATCGGTGGTAGACACTTTTCCAGAGTAACTCCTTTGCAGGGTTAGGGTGTCGGTATGCATGGTCATGTTGGCATTGAGCAGACCGGGGCGGCTTTGCAGCGTGCCATGAGCTGTAAGGCGGGAAGGATAGCCTGAGACATCGCCTTGAAATTTAAGAAAGCCCAAGCGTTGAATAAGGTCGGGCAGGGTTGCCGCATTTCCCTTCAGGTTGTGGAACAGCCAAGGGATAGCTTTTTCACTAATATTGGCTTGGGTGATTTTTCCGAAGAAATAGGGAGGTCGGGAAGGAGAGCTGTGGTCGAGCATTCCTTCGGCATGTACAATCAGTTCTTTTTGTGGGCTGGCCAGGTAGAATTTGGTGCATTGAAACAGTTGTCCTTTTCCATGAAAGTTTAGGTCAATATGCAGGGAGTCCTGGAAATGTTGCAAAGAAGGTACAAAATAGGAAATATCGGCTGGGGTAACAGAAGCATGTAGCCGTCCTATGTAAGTGGTCTCCGCCTCAGAAAGGAAGTGAGGGGAAGCTACGTTTCCTTTAGCAGCAAGGGTATCTATTTGCAGACTGCTGGCTGGCAGGTTCAGAGATAATTCATGCAAATAGATTCCTTCCGGATTGGCAGTAACTTTTAGAGTGAATTTTTTCAGACTGAAACCACTTTGCTCGTGGAAGCTCATGCGGCGGATTTGCGCATTGAGGGAATCCTTTTGCAGGGCTTTGAGCGAAATTGTAGCCGAGAGTTCACTGATTCCGATATGTTGAGGATTGAACTGACGGGGGGTATAGGCCTCCGATAGTACGTCGTAGTGTACCTGCCCACGGCGTATCAGCACAGAGTTGATGCGCAGGTCGAGGTTGTTTTCTTTTTTTGTGGTATCTTTTGAAGCAAAAGTGTCAATCAGAAACTGGCAATTGAGCGGTGCTTGTGGACTAGTGCGGGTCAGGTGGGCATCCAGTCCGAATAGCTGTATACTGCTGATACGGATTTTTTTCTGGAAGAGAGAAGGGATATCCAGTTTGACGGAAAAACGTGAAATGCCCAGCATATCTTTTCCTTGCCGGTCTTTTATTTGTACGTTTTGAATGACAACACGGTTGAGCAGTCCCAGGTCGACATTACCGATGCGGACTTCTGCCTGTGTGAGCTTGGAGAGTTCACGGGCAGCATACGTGCTGATGCGGTGTTGGACAGCTGGAAGGCTGATTAGGGCTATCAGACCGAAATAAAGTGTCAGTGCGGAAATGACCGTAATACGTATGAATTGTTTTATGCGCCTGGCTTTGCTCATCCTTGTTCTTATACATTTGCTAAACAAAAGTACAAATAACTGTTGAAGAAAAGGTTCTTAAATACGGGTATTAGCAGTTTTTAAGTTTTAGCGACTCTGGCCTCTTTCTTGTGATTTTAGGATTGATTTTCTATTTTTATGCATTTTATCCCTGGATAGTATAAATAAAAGTGGAATTTATGCGGATATTTGGAAAAATATTCGGAAATTTGTGCCGTTTTTACAGAATAAGAATAAATTTGATTTAGATTGACAAAAATGACACAGAAACTGAAAATTCCTTCTCCACTGGTTTCATTGTTGCCGGTGCTGGCTCTGGTAGTATTACTTTTCTTTACGATTCGTCTACTGGGATCTGACGCATTGGGCGGGGGAAGCCAGATTTGTTTGCTATTGGCCACAGCTTTATGTGCTGCTTTGGGAATGGGGCGGTATGGAGTGAGTTGGAAAGACATTGAACATGCCATTGTGAACAACATTGCCGGGGTAAGTTCAGCTTTGATTATTTTGTTGATTATCGGTTCTTTGTCTGCGGCCTGGATGTTGGGAGGAGTAGTGCCCACACTGATATATTATGGTGTGCAGATTATTCATCCGAAGTTCTTTCTGGTTTCTTGTTGTGCGATTTGTGCCGTGGTGTCGGTTATGACGGGTAGTTCGTGGACTACCATCGCTACTATTGGCATTGCATTGATGGGAATAGGGAAGGCACAGGGGTTTGACGAGGGTTGGATTGCTGGGGCCATCGTGTCGGGTGCCTATTTCGGGGATAAAGTATCTCCGCTTTCGGATACGACTATTCTGGCTTCTTCGGTGACAGATACTCCCTTGTTTACACACATCCGCTACATGATGTACACTACGGTACCTTCGATTATGATTGCACTGGTTATTTTTACGGTGGCCGGATTTTCACATGAGGTGACAGACAGTTCACAGATGTCGGTGTTTACTTCCGGACTGGCTGAACGTTTTCACATTACTTTGTGGGTGCTCCTGGTCCCGGTTGTGACGGGAATATTGATTGCCCGGAAGGTCTCGTCTATCATAACCTTGTTCGTTTCGACTGCACTGGCAGTGATATGTATGCTGGTGTTCCAGACGGATGTCTTGAAAGAAGTGGCTGGCGAAGGGGTAAGCGGTGCCGAGGCTTTGTATAAAGGAGTACTGATGACCTTGTCGAGCAGTACATCGGTGCCGGCTTCTAGTCCGGAACTGACCGAACTGATTGCTACCCGTGGGATGGGAGGTATGATGGATACGGTATGGCTGATTATCTGTGCCATGTGTTTGGGAGGGGCGATGACGGCTTGCGGTATGTTGGGCAGTATCACGCGCATGTTTGTGCATCTGACGCATAAGCTGGCCGGAACGGTGGCGGCTACGGTGGCATCCGGCCTGTTTCTGAACCTGGCTACTGCCGACCAGTATATTTCGATTATTCTCACCGGGAACATGTTCAAGGATATTTATAAGAAGAACGGGTATGAGTCGCGTTTGTTGAGCCGTACGACGGAGGATGCCGTGACAGTAACTAGTCCGCTGATTCCCTGGAACACGTGTGGCATGACGCAGGCTACGATATTGAGTGTGCCTACACTGGTGTATCTGCCATATTGCTTCTTCAACTATCTGAGCCCGCTGATGAGTATTTTTGTGGCGTGCATCGGCTACAAGATTGTGCGTCCGGCGAAAAAAGACTAAGAATCATTTTCATTAAAACCATAAAAGAATGAACCAGAAACACGTAACATTGGCTGCCTGTCTGCTGGCTTTCGGGCTGGCATTGCAGGCGCAAGAAGGGGGGATTTCTCCCGACATGCTGAAGAAAATTCAGAGTAGTTATCAGAATACGGTTGCCGACAAGGCTTTGCGCAATGCCATGGGAGGTACCAGCATCAAGGAATTGGCATTAAACCAGGCAAACCAGCAAGCGGTGAATACGGATTTTTCCATCAAGGTGGAATCAAAGGGAATTACCGACCAGCAGTCATCGGGCCGTTGCTGGCTGTTTACGGGACTGAATGTGATGCGTGCCAAGGCTATTGCCAAATATGATTTGCCTGGATTGGAATTCTCACAGGTGTATTGTTTCTTTTGGGACCAGCTGGAGAAATCGAATCTGTTTCTGCAAGGGGTAATTGAAACGGCTGGAAAACCGATGAGTAACCAGACGGTGGAATGGCTGTTCAAACATCCGTTGAGCGATGGGGGGACCTTTACGGGGGTAGCCGATATTGTATCGAAATATGGATTGGTACCTAAGGAAGCTATGCCGGAAACATACAGCAGTGAGCACACCAGTTACATGTCGTCTTTGATTGGATTGAAATTGAAGGAGTTCGGATTGGAACTGAGAGATTTGTCGGCAAAGGGAGAAAAAACGGCAATCATTGAACAACGGAAAGAAGAGATGTTGGGTACGGTCTACCGGATGCTGGTGCTGACACTGGGTGTACCGCCGACTTCGTTCGATTATGTACGTAAGGACAGCAAAGGCAATGTGGTGGCAACGGAACATCATACACCGATGACTTTTCTGGAAAAATATGGCGACAAGAACTTGCTGACTAATTACGTGATGGTGATGAATGATCCGTCGCGTGAGTATTATAAGTGTTATGAAATAGCGTACGACCGTCATTGTTACGATGGTAAGAACTGGACGTATGTGAATCTGCCGGTGGAGGAAATCAAGGAGATGGCCATCGCTTCCCTGAAAGACAGTACCCGGATGTATTTTTCCAGCGATGTGACCCAGTTGGACAGCAAGCGTGGACTGCTGGATGTGAATAATTATGATTTCGGCTCGTTGATGGGGACGACTTTCGGTATGGACAAGAAACAGCGTATTCAGACTTTTGCCAGTATGTCGGCTCATGCTATGACACTGATGGCTGTTGACTTGGATGAAAATGGAAAGCCGAAAAAATGGATGGTGGAAAACAGCTGGGGAGCTTCTGCCGGTTATCAGGGGCATCTGATTATGACCGATGAGTGGTTCAATGAATACATGTTCCGTTTGGTGCTGGAAACCAAATATGTGCCGAAAAAGGTACTGGATATTTTCAAGCAGAAGCCTATACAGCTTCCAGCTTGGGATCCGATGTTTGCAGAGGAAAAATGACCAAATGCTGAAATAACCAGTCGAAGGACTTGTTTTATCGCGGAAAAAATCTTTTCTTTGTGAAAAGAATGTTGTGGACAAGGCGGGGAGATATTGAAATATCTTCACGCCTTTTTGTTTTTAACCTTAAATGATTTTGCTATGGATGAGATACGACCGGTTTCTCGCGTATTTTGTGGTCTCCTGTTTTGGGGGTGTCTGGGCGGAGTACCTCTTTACGCACAAAACCAGAATGAGAACGAGTTACCTCCTGATTCTGTTTATACCATCGGATATGCTCGTGGAAGTTTAAAGAATATTTCTGGGTCCGTGGAACAGATTACGGAAAAGCAGATGAACAGAGAACTGATTACTAATCCGCTGGAGGCTATTCAGGGGCGTGTGTCGGGACTTACTATCCTGAAGAGCAACAATGGAATGGCGGCCTTGGAATCCGTACGTTTGCGAGGTACGACTTCGTTGACCAGCGGAAACGATCCGCTGATTATTGTGGATGGGGTATTGGGTGATTTGACTATGCTGGCATCGGTGTATCCTGCTGATATAGAGTCTTTCACTATTCTGAAGGATGCCTCAGAAACGGCTCAGTATGGTTCCCGTGGGGCATCCGGTGTAATCAATATTGTGACCAAAAAGGGTCGGGCTGGAAAGACCCGTGTCAATTACAATGGCAGTTTTGGCATCTCACATGCTTATCGTAGATTGGATATGTTGTCGGGGGCAGAATATCGCCGTTTGGCGGCAGAGCGTGGGTGGAGTATTCTCGATAAAGGATATGATACGGATTTTCAGAAGGCTATCGAACGGACGGGTTTACAACAGAATCATAATATTGCGTTTTACGGAGGCGGAGAGGCTTCCAACTATAGGGTGTCCTTAGGTTTCCAAAACCGTGAAGGGGTGATTCAGAATGAGGGAATGAAACTGTTTACGGCCAATATGAATATGTCGCAGAAGATGCTTGACGGGCTGATTGACTGTGAATTGGGATTATTCGGCTCGATGAAGCGGGACCGGACGTTGTTCGATTTGCAGAAAACATTTTATTCGGCAGCCGCATTTAATCCGACCTTTCCGGATTTTCCTGATCCGCTTACCGGAGGATGGGACCAGATTACTACTGCCAGCCAGATTACAAATCCTCTGGCATGGATGGACGTGGACAACCGGGAAGAGACCTCATATTTCAGCTCGCATGCCCGTCTGACTTTCCATTTGTGGAAAGATCTGAAACTGGTGTTGTTCGGTTCTTATACTTATAGCACAACCGAAAATGCACAGTTTCTGCCTACTACGGTGTGGGGAAACGGACAGGCATATCGCGGCACTCGGAAGGCGGAATCTTTATTGGGAAATTTGATGCTAACCTATCAGAAGCGGTTTGGGGCTCATTTCCTGGATGTGCTGGCGCTGGGAGAGGCGGAAAAAGACCGCTTCCAAGGTTTTTATACTACGACGACCAATTTCTCGTCGAATGAGCTGGGCTATCATAGCTTGCAGGGAGGGGCGTTGCGTCCATGGGAGGGAACTGGTTCCTATTATGAGGAACCGCACCTGGTGTCTTTTCTGGGGCGTGTGAATTATACCTATGATGACCGTTATGTGTGGACGGTAAACTTGCGTACGGATGCCTCTTCCAAGTTTGGACGGAAACATAAATGGGGCATTTTTCCGTCAGTTTCTGCGGCTTGGAATGTGACGCAGGAAGAGTTCATGAAACATATCCGGTGGATTGATAATCTGAAGCTAAGAGTAGGGTATGGACTTGCCGGTAATCAGGGAGGAATTGATTCATACACAACCATGGCGCTGGTACGTCCGAATGGAGTAGCTCCGGTAGGTAATTCGCCATTGGTAACGTATGAGAGTTTGAAGAATGTCAATCCGAATCTGAAATGGGAGGTCAAATCCACTTTCAATGCGGGAGTGGATATGGGCTTTTATGGGAATCGTCTTTTGCTTTCGGTGAACTATTACCTCTCTAAAACAAGGGATATGCTATATCAGTATGATGTGAGTGTGCCACCTTTCGCTTACAACAAACTGCTCGCCAATTTGGGTTCCATGCGGAACAGCGGTATGGAGCTTTCCATTGGTCTGACTCCGTTGCGTACCAAGGATATGGAATTGAATATTAATGCGAATGTGACATTCCAGCGCAACAAGCTCCTGTCGCTGAGCGGTATGTATGAAGGAGAATATGTCAGTGCGGCACAATATACAGCATTGGCAAGCTTGAATGGTGCCGGTCTGCACGGTGGGTATAACAATATCGTGTACCAGATTGTGGGACAACCGTTGGGAGTGTTCTATTTGCCACATTGCGAGGGACTCGTTTCGGATGGGAACGGGGGGTATGTTTACCAGATAGCCGACCTGAATGGAGGAGGAGTGAACTTGGAGGATGGAGAAGACCGGTATGTGGCTGGGCAGGCTACTCCCAAGACTTTACTGGGTTCGAATATCAGCTTCCGTTACAAGCGTTTCGATGTGTCACTTCAGATTAACGGGGCATTCGGGCACAAGATTTATAACGGAACGGCTCTGACGTATATGAACATGAACAGTCTGCCGGATTACAATGTGTTGGCGGAGGCTCCGGCACGGGACATACGGGACCTGACGGCCACAGATTACTGGCTGGAAAGCGGGGACTATGTGAATTTTGATTATCTGACTGTAGGGTGGAATATCCCGCTTCGTAAGCAGCGTTTCTTGCATGGCGCAAGGTTGGCTCTCACGGTTAATAATCTGGGTACCATTTCCGGGTATTCAGGGCTGACTCCGCTTATCAATTCCACGCTGGTAGACGGTACTTTCGGAGTGGATGACAAGCGTACATATCCACTTTCCAGAACTTATATTGTTAGTCTAAGTCTTAACTTTTAATCGATTTATTATGAAAGGAATATATAAATTAATTTTTATACCCATCTCTCTACTTATAGGAGCTTCCTGCAGTGCGTATCTGGAAGAGGAACCCAAGGACCGGATGGATGAGGAGGCGGCTTATTCCACCTTATCAGACGTACAGCGTAACGGGGTGCTTTCCCTGTATAATTATGTGGGAGGTTATGCCGACAGTCAGGGGCTGCAAGGTACTGGGCGAGGGGTGTACGACCTGAATACTTTTACCACGGATGAGGCAATGATGCCTACTCGCGGAGGAGACTGGTATGACGGAGGATTCTGGCAAGGGTTATACTTGCATCGTTGGGGAGTAAACAACGAGGCTATTTATGCTACTTGGGAGTATCTTTATCGTACGGTGATATTGTGTAACAGTTCGCTGGAAAAAATTCAGGCTTTTGCAACGTTACATCCGGAGGAAAATGTAACTCCCTTTGTGGCGGAGGTGAGGGCGTTAAGAGCCTTGTTTTATTATTATATCATGGACCTTTTCGGGGAGATTCCTCTGATTGAAAAGAGTACTCCTGCACTTGAAGATATAGTTCAGGAAAAACGGTCTAAAGTGTTTGGATTCATAGTGAAAGAGCTTATGGAATCGGAGCCTTTTTTGAGCGAGGAACGAAGCAATCAGCCGGGCGTTTATTATGGGAGAATCACTCGTCCTGTAGTTTGGTTTCTGTTGGCGAAACTGGCTTTGAATGCGGAAGTATATGCTGACGATGACTGGACTGATGGCCATAGACCGGACGGGAAATCACTTGTCTTCGAGGTGGACGGAAGGCAGCGGAATGTTTGGCAAACTGTGTGTGATTATTGCGATAAAATTACGATGGCCGGATATGAATTGGAAGCAGACTATGCGGCGAACTTTGCAGTATTCAATGAATCCTCTACAGAGAATATATTCGTGATTCCTATGAGCAAGACTTTGTATACGAACCAGTTTGTTTATTTGTTCCGTTCCCGGCACTATAACCATGCCAAGGCTTATGGATTGGGGGGTGAAAATGGTGCATCAGCCACGAAAGAGGTCCTGGAAACTTTCGGTTATGACACGCCACAAATGGATGCTCGTTTTGATGATTGTTATTTTGCAGGGCCGGTAAAAGACTTGGAAGGGCGTCAGATTGTGCTGGATGATGGAGTGACTCCTTTGGTGTATGAGCCTTGGAAAGTGGCCCTGGATGTTTCAGGAAAGCCTTGGGAAAAGACCGCTGGAGCACGGATGAAGAAATATCAAGTGGATCCTACGGCTCTTAAAGATGGGAAACTGCTGGATAATGATATCGTTCTTTTCCGTTATGCAGATGTGTTGCTCATGCAGAGTGAGGCCAAAGTGCGCAATGGGGAAAACGGGGACATGGAATTGAACCGGGTACGTAGCAGGGCAAGGATGGAGGAAAGACCTGCCACACTTGAAAATTTGTTGAAGGAACGTATGATGGAGCTGGCCTGGGAAGGATGGAGACGTCAGGATATGATTCGTTTTGGCGTTTTTACCCGTTCGTACAGCTGTCGCCCTCAACTTCCTGGAGAGGAAAACGGGTATACTACGGTATTCCCTATTCCGGAAAGAGTCATTGACATGAATTCTCAGCTACATCAGCATAAAGGTTATTAGAGCAAATTTTTGCTTTCTCTATATGGCAGAATCGTCATTTTGTCATATCTATTTAATATTTGCCTTTCGATATAAAGAAATATTTCTCTAATTCGATGGGCAAATATTCTTTTTTCACCTCTTTTTTATTTAATTTTGCACGCAAAATAGAAAACCATTTTTTATAACCTAACATGGCAAATTTAATTAAATTGCGTAAAGGCTTAGACATAAACCTGAAAGGCAAGGCTGCTGCAGAGGTGGTGGCTGTGAAAGAGCCGGGATTCTATTCACTGTGTCCCGATGATTTTACAGGCGTAACTCCGAAAGTAGTCGTGAAAGAGCAGGAATATGTCATGGCCGGAGGACCCTTGTTTGTAGACAAGAATCATCCAGAAGTGAAATTTGTTTCGCCGGTAAGTGGCGTAGTAACAAGCGTAGAGCGTGGAGCAAGACGTAAGGTGATGAGCATTACCGTACAGGCTGCTACGGAACAGGATTTCGAAGAATTTGGCAAGAAGAGCGTAGGTGCACTCGATGGGGCTGCTGTAAAGGAAGCGCTGCTGAATGCCGGTTTATTCGCATTTATCCGTCAGCGTCCGTACGATGTGATTGCAGACCCGACGGTCGCACCTCGTGCCATCTTTGTTTCTGCTTTCGATACGAATCCGCTGGCGCCTGAGTTTGAATTCGCCCTCGCAGGGGAAGAGGCAAATTTCCAGACTGGATTGGATGCCTTGGCTAAGATTGCCAAGACTTACTTGAGTATCAGCGTAAAACAGAAATCACCGGCTTTGACACAGGCGAAGAATGTAGAAATCAATGTGTTTGACGGGCCTCATCCTGCTGGTAATGTGGGGGTGCAAATCAACCATATCGCTCCGGTGAATAAAGGTGAAACCGTTTGGACCATTGATCCACAGGCTGTGATTTTTATTGGCCGTCTGTTTAATACAGGTCGTGTGGATTTAACCCGTACGGTAGCTGTAACCGGTTCCGAAGTGTTGAAACCTGCTTATGTGAAACTGAAAGTAGGTGCACTGCTGACCGGTGTATTTGCAAACAATGTAACTACAGGTAAGGCTTTGCGCTATATCAGCGGTAACGTGTTGACCGGCAAGCAGATTACTGCCAACGGTTATCTGGGAGCTTTCCATAGCCAGGTGACAGTGATTCCGGAAGGAAGCGACGTACACGAAATGCTGGGTTGGATTATGCCGCGTCTGAACGACTTCAGTACCAGCCATTCTTATTTCAGCTGGATGATGGGCAAAAAGAAAGAATATGTATTGGATGCACGTGTGAAGGGTGGTGAACGCCACATGATTATGTCGAACGAATACGATCATGTTCTTCCGATGGATATTCTGCCGGAATACCTGATTAAGGCTATCATTGCGGGCGACATCGACCGTATGGAAGCACTTGGTATCTATGAGGTGGCTCCAGAAGATTTTGCCTTGTGTGAATTTGTCTGCTCTTCAAAAATGGAATTGCAGCGTATCGTACGTGACGGACTCGACATGCTCCGCCGTGAAATGTGTTAATGCTAACTAAAACTATTATTAATAAATGAACGCGTTAAGAAATTATCTCGATAAGATAAAGCCTAACTTTGAAGAGGGAGGCAAATTTCATGCTTTTCGTTCTGTGTTCGACGGGTTTGAAACATTCCTGTTTGTTCCGAACACAACTTCGAAGACAGGTACGCACATCCACGATGCGATTGATAGCAAACGTATCATGTCGTTTGTGGTGATTGCCCTGATACCGGCCCTGTTGTTCGGTATGTATAATGTGGGTTACCAGCATTTCCATGCAACCAATGTGGAAGGTAGCTTTATTGAAATGTTCGGTTATGGTTTCCTGGCCGTATTGCCGAAAATCATTGTTTCATACGTAGTCGGTCTGGGAATCGAATTTGTGGTAGCTCAGTGGAAGAAGGAAGAAATTCAGGAAGGTTTCTTGGTTTCTGGTATGTTGATTCCGATGATTGTGCCGGTTGACTGTCCGTTGTGGATGCTGGCTGTAGCAACTGCCTTCTCTGTAATTTTTGCCAAGGAAGTGTTCGGTGGTACAGGTATGAACATTTTCAACCCTGCGTTGATTACCCGTGCTTTCTTGTTCTTTGCTTATCCAACCAAGATGTCTGGTGATACGGTTTGGGTTTCCAGCGACAGCATTTTCGGACTGGGCCATACAGTAGATGGCTTGACAGCTGCTACTGCACTGGGACAGGCTTCTACGGCTACAGACGCCATGGCATATCCTGCTTTTTCTTGGGATATGGTAACAGGTTTGATTCCGGGTTCTATCGGTGAGACCAGTGTCATCGCCATCGCTATCGGTGCGGTTATCCTGTTGTGGTCTGGCGTAGCAAGCTGGAAAACGATGTTGTCTGTATTTGTAGGTGGTGCCATCATGGGCTGGATTTTCAATACCATCGGTCCGGACACAGCCATGGCGAAGATGCCTTGGTACGAACATCTGTGTCTGGGTGGCTTCTGCTTCGGTGCCGTATTTATGGCTACCGACCCTGTGACTTCTTCACGTACGGAAAACGGTAAGTTCCTGTATGGTTTCCTGATTGGTGCCATGGCTATCATTATCCGTGTGCTGAATCCGGGTTATCCAGAAGGTATGATGCTGGCTATCCTGCTGATGAACATCTTTGCTCCGCTGATCGACTATGTAGTGGTTCAGGGCAATATTTCCCGCCGTGCAAAACGTGCTATGTCTAACAAATAAAAACCGAAAATACAATGAATACCAATAGTAACTCTTATACTATCATTTATGCTTCGGTAATGGTTGTTATCGTAGCATTCTTGCTGGCTTTCGTCAACTCTTCTTTGCGCGACTTGCAGGGAAAGAACGTAGAGCTGGATACTAAGAAGCAGATTCTTTCTTCTCTGGGCATCAAAGGGGTGCAGGATGCAGAAGCTGAATTTGCCAAAGTCGTGAAATCGGATATGGTGGTTGCTGAAGACGGCACACTGACTCCGTACGAAGGCGCTTTCGTGACTTCATACGAAAAGGATTTCAAGGAAAACGGTCGTGCCCACATCTTCGTGTGCGAAGTGGACGGACAGACTAAATATGTGATTCCTGTATATGGTGCAGGTCTTTGGGGTGCTATCTGGGGATATGTAGCCCTGAACGAAGACAAGAACACCGTATACGGCACTTACTTCTCTCATGCATCTGAAACTCCGGGTCTGGGAGCTGAAATCGCAGGAGAACATTTCCAGAGTGAATTCAAGGACAAACATGTGATGGACGGCGACAACGTAGGTCTGGGAGTCGTAAAGAACGGAAAGGTAGAAAATCCGGAATTCCAGGTCGACGGTATCTCTGGTGGTACAATCACTTCAGTAGGTGTGGACACGATGCTGAAAGGATGTATGGCACATTACACTAAATTTTTAACATCTAAAGAATAAGGAGGAGAACGATAATGGGAAGTTTATTTTCAGCTAAAAACAAAGAAGTATTTTCTGCTCCGATCAGCATGAACAACCCGGTGACCGTACAGGTGTTGGGTATCTGTTCTGCTTTGGCCGTAACTTCCAAACTGGAACCGGCCATCGTAATGGGTCTTTCTGTAACCATCATTACTGCTTTCTCTAATGTGGTAATCTCCTTGTTGCGTAAGACTGTTCCTAACCGTATCCGTATCATCGTACAGCTGGTGGTAGTGGCTGCCTTGGTAACTATCGTAAGTGAACTGTTGAAGGCTTTTGCCTACGACGTGAGCGTACAGCTGTCTGTTTACGTAGGTTTGATTATTACCAACTGTATCCTGATGGGACGTCTGGAAGCATTCGCCATGTCAAACGGCCCGTGGGAATCTTGCTTGGACGGTATCGGTAACGGTCTGGGTTATGCCAAGATTCTGGTAATCGTTGCATTCTTCCGTGAGCTGCTGGGTTCAGGTACCCTGCTGGGATTCAATATTCTGAACTACGACGCCATCAAGAGTGCCGGTTATGTGAACAACGGTTTGATGTTGATGCCGCCGATGGCTTTGATTATCGTAGCGTGCCTGATTTGGTACCAGCGTGCTAAACACAAAGAACTGCAAGACAAAGAATAATTATTAACCAAAAACGGAAATTAAAAATCCAGAATTATGGAACATTTTTTTAGTTTATTGGTCCGCTCAATCTTTGTGGACAATATGATATTTGCGTTCTTCCTGGGTATGTGTTCATACTTGGCTGTTTCGAAGAACGTGAAGACTGCCCTCGGTCTGGGTATTGCCGTAACTTTCGTGCTGGTGGTTACCTTGCCGGTCAACTACCTGTTGCAGACGAAGGTGCTGGCTGCCGACGGCATTCTGGGAATTGACCTGAGCTTCTTGAGCTTCATCCTCTTCATTGCCGTAATCGCGGCTATCGTTCAGCTGGTGGAAATGGTGGTAGAACGCTTCAGTCCTTCACTGTATGCGTCACTGGGTATCTTCCTGCCGCTGATTGCTGTAAACTGTGCCATCATGGGTGCTTCTCTGTTCATGCAGCAGCGTATCACGCTGAGCCCGTCTGACCCGAAATACATCGGCGACATCTGGGATTCTATCTCATACGCCCTGGGTTCAGGTCTCGGCTGGATGCTGGCGATCGTAGGTCTGGCTGCCATCCGTGAGAAAATGGCTTACTCTGACGTACCTGCTCCGCTGAGAGGACTGGGTATCACTTTCATCACTGTAGGTCTGATGGCAATGGCATTTATGTGTTTCTCTGGTTTGAACATCTAATAGGAAAGGAATAAGACAATGGATATGAATTTTATTTTAGCGAGCATTGGAGTATTCCTGGTGACTATTCTGGTGCTGGTAGTCATCCTGCTGGTAGCAAAGAATTTCCTTGTGGCTTCCGGCAACGTGAAACTGACTATCAACGGCGACAAGGAAATGGAAGTGGAATCCGGCTCTACGTTGCTGAACACACTGGCCGTTAACGGCGTATTCTTGCCGTCGGCTTGTGGTGGTAAGGGTTCTTGCGGACAGTGTAAATGTCAGGTGGTAGAAGGAGGCGGCGAAATCCTGCCTTCTGAAGTGAGTCACTTCAGCCGCAAGCAGCAGAAAGACCACTGGCGTCTGGGCTGCCAGGTGAAGGTGAAAGGTGACTTGTCTATCAAGGTGCCTGAATCTGTAATGGGTGTAAAGGAATACGAATGTACCGTTATCTCCAACAAGAACGTGGCTACTTTCATCAAGGAATTCAAGGTGCAGTTGCCTAAGGGTGCCCACATGGACTTCATCCCGGGTTCTTACGCACAGATCAAGATTCCTAAATATGAAATGGACTACAACAAGGATATCGATAAAGACCTTATCGGTAAGGAATATCTGCCTGCATGGGAAAAGTTCGGTTTGTTCAACCTGAAGTGTAAAAACGAGGAAGAAACCATCCGTGCTTACTCTATGGCCAACTATCCGGCTGAAGGCGACGTATTCATGCTGACGGTACGTATCGCTACTCCGCCGTTCAAACCCGACCGTAGTGGTTTCATGGATGTGATGCCGGGTATCGCTTCTTCTTACATCTTTACCCTGAAACCGGGCGACAAGGTGCTGATGAGTGGTCCTTACGGAGACTTCCATCCGATTTTCGACTCTAAGAAGGAAATGATCTGGGTCGGTGGTGGTGCCGGTATGGCTCCGTTGCGTGCACAGATTATGCACATGACTCGTACGTTGAACACAAGAGACCGCGAACTGCACTACTTCTATGGTGCCCGTGCGCTGAACGAAGTGTTCTATCTGCAAGACTTCCTGCAGTTGGAAAAAGACTTCTCGAACTTCCACTTCCACTTGGCACTCGACCGTCCGGATCCGGCAGCCGATGCAGCGGGCGTGAAGTACACTCCGGGATTCGTTCATCAGGTAATGTACAACACTTACCTGAAAGACCACGAAGCTCCGGAAGACATCGAATACTACATGTGTGGTCCTGGTCCGATGTCGAAAGCTGTGGTTAACATGCTGGATAGCCTGGGCGTTGAAAGCTCTTCTATCATGTATGATAACTTCGGCGGATAATCAAGAAAATTATAAGTCTTGAAATAAAGAAAGCCTCTGCTTGGTGCAGGGGCTTTTCTTTTTTCCGTATTTTCCTCTTTGTTTAAGATATTGTGGATGAAATGTTTTATCTTTGTTTCAGTGTGATTGGAAGGAAGATGAGCAAGATATTGAAAGTAAAGAATGTAAACGATTACAGCAGTTACCTCGGGTGCCCCGGACCTCATCCGTGGGTCTGCGTGATAGACTATGCGGAGGTGTCGCCCATACGCCACAGCCTGAACAACTACAGCGTGTACGGGCTTTTCCTGCGTGACGATGCCAACGTGGAACTGGATTACGGTTGTGGCAGGTATGATTATCATAAAGGTACGTTGCTCTGCGTGGCCCCCGGACAGGTGGGAGGTAAGGAAGACAATGGGGAGAGGGTGGAGATTACCGGTTGGGCGCTTCTTTTTCATCCCGACCTGTTGCACGGCTTTTCGTTGGAGAAGCACATCAAAGATTATTCTTTCTTTGATTATCGTGTCAATGAAGCCTTGCATATGACTGCCGAGGAGCATGACATCCTTGTTTCCCTGATGCGGCAAATGCGTGAAGAACTCGGAAAGAAGCCAGATGAACTTCAAAACGCCATCCTCGTAGGTTACATTGAACTGGCACTCAACTTCTGCCAACGTTTCTACAATCGCCAGTTTATCACTCGAAAGATTGAAAATTCCGATATTCTCGTGCGTTTCGACCGGCTGCTGCACAGCTATTTTGAGGATAAACTCCAACTGCGCTTAGGGCTGCCCACCGTACAGTATTGCGCGGACAAGCTTTGCATGTCGCCCAATTACTTCGGCGATGTCATCAAAAAGACTACTGGTGACACGGCGAGCAACCATATCCGTCGGTTTGTTGTCCGGCTTGCCAAAAACGGGCTTGCTGCCGGAGAAACCGTATCCCAGGTGGCGGAGCGCCTTGGTTTCGAATATTCCCAGCATTTCAGCCGTATGTTCAAAAAGCAGGAGGGTGTCACTCCGTCGGAATACTGTCAGAGGCTGCGGTCCTGACAAACAGGCTTCCGGTATTCTTCCATAGGAACAGTTCGGTGTATCCGGTGGATTCCGCATCGGGAGCAAGAATTCGTCCCAGTTTTTGCAGATTGGCTCGGAATTGGATGATAAATGCAGCTTTATATTACAAAAGTGTGAAGAATTTGTTCATTTTGACACTCCTTTCTTGATATACGTCAATAAATGATAGGGGGTGAGCGATTTTTTCTTTAGTTTGTTTTTGTGTTGTTCAACATGTTCTTATCTTTGCATCGGTAAAAAGAAATAGCTCGAGCTAAACTAGAGAATTATTTAGGTAACAAAGTTTTTAGGTAAAAGATTTTAAAGGTATGAAAAGATTAGGATTAACATTGGTAGCCGCATTGGCATTTTCAGTTTCTATGTTTGCAGAAGGTGTGAACGAAAACAACAACGCACAGAAGTGGAACGGTTCAATCAACAAGTCTAAACTGACTCAGTATCTGAACCTGTCATCTACTCAGCACGAGAAGGTGGCTGATATCTGCGACTACTTTGAACAGGAAATGACTCGCGCCAACGCTTCAAAGACTGACAATAAGGAAAAAGTCCGTAAGGCAGTCTATGGTAACTTGAAGCTGATGAAGCAGACACTGGACGAAAAGCAGTATTCAAACTACGTACGTCTGATGGCCATGACACTGCGCAATAAAGGTATCGACTTGAACGAAGCAAAATAAAATAAAGAAATATTTTGACCTTTTCCGCCCCGGAGACTTGCAGGAGTTCTTCGGGGTTTTTTATTTCCTTGCGTATCCTTCCCCAAAAATGGCTTTTCTAATATGTGTTTTCTAAGCTGTTGTGTTTCTGTTTGTTAGTGCAGGAGTGGGGTAGTGTAGGACAGAGACTGAGAAAAACGCAAGTGCATTTGATTCAAAACGCAAGTACGTTTCAGGTAAAACGTAAGTGCGTTTGAAGTAAAACGTAAGTACGTTTTCAGGGAAGCGCAAGTGCGTTTTTTTTATGGACAATTTCTCTGTTTGGGAGGTCCATCTCATTCCTCGTGATAGTCATTCAAGCGGTCGTTCCAGAGATATTTCCGGGTTTCGCTGACGATAACACCCGAGAGCAGAAGCAGGGAGATGAGGTTTGGGATGGCCATGAGGGCATTGGCTACATCCGCAAAGTTCCACACGAGGGACAGATTGACTACGGAACCTACATACACCATTACAATCCACACCAGCCGGTAGGCCAGCATAATTTTCCGCCCTCCCAAGTATTCCATCGCCTTTTGCGAGTAGTACGTCCAGCCCAGAATGGTGCTGAAAGCGAAAGTCACGATGCCGAATGACAGGATGGGGGTACCGATATAGGGAATTTTCGCGAAGGCCATCTTGGTCAGGGCTGCGTCGCTTGTGTAGTCGATGTCCGGATAGGCCAGGATGCTGCTTACCAGCACCAGTCCGGTCAGGGCGCAGATGATTACCGTATCCCAGAAGGTACCCGTGGAAGAAACCAGCGCTTGGCGCACCGGGTTGCGTGTCTGGGCGGCAGCAGCCACGATAGGAGCAGAGCCCAGTCCCGATTCATTGGAAAAAAGTCCCCGTGCAATGCCGTAGCGGGCTGCCATCATCACCGTGGTGCCCACGAAACCGCTTCCTGCCGCGCGGGCCGAGAAAGCCGATTCCAGAATGAGCCGGACGGAAGCACCCAGATATGCGTGGTTCACTATCAGAATATAAATGCAGCCTGCCACATAGAGGAGGGCCATGAGCGGAACAAGTCCCATGCACACTTTGGCGATACTTTTTACGCCACCAATCACCACAAGCGCAGTCAGGACGCTCATTACTACTCCCGTCAGGTGAGTAGATACTCCGTAGGATTCATGGAGTAGCAAGGAAATGGAATTGGCCTGCACCGTGTTGCCGATACCGAAAGCAGCCAATGCGGTGAAGATACAGAACAGGATGCCCAGCCATTTCATGCCCAGTCCGCGTTCCAACGCGTACATCGGTCCGCCAATCATTTCGCCCGATTTGTTTTTGACCCGGTATTTCACAGCCAGCAATCCTTCGGCATATTTTGTGGACATCCCGAAAACACCTGTGAGCCAGCACCAGAACACGGCGCCTGGTCCGCCCAGCGCCACGGCAGTGGCCACTCCGATGATATTACCCGTACCGATGGTGGCCGCCAGTGAAGTGGCCAGTGCCCCGAACTGGCTGACGTCGCCGCCGGCTTCCCGGTCCTTGCTGACGGAAAGCCGCAGGGCTTTGAGAATGTGCAACTGCGGGAAACGCAACCGGATGGTCAGGTAAAGATGCGTACCCAAAAGCAGGATAATCATGGGCCATCCCCATAAGAACGAACTGATTTCCTGTACAATCTTCGTAATCTGTTCCATTTTCTGTTTGTCTTGATTTTGTTTGCAAAAGTATGAATAATAAATCAAAACACATAAAAATGTGACAGAAATGAATGTAGAGTCAGGATTTTTCTTTCAAAAGTTCCTCCATGCGGAGCAACTCGTCGCGGTATTGTGCCGCTTCGATGAAGTCCAGTTTCTTGGCCGCTTCCTGCATGAGCTTGCGGGTGCGGTCGATGCTTTTCTGCAACTGGTCTTTCGTCATATACTGTACCACGGGGTCGGCTGCTGCATGCAGCTGGGCCTCCGTTTCGGTATAAGCCTTGGGAGCCTTCGGCTTGCTTTCTGTCGCGGAAGAAGACCGTTCGATATCGAGCAGGGCGTTGTTGCGCGAGCGCGTAATCTGTTTCGGCGTGATGCCGTGGGCCTCGTTGTAGGCCAGCTGTTTTTCCCGCCGGCGGTTGGTCTCGTCGATGGTCTGCCGCATGCTGTCCGTGATATGGTCGGCATACATGATGACTTTTCCGTTCACGTTGCGGGCGGCACGTCCGGCCGTCTGGGTGAGCGAGCGGTGCGACCGCAGGAAACCTTCCTTGTCGGCATCCAGAATGGCCACCAGCGACACTTCCGGCAGGTCGAGTCCCTCACGCAGCAGGTTCACACCTACCAGCACGTCGTAGATACCCTGCCGCAGGTCGTCCATGATTTTGATGCGCTCCAGCGTGTCCACGTCGCTGTGGATATAGGCACAGCGGATGCCGTTGTTGAGCAGGTATTCCGTCAGTTCCTCTGCCATGCGCTTGGTCAGGGTGGTGACCAGCACACGTTCCTCCTTTTCGATGCGCTGCTGTATTTCCTCCATCAGGTCGTCTATCTGGTTCAGGCTGGGGCGTACCTCGATGACCGGGTCCAGCAGTCCGGTGGGACGGATTACCTGTTCCACCACGATGCCCTCACTCTGTTGCAGTTCGTACTCTGCCGGGGTCGCACTCACATAAATCACCTGCTTGGCCATCTGCTGGAATTCCTCGAACGTAAGCGGACGGTTGTCCATGGCTGCCGGCAGACGGAATCCGTATTCCACCAGGTTCGTCTTGCGGGCCCGGTCGCCGCCATACATGGCCCGTATCTGTGGCACGCTGACGTGGCTTTCGTCGATGACAATCAGGAAATCCTCCGGAAAGAAGTCGAGCAGGCAGTAAGGGCGGGTGCCCGGTTCGCGTCCGTCAAAGTAGCGTGAGTAGTTCTCGATGCCCGAGCAATGTCCCAGTTCGCGCAGCATCTCCATGTCGTACGTCACCCGTTCATACAGGCGCTTGGCTTCGTAGGGTTTTCCTATTTCCTCAAAGTGGGCCACCTGTTTTGTCAGGTCATCTTCAATCTGGTGGATGGCCCGGAGCGTGCTCTCCTTGGTCGTCATGAAGAGGTTGGCCGGATAAATCTTGTATTCGTCGAACGTGCCGAGGCGATGGCCCGAAATGGGGTCTATCTCCTCGATGCCGTCTATCTCGTCGTCCCAGAACATCACCCGGAGTACACTGTCGGTATAGGCCAGTGAGATGTCCACCGTATCCCCCTTCACCCGGAAGTTTCCGCGGTTCAGTTCGATGTCGTTGCGCACGTACAGACTGTCCACCAGCCGGCGCAGGAACACGTTGCGGTCCAACAGTTTCCCCTTCTTGATGTCAATGACGTTGTTGTAGAAATCTGCCGGGTTTCCCATACCGTAGATGCACGACACGGACGACACCACAATGACATCCTTCCGTCCCGAAAGCAGGGCAGAAGTGGCCGCCAGCCGCAGCTTGTCGATTTCCTCGTTGATGGCCAGATCCTTTTCTATATAGGTGTCGGTCGAAGGGATGTATGCCTCCGGCTGGTAATAATCGTAATAAGACACGTAATATTCCACGGCATTGTGCGGGAAGAAGTTCTTGAACTCGCCGTAGAGCTGTGCCGCCAGCGTCTTGTTGTGGCTCAGAATCAGGGTCGGTTTGTTGACGTTCTTGATGACATTCGCAATGGTGAAGGTCTTTCCAGACCCGGTGACTCCCAGCAGAGTCTGTGCAGGCACGTGCTGTTTGACGCCTTCGGTCAGCTGGGCGATGGCTTCCGGCTGGTCGCCGGTGGGCTGGTAGTCGGATATCAGTTCGAAATTCATGAAAACAGGAATAGCTAATTGAAAACGGATGTAAAATTACATATTATTTTATACATCCCTTTGCCCGTCCTGAAAAATTACATTAAAAAACGCCTTGGAGTTGGATTATTCGCTGGAAAAGAGTAATTTTGCGCAACTATCTTGATAAATATGAAGAAATACATTGCAATGGCCCTCCTTTCTGCCGGAATCTTATCTTCCTGCGGAGAGTATAATAAGGTGCTGAAAAGCACTGACTACGAATACAAATACGAAGCGGCAAAGAGTTATTTTGCCAAGGGACAGAATTCGCGTGCGGCTACCATTCTGGAAGAGCTGATTCCTATCCTGAAAGGTACGTCCAACGGAGAAGAGTCTTTGTATATGCTTGCGATGACTTATTATAATCAGGGGGACTATGTGACGGCTTCACATTATTTTAATACTTACTACACGACTTATCCGCGCGGTACTTATACGGAACTGGCGCGTTTCTTCAGCGGAAAGGCGCTGTATCTTGACACGCCGGAACCTCGTCTGGACCAGAGCAGCACTTACAAGGCTATTCAGGAATTGCAGATGTTTCTGGAGTACTTCCCGACGAGCGACCGGAAGGAACTGGCTCAGAATATGATTTTTGAATTGCAGGATAAGCTGGTAGAGAAGGAATATCTTTCTGCGAAACTGTATTACGATTTGGGTTCTTATTCCGGAAATGCGGTGTACAGCAGTACGGGTAACAACTATCTGGCGGCTATTGTGACGGCGCAGAACGTGTTGAAGGAATATCCTTACACAAAGATGCGGGAAGACCTTTCTATCCTGATTCTCCGTGCCAAATATCACATGGCCAAGGAGAGTGTGCTCGAAAAACGGGAAGACCGTATGCGCGAGACTGTGGACGAATATTATGCGTTCAAGAATGAATTTCCGGAAAGTAAATATATGAAGGAGGTGGAGACTATTTATGCCGATGTCAGCAAGTATGTTTCCACGGATGAAGATGAATAATAAACGTTTATAATTATAAATAAGGAATTATGGATTACAAAAAGACAAACGCTCCTACAACTACCGTTACTCGTAATTTGATGGAACTCTGTGAGGACACAGGCAATATCTATGAAACAGTAGCTATCATCGGCAAACGTGCCAACCAGATTGCTGCAGAGATGAAGAATGACCTCTCCAAGAAATTACAGGAGTTTGCTTCTTACAACGATAATCTGGAAGAGGTGTTTGAAAACAGAGAGCAGATTGAAATCTCTCGCTATTACGAAAAACTCCCGAAACCGACATTGATTGCCACGCAGGAGTACATCGAAGGAAAGGTTTACTATAGAAACCCTGCAAAGGAAAAAGAAAAATTGCAGTAATCCTTATTGGAACGAATTGATTGAATGCGCACGCGCATTTGGGCTTGTCATTCTGAGCGCATCCGGCAGGAACCGTCGCCCTCAGAATGACATTTATTTTTGAGAACCTCTTTTTTGACGATTGAATTATGATACAGAGAATACAGACAGTTTATTTGCTGATAGTAGCCATCCTGATGGTGGTGATGATGTCTGCTTCCGTAGGAAGTTTCTATACAGACAAGAATATTTGTGAAATGACAAACCTTTCCTACATGCTTCCGGACGGCAATGTGAACTATACGCCGTGGGCGTTGTTCGCCGTGCTGACGGTGGTGGCCGTAGTGGCGCTGGTGACGATTTTCTTGTACCGGAAGCGGATGCTGCAAATCCGTCTCACGATTTTCAACACCATCGTATTGGTGGGGTATTATCTGGTGCTGACTTATTTTGTGGTGAATCCGGACAAGGCTTTCGATGACTACAGTTTCATGCCTTCGTGGACGGTCTGCCTGCCGCTGGTGAGCATCATTCTGAACTGGCTGGCCATCCGTGCCATCGGCAAGGACGAGATGCTGGTAAAGGCTTACGAAAGACTGCGCTGATACAGGCGTGGCGATATATTTGAAACGAGATGCGCCCTTCTTCCTGCTTCGGGAAAGAGGGCGCATCTCGTTTTTTCTGTCGGTATCTTTGGAAAACTGCTATTCAAAGACATACATCTCGGAAGGGCTGGTACGTCTCAACGGGATGACTTCCACGTCTTTGCCTACCAGAATATTTTCCTGACGGAAGGCCAGCTCTACGGTCTTGAAGGCCAGCTCCGGATGATTGTTGTCCTTGCTCAGGTGGCAGAGCCACAGGTATTTCAGTCCTTTGGGGAAATGCTTGCTCAGGTAGTCGGCCATTTCGTGGTTGCTCATGTGTCCGTTGGATCCGGCAATGCGTTCCTTCAGGTGCTGGGGGTAAGGCCCCATCTTCAGCATGGTGTCGTCGTAATTGGCTTCCATAATCAGGTAGTTGCTCTGCTGGATGTAGCGTGCCGCCGTGGGGGTGATGTGTCCGATGTCGGTCAGGAAAGAGAAGGTCTTGTCGCCGGCCGTGATGCAGTAGCCCACATTGTCGGTACCGTCGTGGGGCACCTCGAAGCAGGTGATGTGGAAATCGCCCAGTGTGAAGCTTTCTTCTTTCCGGATGAAATGCATGCGTTCCGGACTCAGCCGTTCGGTCATGCAGTAGCTGTGGCGCATGCCCTCATGTATTTCGTGGGTAGTGTAGACCGGAAGTCCGTGCCGTTCTCCCAGGTGGCCGACCGCTTTGATGTGGTCGGCATGGTCGTGGGTGACGAGTACGCCTTGTATGCCTTCCAGGTTTAGCATACGGTCTTTGAACACTTTTTTGATGGTGCGGATGCCAATGCCGGCATCAATCAATATGGCGGTGTGGTCGGTAGCCAGGTAGTAGCAATTGCCGCTGCTTCCGCTTGCCAGACTCATGAACTGTACTTTCATCTCTTTTTCTTTTTTGCTAAAGGAACGCAAAGATACAGAAAAAAAGGCAGAAATCAAATAAGGCCGTCCCGAAAGGAACGGCCTTGAAATGGATTATAGTATGTTTTTTCAGCTTGTGATTGGTCAGAACTGGAAGAAGTTCTTGGCGTTGTAGTAGCTGATGTCTTCCACCATCTGCTGTACGCGCGGCATTTCGCTGACCGGAATTTCACCGTTTTCCACGTCCTTGCCCAGCAGGTTGCAGAGTGTACGGCGGAAATATTCATGACGCGGATAGGAGAGGAATGAACGGGAGTCGGTGAGCATGCCCACAAAGCGGCTCAACAGCCCCAGCAGGGAAAGTGCGTTCATCTGTTTCTCCATGCCGTCTTTCTGATCGAGGAACCACCAGCCCGAACCGAACTGAATCTTGCCCGGTATCGTGCCGTCCTGGAAGTTGCCCAGCATGGTGGCAATCACTTCGTTGGCACAAGGGTTCAGGTTGTAGAGGATGGTCTTGGTAAGTTTGCCTTCCGTGTTCAGGCGGTCGAGGAATTTCGACATGGACTTGGCAGTGTTGAATTCGCCGATGGAGTCGAAACCTGTGTCGGGACCAATCAGCTTGAACATCTTTGTGTTGTTGTTGCGGATGGCTCCGTAGTGGTACTGTTGTGTCCAGCCGGTTTCCCAGTCCATCTCACCGAATACCACCAGCATGGCCGACTTGAACTTCAGGATTTCTTCGTGGGTCAGCGGGGTACCACCATATACCTTGTTAAAGATGGTGCGGATTTCGGCATCCGTATAGTCTTCCGCGTAGAACTCTTCGATACCGTGGTCGGACAGCTTGCAGCCTTGTGCGGCGAAGAAGGCATGACGCTTGCGCAGGGCCTCTACCATGTCATCGAAGCTGGAGATGCTGACGCCGCTCACTTCGCTCAGTTTTTCCACGTAGACACGGAAATCGGCAGGTACTTCCACAGCCATGGCCTTGTCCGGACGCCAAGTGGGCAGCATCTTGATTTCAAAGCCGCTTTCACGGGTAGCGATGTGGTATTCCAGTGAATCCACCGGGTCGTCGGTAGTACATACCGTTTCCACATGGTAACGGCGCATCAGGTTGCGGGCGGAATATTCCGGAGTAGCCAGTTTGGCATTGCATTCGTCAAAGATTTCGCGGGCGGTAGACGGATTCAGAATCTTGTCGATGCCAAAAGCTGTTTTCAGTTCCAGGTGCGTCCAGTGGTACAATGGGTTACGGAGCGTGTAGGGAACGGTCTCTGCCCATTTTTCGAACTTTTCCCAGTCGGAGGCATCGCCGGTGCAATAACGTTCAGCCACACCGTTGCTTCGCATGGCACGCCATTTATAGTGGTCACCTCCCAGCCAGATTTCGGTGATAGACTTGAACTGGTAATCGTCGGCCACCATTTTCGGACTCAGGTGACAGTGGTAGTCGATGATAGGCATCTTAGCCGCATGGTTGTGATATAGTTCCTGCGCGGTTTCAGTCTGCAACAGGAAGTTTTCATCCATAAATTTCTTCATGACGAATGTGTTTTTAATGTTTGTAGGGTTGTATTTAATCGGCAGGTTACAATTTATTTATGTTGGGCAACATAAAATATCGATTGCCCTTCCGTTATCGAACACGAAAGTAGAAATTTTCTTTGGAATAACAAAATATTTATTACCTTTGCAACACTCATTTATGAAATTTAATGTTGCCGAGGAAAATCTAATTAATTGAAAAATAGATGTTTATAGGAATGTCTTTTCCAGCCGTGTACCTACCCCTTTCGTGAATGAGCCAAAAAGAAACAATTTTGTGAATTAAAGATATAGTATGAAAGCATTGAACAAAGAGACCGCCCATAAGACGGTCCGTCCGGAAAGAATCATCCAGTTTGGTGAAGGGAATTTCCTCCGTGCATTTGTGGACTGGATTATTTACAACATGAACGAAAAGGCCGACTTCAACAGCAGCGTGGTAGTGGTACAGCCCATCGAAAAGGGAATGATTGACAAGCTGAACGCTCAGGATTGCCTGTACCATGTCAACCTGCAGGGACTGGAAAAAGGAGAGTCTGTGAACAGCCTGACGATGATTGACGTCATCAGCCGTGCCCTGAATCCTTACCACCAGTTCCAGGATTTCCTGAGACTGGCCGAACAACCCGAGATGCGTTTCGTGATTTCCAATACGACGGAAGCGGGCATTGCCTTCGACCCTTCCTGCAAGCTGGACGATGCGCCGGCTTCATCCTATCCCGGAAAACTGACACAGCTTTTGTATCATCGCTATCAGACCTTCCAGGGCGATATGTCGAAAGGGCTGATTATCTTCCCGTGTGAACTGATTTTCCTGAACGGGCACAAGCTGAAGGAAACCATCTACCAGTACATCGAACTTTGGAATCTTGGCGACGGCTTCAAAAACTGGTTTGAAAAGGCTTGCGGTGTATATGCCACGCTGGTCGACCGTATCGTACCGGGATTCCCGCGCAAGGACATCGATGCCATCAAGGAAAAGTTGCAATATGACGACAACATGGTGGTACAGGCCGAAATCTTCCATTTGTGGGTCATCGAGGCACCGAAGGAAGTTGCCGCCGAATTCCCTGCCGACAAGGCCGGACTGAACGTGCTGTTCGTACCGTCGGAAGCACCGTACCATGAACGGAAGGTGACCTTGCTGAACGGTCCGCATACCGTACTCTCTCCAGTGGCATACCTTTCCGGCATCAATATTGTGCGCGATGCCTGCCAGCATCCGGTGGTCGGCAAGTTCATCCATAAGGTGATGTTCGACGAATTGATGGAAACTTTGAACCTGCCGAAAGAGGAGCTGGAGAAATTTGCACGAGACGTGCTGGAACGCTTTAACAATCCGTTTGTAGACCATCAGGTGACTTCCATCATGCTGAATTCCTTCCCGAAATACCAGACACGTGACCTGCCCGGACTGAAAACGTACTTGCAGCGTAAGGGCAAACTGCCCGAAGGACTGGTACTGGGACTGGCTGCCATCATCACTTACTATAAAGGAGGTGTACGTGCCGATGGGGCTGAAATTGTCCCCAACGACGCACCGGAAATCATGGATTTGCTGAAACAGCTGTGGGCTACGGGCGATACGGCCAAGATTGCGGAAGGTGTACTGGGGGCCACTTCTATCTGGGGCGAAGACCTGAACCTGATTCCGGGGCTGAAGGAAGCCGTGAAGAAAGACCTTGACAGCATTCAGGAGAAAGGCATGCTGGAAACGGTGAAGGCCATTCTTTGACAATTAATTGTTAGAATTCCATATTCATCTTGACGGGAGGAAAGGCAGATAAAGGGCCGTTTCCTCCCGTTTTGTTTGTATAAACTTGCATTTTCGATTCTTTTTTTATATCTTGCCTTCAAAGCAGGAGGCAGGTATGGAAATCACCGCACAAGTACAAAAGGAATTGGAGCTTTTCAATCGTGGACGCACGCGTGACAATGGAGCCTATCTTATCAGCATGGCGACCGAGTATCGCCCGTATTATGCGCTGTGGCGCGAATTTCTTTCTCCTCCGTCCTATCTCTTTGTCCGTACGCTGGGCGTGACGTTGGATGCGGCTTCGGCCCGTGCCTTCTCGATGTTGCAGAACTGTAATGTGAGGTTGGAAACAGCCGAAAATGAACGGTTTGAACCGTATTACGGCCTTCTGGACGATTTGATGCCTTTCGGCAAATACAAGGGAAAACATTTGGCGGAGATATATTATATCGACCCTTCGTATATACTTTGGCTGGCCAACAAGTTTGAGCCTCACAATCCGCGGTATGAACGTACGGTGGAACTGGCCAAACGTTTTGCCGTGGTACACTTTGAACTGACCGTGCGCAAGCCGCGTATCGCCTCCGTCAGCCGGTTTGTGCGGGAGGTGGGCGATACATTGAAAGATTTGCAGGTGACGGTGCTTCACGTGCGGTTGCAGGTAGATACTTATAAACCTGATTTTTTTGTCGACCAGAACGTATTGGCGGCCGACCGCGACGGCAACCGTTTCACGTTTCTTGTCAAGGCCCGTGCCCGTAGCCTGAGTCCCAATGTGCTGAGTTGTCGCAGTCGGGCGATTGAGCCACAACAGTTCCTGCATCTGCTGTCGGCCAAGGTGATGTCGCACTATGAATCACACGGGGTACGCTATACCCGGCTGGGATATGTGAAGCTGGCGTGAAGGAAGGCCCGGCGTACGTATTCTTTTTTCAAGTCCAAGGGTTTGAGCACCTGCTGGTCGTAGGTCAGCAAGTCGATGTCGAGGGGGATGCGTCCTTCCTCCTTGCTTTGGGGAGTCCGGCCGTTGGTCTGTTCGATTTCTTTCAGTAAGTTCCGTACCTCCGTCATGGCCAGTGAGGTATGAAAACGGGCCGCCCGGTTCAGAAACGGTTGCGGGTTGCTCATCCTTTCCGGTTGTGTCTCCACGATTTCCCCCCATTCAATTCCCGGGAAAAGCCGTTGCAGCGACTCTTCCGCATTCTTCAGGTGAAGCCGGGCGTCCAGGTTGGAGCCCATGCAGAGCAGGCAGGTATGAGATACATCAGTTTCGGGCATGACGGGTATGTGCTTTACGGAATACAAAATACAATCCTACGGCAATGAAAGGGAGGCTCAGAATCTGTCCCATGTCTATCGGAAGAGCATTCTCAAAGTCCACTTGTCTTTCCTTCAGGAATTCCACGAAGAAACGGAAGGTGAAAATCAGGGTGATGCACAGACCGAAATAAAATCCTTTCTGCACACGGTCTTTCCGTGTCCGGTAGACGGCCAGCATAATCAGGAAGAAGACGAAATACGCCAATGCCTCGTAGAGCTGGGCCGGATGGCGGGGCTGCATGTCCACACGTTCGAAGACGAAGGCCCAAGGCACATTCGTGGGCATGCCGATGATTTCAGAGTTCATCAGGTTGGCCAGACGGATGAATCCGGCCCCCAAAGGAGCCGCGATACCCATCATGTCGAGGATATCAAGAAAATGAATTTTCGTTTTCCGGCAGAAAAGGACCAAGGCCAGAATCAGTCCCAGAGTACCACCGTGGCTGGCCAGTCCGGCATATCCGGTGAACACCCATCCCCCTTGCGGCAGGAAGTGAACCGGAAGGATGATTTCCAGCGGATGGCTCAGGAAATACTGTGGGTCATAAAAGAGACAGTGCCCCAGTCGTGCTCCGGCAAAGATTCCGATGAAACTGTAAGTGAACAGGGTTTGAAACGTATCCAGCGGAAGCCCTTTCTGTTTGTACAGACGGTAGACCACTTGTGTGCCGCTCAGAATGGCGATAACCCAGCACACGCTGTACCATCGGAGCGTAAACCCTCCAAGGTGAAACAAGGCCGGGTCCGGGTTCCAGTGTATATAAAGTAATTCCCTCATTTTTCCCTTTTTTAGAATCGGAGCAAAGGTAAGGAAAAATGAGGGAATATGCGAATGAAAAAGACGTTTACGAATTTTCTTCTGCAGATTGAGCTTGCTGATAGGCTTCCATTTCCTTCCGGCTGCGGCTGGAAGTAACCAGATAGACCCCACCGAAAATCAGTACCACGGCAATGATTTTCGTCAGGTTGAAGGAATCCATGCCCCAGCATACGGCTACGATGCAGGCTACCAGCGGCTGGATGTAGTTGTACATGCCGGCTACCGTCGGACGTAGGTTCTTCTGGCCCACCACAATCAGCATGTAACTGATGAAGGTGGCCCCTACCACGATGAAGATAAGGCTGCCGATTTCAGTGGCCTGCAGTCCGGTCCAGTCGGCATTCATCAGGTCGCGGGCCGAGAAGGGGAGTGTGCAGATGAAGGAATAGGTGAACATCCACTTCATGATGGTGATGAGCGAATATTTGTTTACGAAGTCCTTGAAGCGCACGATATAGAAGGCATAGCAGAACTGGGCGAACAACACCAGCAAATCTCCCCAGATGGCCGTGTGGCTGGCAGAAGAAGCAGCCGGCTGGTTCTGACTGCTTCCCAGGATAAGCAGCAAGGCACCTCCCGCACCGCAGGCAATACCCAGCACCTTCTTTCCGGTAATCGGTTCTTTCAGGATGAAGGCAGCCAGTACCATGGCCCAGAGCGGCATGCTTGTAGTGATGATGGACGCATCGCCCGGCGAGCTCAGGCTCACGCCGAAAATAAACGAACCCTGATTGAACACGATGGCAAACAGGGAAGCGAAAAACAGCGTAATCAAGTCCTTGTGGTTCACGTGCTCCGGTTTCTGAAACAGGGAGGCAATCCAGAACAATACCATGGCTCCTCCGATACGCAAGTCCGTAACGACCAGCGGTGTGACGGCCCCTCCGGCCATCAGCAGTTTGGACATGGGCGACATCAGTCCCCACATTGTATTGGCTCCCAGCATGGAAGCATGTCCTTTCCAGCTAAATTTTTCCATATAGTCTGTGTCTTAATTATTTTCAAAAAACGCTGCAAAGTTAGGAAGGAGTGAGGGATTAATATTGTATTTTTGTGCTATAATCATGAAGAATACGACTATGTGGAAGGAAAATCTGTATCAGCAGGTGGAGATTCTTTTGAGGGAGCACGATGAATTTCCAATCGGGGAGCACCAGCACTCGTTTTTTGAGATGGCCTATATTCTGGAGGGGAGCGGCACTTTCTGTGCCCATACGGTGGGAAGCGAGCGGGAGTGTCATACCTACGAAGCGGGCGACCTCTTCCTGATTCCGCCCAGCCGGATACACGTGTACACCATCCGCACGCACAGCCGTTATGTGTTTATCCGCTTTACGGAGAATTATGTGTTCGACAGCATCGGCCATTACGTGGGGCGCGCGCTCGAGGTGCAGTCGGGGTTCCGGATGCAGCCGGCTGCGGCCGACCGTGAAGCCATCCGTCGGCTCATGGAACTGCTGGTGGAAGAAGCCTCCGGCAAGCGTGCCTTGTCCGAAATGCTTTTGTCGAACTATGTGAACAGCCTCATCCTGCTGGCTGCCCGTGGACTGGATGCTACGGAGACGGGCGTGGGACCGGAAGGAGACAAGGCCCGGAACCTGCTGCTCTACATCGAACAGCATATCGACCAGCCCGATGAGCTCCGTCTGGAAGCGCTGGCCGCCCGCTTTCAGTTGTCGCCCACCTACATCGGACGTTTCTTCAAGCGGAATTTCGGCGAGGATTTCCGGCTTTATGTTTCCAAGAACCGCCTGAAGCGGGTGGAAGAGTTGCTTACGGGCACCCGCATGAGTGTGAAGGAGATAGCCAGCCGGATGGGATACATCGACTCCTGCTACCTGAGCAAGCTTTTCCGGCAGCACCACGGGATGACTCCCATGGACTACCGGAAAGCGCATGCCCCGAAGCCGGCGGGCATCAGTTGTAAGTAATCTCGAAAGTAAGCGTGTCGTAGGCCTCTTTGGTGGTTTCCTTCACGTTCTTTTCTTCGTATTGATATCCCCTGTCCGGATTTTTGGGGTCAATCAGTTCCGCACCTACCACCACGTCATATTCCCGTGTCACGACCTCGAAGTAGTCTTTGACAAGAATAGACTGCAGGTTCTGTTCGTTGTCGAACGTATAATTAAGGTCGCTAGGTTTTTGAACTTCCCGGATATACTTGGATGACTCATGTACTGTTACATTCGGAGTCGGATAGGCTTTCTGTGTGCCGCTCCACTGATTCATGGTTTGTCCTGCAAAATGTTCAGGCAGGCAGTCTCCCGTATTTCCCATGCGTCCGAGATGGAATGCGAAATTAAAGTCATCGTCTTCTAGCAGATAGCCCATGATGTCGATGGGACCGTGGTTGGGGTACTGGTGGACGAAATCGGTGGCGGCGTCAAAGGTATAAGAATAATTATCACCTGTGTATTTTCCGTTATAATATTCAAAAGAAGCCAGCTTGCCGTCTGCATACGTGAACGTGTATACCGAGGCTTCCTCTCCGGCATTGGCGTCTTTCATCTGTGCCAGCCGTCCGTCGTCAGTATAAGTGAAATTGATATACGGTTTGTAATTGCCCGTTTCCTTGTCATCATGGAGAATGCTTGTGGCATTGCCGGCTTCGTTCAGTTGGATGAGGTAGCGGGTGTCATACGAATATGAACCGTCGATTTCTTTTTCATCCAGCGTGATTTCATTCTCAGCGGTATAGGTAAAGGTACGTTCTACTTTCTTGTTTGCTTGTTGGATAAGAGTACCCGTCATTCGGTTCTGAGCGTCGTAGCTGAATTGCCAGACCGTCACTTCCGAGGTAGGGCTGCTATCTGTCAGGGCATCCCGCTGCCAGTTTGCAGTGCAACGCACTTCCTTTACCAGCTTGGTGGTTGTTACCCCTTCTGAGCTGTCACTGCCGGCCTGTTCCACGGTAATGGTGAGCGACTGGCCTCCACATTCGATGGTAATCACGGCCTTCCGGCTCGTGGTGCCTGTGTTGGGAGAGATGGTCAGCGTGAGGCTCTGCTCACCGGCTGGACCGCTGTAGGCACTGAGCGTGAGCCAGTCCACCTCGCTGCCTCCATTCCGTTGGTCGGTAGCCGCCTTAATCCAGGCCGTCCAGGCGGAAGTGGCGGTAAACTTAATCTGCTCCTGGGTGTCGGCCGATGTTTTCGAGTCGAGCACCAAGGTGGGTGAGGTACCTTCTGTCAGCTGGAGCGTTTTTCCTTTGTCTTCGTTTTCATTGCTGCATGCCCCGCATAATAGGGCTGCAGACAGCATCAGGGGAATCCAAGTTTTCATAAAAGAGAAATTAGTTTTTAAGATTTATGCGGCAAAGGTAGGGTATTGGAAAATACTTTTTTTCACCGGAAACCGTGATTTCCACGGTCTCCTGAAAGTTTTCAAAGCGTAAAAAAGGGCATAAAAAAACGCAAGTGCGTTTGGAATAAAACGCCTTTGCGTTTGACTTAAAACGCAAGTACATTTTACTTGAAACGTACTTGTGTTTTATCTGAAACGTCCTTGCGTTTTTGGAATATTCGCAAGGTCTTCTTTTTCAGGATGTTTCTTACTGGTACAGGAAGCGCTTGATGCTCTTCTTGGCCGTTTTTTCGAACTCTTCCGGGTACAGTTTCACGTGCGTGATCTGCGCATACGCCGGCAGCACCTTGTTCAGTTCGATGCGGTTCTGGTCGAGGGCTACTTCCAGCTGCTGTTTGCTCAGTCCGTGAGAAAGCGCGTCGTCAATGTCCGGATAAATCAGGGCCACCAGTTTGTTGTCTTTCAGGATGACCAGCGATTCGTTCACATACGGCATGTTGTTGAGGCGTGCCTCGATTTCTTCCGGATAAATGTTCTGTCCCGAAGCCGTGAGCAGCATGTTTTTGCAGCGTCCCTTGATGAAGATGTTCCCATCGGCATCCTTGATGGCCATGTCGCCTGTGTGCAGCCAGCCGTCCTTGTCGATGGTCTGTGCGGTGGCAGCCTCATTTTTGTAGTAGCCCAGCATCACGTTCATGCCGCGGCACACCAGTTCCCCGGGCACACGCTCCGGATTGTCGGAGAGCACTTTCGTCTCCATGTTGGCCACTGTCTTTCCGCATGAAGTGTACAGAATCTCATCCCAGCGGCTGTGGCAGATGAGCGGGGCGCATTCCGTCATGCCGTAGGCAATGGTGTAGGGGAAATTGATTTTCCGCAGGAAGGCCTCCACTTCGGCGTTGAACGGGGCACCTCCCACCACAATTTCGATGAAATTCCCGCCGAACACCTCCATGGCCTGCTGACGGATTTGTTCCTTGATTTTGTCGCTGATGATGGGCAGGTTCAGCAGCAGCTTGCCCAGCCGGTTGTCCACCTTCGGCAGAATGTTCTTCTTGAAAATCTTCTCCACGATGAGCGGCACGCAGGCAATGACCCGCGGACGGATGACGGCAAACGATTCGGCAATGATTTTCGGACTCGGCATGCGGGTGAGGAACCACAAGTGTGCGCCCACGGTGATGCCGTAAAGAAAATCGAACACCAGTCCGAAGATATGTCCCAGCGGAAGCATGGACACGATACTGTCGCCCGCCTTCAGTCCCACCTTGTGATGGATGTGTACGATGTTGGAAAGGATGCTCCGGTAGGGCAGCATCACCCCTTTGGAATAGCCCGTAGTGCCCGAGGTGTAGTTGATGACAGCCAGTTCTTCCGGCTCTTCCCGGCGGTAGGACACCTGTTCGGCACGGAAACGGCAGGGATATTTCTTGCCGAATTCCTCGTTCAGGTGCTCACGGGCATACGTGAGCTGTTCCGAGCGTGACACCACCAGGTCGAAATTCTTCAGCTCGATGATTCCCTCCAGGTTCGGCATGGCCGCTTCGTTGAACTCCTCCCACACCTGGTCGCCCACGAAAAGCATGCGGGCTTCCGAATGGTTGACGATGTGGTGCACGTTATCGGCCTTGAATTCATGGAGAATGGGAACGGCTACCGCCCCGTAGGTGACCACTCCTAAGAAAGTGGCTGTCCAGTTGGCACTGTTGCGCCCGCACAGCGCGATTTTGTCTCCCTTCCGGATGCCTGCCCGTTCGAGCAGGATATGCATTTTCTCTATCTTTCTTGCTACGTCCTTGTATTGCAGGGTAGCTCCTTTGTAGTCTGTCAGTGCATCACGGTCCCAGTTGGCGCGGATGCTCTCTTCCACAAGCTGTATGAAACTGTCTTGTATTTCCATTTCAAATTGCACAATGTTTGACACAATGTGCGCAAAAGTAATAAAAGTTGATAGAACTTTACCTATGTGGCTTCCTTTTTTTACGAAATTCCGACTTTTAGGACATTTTTCTTTTCTTTATCATACTGTTTGTATCCCTCTTGGCTGCCAGCAGTCCGCTTGCAGGGGAATGGCCAAAACCTTCATTCTCATTCGTTCGCGAATGATTCCCCTGCGAAGCGTACAGCAGATGTTTTAAGTGCGTTTAAATTTTATGCGTAAGAACTCGATAAGAGCCGGACTGAGCGAAATCAGCACGATACCGTATAACAGCAGGTTGAGGTGCTTCTGTACAAAAGGAAGGTTTCCGAAAAAATAGCCGGAAAGACAGCACAGAAGAACCCAGACGGCTGCTCCTGCCACATTGTAGCCCATGAAGCAGGGGTAGTGCATCCTCCCCATTCCGGCTACGAAGGGGGTGAATGTGCGGACCACAGGCACGAAGCGGGCGATGAGGACGGCCTTTTTGCCATGTTGCTGGAAAAAGGCATGGGTCTTTTCCAGGTGGCTTTGGCGGAACAATCTGGAATCGGGCCGGTTGAATAGCTTTTCCCCGAAACGTTGCCCCAGCAGGTAGTTGCACGAGTCGCCTAGTACGGCTGCCACGAACAGTACTAGAAGCAGCAGGCTGATGTGCAGGGGAGTACCTGGCAGGGAGGCCATGGCCCCGGAGACAAAAAGTAGGGAGTCTCCGGGGAGGAATGGCAGGACTACAAGTCCGGTCTCACAAAAAATAATTAGAAACAAGAGGGCATACGTCCACAGATGGTAGGCTTGCATGAACTCCATCAGGTGCTGGTCGACATGCAGGAGGAAGTCAATCAAAAAGTCCATGGGCGGCATGCAGTTTTTGTAGGAATGTGGAAGCGTCTTTTCCTTTCAGGCAACACAGTTCCGTGACGGGTTCATACAAGAAAGAGGCATACGACAATACCTGGAACGCAGCGTATTGTTGGTCTTTTGAATGTACGAGAACCAGGTACAGGCGGTTCTTCTCCAGCGCGGTTTCAGGCAGCGAACAATAGTCGGCCAGGTGTTCCCGTAAGCGGGAGAGCTGCTCCTTGGGACAGTTGAAATGCCGTTTGTAGATACGGCTGCCTGTTTCCGCGTATGCCAGATAGCGGGTGCGGAAGCCTAGAAAGTAGAGTGAAGCACCAGTCAGCAGGATGCCGAGAATGATTCTCAATGCGTTCATATTAGACTCAGATTGGCTTTTGGGCAAGAAGAACAGGCTGAGTCCGACGGCCAGCATGCCTACGGAGAGAACGATAAGGGACAGATGAGTTTGTTTCCGGATATCCTGAGTCGGATAGGATTTGGATAAGTTGAATATTTCCATAAGTTCGTTTTTTGTGATGGATAATTTTATAAAGTTTTGTTTAAGAAAATGGGACAATACGTTCTTGTCTTGCATTCATGAGGTGAAGCAAGAAGCATTTCGTTCCGATACGTGCTGCACCGGAATGAAAAATAATAAACCTTATAAAACGGCTAAATGAGAATCCTTCTCATGGCAAATATGTAGTATTCGCATGAGGGAATCACACAATGGATAAGATTGGAAGGAAAAAGACATTCCTTGTCCTTCAACAATCCTCCTTCTCGCAGGGAATGATAGTATAGCAATAGACGAAGAGAGAAGTGGATGTTTTGTTCATTGAGGCGTTGGATACGCTTTTCCAGTTCCTTACCAAGCGAATGGTGGTGGGTGAGGGTGCTGAACAAATCATGGGTCTTGTCTAAAGCGGCATGAATGAAATGGAACGTTTCGTCAGTATCTGTGGAAACTGACATTGTGGTTGAAGAAGTTACATGATGGCTGGTATGACGGAATGAGTCGGCCGTTGTCGTCTCTATTTTCATAAAGATGACAGCAAGCAACAGCATTATTTTAAACATTGTCCGTTTCATACCTCTTCTCCTGATGACTACGCAAATATAGGTAATATTCTTATATGCCCAAAACAGGAGTTGTAAATTTCCTTTTTCTTCTGTTTTTTCGTCTTTTAGCACAGCGAATGGATTGAAAACAAAGCGGATGAGAGAGTGTTTGGCGGAAATGTTTTCAGAATGGTGATTCTGCCGGCGGGAAAGTAATGAAAAATGCGTACCTTTGTCGTCAATTAAAAATTAGTAGCGAAAGAAGAATGAATTTTCAGAAACTGACTCCCATTGTGAACAAACCCAATGCGTGGGCCTTGAGTCCGCTGGTGGTGTTTTTATGCCTGTATCTGGTGACCTCCCTGATTATCAACGATTTCTACAAGATTCCTATCACCGTGGCTTTCATGGTATCGTCCATTTATGCCGTGGCCACCACGAAGGGATTGAGCTTGAACGACCGGCTGATTCAGTATTCCACGGGGGCAGCCAACAAGAACATCATGCTGATGATTTGGATTTTCATTCTGGCGGGAGCTTTTGCCCAGTCGGCCCAGGCCATGGGAGCGATTGACGCCACGGTGAATCTGACCTTGCGCCTGCTTCCGGACAACTTGCTGTTGGCGGGCATTTTTCTGGCCGCGTGTTTTATTTCCCTCTCTATCGGTACGTCGGTGGGAACCATCGTGGCACTGGTGCCGGTGGCGGCAGGTATTGCGGCCAAGACGGATGTCAGCGTGGTGTTCATGACGGCCGTGGTGGTGGGTGGTGCCTTCTTTGGCGACAACCTTTCCTTTATATCCGATACCACGATTGCAGCGACCCGTACGCAGGGGTGTGTGATGCGCGACAAGTTCCGGGTGAATTCGCTGATTGCTTTTCCGGCAGCCTTGCTTGTCTTTATCTACTATATCATTTACGGTAGCCATATTGAGGTGGTACAGGATATTCCTCATGTGGAGTGGGTAAAGGTGATTCCTTACCTGATTGTGCTCGGTACGGCAGTGGTCGGCATGAATGTGTTGCTGGTCTTGCTGTTGGGGCTGGTGGCCACGGGCATTGTGGGGATGGTTTACGGTGCCTTCGATGTGTTCGGCTGGTTCGGGGCCATGGGAAAAGGCATGACAGGCATGGGCGAACTGATTATCGTGACCCTGATGGCGGGAGGCATGCTGGAACTGATTCGTTTCAACGGAGGAGTGGATTATGTGCTGCACCGGCTTACCAAGCATGTGAAGGGCAAGCGGGGGGCGGAACTGAGCATTGCGGCCCTGGTGAGTCTGGCCAATGTATGTACAGCCAACAATACGATTGCTATCATTACCGTAGGTCCCTTGGCCAACGATATTGCTGAGCAGTTCCGGGTGGACAAACGGAAGAGTGCCAGTATTCTGGATACGTTCTCGTGTGTGATACAGGGCATCATTCCTTACGGGGCGCAGCTGTTGATTGCCGCGGAGCTTTCCGGCTTGTCGCCTATCAATATCATCGGGTATCTGTATTATCCGATGGCCCTGGGGGCGGTGGCTTTGCTGAGCATCCTGTTCCGTTATCCTCGCAGATATTCCTGAATTGGAGGCTTTTTCAGTGAGATTTTATAACTTTGTCAATTATCTAAAACAGAAAGAGATATGCTGATTTACAATACTACATTTCATGTGGAGATGGGCGATGCCCGTAATTTTATCATCTGGTTGAATGAATGTTATATTCCGGAAGTGGAGAAGTCGGGTGAGCTGAAGAATCCCCGTATCCTGCGCATCCTGAGCCATAAGGAGCAGGACAGTGAATGTTTCTCGCTGCAGTGGGAGGTGGAAGACAGTGCTATGCTGCACCACTGGCATGTGAAACAGGGAGCGGCACTGAATGCCGAGATGATGAAGGTGTTCAAGGATAAGGTCATCGGATTCCCTACATTGATGGAGGTGATAAAGTGATTCAGCCGGTCAAGGAAAAGATTATTCTCGGCATCGACCCAGGTACGAACATCATGGGCTATGGGGTGCTGAAGGTGACGGGGGTGAAACCGCAGGTGATGACCTTGGGGGTTATCGACTTGCGCAAATGCGGTGACCCTTACCTGAAACTGAAGCACATCTACGAGCGGGTGCAGGGCATCATTTCCTCGTACCTGCCTGATGAACTGGCCATCGAGGCGCCGTTTTTCGGAAAGAACGTACAGTCCATGCTGAAACTGGGACGGGCGCAGGGGGTGGCCATCGTGGCGGCTTTGATGCGCGACATTCCGGTGGCGGAGTATGCGCCGCTGAAAATCAAGATGGCCATCACCGGCAACGGGCAGGCCAGCAAGGAGCAGGTGGCCGACATGTTGAAACGGATGTTGCACATTCCCGATTCGGAGATGGGACCTTTTATGGATGCCACCGATGCGTTGGGAGCGGCCTATTGTCATTATTTGCAGATGGGACGTCCGGAAATGCCGAAAACGTATTCCAGTTGGAAGGATTTTATTGCCAAGAATCCGGAACGCATAAAAAAATAGGAGAAAAGAAGTATGAAACTGAAGCATCTTGTCGTAATGTCAATGATGACAGTGGCAGCGGGATGTACATCCTCGCACCAGGATGCACAGACGACGTTTGACAAATATCCGGTGTACAACGGTGAATGGGAGGAAATGGTGTATGCCCCTTCCGTCACGAAGTTTTCGCTTTGGGCCCCTACGGCACAGGAGGTGCGGGTGTTGCTCTATGAGAAAGGGCAGGGAGGCTCGGCCTACCGGATGGTGAAGATGGAGCCGGCATCCGACGGGATGTGGCAGGCCCGGGTGGACGAAGACCTGAAAGGGAAGTTCTATACGTTCAATGTGAAGATTGACGACGTATGGCAGGGAGATACTCCCGGACTGCTGGCCAAGGCGGTGGGGGTGAACGGCGACCGGGCAGCCATCATCGACTGGGGTGCGACGAACCCGAAGGGGTGGAACGAAGACAAGCGTCCGCCGTTGAAGCGTTTTTCGGATATCATCATTTATGAATTGCACCATCGGGATTTCTCCATCGATACGGTGGCGGGTATTCATAACCGGGGGAAGTTCCTGGCACTCACGGAAGAGGGTACAAAGACTTATCTGGGGGAGAAAACGGGACTCGACCATCTGAAGGAACTGGGGGTGACTCACGTACAGCTGTTGCCGTCGTTCGACTTCTCGTCGGTGGACGAGACGAAGCTCGACAAGCCGCAGTACAACTGGGGTTATGACCCGAAAAACTATAACGTGCCGGAAGGTTCGTATGCCACCGACCCTTACAAACCGGACGTACGTATCCGGGAATTCAAGCAGATGGTGATGGCCCTTCATCGGGCGGGTATCCGGGTGGTGATGGACGTGGTGTACAACCATACTGCGATTACGAAGGGAAGTAATTTTGAACGTACGGTGCCCGGGTATTTCTACCGCACGGATGCCAATGGAAAATGGGCCAATGCTTCGGGTTGCGGCAATGAGACGGCCAGCGAGCGTCCGATGATGAGGCGTTTCATGATTGAGTCGGTCTGCTATTGGGCTAAGGAATATCATATCGACGGTTTCCGCTTCGACCTGATGGGGATTCATGATATCAAAACAATGAACGAAATCCGCCAGGCGCTCGACCGGATTGATCCTACAATTTATATTTATGGAGAAGGTTGGGCGGCCGGTCGTCCGCAGCTGCCGGACAGTCTGCTGGCCATGAAGAAGAATGCGCAGCGGCTTCCGCACATCGGCATGTTCTGTGACGAGATGCGCGATGCGTTGCGTGGTCCGTGGGACGATAATGCCAAAGGGGCGTTCGTTATCGGTCGTATGGGGCATGCGGCGGGCGTGAAATTCGGACTGGCAGGGGGAATTGCTCATCCGCAACTGGTGGAGAAGCATGCGACTGCGTCTGTGCAGCCTCCGGTCCCGACTGACAGTCTGATGGAAGATTCATTGGCTACGGTGAAGGCGGAGAAGGAACTTCATTTCTGGGCTGCGCAGCCCGACCAGCTCATCAGTTACGTGAGCTGTCACGATGATCTCTGTCTGGCCGACCGGCTGAAGACGACCTTGCCGGGACTTTCGGAGCAGGAGATGAATGCATTGGCCAAGCTGGCGGCTACGGCAGTATTCACGTCGCAGGGCATTCCGTTCTGGTATGCGGGGGATGAGATTCTGCGCGACAAGCAGGGCGTAGCCAATTCTTACAAGAGTCCGGATGCCGTCAATGCCATTGACTGGCGGAGAAAGACTTCACATCATGATTTCTTTGATTACGTGCGCGGACTGATTGCCATGCGCAAGGCACATCCTTCGTTCCGTATGGGTGATGCTTCGCTGATTGCCAAGCACCTGGAGTTCTTGCCGACACCAGCCAGCAATGTGGTGGCTTTCCGTATCAAGGGAAGTCCTGCGGGTGATTCGTGGCTGAATACGGTGGTGGTGCTCAACGCACGTACGGAACCGGTACAGATTAATGTGCCCGAAGGACGTTATTGGATAGCCTGCCGCGACGGGCGCGTGGACAATGTGCTGGGACTGGGTACGCTGACGGGCAATGTGCTCACGGTGGCTCCCCGCACGGCCATGATTGTGCATCAGTAAGAAACAACGACATAGAAACAATTATAAAACTAAAAAAGACAATGCAGAATGTAATTACAATTGAGAACGGGGTGACACGTCATCCGCTCTATCGGATGAGGGAACCTATCAACCTGCAGATTGCTGCGGGAGAGCATGTGGCCATTGTGGGACCGAATGGGGCGGGAAAGAGCTTGTTGGTGGATACCATCACAGGCCGTTATCCGTTGTTGATGAACGAGGTGAAGTATGATTTCTCTCCTTCAGAATCCAAAATGGCTTGTGACAACATCAAATACATCACCTTCCGCGATTCGTATGGGGATGCCGACGGGAATTATTATTACCAGCAGCGATGGAACTCGCACGACTTGGACGATACGCCCATCGTGGCCGATTTGCTGCCGGAGTGCAAGGACGAGCAGCTCCGGAAGACACTCTATGACTTGTTTGGCATAGAGGAGATGCTCAGCAAGCACATTATCCTGCTTTCCAGTGGAGAACTCCGCAAGTTCCAGCTGACCAAGACGTTGCTGAGCGGTCCGCGGGTGTTGATTATGGACAATCCTTTCATCGGTCTGGATGCCCGGACACGCGGACTGTTGCATACGTTGCTGGGCAAGCTGACGGAGATGACGGATTTGCAGGTGATTCTGGTCTTGTCGAAGACGGACGATATCCCGACGTTCATTACGCACGTGATACCGGTGGAAGACCGTCACTGTGGACCGAAAATCACGTTACAGGAATACCTGGCTCACCGGGAACCGGCTCCGGCACATGTGTTGTCTGATGAGAAGCGGCAGCGGATATTGGATTTGCCGTATGCCGAGAACCTGTATCATACGGAGCATATTGTAGACTTGAATAAGGTAAGCATCCGATACGGGGAACGGGTCATTCTGAAAGACCTCGACTGGACGGTGAAGTGCGGAGAGAAATGGGCGCTCAGTGGAGAGAACGGGGCCGGAAAGTCTACGTTGCTGAGCTTGATTTGTGCCGATAATCCGCAGAGTTATGCATGTGACATTGCGTTGTTCGGACGCAAACGGGGAAGTGGTGAGAGTATTTGGGAAATCAAGAAGCACATCGGTTATGTGAGTCCGGAAATGCACCGTGCTTATTTGAAGAACCTTCCGGCCATTGACATCGTGGCCAGCGGTTTGCACGATTCCATCGGTTTGTATCGTAAGACACAGGCAAAGGATGTGGAGACGTGCGTGTGGTGGATGGACATCTTTGGTATTGCCGACTTGAAAGACCGCAGTTTCCTCCAGCTCTCCAGTGGGGAACAGCGTATGGTGCTGTTGGCTCGTGCGTTTGTCAAAGACCCAGAACTGCTGATTCTGGACGAGCCTTTGCACGGTTTGGATATGCGTAACCGCCGGTTGGTGAAGGATGTTATCGAGGCTTTCTGTGGCCGGAAGGACAAGACCTTGATCATGGTGACGCACTATCAGGAGGAACTTCCGTCTACCATTACCAATTCGTTGTTTCTGAAGCGGAATAAGTAGGAAGTGAAATCCCCCTAGTCACCAGTCGCGAGAAACTCCCAGCATCTCTCCCATAAGGCTTTCTGACGGGGATTAACCGTGAGGAACAACCCCTAGGTGTTTCTCAGGAGGAATGCTCCGGTGATTCATAAGTGAGATAATATAAGAATCCCCTTATTTTTCTACTTTTCTTTTTGTGAGGGAGAAAGAGAAAAATAAGGGGATTCCTTTGTAAATACGTCCTCAAATCCGGAAGTTCTTGACACCTCTTCAAATTTCTGAGGTGTATTTGTTTCCAATATGCTGCGTCTTCAAATACTTGGAGATCTCTTATGACTGAGGCTTGCAGGCGGGGGGCTGAGTGTTTTGGTTGGCCTTGTTTCTATTAGCGCCCTATCTGCTTACCAGCCTTGCTTGTCCTGCAGTTGGCGGAGGGCCTTACGGTAATCTTCTATCAGTTCCGTCATCACTTCATCTACCGTCTGCAACTGGTGAATCTGTGAGGCGGCTTGTCCGATTTCCAGCTCTCCTTCATAGATATCTCCTTCAAAGATACCTTTCTTAGCCCGGCCTTTGCCTAATAAAGCCCTCATTTCATCGGCAGAAGCTCCTTTTTGTTCGGCTTCTTCCACCTGCTTGTAGAAGTCGTTCTTGACCAGACGGGTGGGAGAAAGCTGTTTGAGGGTCAGTTGGGTATCCCCTTCGTTCAGTCGCAGGCACCGGTCCTTGAAGGTGAAGTGGGCTGAACTTTCTTCCGTCAGGGCGAAGCGGGTACCCATTTGTACACCTTCTGCGCCCAAGGCTTCCGCAGCCAGGATACCTTCCCCCGACACGATGCCTCCTGCGGCAATGAGGGGAACGGTGCATACTTTCTTCACTGCCGGAATCAGGCAGAAAGTAGTAGTCTCTTCCCGTCCGTTGTGTCCGCCGGCTTCGAATCCTTCGGCTACAATAGCATCCACTCCGGCTTCTTCACATTTCATGGCGAAACGGCTGGAGGATACTACATGGGCTACCTTGATGCCTGCCTGTTGAAGTTTGGGAGTCCATGTTTTCGGGTTACCGGCAGAGGTAAACACGATTTTCACTTCTTCTTCCTGGATAATGTTCATAAGGGTTTCAATCTCAGGATACATCAGCGGCACATTGACACCGAACGGCTTGTCGGTAGCTGCCTTGCACTTGCGGATGTGTTCGCGCAGGGTTTCCGGATGCATGGAACCAGCTCCAAGTAACCCCAGTCCACCTGCATTGCTGACGGCTGAGGCCAGTCGCCAGCCGCTGCACCACACCATTCCTCCTTGAATGATAGGGTAGCGGATACCGAAAAGGTGACAGACTCTGTTGTTCATAACGATTATTTATTATATTTTTCCAGCAGGCTCTTGGCTACGGTGTCACCCAATTTGACAGCCTTCTCCAAGTTGGCCAACCCTTCTTTCTTTTTGTTCTGCTGTAGCTGGCAGTAGCCGAGCATACGGTAAGCGGCAGAATTCTGCGCATCCAGTTCAATGGCCTTGTTCAGGGCTTCGATGGCTTCATTCAGCTGGTTGACGCGGAGATGGATGCCTCCCTTTTCTACCCAATATTCCGCATTCTTCGGTTCCATTTCGATGGCCTGGTTGATATCATTGATTGCCTGCTGATACATGCGGCATTGCATCTCAGCCTGTTCGCGGATGAAATAGAACTCAGCGGAAACCTGTCCCATCATGGCTTCCTGGAAAAGGTTATAGTCTGTTACCGCTTCACGGAACTGGTTGTCTTCCGCTTTCATGCGTCCACGTTCGTAGAGGTAGGGGGCAGCTTCCTTGCCGTAGGGTGGGTTGTATTTTGCCACGGCACTGTCCATCAAGGCAATGGCTTCTTTCTTGGAAGCACCCTCAATCAGTTCCTTCGTTTTGGCTGCCGCATAGAAGGTAGCAGCCGAAGCCAGCGGAGTGCGGTTTACTTCTTCGTAGCTGGTGAAAGCTTCCGGATATTTCTGCATGGCAAAATAAATGTCTCCCTGCAGCTGGTAATACAATCCTTGCTTGTCGTTCTCAAGGGCCGTATTGATTTCCTTCAGTGCCCGTTCCAGTGTCCAGTCGCCGTAAGGTTTGGCACCCTGTAATCCCAGCACGTAATTATATAATAGTTTGGAGCGGTTGTAGTAGGCATCTCCTTTGTTGTCTGAAGCTTCCACCATGGCTTCCAAATCCTTTTCGGCCAGTGCATAGTGGGAGTCGTCTCCATAGCCGATGTAGCAGGTAGCCCGGCGGGAATAACCTTCGCTGTTTTTCGGAAACTGCTGGATGAATTCGTTCAGCAGGTTCAGGTATTCATCGCGGGTCAGGTTAGATGAAGCCATGTACACATACACCAGCGCCTGAGACTCGTCTTCCGGCAGCCCTTTCCGGATGCCAATGGCATTCAGGGCGAAGTCGTTGGCCGACAGGGCACTGATGGAAAGACTCTTGGCATATCCGATGCCGATGGCATAGCTCGAAGTGCTTTCCTTGTCGCTGTTTTTCTGTATCAATCCTATCACTTCTCCTTCCGCGTTCATCACTGGGCAGCTGACTGTCTTGTCACCCGTTTTCATGTTCAGGGTGTAATAGAAAGAGTTGTTGCTGATGGTATCAATCTTGGCAATGGTGCCGTGCGTACCCGTTGCCGCTTTCTGTGTGGAGTAGGGTAGCACGTACACAGTCTCGTTCACCGTTCCCGGACGTGAGGTCGGTTGCAAGGCTTCTGCCTTTTTGTCGAGAGTCGTCTTGAACTTCACTACGTCGTACATGTCGTTGGCTCCCAGAATGTATTCTACCGGAAGCTCTTTGCCTTCGGCGGTGACTACAACGGCACGTTCGGCTCCTTTAAATAAGGTATAATCTGAAACAGCTGTTCCATTTTCGTCGATAAAGAATCCGTTGCCGGTATTGAGAATCTGGTTGTCTTTGTCATACGTGACAACGGAAAATACCGCTTTCCGGGCTTTGTTTGCCCATTTGGGAAGTTCTTGGGAGAATCCCATCTGGAAAGCCATTCCGCAGCACGTCAGAATAAGAGTAAATTTACTTATTTTCATGGTAGTTGTATGTTTTATTGTTTTATTCTTCTCCGAATCCTCTTTGTTTCACGGCTTCGTAAATCAGGATACCCGCTGCTACGGATACGTTCAGTGATTCGATGTTTCCGAACAAAGGAATTTTAATCCATTCGTCGCAAAGAGCCAAGTGGTCATAAGGCACACCCGTATCTTCCGCCCCCATGATGATGCAGGTCGGACTCTTGTAGTCGGCCTTGGTGTAATCATAATCCCCTTTCTCCGTGGCCGCTACAATCTTGAATCCGCTGTCTTTCAGAAATTTGATGGTATTTGTAATGTTATTTTCTCGACAGACAGGGATTGTGTGCAGGGCACCTGCCGAAGTCTTGATGGCATCCGCATTTACGCTGACACTGTTCTTGGAGGGAATGATGATGGCATCTACTCCGGCACATTCACACGTGCGGGCAATGGCTCCGAAGTTGCGCACATCCGTCAGTCCATCCAACAGGATAAGTAACGGATTCTTCCCCTGTTCGAACAGGAAGGGTACGATGTCCTCCGTGCGCTGGTAAGTGATGGGTGAGATGAAAGCCACTACGCCTTGGTGATTCTTCTTGGTGATGCGGTTGATGCGTTCCACCGGCACCCGTTGTACGGGGATAAAGGTATCTTTCAATACTGCGAAGAGCTCCTTCGACAAATCACTCTGGATATCCTTTTTGATTAATACCTTGTCAATCTCTTTTCCGGCCTGGATAGCCTCGATGACGGCGCGTACGCCGAAAATCATTTCGTTCTTTTCTATCATGGTCTTGTAGTTTCTTGTTATGAGTTAAAGCCTAGCAGGGCACGTGCATTCTGTACGGCAGCTTCTGTAAGCGTACTGCCGCTGAGCATGTGGGCGATTTCCTGCACCCGTTCCTCGTCCGACAACCGTCGGATGTGGCTGTTTGTCCCGGTCTCGGTGTCTTCCTTGTACACCTTGTAGTGCGCGATGCCGCGGGCTGCAATCTGAGGAAGATGCGTGATGCTGATAACCTGCCGGTTCTGTCGTCCCATGTCCTGCATGATGAGGGCCATCTTCTCTGCGATGGAGCCCGAAACACCCGTGTCAATCTCATCGAAGATGATGGTAGGAAGTTTGACAGCTCCCGCAATCATGGCCTTGAGTGAGAGCATCACGCGGGCAATCTCACCGCCCGACGCGATGGAAGCCACATTCTGCAGCGTTCCGTTTTTGTTGGCCGAGAAGAGGAAAGTCACGCTGTCCATCCCCTTGCAGTCTGGTTCCTTTCGGGCCGTCAGTTCCACGGCAAACCGCACGTTGGGCATTCCCAGCGGGATAAGCAGAGATTCCATCTGCGATTCGATGTGGCGGGCCGATTGCGTACGGAGCTCAGTCAGCAAACCGGCTTGCTTCAGTACCTCTGTGTAGAGTTTTTTCTTTTGTCCTTCCAGTTCTGCAATCCGGTCGTCGAAAGAAGTGATGGCATTCAGCTGATGGCGGTAGTTTTCCGTCAGTTCCAGCAGTTCCTCTACCGTTTGTACGTGATGCTTCTGCTGCAAGGAATAAATCAGGTTCAACCGTTCGTTCACGAAATCCAGACGCGAAGGGTTGAATTCCACTTCTTCTTCCGCATTGCCAATCTCGCGGGCAAGGTCTTTCAGTTCGATGTAGCAGCTGTTCAGTCTTTCCATCCATTCCCGTGCCGGGGCATATACCTGAGTCAGTCCCTGAAGCGTCTGCATACATTCCTTGGTGAGCGATACCGTACCTCCTTCCTCACCGTTAATCAGTTGGCTGGCCTTGTAAAGTCCGGCCTTGATGTCTTCGGCATGGCTCAGCGTTTCCGCTTCCTGCTCCAGGTCCGTTTGTTCGTTTTCCTTCAGTCCGGCCTCCTCCAGTTGCTCCAGTTGGAAACGGATATAGTCTTCGTCCTGTCGGCTCTTTTCAGCCTGTGCGATGAAATCCTCCAGTTCCTTCACTACTTTCTTATACGACTGATAGACGGCCTGATAGGTCGAAAGCTGTGCCTCGTCCTGTGCCAGAATGTCCAAGATGTTCAGCTGGAAACCTTCTTTGTTCAGCAACAGGTTCTGGTGCTGGCTGTGTACGTCAATCAGTTTTTCGCCTAGCACCTTCATCTGTGCAAGTGAGGCAGGAGTATCATTGATGAATGCCCGGCTTTTTCCGTTGGCCGACACTTCACGGCGCAGGATACATTCGTCCGGTTCGTATTCGATGTCGTTCTCTTGGAAAAACGGTTCCATGCCATAGTTGGCAATCCGGAAAGTCGCTTCCACAATGCACTTCGAAGCCCCTTTCTTGATGGCTTTCACATCGGCTCGCTGACCCAGCAGAAGTCCGATGGCCCCCAAGATGATGGACTTACCCGCTCCGGTTTCCCCGGTAATGACCGAAAATCCGGAAGTGAAGCTGATGTCCAGTTTGTCAATCAGCGCATAGTTTTGTATGAAAATAGACTGTAACATGGCAATTTAGGAATGAAACAGACTCGAAAGTTTGTCTACAATGTCTTCGGCTACTTCCTTCTTGCTTTTCAGCGGATAAGAAACAGCTTCCGAACGGTCGATAATCGTGATTTTGTTGGTGTCACAGCGGAATCCGGCCCCTTTGTCATTCAACGAATTCAGTACGATGAAATCGAAGTTTTTCCGGGCCAGTTTGTCCTGGGCATGACTTACTTCATCGCAGGTCTCCAAGGCAAATCCCACCAGCACCTGTCCCGGACGTTTCTCTTTTCCGAGCGAGGCGGCGATGTCGCACGTCGGCTTCAACCGCAACACCAGGTCGTCTTTTTCCCGCTTGATTTTCTGTGCGGCTACCTGTTCCGGGGTAAAATCGGCCACGGCGGCACAGAGGATTCCGGCATCGGCCTCCTTGAAAGCTTCGGCTGCGGCCTGATGCATTTCCGTCGCACTTTCCACGTCTATGCGGTGAATGTGCGGATGGACGGTATGCAGGGTAACAGGGCCGCTTACCAATGTGACTTCGGCCCCTCGTGCGGCGCAGGCTTCGGCCAGGGCATATCCCATTTTCCCGGAAGAATAATTGCCGATAAAGCGTACCGGATCAATCTTCTCGTACGTAGGACCCGCCGTGATGACAATCTTCCGTCCGGCCAAGTCCTGCTGTCGGGCGAAAAACTCTTCCAATACTTCCACAATCTTCTCCGGTTCCTCCATGCGTCCTTTTCCTACCAAATGGCTGGCCAGTTCGCCCGAAGCCGGTTCGATGATGTGGTTGCCGTAGCTGCGCAGAATATCCAGATTATGCTGGGTGGAAGGATGGGCAAACATGTCCAGGTCCATGGCCGGAGCCACGAATACCGGTGCTTTCATCGACAGGTAGGTGGTGACCAGCATGTTGTCGGCTATTCCGTGTGCCATCTTGCCGATAGTGGAAGCCGTAGCCGGAGCGATGACCATGGCATCGGCCCATAGTCCCAAGTCCACGTGACTGTGCCACGTGCCGTCGCGCTGTGAGAAAAACTCGCTGATGACCGGCTTGCTGGTCAGAGCCGAGAGGGTGATAGGAGTGATAAATTCCTTTCCTGCGGGGGTGATGACAATCTGCACCTCCGCCCCCTTCTTGATCAGTGCCCGTGTCAGTACCGCTGCCTTGTAAGCCGCAATGCTGCCCGTGATGCCCAGTACGATTTTCTTGCCTTGTAGTGTATTCATGCACAATTCCCTTTACTTGACCAGCCCTGTTTCGCGCAGGCGAATCTTGGTCAGTACGTTCTTCGTATTCAGTGTGAAATCTCCGTTCATAATCCAGCCATAGTAGCCCATGTCTTTCTTGAGCACTTCAGCCACAGGAATTCCTTTGTATTTTCCAAAGTTGAAAATCTCCACTCCCTTGTCGTCATAGATAATTCTTCCGGCAAAGTCCACGTTCTTGCTGTAGCTGGAATAATCCGACAGGAAATTGATGTCGTTTTCCAACACATCCGGATAATGGTCGAGCTGTGCCTTCAGCACTTCATACGTAGCCCGTGTGTCGGCTTCGGCCGTATGTGCATCTTCCAGGTTCTTGCCGCAATAGAACTTATAGGCAGCCGAAAGTGTGCGCTGTTCCAACTTGTGATAGATAACCTGAACGTCGATGAATTTCCGTTTGGTCAGGTCGATGTCGATACCTGCCCGCAGAAATTCTTCCACCAGTACGGGCACATCGAAACGGTTGGAATTGAATCCGGCAATGTCGGCTCCTTCAATGTCTTTGGCGATGTCCTTTGCCACCTCCTTGAAAGTCGGGCAGTCGGCCACGTCCTCGTCGTGAATGCCATGGATGGCAGTCGATGCTTCCGGAATGTGCATCTCCGGATTGATACGGAGCGTTTTGGCCTCCTCATTTCCGTTGGGATATACTTTCAGGTAACAGATTTCAACGATACGGTCTGTATTGATATTGGTGCCCGTGGTCTCCAGGTCGAAGAACACGAGCGGATTTTTCAAGTTCAGTTTCATGAGTAAGTTATGTGTACAAATGAATAATCAGTCATTCAGCATCATCGGCATCAGCAGCATCAGCAGGTCTTCGTTTTCTTCCTGTTCTTCCGGCACGATGACCCCTGCGCGTGACGGGTCGGCCAGTTCGATGATGATATTTTGTGCAGAAATATTGTTCAGGATGTCAATCAGGAACGATGACTTGAAACCGATGCTCATCGGATTGCCGTCATACTGGCATACGATGGTTTCTTCGGCCGAAGTCGAGAAGTCGATGTCCTGTGCGGAAATCTTCATCTGGTTTCCCGACAGACTCAGCTTGATCAAGCTGCTGGACTGCGAAGAGAACACAGACACACGGCGCAGGGCACTGATGAACAGGGTACGGTCGATGATGGCGCGGTGCGGGTTGTTCTGCGGAATTACCGAGTTGTAGTTCGGGTAACGTCCTTCAATCAGGCGGCATACCATCTGATAGTTCTCCAGGGTGAACATTGCGTTGCGGTCGTCGAAACCGATTTGTACGTCGCCCTGCTCTTTCGGCAGCAAGCCTTTCAGCAGGTTGGCCGGTTTTTTCGGCAGGATGAAAGCCGCTTTCTCAGCTCCGTGAGCCGCATACGTCTTGCAACGTACCAATTTGTGTCCGTCGCTGGCTACGAGCGTGATGTCTTCTGTGCTGATGTCGAAATAAATACCGTTCATCACCGGACGAAGTTCATCGTCGGCCGTGGCAAACAGGCTGCGGTTTACCCCGTTCATCAGGACATCAGCCCCCATGGTTACCTGCACGGCATTGCTACCCAGCTCCTGTGCATCCGGGTATTCGTCGGCATTCTGTCCCATCAGGCTGTATTTGCCGTTCTGATATTCGACGGTGATTTCCCTGTTTCTGGTTTCTATGTGAAAACTCAACGGCTGTTCAGGGATTTCTTTCAGTGCTTCCAGCAAAGTCTTGGAAGAAACGGCAAACCGATCGTCGCTGTCCGATTCGTTCACTTCGATGGAGGTCGACAGGGTTGTGTCGTTGTCGGATGCCGTCATGAAGAGCGTACCGTCTCTCAGTTCGAAAAGAAAACAGTCCAGAATCGGTAAGGAATTTCTTGAATTAATCACTCGGCTGATAGCCTGCAGATGGCTGAATAAAGCAGTGCTTGAAACGATAAACTTCATAGTTCTTTTATATTTATTTTTATTTTGTTCTTGTTCTCCGAAAGCATCCTTGGATGCCTTAAACCAATTGCCAAAGTTACGAAAAGATTACATACAGCCCATAAAAAAAGGTCTTAAAAATTAGTTTTCTTCTGTGGAAAGTCGTAATTTCGTCACCGAATTTAAAAATAATATTTATGGAATTAGCAGGAAGAGTGATTGCAGTTTTGGAGCCGAAAGGTGGTACTTCACGCAACGGAAATGAGTGGAAAGTTCAAGAATATGTCATTGAAACACACGATCAGTATCCGCGTCGTATGTGCTTTGATGTCTTTGGAGATGACAAAATCAAACAGTTTAATATTCAGATAGGAGAGGAACTGAATGTGTCTTTCGATATTGATGCCCGTGAGTGGCAGGGGCGCTGGTTCAACAGTATCCGTGCCTGGAAAGTGGAACGGGTAGGTGCAGCTCCTCAGATGCCTCCAACGGAAGCTCCTTTCCCACCGGTGAATGCGGCTCCGGCCGATTTCTCTGCTACAGATGAGAAAGACGACCTGCCGTTTTGAGAAAGGATAAAAGGTAAAAGAAAAGTCCCTTGCACGCATGGTGCAAGGGACTTTTCTTTTTATATAGCTGACTGTCATCAAGAGTTCATGCTCATCAGGAATTCGTCGTTGTCCTTGGTCTTTTCCAGGCGGTCTTTCACGAAATCCATGGCTTCTATCGGATTCATGTCTGCCAGGTATTTGCGGAGAATCCACATGCGGTCGAGTGTGGTCTTGTCCAGCAGCAGGTCGTCGCGGCGGGTACTTGAGGCCACGATGTTGACAGCCGGGAAGATACGCTTGTTGCTCAGGTTGCGGTCCAGCTGCAGTTCCATGTTACCTGTTCCCTTGAATTCCTCGAAAATCACTTCATCCATCTTCGAGCCGGTATCAATCAGGGCGGTAGCCACGATGGTCAGTGAGCCTCCCCCTTCAATGTTACGGGCTGCGCCGAAGAAACGTTTGGGCTTGTGCAATGCGTTGGCATCCACACCACCAGACAGTACCTTGCCCGATGCCGGAGAAACCGTGTTGTAGGCACGGGCCAGGCGGGTGATAGAGTCGAGGAAAATCACTACATCATGTCCGCATTCTACCATACGTTTGGCTTTTTCCAATACGATGCCCGCAATCTTCACGTGGCGTTCAGCCGGTTCGTCGAACGTAGAAGCAATCACTTCGGCCTTTACGCTGCGTGCCATGTCGGTCACTTCTTCCGGACGCTCGTCAATGAGCAACATAATCATATACACTTCCGGATGGTTGGCTGCAATGGCGTTGGCTATGTCTTTCATCAGGATGGTCTTACCGGTCTTCGGTTGTGCCACAATCAGGGCACGCTGTCCTTTACCGATAGGCGCGAACAAATCGACCACGCGGGCCGAGAGGTTGTCGTTGTATCCCTTGCACAATTTGAATTTTTCGTCGGGGAAGAGAGGAGTCAGGTGGTCAAACGGAATACGGTCGCGTACCAGAGCCGGGTCGAGTCCGTTGATTTTAGATACCTTGACCAGCGGAAAATATTTTTCACCTTCTTTTGGCGGACGGATGGTACCTTCTACCACGTCGCCGGTTTTCAGTCCGAGCAGTTTGATTTGTGACTGTGACACGTAGATGTCATCGGGTGAAGAAAGATAATTGTAATCGGAAGAACGAAGGAAGCCGTAGCCGTCGGGCATGATTTCCAGCACGCCGGTTCCCTGCAAGATATCATCGAAGTCGTATGCCTTTTCTACAGGTTTTGGTGCGGGAGCTGTGGCGTTGGCCGGTACTTCCGTAGAGGTGGCAGCCGATTGTCCCGCAGGATTGTTCTGGCCGTTCGGCTGTGTATTATTGTCTTTTCCTTGGTTGTTGTTATTGTTGTTCCGGTTGATCCGGTTGTTCTGGCGAGTCTGGCGCGGCTGGAATTTTTGTTTGCCCTCTTTGGCCGGAACTGGAGCAGGAGCCTCCATTTTGGTTGCTTCAAATTTGCCAAGCAGTTCTGAGGGTATCTCAAATTTTTCTGACGGAAGGTCTTCTATAGGAATAAAGTCATTATTGCTTAAGTCCAACGGCGGCAGCTCCATGTCATCGTCAAGAGGAAGGGGGGCAGCTGTTGCGGTTGTTTCTTCTTTTTGTTTCTTTTCTGCTTCGAGTGCTTCTTTTGCCAAGGTTGATTTATTTTTGGAACCTGGTTTCCGTCCCCGTTTTGCTTTAGGTTTTTCCTCAGCAGCCGGAGCCTCTGCTTGGATGGCTTCCCCTTCGGCAGGTGCCGTTTCTTTCATTGTATTTTCGGTCGGAACAGGTATTTCTTTAAATAAAGGTGTAGGGGCTGGAAGGACAGGGGTGTTGACTTCCAGTTTTTGTGCTTTGTCTTTGGTGGCGGTGTACACCTTGTCCCCTTCTTTCTTTATGCTGATGCGTGAACGCTTGCGTGGCTGTCCTTCTTTGCGTTCTTCATTGTTTTGTTGGGCGGCCACTTTTTTGGTGGCACCGACAATCGCTTGTTCGTCCAGAATGCGGTACACCAATTCTTCTTTTCGCAGCGAATCGGTTTTTTTCAGACCCAACTCTTTGGCAATCTGCTGCAATTCCGACAAATCCTTGTCGTTTAATTGAATGATATTGTACATAAAATGGTTAATAATGATATAATTAATATTGGTCGTGTGAAACATGACAAACCTTCAAGAGGCCTTCTCCCTCTTTCACACGTATTTGAATTTCGAATGATTTTGATTGTTTGTTGTTTTGAACCGGGGAACAGGAGACGGAGTACGTTTCCAGATACCCTTTTGCTTCATTGCGAGGACAAAAGTAAGTGTTTTTTGTGATAATCACGAATAAATGGTGACTTTTTTTCGTATTTCTCTCTCCCGATTGAAAGAAATGTGCTAATTTAGCCGTTGAAAATACAATTTAAATGATTGATTAACTCTTATGAAAAAAGTAATTTTTACAGAAAAGGCTCCTGCTGCCATTGGCCCATACAGCCAGGCTGTGGAAGTGAACGGTATGGTATTCTTGTCTGGACAGATTCCGGTAGATCCGGCTACAGGCGAGGTAGTGGAAGGTGGAATCAAGGAACAGACCACACGGGTGTTTGAAAACATCAAGAACGTGCTGGCTGAAGCCGGACTGACTACTGCCAATGTAGTGAAAACTACGGTATTCCTGTCTGATATGGCCTTGTTTGGCGACATGAATGCCGTGTATGCCCAGTATTTCGAGGGCGATTTCCCGGCTCGTTCGGCTGTGGCCGTAAAGGCTTTGCCGAAAGGAGTGCTGGTAGAAATAGAAAGTATTGCGGTGAGATAACCGCAGGCCGGAGCAGGCACGGGGGAAGTTTTTTATCCGGGTCTGCTCCGGTGTTTTTTAACGGGTAATTTTGTGATGATGTTACTGGAAAAGTTTAAAATCAGGAAAGAGAATAAATGGAAAGTGGCCACTTGCGTGCTGGCCGTTCTGACGGCCATTGCCGCGACTTTATATATTTATAGGTATGAACCTTTTTCATCCGGATTGGAAATTACTGACGAACTGGGTGGAAACATTTTCCCGGTCACGATTCTTTCCACCGCCACAACCGATGCCCGGTTGATTGTGCCGGGTGACAGTACCTATCTGGGCAATCCCAAATCGTGTATCGCCATCAAGATACGCAGTCCTCATGCCAACAGTAAACTTCACATCGAACTGGCCGAAACTCCGTTCTTTGCACATTCGATTTCAGAATTTATTTTGCCTGAGTCGGGAAAGGAATACCTGATTTTTCCCGATGTGATATGGAATTACCAGGCGTTGCTGGAGAATACGCAGGCCATGCCGGTCACCGTGTCCGTGCAGGCGAAGCTGAACAACGGGCGGGTGTATTCGGCAGTGCATACCTATTCCGTGCGCAGCATCAACGAGTGTCTGTTGGGGTATATCGACAGCAATATGAAGTTTCACGATACGGGTGAGTTCTTTGCCGCGTATGTGAACGAGGATAACCCGAACATCAGCCAGGTGTTGCGCGAGGCCCTCGATTCGCGCATCGTCAACCGTTTCTGGGGGTATCAGAGCAAGGATACGACGGTGGTCGACAAGCAGGTGTATGCCTTGTGGTATGTGTTGCAGAAAAGAGGCTTCAAGTATAGTTCTATCAGCAACAGCAGCCTTTCTTCGAACGTGGTGTTCACCCAGCGGGTGCGGACGTTCGACGATGCCCTGAAATCGGCCCAGATTAATTGTGTGGACGGAAGTGTGCTGTTTGCCTCTTTGCTGAAAGCCGTCAATATCAACCCGATTCTGGTGCGGGTGCCGGGCCACATGTTCGTGGGTTATTACACGGACCGTCTGCACCGGAACATTCATTTCCTGGAAACGTCCATGATTGGCGACGTGAATCTGGACGACTTCTTCCCGGAAGAGAAACTGGATTCTACCATGGCGGGCAAGTCGCAGGAGAGTGTGTCGAAGTTCATGTTCGAAAAATCCAAGGAATATGCCACCCGCATCTACAACGAACATAAAGACCTGATTCATTCGGGAAAGGTGAACTACATGTTCCTTGAAATAGACAAGGCCACGCGGGCATACGTACAACCCATAGCTGGAAAATAAACCTCATGAAACTGGTGTATCTGTATCATAGCGGCTTTGCCCTGTTGGGCGAAGGCTATACCATCGTATTTGATTATTTTGAAGATTCCCGGTCGGACGATAAGGGAATTTTGCACAAAGAAATTCTTTCACGGGAAGGACGGCTGTATGTGCTGGCCAGCCATTCCCATTACGACCATTTCAACCGGGAAGTGTTGTCGTGGAGTGCGTTTCGGCCGGACATCGTATATGTGTTTTCGCGCGACATTATGCTTTCTGCCGAGGAAGAACAGGAACGGAAAGTAATTCGGATGCGGAAAGGCGATGTGTTTCAGGATGATTGTCTGGAAATCCATGCCTTTGGTTCGACCGACATCGGTGTTTCGTTCTTGGTGAAGATAGAGGGAAAAACGGTGTTTCACGCCGGCGACCTGAACAACTGGCACTGGATGGACGAGAGTCCGGAAGCGGAATGGAAGCGTGATGAAGGTTTCTTTCTCCGGGAATTGGAAGACATTGCTGCTTATACCGACCGGATGGATGTGGTACTGTTTCCGGTCGATCCCCGGCTGGGACGGGAATACATGCGGGGCCCTTTGCAGTTTGTGAAACGGATAAAAACTGCTATCTTTGTACCGATGCATTTCGACGAATCTTACCGAAAGGCAAGGGCTTTCGTCCCGTTAGCCGCACAGGAGGGCACACGTGTGTGGGTACCTGCTCGTAGGGGCCAGCAGACAGACTTGGATTGATATATTGTAGAAAACTAAAATAGAAAAAGACATGGAAATAAAAGGAAGATTTGACCATTTCAATATCAACGTGACCAACCTCGAAAAAAGTATCCAGTTTTATGAGAAGGCGCTGGGCCTGCACGAGTCTCACCGCAAGGAAGCGGCCGACGGTTCGTTCATCCTGGTGTACCTCACCGACGGTAGTTCGGATTTCCTGTTGGAACTGACCTGGCTGCGTGACCATACCGAAGCGTATGAGCTGGGTGAGAATGAAAGTCATCTCTGTCTGCGGGTGGCAGGCGACTACGACGAGGCCCGCAAGTTTCACAAGGAAATGGGATGCGTCTGCTTCGAAAATGAGCAGATGGGACTGTATTTCATCAACGACCCGGATGATTATTGGATTGAGATTCTTCCGCTGAAGTAAATCAGTCCGATGGGCATACGAACATAAAACAAACGTGTTATGAAAAAATATATCTCTCCGGGGGCGTGGTTTTCACTGGAGTACCCCGACAACTGGTGTGAATTTGAGGATACGGAAGACAGCTTCCTGTTTTATAATCCGGACAAGTGGAACGGCAATTTCCGCATTTCTGCCTATCGGGGCGAAGGGGCGGATTATGCCGAAGCGTGCATGGAGGATGAGGTGCGCGAAGTGCGCGGAGCCAAGAAAGTAAAGCTGGGAAACTGGGACTGCGTCTATTCGGCCGAGAGCTTTCAGGAAAACAATGTGTGGTACACTACGCACATCTGGGTGACCGGACGGGGCGAGATTTCGGTGGAATGTTCGTTTACCGTGGTCAAGGGAGACAGCCCGAAAGCCGGAGAAGCGATTGTGGCTTCGTTGAAGGTGCGCGGGGCTTCCGACAAGCCGGTGAAAGCCGTCATCCCGGTGCGGGTGTTGGAAATCAACCAGATAAACGAAGACTACGACTGGGCCGTTTCCACGGTCAAGAAGCAGCTGACCAAGGACTTCACGGGTACGGAAGCCGATTTGGCAAACCTGCAGAAGGTGATGGACAGCGGGCGCTTCAACCCCAAGCAGCGTCAGGCGTGGGAAGGATTCGGCATGGCTTTCGGTGTGATACTGGTCAATGAGATGGACGGCATGGAATGGGTGACGGTCATCGACGGACCGAAAGAATATCCGGCCTTGCAGTTCGGCGGCTCGAAGGTGAGGGTGAATCCGGTAGCCCTGATTTGGGACAAGGTGCGCAACGGACAACCGTGCAACCTGAAAGCGGAATTCGAACGGATTAAGAACGAGGTGGAAGCGGCCATGGATTGAGCCTTCTGCCGGTGACTTTAGAAGCAATCAATTATGACTCCTTATTTACAAGTAGAAAACCTGACCAAGTCGTTCGGCGACTTGGTGCTTTTTAATGAAATATCTTTTGGCATTGCGGAAGGACAGCGCATCGGACTGATTGCCAAGAACGGTTCGGGCAAGACCACCTTGCTGAATATCCTGGCGGGAAAGGAAGGTTATGACGAAGGGAAAATCACTTTCCGTCGTGACCTGCGCGTGGGGTATCTGGAACAGAGCCCGAAATATCCCGAAGAACTGACCGTGCTCGAGGCATGTTTCTATCATGGCAATTCCACGGTGGAACTGATCAAGGAATACGAACGGTGCATGGAAACACCCGGCAATCCCGGATTGGATGACCTGCTGGCACGAATGGAGCACGAGAAGGCGTGGGATTACGAACGCCGGGCCAAGCAGATTCTCTCGCAGCTGAAAATCCGCGACTTTTCCCAGAAAATCGGACACTTGTCCGGTGGACAGCTGAAGCGGGTGGCACTGGCTAATGTGCTGATTACGGAACCGGACCTGCTGATTCTGGACGAGCCGACCAACCATCTCGACCTGGACATGACCGAGTGGCTGGAGGAATACCTGAACCGTGGAAGCCTGAGCCTGCTCATGGTGACGCACGACCGTTATTTTCTGGACCGGGTATGCTCGGAAATCATAGAGATAGACAACCGCCAGCTGTATTCTTATAAAGGAAATTACAGTTATTACCTGGAAAAACGTCAGGAGCGCATCGAGGCGACCAATGCGGAAATTGCCCGTGCCAACAATCTGTATCGCACGGAGTTGGAGTGGATGCGGCGGATGCCGCAGGCCCGCGGCCACAAGGCCCGCTATCGGGAAGAAGCGTTCTATGAACTGGAGAAGGTGGCCAAGCAGCGGAGCTATGACTCGAACGTGAAATTGGATGTCAAGGCGTCGTACATCGGTTCGAAAATTTTCGAGGCCGACCATCTCTGCAAGCGTTTCGGCGACCTGGTGATACTGGATGATTTTTCGTACGTCTTCGCCCGTTATGAGAAGATGGGTATCGTGGGCAACAACGGTACCGGCAAGTCGACGTTTATCAAGATTCTGATGGGACTGGAGAAGGCAGACAGCGGAACACTGGACATCGGTGAGACCGTCCGTTTCGGTTATTACTCGCAGGAGGGACTGAAGTTCAACGAGCAGATGAAGGTGATTGACGTGATTACCGACATTGCCGAGGTGATTGAATTGGGCAACGGCAAGCGGCTTACGGCCTCGCAGTTCCTGCAGCATTTCCTGTTCACTCCCGAAACACAGCACAGTTATGTGTATAAGTTGAGCGGGGGAGAACGCCGCCGTCTGTATCTCTGTACGGTGCTGATGCGGAACCCGAACTTCCTGGTACTCGATGAGCCGACCAACGACCTGGACATCGTGACTTTGCAGGTGCTGGAGGAGTATTTGCAGAACTTCAAGGGATGCGTCATCGTGGTGAGCCACGACCGTTATTTCATGGACAAGGTGGTCGACCATCTGCTGGTGTTCAAAGGTCAGGGTGACATCCGAGATTTCCCGGGCAATTATTCCGACTACCGCGACTGGAAGCTGGCCAAAGCGGAACACGATAAGGAGGCCGCCAAACCGAAGGAGGACAAGACCCAGCGTGTCCGGTTGAACGAAAAACGCCGTCTGACGTTCAAGGAGCGGAAAGAGCTGGAACAGCTGGAAAAAGACATTGCTACCCTGGAGGAGGAAAAGAAGCTGTTGGAAGCCGACTTGTGCAGTGGCACGTTGAGCGTAGACGAATTGACGGAGAAATCGAAACGTCTGCCAGCCCTGAATGACGAGCTCGACGAGAAGACCATGCGCTGGCTGGAATTGAGTGAAATTGAGGGCTGAAAAAACGCCTTTACGTTTGGACTTAAACGCAAGTGCGTTTCATTCCAAACGCAAGTACGTTTTAGGTAAAACGCAAGTACGTTTAAAAGCAAACGCACTTGCGTTTTTTATGGTTGATAATACAGATGGATTTTCTATTACATTTAAGGCAGAAAACAAGTTGGAGAATCAAGATATAGCCGTTGATGATGAAGAATTTATGGCCTATATTCTGGCAAATCTATAAAGAAGTACTTATTACAATGGGGATGGGAGTAATAAAATACATTACAAGTTAGATATCCCAATCTATGTTTTTGCTTTGACGAGATATTCTAAATAGCTAATAATCGTGACCCTGTTCTTGTTAAATTCTCTTTGTCCTGATTGTGGCCTTTTGTTGGCAAAGTAATAGAAAAGAGTGGCTGGTTTTACAATGATGTGTACCTTAGCGGATGTTTATGGATTTTTGAAGCAACGCTGCCAGTGCATCGCGCCAGTCTTCTCCATTGCGCGGGCAGTAAGTCTGGAAGCCCAGCGCGCGTGCCGCCTGTACGTTGCCCGGTCCGTCATCCACGAAGAGCGACTCTGCCGGGTCGATGCCGGCATCGGCTATCAGGAAGTCGAAAATCCGCCGGTCGGGTTTGGTCACGCCAATCTGATAAGACAGGTAGAGCTTGTCGAAATACTCCGTCAGCGGTTTTCCCTTCGAGGAGAATTCCGGACTGCACGCCCAGTCCATCACGTAAGGGTTGGTGTTGCTTAGCACGAACAGTTTGTAGCGTTTGCGCAGTTCCTTGAGGCAGTCGAGCAAGCGTTCGTCCAGTCCCGTGAAGTAACCCATCCATGCCTGGCGGGTCTCGTTCCAGTCGGGTGTATGTCCGCAGAGCTCGCCCAGCTTCTGCTGGAATTCGTCGGGAGAAATCTTTCCTTCCTCCAGTTCCTGGAAGATGCCCGTCTGGTGATACTTGTCCAGACGCTGGTCGGCATCGGCCAGTCCCAGGCGTTCGAAAGCCTCGACCGCCTTTTCGCGGCTGATGGGGGCGATGACCCCTCCGAAATCGAAAATCAGGTTCGTTATCATAATGTCGTTTTTATTTTCTCAGCATCAGGTTCTTGAACGGGCCGGGGTAAGGCGTTTCAAATTCCATGCGTTCGCCCGTGAGCGGATGGTAGAAGCAGAGCTTGAAGGCATGAAGCGCCAGGCGTCCGAGCGGGTCGGATTCACAGCCGTAGCGTGCGTCGCCCACAATCGGATGTCCGAGCGTCTGCATGTGAACGCGGATCTGGTTCTTGCGGCCCGTTTCCAGCTGCAGTTCCACGAGCGAGTAGCCATTGGCCCGCTTGATGGTGCGGTAGTGCGTGATGGAAAGCTTTCCTCCGTCGTCTACCGGCGAGGAGCTGACATACAGCTTGCGGTCGGTGAGCCAGGAGCGCACCATACCCTGGTCTTTCTCCATGTCGCCCATGACGATGGCCACGTAGCGGCGGTCGTACACAATGTCGTGCCAGTTGTCGCGGAGCGTGTGCTGCGTCTTTTCGTCCTTGGCATACATCATGATGCCCGACGTTTCACGGTCGAGGCGATGCACCACGAAGATGCGGTTGTTGCGGTGTTCCCGTTTCACATATTCGTTGAGGATATGCTGTGCGGTACGTTCCTTCTGGTGGTCGGTAGCCACGGAGAGCAGTCCCTCTTTCTTCTCCACCACGATGAGGTACGCATCTTCGTAGAGAATCTTCAGCATCGGATGGCGGAACTCGTGGTTATGCTTTTCCCGGCTCACCTGCACCTTCATGCCCGGTTTGAGGGGATAGTTGTACTGTGTCTGGATGTTGTTGTCCACCATTACTACGCGGTTGGACAGGAGAGCCTTCACGCGCGTGCGGCTGATGCCCGCCATCTTCTTCATGAGGAACTCCATCAGTTCCGCCGGCTCGGTGACCGGATAGACCGTATATTTGGCGGCAGCCCGCGGGAAGGGGCGCCGTCCGTTACCGTTCATATTTTTTCTTGCCACTTTGTGTATCGTAATCTTTGGTTAGTTATCGGTTCGGGAATAAAGTGCGTGCGTTCAGCGTCTGTCCAGGCGGACCACATTCTCCACGTGGTGCGTGTGGGGGAACATGTCGACCGGCTGTACGGCAGTCACCTTGTACTTGCCGTCGAGCAGCTGGAGGTCGCGTGCCTGTGTGGCCGGGTTGCAGCTCACGTAGACGATACGCTTCGGCTCGGCGGCCAGAATCACGTCGATTACGTCGTTGTGCATGCCCGCGCGGGGAGGGTCGGTGATGATGACATCCGGGCGTCCGTGCTCCGCGATGAAGTCGTTGGTGAGGATGTCCTTCATGTCGCCCGCATAGAACAGCGTGTTGTCGATGCCGTTCAGGGCCGAGTTCACCTTGGCATCCTCGATGGCTTCGGGCACATACTCGATGCCCACCACCTTGCGTGCCTGCCGTGCCACGAAGTTGGCGATGGTGCCCGTACCTGTGTAAAGGTCGTACACCAGCTCGTTGCCCGTGAGTCCGGCAAACTCGCGTGCCACCTTATATAAATTATAAGCCTGTTCGGAATTGGTCTGGTAAAACGATTTCGGTCCCACCTTGAAGCGCAGTCCTTCCATCTCCTCGAAGATGTGGTCGTTGCCTTTGAACACCTCCACGTCGAGGTCGCCGATGGTATCGTTGCACTTGTTGTTGATGACATACATCAGCGAGGTAATCTGCGGGAATTTGTCGGCCATGAACTGCAGGATTTCCTCCATCTTGCGGCGGTCGTCATCGCCCGTCACCTTGCACTGCAGCACCACCATCAGTTCGCCCGTAGACGAGGTGCGGATCATGATGTTACGCAGCAAGCCTTCCTGCGAGCGCAGGTCGAAGAACGGGAAATTGTGCGCATAGGCATAGTCGCGCACCGCGTTGCGAATCTGGTTGGAGATGTCGTCCTGCAACCAGCATTTGTCGATGGCCAGCACCTTGTCGAACGCTCCCGGGATGTGGAATCCCACCGCGTTCATCTGGTCGTACTTCACGTCCTGCTTCACCTCCTCTTCAGTGAGCCAGCGCTTGTTGGAGAACGTAAACTCCAGCTTGTTGCGGTAGAAGCGGGTCTTTTCCGAACCCAGGATGGGACGGAATTCCGGCAGTTCCACCTTCCCGATGCGGGTGAGGTTGTCGAACACCTGTTTCTGCTTGTACCTGAGCTGCTCTTCGTACGACAGACACTGCCATTTGCATCCTCCGCACACGCCGAAATGGCTGCAGAACGGCTCCACACGCAGGGGAGATTTCTCGTAGAACTTCACGGCCACCGCTTCGGCGTAATGGTTCTTCTTGCGTTTCACCTGCAAATCAACTACATCGCCCGGCACTACATACGGGACAAACACTACCAGTTCATTCACTTTAGCCACGGCCTTGCCTTCTGCGGCTACATCTGTTATCGTTACCTTCTCCAATAAGGGAAGTTCTTTTTTCTTTCTTGCCACGTTTTTTTTAATAAAACCAATTTGGGAGCAAATTTATATATTTTTCCTGACATTCTGCTATGTTTTGGAAAGAAGTTGATTTTGTAAAGTCTATGTTGCAAAATATGTCGAAAAATATCTTTGTAAAATTTGGAATGTAATAAAATATGTATAGATTTGCGCCGTTGACCAACGAAAAACACACTCGTTAACCAACGGAAAAAAATTATTCAACCTTATCAAATAAGAAAACATGGAAAAGAAAAGAGTCTACACCTTCGGGAACGGACATGCCGAAGGAAAAGCTGACATGAGAAACTTGCTGGGTGGAAAGGGGGCAAACCTGGCCGAAATGAATCTGATTGGTGTACCTGTACCTCCGGGATTTACCATCACTACGGAGGTCTGCAACGAATATTTTGAGAAAGGAAAAGACGATGTGGTTGCCTTGCTGAAAGACGACGTGGAGAAATCCATCAAGGGCGTGGAGAGCCTGATGAAGTCGAAATTCGGCGACGTGGAAAATCCGCTGCTCGTTTCCGTACGTTCGGGTGCCAGAGCATCCATGCCGGGAATGATGGACACCATCCTGAACCTGGGACTGAACGACGAGGTGGTAGAGGGACTGGCCCGCAAGACCGGCAACCCGCGCTTCGCCTGGGATTCTTACCGCCGCTTCGTGCAGATGTACGGCGACGTGGTGCTGGGCATGAAACCCGTGAACAAGGAAGACATCGACCCGTTTGAAGCCATCATCGAGGACGTGAAGAAGGCCAAGGGCGTGCGTCTGGACAACGAACTCGACGTGGACGACCTGAAGACGCTGGTGGTCCGCTTCAAGGAAGCCGTGAAGAAACAGACCGGACAGGAATTCCCGTCATGCGCCTACGAACAGCTGTGGGGCGCCATCTGTGCCGTATTCGATTCGTGGATGAACGAGCGCGCCATCCTCTACCGCAAGATGGAAGGCATCCCGGCAGAGTGGGGAACAGCCGTGAACGTGCAGGCCATGGTCTTCGGTAACATGGGCGAGACATCGGCCACAGGTGTCTGCTTCTCACGCGACGCCGCTACCGGAGAAGACCTGTTCAACGGTGAATACCTGATCAATGCCCAGGGTGAGGACGTGGTGGCCGGAATCCGCACGCCGCAGCAGATTACGAAAATCGGCTCTCAGCGCTGGGCCGAACTGCAGGGCATCTCGGAAGAGGAACGTGTGGCCAAGTATCCTTCCATGGAAGAAGCCATGCCCGCCATCTACAAGGAACTCGACGAACTCCAGACCAAGCTGGAAAACCATTACCACGACATGCAGGACATGGAGTTCACCGTACAGGAAGGCAAGCTCTGGTTCCTCCAGACCCGTAACGGAAAGCGCACGGGTGCCGCTATGGTACGCATCGCCATGGAAATGCTGCACCAGGGCATGATTGACGAAAAGACGGCCCTGATGCGTTGCGAGCCGAACAAGCTCGACGAACTGCTGCATCCGGTGTTCGACAAGGAAGCGCTGGGACGTGCCCGCGTCTTGACCCGCGGTCTGCCGGCCTCTCCGGGAGCTGCCTGCGGACGTATCGTCTTCTTTGCCGAAGATGCGGCCGAATGGCATGACGGCGGTCATCGCGTGGTGCTGGTACGTATCGAGACTTCACCGGAAGACCTGGCCGGTATGCAGGCTGCAGAAGGTATCCTGACCGCCCGCGGAGGTATGACCTCGCATGCAGCCGTCGTAGCCCGCGGTATGGGTAAGTGCTGCGTATCCGGTGCCGGAGCCATCAACGTGAACTACAAGAACCGTACGGTGGAAATCGACGGGGTGGTGCTGAAGGAAGGCGACTACATCTCCATCAACGGAACCAACGGTTATGTGTATGCCGGAGAAATCCCGACCCAGCCGGCCAAGCTGTCGGGCAACTTTGCCGAACTGATGGAACTCTGCGACAAGTACGCCCGTCTGAAAGTGCGTACCAATGCCGACACGCCGCGCAACGCACAGGATGCCCGCGGTTTCGGTGCCGTGGGTATCGGACTCTGCCGTACGGAACACATGTTCTTCGACGACGAAAAGATTATCGCCATGCGCGAAATGATTCTGGCCGAGGATGTGGAAGGCCGCAAGAAAGCCCTCGACAAGCTGTTGCCTTACCAGAAAGCCGACTTCAAGGAAATTTTCAAGACCATGGACGGACTGCCGGTCAACGTGCGTCTGCTCGACCCGCCGTTGCATGAGTTCGTGCCGCACGACCTGAAGGGTCAGGAAGAGATGGCCGAGGCCATGGGAGTGACCGTGGAATACATCCGTCAGCGTGTGGACAACCTCTGCGAGCACAACCCGATGCTGGGTCACCGCGGCTGCCGTCTGGGAAATACCTATCCGGAAATCACCGAAATGCAGACCCGCGCCATCCTGGGTGCCGCCTGCGAGCTGAAGAAGGAAGGCTACGACCCGCATCCGGAAATCATGGTGCCGCTCATCGGTATCCTGTATGAGTTCGAGGCACAGGAAAAGGTGATCCGTGAAACGGCTGCCCGTCTGTTCAAGGAAGAAGGTGTGGAAATCCCGTTCAAGGTGGGTACCATGATTGAGGTGCCGCGTGCCGCCCTGACCGCCGACCGCATCGCTTCACACGCCGAATATTTCTCTTTCGGTACGAACGACCTGACACAGATGACCTTCGGTTATTCGCGCGACGACATCGCTTCCTTCTTGCCGGTGTACCTGGAGAAGAAGATTTTGAAGGTAGACCCGTTCCAGGTGCTCGACCAGAACGGAGTGGGACAGCTCATCGAGATGGCCGTAGCCAAAGGCCGTTCGGTACGTCCCGACCTGAAATGCGGTATCTGCGGCGAGCATGGCGGTGAACCGACTTCCGTGAAGTTCTGCCACAAGGTAGGTTTGGATTACGTGAGCTGCTCTCCGTTCCGCGTGCCTATCGCCAGACTGGCTGCGGCGCAGGCTGCTATTGAAGAGATGAAGTAATATTTTATTGAATTTATGGAAAAGCTTTGGGGATAATTGTCGAAAGAAATCCCTGAAGCTTTTTTTTCTTCATTTGTTTTTACAGTTTGACATGTCCCTTGAATAAGGATGTCTAAACTTACCTCAGGATATTGATTATAGATTAAAAAAGTATGAAGTATGATGAAAAGAATTTGTTTGTTTGCTGTGTGTGCATGCTTGTTGGTCGACATGAGTTACGCTCAAAGAAAAGTTGAGGTAGTAGAAACCCCGCAAGAAACACAAGCAGCTACTAGCGGGAAAGTAATTAAGCGTAAAGTGGCAATTGGACGGTTCTCAAATGAAACGCAATATGCGAAGGGCATATTCTATGATAAAGAGAATGATCCGATGGGCAAACAAGCGCTGGATATTCTTTCAGCTAAGCTGGCTGCTTCCGGAAAATTCCTGCTGTTGGAGCGAAGCGATTTGTCCACTTTGCTTGAAGAAGCCCAAAAGGGCGAGAACGGTTTGGCCACGGTCGGAGCTGATTATATGATTATTGGTTCCATTACGGAATTTGGCCGGAAGAATACCGGGAAATCGGGTGTCTTTACTACCACAAAAACACAGACCGTGGAGGCGGCGGTAGCTATTCGTCTGGTAGATGTGTCTACAGGCCTGATTATTTATTCGGATGAGGCAAAAGGTTCTGCCGATTTGACCACTAAGACAACTATGGGTATAGGTGGACGTGCTGATTTTGATGCCACACTGAGTGACAAGGCCATTTCTGAAGCCATTGGACAGCTGGTGGAGAATATCATTAATAAATGTACAGACAAACCATGGAGAACTTATTTCCTTTCTTATGATACGGATGCGGTGTTGATTGCAGGTGGAAAAAGTCAAGGCATAGAAGAAGGGGATGTATTCTGCGTGAAGTCAAAAGGTAAGAAAGTGAAAAATCCTCAGACGGGTTTGATGATTGAATTGCCAGGAAAGAAAATAGGTACGGTCAAGGTGATATCTACAGGGGGCGATACTCCGGAAACTGAATATTCTTTTGTGGAGGTATCAGCCACAGCTCCGATTGATGCAACGAAACTAAGTGAATATTATATTGAAGAATCCAAGTAATTATGAAAACAAGATTATGGATGATTGTTGGGCTGGTTGCATTGCTGTGCGGATGCAAGGCTCATTATCCTGTGGCTCAGGAAAGTGGAAAAGAAGACATGGCTTATTTGCTCTTCACTAGTCCGGGTGAATATGCAGGAAAGGAAGTGACCGTTATGCTGGATGGCAAAAAGCCTTTTGAGGCGAAGGTCGTCAAGGCTAAAAATGCCAATCGCAAGGGAACATCGTATGCGGTTTCTACCGGGCGGAAGAAGATTGACGTGATTTACAATGGAAAATCGATTTATAGTAAGGAAATATTTGTGTCTACTCAGGAAACTAAAATAATCACATTGCCATGATGAGAAAAATTCTATTTATGGGTACTTGTATGCTGGCTTTTGCTTCTTGTACTACCGTGAAGCCATTGTATTCGTGGTATAATTATGAAGACGTGACTTATCAGTACAGTAAGAAAAGCACGGAAGAACTTCAAGTGAAAGTGCTGGAACAGTATCAAAAGATGATTGACAAGCAAAAGGGTTCCAGAGGGGTCGTTCCTCCGGGATTGTATGCGGAATACGGCTATATGTTATATCGGACCGGAAAGAAAGAGGAAGGCCTTTCTTTCTTGAAGGAAGAAATAAAGGTTTATCCGGAGTCGGAAAAATATATCTCAAGAATCATTAAACAGCTTGAAAAATGAAAAACTATTTAATTGTTACATTAGCTATTATACTACTGTCTTCATGTGCGGAAACGATTACACGCGGAAAGCAGTATGCTAAGTTATACGAGGAGAAACCTGTTTCCATAGTTATCATGCCTCCCATCAATCAGACGAATTCCGTAGAAGCAAAAGATTTCTTTTATACTACGATGTATATGCCGCTTTGTGAGAAAGGCTATTATGTGTATTCACCTTATCTGACAATGGAGATGTTTCAGACAGAAAGTGCATACGACAGCGAGATGTTTCTGGAAAATGACATAAATATCTTCAAGAAAGTGTTGGGAGCAGATGCGGCGATGTTTACGGTTATAAAATCCTGGAGCCGGAAAACGATGACTGGAAAACTGACTGTGGACATAGAATATATTTTGCGTTCCACTTCTACAGGAGAAACTCTTTACCACAGGGAAGGCTTGATGAATGTAGACACAAGTGTCAATGCAGGAGGCGGATTACTGGGAACTGTCGTAAGTATGGCTGCCACGGCTTTAAGTACTGCCATGACAGATAAAGTGGTGGCAGGAAGAAAATGCAATGCTTTTGTGTTGAGTGATATGCCTGTGGGGAAATACAGCCCCAATTATGGCAAAGACCAGAACCTGGAGGCTGGTAAAAGTTATATTAAAGCGACTGTGAAATAATTCTCCGAAAATTATAAGGTCGTGTGAGGCGCACTGCGTCACGCATCGTTTTTCTATAGAAAAACCATTTTTTTCAAGGGCTGTTCCCGACGGGAACACGCCCTTTTTTGTTGCCTTGACGTAAGTTTGGCATAAGGGATAATGTAGTACTTTGACGGTTGGAAATATTCGGATAAAATCACTAAATTTATCGTGTTCAATGATAACTTTGTCTCAGTGAACAGAAGCATGAATGTGGAATTAAATCAAGAAAAAGATGGAAACAAAAGAGCTTATGACTACGGATTTCGACCGTAAGTTGGATGTGCTGATGGAAGGAAATCGTGCGGGACGGCTGGAAAGGTATCCGTGGGTAGGGGCACGTTATGCCGGACAGGCTCCTAAGGTGCTTGTTCTGGGTGACAGTCATTATGCCACAGACGGGAACGAGTTTTCGCAGGAGGCCTTGGAGGAACTGTTGGAGAAAGATGCCACCAGAGCCGTAGTGGACTGTGCGATAACTTCCGATGCTCCTTGGAGGATGTTTGCCGGATTGTACAGTCTGTTCGGGAAAGACAGTCTGGAGAGCCGGAATGATTTCTGGTCCAAAATAGCATTCTACAATTTCATCCAGCGCGTGATGCGGGCAAGAGATGAACGGCCGGCGTACGAGGATTTTATGAACGCATGGAAATGCTTGTCCGGCCTGTCTGACGTGCTTCTGCCGGATTTTTGCTTGTTTATCGGAACCCGAAGCGAGACCGGCATCGAAGGGGTGGGAGAAGGGAACTATGCAATCAGGCAGGATGATTCCGTTTACATCAACGGCTTTCCGCGGGAGGGATGGTTCTTGAGTGCCGGTGGACGGCGGGTGCCTTTCATAGCTATACATCACACCAGCATGGGCTTTTCTCCTTCCCACTGGCAGGCGTATTTGGAAGATAAAATCCCTTCTGTCATGCGGCAACTGAGGAAATGACCCGCAAAAATCCGCCCGCAAGGTGTAAAATGTCTCATATAACACTTATCTTTGGCGGAAAATTCAGAAAAACATGATTGATACGGAATATTTGAAGCATTTTGAAGAGAGATTGCAGCAGAACCTGCTGCATTTGTGTACCCACGAAGGGGTGCTCGACGGCACGCTGCTGGCCACCGAGGATTTGGACAAGCGCTGGCACGACCTGGCACCGGAATACATGGCCGATGCCGTGGAGCAGATTCCCGACTATCCTACGGTGTCGGTGGCTTGGGCGGCTTACCTGGGGTTGGGTGTGGCCTGCCACTGGGACGAGGACTGGGAGGCTTGCATGCAGGCCACTTACCAGTCGTACTACGGGGAGCAGGGTTTTGACGACATGGACGAGCACATCGTGCACGACCTGCTCGGACTGCCGCTCGACGGGGCGGAGGCCGCTCGTCTGGAGAAAGTGATTCGCCGCTGTGCGCAGTATGCGGTAGATGCCATCCGCCACGAACAGATTGAGCCGCAGAGTCCGCGGGCCTTCCACGTGTTTGCCCGTGCCTGCCGGACGATGTTCCGCATAGGGGCGGCCATCGAGCTGAAACGCCTGGGCTACAAGTTCGAGAAAGTACAACTCAGCCAGGTGCCGGGCGGTTTCCCGGCTTGAGAGACGGATTCTGCAAGCGCCTGTGAATCAGCGGGTCTCATAGGATGAAAAAACGTCCTTACGTTTTCCTTTAAACGCACTTGTGTTTTGGGTAAAACGTAAGGACGTTTTGGTGTAAACGCACTTGCGTTTTCTGGGGAAGCGTAAAGGCACTTTGGGAGGGAAAAAGATTCCTTAATTTCTGTGGAAAACTTCACATATTTTCAGACTGCAAACGGACCGGATGAGAAGCCGGAACCGGTTGATTCCAGACAGTTCCTTCTGTGGCGACAAAAGGACGGCAGAATTACGGTAGATTGGTACATGGATAAATGAAATCTGTCCGAAAACGGAATCTTATATTCTTAAAAAGTGTAAAAAATCGTGCGGATGTAAAGAAAATAATCGGATAATCCTACAAATCGCCAAAAAAATGTAATCTAGAGAAAGAATGCATTATTTTGTTTGCTATCAGTGACTTTTCATTGGCTGCGACACTCGGAAAGTCAGGAAACCCCACTTCAGGCCGAAAAATTGACAGTGAAAATCCCATGAACAACATGCGGAGAAAATGAGTTTTTATAGGCGAGAGTGTTTGATTTTAATTTTTAAATTTAACTTATGAAGAAAAATGTATTCAAAATGTCTGCTTTTGCGCTGATGTTGGCATGGGCAGGGTGTAGTAACGAAGAAATTGCCACAACTGCGCAAGGCGGAGATGACACATTATCTCCAGGAGAAGCAATGATTGAAATTAGTCTGACAAACGCCAATTCGCGCGCGGCGCGTCCGGTGGGAAGTTCGGCAGCCGCCAACAATGTGGACCATTACAAGCTTTTCGTATTGAAAGACGGTGCTGTGGCCGAAGGAGTCACTGTGACGCAGATTGACGGTGCGGCGGTGAGCAGCAATGACCCGATGGATGAGGCGGGTGCCGCATGGAACAGTGCGGTTTCCACTGAAGGTGCAGGGGAGGCAAGCCGTGAGAACGGTCTCAAGAAAATCAAGCTGGCAGGCCTGAAGGCCGGGGAGTACACGATTATTTCTTATGCCTATAACGGAGATACGGACCCCTATGCGGCTACGTTGTCGGGCAACACTTTTACGACTGTCAATAAACTGACAGGCTTTGACGTGGAGGAACTGTTTGCCGGTTCGGTTACGGTATCTGCCACGGAGGAAGGTAAGTTTACCACCCAGCCCAAGGTGACGATGGAGCGTCAGGTGGCTGGTATGCTGGCCTACTTCAAGAATGTACCCGCCTACGTCAATAACGAGAAGGTGGAGAAGGTGGTGGTGAGAGCCAACCGTGAAGCCAGCGGGTTTACTTTCCCTTCTACAGCTGATTTGAATGGTAAGTGGGATAGTGGAAATTCAGGAACAGCTGATTTGCTGACGTTTACCATGAGTGCGGCAAGCAACTATTCGGTAGCAAAATTGGGTGAGACCTATACCTTCAACGCAGAAGGGGGAGATGGCAAGAAATACCAGCTGGCAGACGGAATGCCTGAAAACCAATCCCTGAAATGTGTGGACCACTCACTTTTCGGTGGCCGCTTCGTCTTGCCTTACGAGGAGCATGTGGCCAGCCAGACGTTGAGCATCCACATCTTGGGCAGCGGCAACAAGGAGCTGAAAGTGCTGAATGTCACTGTGGCACAGGCTCCGAGCGATGGAACGAAATACCAGTATGACATCCGCCGCAATAATTTCTACTCCATCGGTAAGAAACTGTTTACGGACAATACGGAAGGAAAAGACTCAGCCACTTTGGAGGCAGAGCCGGGTGCCGACGAAAAGGATGCGCCCATCGACCTCTCGAAGTCGGATGAGCTGCTGGTCACCTTGAACGACGCATGGGGAGTGCTTCACGATACTGCCGTAGAATGATATAACGCCTCAAACTGCGTCACAATCTGCTGGAAGAGTGGCGGCAAATAATGCATCGTCTGTGCGTGCAGGGCAAGGGGAATGCCGTAGAACGCTTCAGCGATGCTGCCCGTGATACAGGCCAGCGTGTCGCTGTCGCCGCCCAGTGAGACGGCGTTGCGGATGCAGTCTTCAAAATCCGTCCCGTCCAGAAAAGCACGGATGGCCTGGGGCACGGTGCCTTGGCAGGTAGCGTCCCACTTATATGAGTCACGGATACCGTCGCAAGTGAAATTCAGGTTGTAGCCGAATTTTGCTTCGACGGTATTTTTTATGTTCTCCTTCCGTTTCCCGCATCGGGCCAGGAAGATACAGAGGGCCGTGGCCTGCGCTCCCTTGATGCCCTCGGGATGGTTGTGCGTGCAGGCGGCGGAGACGCGGGCCGCTTCCAGGGTCTCTTCTTCGGTGCGGAATGCCCATCCTACGGGTCCTACGCGCATGGCCGAGCCGTTGCCGCAGCTGCCGTAGGGGAGGAGCTGTCCCGTCTGCTGTCCTTGCCGGAGCCATTCGCGGAAACGTCCGCCGAAGCCGCCCAGCGGACACGGGTAGCAGGTGGCATAGCGGAAATAATACGTCGCACAGTCCCCGCCGTGCAGCAGCCAGTCGGCCGTGGCGAGGGTCAGGATGCTGTCGTCGGTATATCCCTTCTGCGGGGTGAAAAGGGGGAATCGCTTGGTCTTGATGTTATGGAACTCGTAGACGCTGCCTACGATGTCGCCGAGAATGCTTCCAATCATGGGATAGTTTTTTGTTTGTGGGTGTAAAGATAGTGCAAAAATGAATGAATAAGGGGGAGGATGATATGGATTGACAAAAAAGAGCAAAAAAAATGTCTGATGACTTTGATTTATTAACAAGAAATGTATGCTTTGTGAAAAATTTTATATATTTGTGGTGATTGACTTTGTTGTATTATCTAAAAGCTAGGAAAAACATGGGGGTTTTATTTCATATTATCAGATATTCTATCGGTAATCTGTTTTTGGGAGTTCTTCTCACGGTAGCAGGGATATTGTTGATGTTTGTCTTGATTCGGTCATGGCGCCGTGACAGCACTTTTACGCCGGTAAGTTACATTGTGGGCGTTATCCTATTTTTCTTCCTTTCAGTCCAGGCCGTTTTGCTTTGTGGAGCGGTAACCATTAAATCTTATTGCAATGAGGTGGAATATGCCATCAATGACTGGGTAAGGGGCGCTCCTGTCGGAACCGTATATAATCAAGCGGAAAGCCAGATAATATTGGAACAAATCATGGACCAGTGGCCATTGGTAGGTTACTTTGTGAACCTGGCTGATTTTTCAGGCCATACACCAGAAACGATTGCACCGGCAATGGCGGGGGAACTGCGCTCGGTGATGAATCATTTCATACTTCGCCGCATAGGCTGGAGTCTGTTTTTTGTGGTAATCGGTGCTTTCATCGTAATCAAATCGATGGAACGGGTGACACGCAGAAGTTATTCTCACAGATATTCTGGAGCGGGGCGCAGAAGAAGACGTTATGATGATTAAATATAAATTAAAAAATTAATTACTATGGCAAATCATTTAGTTATTGGATTAGGAGGAACGGGAGGCTCTGTCTTGCGTGCCTTGCGTAAGCGTATTTATGAAGAGTTTCGTTCAAATGATCCAGCAGGCAGTGCTAATATAGAATATTTGTACGTGGATTCAAGTCTGGCCGATTTGAACAATGAAGAAGACTGGCAGACATTAGGTGTGTCTGTTCAGCTTTCTCCGGCTCAGCGCTTGTCAATCAACGGAATCGGTTCAGGGGTGTTGAGTAACCTCGACCAATATCCGGGCATCAATGCTTTCATCAACCGCAAGGATGAGGCAATGCTGAAGGAAGGCATCGGGGCCATTATTAGTGAAGGCATTGGAGGCCAGCGCCGTCGTTTCGGGCGAATGTTGATTGCCAATAACATGTGTGGTCTGCCCCAGAATACATTTGTAGGACAGGTACATGCGCGTGTCCGTGCGTTGAAAGAGAAAGAAGATGTGGACGATGTGACCTTCCATATTTGTGCCGGACTCGGTGGTGGAACAGGTTCAGGTTCCATTGTGGATGCGGTGGCTCAGATTCGTAATGAATTTCAGCGTACGGGAGACGACCGTTCGAAGTTTAAGATACAGCTTTATCTCTATGTACCGGAGAAAATCATTCAGATTCCGGGAGGCGAAGACAGCAACCGCTATTACCAGCCGAACGGTTATGCTGCTTTGCTGGAACTCAATGCGATGTCGGTAAAACGTTATTTTCCTACGGATGTGAAAGGAAATACAGACGAATATGGCAATGTGCGTCGTTTGTTGATGGGACAGGATGCGTTTGATATGGCCTATTTGTATACCAATGTGAATGAAGCTGGTAAGGAAGTGAATATACATAAGGTGCTGCCGGGAATCGTGGGTGATTTCCTGTTCCAGAAGATTGTGGCTTCTTCCATGCAGAATGGAGGGAAGATGGCTCGTCTGGAGACCAATGAGAACAACGGTCTTCTACCGGAAAACAATGAGACAGGTGAAGCTGTCCGTAGCCGTCGGTTTATGACTTTTGGAGTGAAGCGGATTGAATATCCCGAAACGGAGGTTGTTGAGTATGGAGCCTACAATTTTGCACGGCAGGCTTCCATGCAGATGTTGTATGGATTATGGGATGAGGCACGCGGCTACATCGAGTGTACGGAAGACATGGTAGGAAAGACTTTCATCCACGATGTGGAGAAAGACGCTGAAAAGGAAGCGAACTTGCTGTCTGACGATTATCTCACATTAAGCAAGCCGTTGCCTTCCATTGAAAAGCACGTGACCAACTGGAAACCTATTGTGCAAGGATGGGAGTTCTATGTAGACCGTTACAAGCAAGATGTGCAGGCTGAATGTCAGAAGAAAGAATGGTATGAAGAATTCAACCAGCTTTGTGAGAAGTTCTATGATTCGATGTACCGTGGATGTGGCGTCAAGAAATTCTATTTTGATTATGAAACTCAGATTCCGGGTTTTGCCGAGGAAATATGCCGGCGCATAGAGAATAATCTGTTTGCAAAATGGAAGAATGGGGAGATGTCCATCATCGAGGTGCATAAATATATTGCAGTTTTGATAAGCAAATGTACGGAACGTATAGAGGGCTTCAAATCGAAGATTACCAAGCGTACTACCTATTTGAATGAAGATTTGGCAGAGCAGCTCGAAGAAATCCGTGCCGACTGGAACAATATCGGTTGGCTGAAAGATGCGATTACGAATGCATCGGCCAAGACGTTCGGGCGCTTTGCCGATGCGAAACGCGAACAGCTGACGGTGGCCACTTCCATTGCAGCTTATAGTTACGCCGTGAAACTGATGTCGGAAGTCATCAATATGCTGACGCTGTTGAATAATAACAGTGTGGAACCGTTCATGAGGGTGTTGTCTGAATTTGCAGACAGCATGAAAAAACAGGCTGAAGAAAAGTGCAAGCTGAGCGATGCAGAGACCAGCAGCATGAACAGTGAGGTGGTAAAGGAATACGATCCGAAGCTGGTTCGTGACACGGTGCGTGGATTCCTCAAGAATCAGGCCAATCAGAAGGCGTATGCCAGCAGCCTGCGTGCAAGCATCGTGGAATCTTTGGGTACGACCAATGTGGGATTTGCCAGTCTGGGAAAGAAAATCAATGTTTCGGCTTTGCAGGAAATCACGCTGAAGAGTTGCATTGAAAGTGCCCGGAAGGAGATGGACGATTATTCGCTGAAGAATATAAACCAACGCTTGGTCAATGTGAATATTCTGGACAAATTGAGAAATACGGATTGCAGCACTCCCGACAAGCGCAAACGTTTTATCAAGGAGATTTACAATGCCGCACAAAGCTTCTTGCCGTTCAACGGCTCGGAAGAAGGAAAGGGAAGTCCTGAAACCGCTGCAAACCATCAGAAGATTATCCAGCTTTCTTTGCCTCTGTACGAAGACGACGACACTTTCCGCAACGATTTTATCAAGGACTTTGGGGAAAGTGGAACAATTCCTTTCAACAAAGACAATGATGTCTCTGTGAATTTCAAGAGCAATCAGATTGTAGTGATTACGGCGCACAGCGGTTTCCCGTTGCGCTATGTGGACAATGTGCGTGTGCTGAAAGAAAAATACGACGTACTGGTACGCAGCGAGGTGAACCGCATGGTGGTACATACAGAATCCTTCTCCAAGGCTTTGCCGGGATTGTTTGCATTGGATGCAAGCGATTTGAAGAAACGTCTGCGTCCGGTTGTGCTGCTGGCTTATGCCCTGGATGGCCTTCTGGTAGAACGTGAAGACGTGGAAACGGGTGTGAAAACCATGTGTTTTGCCGGTGAGAAAAACCGCATGGGACGTGTCAGCCGTTGGATTCCGGTTGGAAACGACATGATTGAGACGCTGAATGAACTGTGTAAGATGAGTCGTGCGATGGATGCGGAAGCCCTGAAGAAAGCTGTGCAGACCGAACTGGATACAAACTATAAGCATGTAGAAAAGAAGAACCAGTTGATGCTGAAGATGGGTGAGACCCTCGATAATGTATTGTTGCCACTCTTGGGTGGAAATGATAATAATCCGGAATTTGTAGCCTTTAACAAGGCGGCAGAAGATTTATGTGACAATGATTTGAAGTTTGACTAAAAAAACGAAAGACTATGGCAAAGAAAAAAGGAGTTTGCGTGAACATTGATTGCGAAAACTATAAGAAAGAAATAGAAGTTGAACCCGGAAGTGAATTTGAATGTCCGTTGTGTCATCAACCTTTGAAGGAGAAGACTACAGGTCCTGGTCCTACTGGCCCTGGCGGTGGTAAAATGGCAATAATTATTGGTGCCGTGGTTCTGGTATTGGCTTTAGGGGGTGGTGCTTATTATTATATGACCAGTGACAAGTCGGCTGAGCCTCAGGTACCTGCGGGGGTAGATACAACCGTGGTGACGCCAGTTCCGCAAGATACGCTGAAGACAGATTCAGTGAAACAGGAGGAAGAGGTGCCTGCTGAGCCAAAGGAAAAGAAATCTGTACCAATTACTGGAAAAGGCACGGTGGACTTGGGATATGCCATTTATACCGGTGATTTGAAGAATGGAAAGCCTCACGGATATGGCACATTGACTTATAAGAGAAGTCAGAAGATTGTGTCTTCAAAAGACTTTGTGGCCAATCCCGGGGATACGTTTGAAGGAGAATTCCGGGACGGGAAAATCAGTGGAATCGGTTATTGGAAACACGATGGTAATGAAACGGCTGTGAAACCATGAGACAGTCTTTCCATATAGCGACATTGATGGTGGCGGCGGCATTCGCTTTGGAGGCGAATGCGGCCCCACCATTCTATACCCGTTGTCTGGAAAGACTGTCGTGTGCGCTGAAGCTGAACTTGCCTGATTCCTTGGGTGAGAATGTGGATAATGATTCTACATGGCAGTTTCGGGGAAAGGCTTTGCGCATACGGACGAATGTATATGGGGATGTTTCGCATATCGGTTATAAGCTGTTCGATACCCAGTGGGCTGCGGATTATGTGGCTCGTCCGCTGCTTGATTTTTTAGAGCGTTATGCGCTGGAGCAGGATGTGCCACGGAAAGACGTAGACAAGGAAGAGGAAGCGGTCCGGAAACGGTTGACCTTCATTGAAGGCGATGCATCGATGATTGCTCAACGGACTCCCGAGATGGGTTGCGTGATTGATGAAGTGGAGCGTAGAAGATATACTGTCAGCTGGGAGAAGGGCAATCAAAAGATATGTATGGTAATTCCGGCCGATTATCAGCTTTTCTTGGGAGCGAATGCGGTGGAACTGGAGCATATTTTCGAGCGGGATGTGAAGCGTATGTCCTCTGAAGCAGTGGAAGACAAATGGCGGGAGATGTGGAAGAATGGAACCCGGTCGCGGGCAGACAGTGTGTGGATAATCAGCAATGGTTGTTATTTGAGCGATCAGATACGTTCGGATTTATATTTGCAGGGAAGTGAAGCCGACATGAAACTTCTATTGGATTCCTCTAAACCTTTGCGCAGTGTCAGCAATGTTCTACTTACAGGATGTTTTCATAAAAGTATTCCTATGCAGCTGACGATTGACAAGTATGGTTACTTGAAGTCTGATATTGAAGTCACTCTACAGCAGCTTCTCGCCTATTTCCATTCCGAAAATTGCATGCTCTATTTAGGCGTCAAAAGTCGTACGAAAGAGAGTGCATCCCTCACGCTTTTTGCCGTGAATTTTAAAATGGCATATAATCATACAATCAGCGTGGAATTTCCTTTCAATATTTTGGAGGGAGGAGAAGACAAGGTGAAAGGAAGGATTTATGTCTATACTCCTTTACAGAATATTACAGAGAAGTTTTTTATTGATAACCTTAAACAGAATGAGCCGTGAAAAAGAATATTCTATTTGCTGTTATATTAGCGTGGTTACCTCTATTTTCTTTGTTTGCCGACCAGACCGATGAGGTGAAAAAGCAGATTAATAAGATAAAAAAGAGTAGCCAGTACATTTATGCTGAATCTACCGCTCCTACGGAAGCGGATGCACGCAGTTACGCGGAAAGTAGGCTGTATGAGGAGGTAAATGCCTGGGTCGCTACGCAGCGGAAACTGAAAAAAAGTACAAATCTGGTAGTGAATAACCGGAAAGAATTATGGACGATGCTGTCAATGCCCCGTGGCAGTAACATGTACCGTTCATTTATCTACGTAAAGAAGAGTGATATATTGCCTACGGAGAATGCCGTAGTTATACCGAATCAGTCACTCCCTCCGGTCGAAGAATCCATCAAGGAGACTTTGCCGGAAATTGTGACGCAAATTGCGGCCTGTTCCCAATATGGAGATATGGCTGCGATGGTCAAACAGGCGAAGAATGATGGTAAAATAAAAAATTATGGCCGTTATGCTTCATTGGCCAATCCGGATAAATGCTACTTGATAATTTACAATCGGGAGGGAAAAGTGGTCGCAACTCTTACCCCGGAGCCCGGCAGGAAAAATATAAAGACGAATAAGCCGGACAGTGTGAAAAACTATAGTGGTTGTGGAGCGATTGGATTTGAATTATAGAAACACAAATTTATTAATTGATATGAGAAGAAGATTGATATGTGCATTTGTTGCGTTTGTATCCATGTGTATGTGGAGTATAGGCCAGATGAAGGCGGTGACCGTAACACTGACAGTAGATGAAGGAGTTGGCCGGCCAGCTGCCTTGAGCAGGGCTGAACAAAATTTGAGTATGGTGCTGACAGAGATAAATCGAGCCCAACAAGCAAAGACCATATTGACTACGAGAGGATTTCCCATGGACGATTTTTCCTTGAGGTCGTTGCTGCGATTATGGGCTGTTACACCTTTCTATTGTGACGATGAAGAAGTGGTAGAACGGTGCTGGATATTCAAGGACGGTACGATGATGGTAAGCCATATTCCTTTGATTATCACTCCTGAGGGTGAGAATTTTGGAGTCGGCACGTATCAGGAGGCTGTCATTGAATTTGACTCTAACGGCGGAATTACCGATTTCCGCCTGGCACTTGATGCGCATGTGGCAGAAAGCATGGAAAGATGCGGCAGCGTGGTGGAAAAAGAAAAGCAAATGATTATTATGCAGTACATTGAACGTTTCCGTACGGCTTACAACCAGCGTGATTCTGATTATATTGAAAAAATATTCAGTGATGACGCACTGATTATTACGGGAAAGGTAATTACGGTACGCAGGAATAATGACTTTGGAGGGTTGAGCCAAAAGGTGGAATACACCAAACAGACGAAGGAGCAATATATCCGCAACTTGAAAAAGGCTTTCAAACGCAATAAATGGATTAATGTGAAGTTCAGTGAAATTGGTGAAAACGGTGAAAGCGGAGGATGTGCGGGCATTACTCGTTCCACGGTCGATCCCACCAAATATGGTGTGCGTCTGCGTCAGGAATGGAATTCCAGCAATTACAGTGACGAAGGATATCTGTTCCTGCTATGGGAGTTTCCGGAAGATGGCAGAGACCCGATTATTCATGTACGTACCTGGCAGCCAGAATGGGTGGGCGGCAAACGGCAGCAGCCGGATGATGACATCTCTACTTTAGGCGCCTTCGACTTATAAAAAATAATAAATTGTAGATTGACTATGAATTTGTTTAGATATATCTTAGCTGCGTGGATGATTCTGTGTGTGTGTGCATTGCAGGCGCAAACACAGTATATCTCACACAGCCGATGCGTAGAGGAAGACCGCTTTGAAGATTTGGCTGGCGATGGAGGGGTAATCCTGTTGTCCAAGCATAAAGATTTAGTGATAGCTCTTCCGAATGTCAAGAATAAGTCCATACGGCTGGTAGGCGAACGGCCGGATGGGTATTATGAATATTGTGTGATAATTAAAGCGGGAGAAACACTTACGCCAAAATTAGAGATAAGCCGGCGAGGAAGTGTCTATAAAACGGAATTGGTGCAAAAAGTGAAGCCGGATTTCCTGATAGCATATCGAGTGGAGGAAGTGCAGAATCCGATATGGAAAGATGAGCAGACCCAGTCGAACGATGCGTATTTGGATGCCAACTTTGCGGTACTTGAATTGTCGACCACCATAAAGGACTTGAAGGTGGAATGTCATCCGGACCTGAATGCGGTGGTTGAGAGCAAGGTCAGTACAGCCGATCCGAATATCTCGATAGTGACAGTCAAAATCCCAATCATTTCTTTGACTGGGGCAAGAGAACTTATTGAAAAGACAGAAAGGGAATATACAGCCCAGAAGAACAAGCTGGATAATATGGCAGAAGCTCCAGATGCAGAGTGGGATTTGCTGGATAAGCTTGAACTGGCAAAAGATAGTCTGGCCAATAGTTTCAAGCAGATGACAAACATCGGGATACATGCGGCGGGGACAAACTGGCTGACGGTTGAAGTGGGAGACTTGGGTCCCCGTGCCAAAAAATGCTATGCGGTGCTCCCCATTGTGGTAGAGAAAAATGTATATGTGACTCAGTGTAGTGCGTTTATGAATGAAGGCGGAAAGCTGTTTGGCATGCGAAAGTACAAAGAAGCCCGTTTGGCTTATGAAGACGCCTGGAATTCGGAAGATGTGATTGCTACTTTGCGTCCTGCTATTCGGGAATCGATAGCACAATGTGATTCATGTATGCTGTATGAGAGCCTGGCTGCAGGTGCAATCAAAAAAATAGCCGAGTTAAAGAAAAATGGAGGTGCTACACAGGAGGAAGTGGCCCGTTATGCTTCGGCTGCAGTGGAATTCATGGAGATGGTAAATGCATATAATCCAGATGATTTTTATCGGACACGTATTGAACGGATGAAGAATCTGCTTTCAGGGATGCCGCTGAAAATAAGATTCACTGTTGTAGAATGGAAAACATTGCAGGAAGGGAATAAAATCCCAGGAGTGGAAGTGTGGGCTTATAAAGGATTGTCACCTGTTTCTTCCAACACTTTCTCTTCGGATAAAAGATTTGAAAAACTATTGGAGAGAAATGGTGTTGATTACACTCAAATCGGGGTTTCCGACGAGAATGGTTTGGTTGAAGTTGATTTGGACAGGACAGAACTTCCACAAGGAATCTTGTTCCGTCCGTCAAAAGATAGTAAGATTAAAATTAAATATATGACCATAGCTGAGCTGATGCAGCAGGCTCAGGGAACGTATATGGAAAAGCAGTTTCGTTTGAAGATGTATGTAAAATAATAATCTGTTATCAATTTAAAAATGTATTATTATGAAAAAATTTTTACTTAAAGGGGTAATTTTGATGTCTTTGGCATTTTTCTGTTCAGTAAATGCCTCAGCGCAAGGATTTTTTAAGAAATTAAAGAGTGCAGCAGAAAAGGTGGAGTCTGTCACCAAAACGATTAATGGTGACACGGGTAAAGAATCGACGGAACAGCAATCTGAGAACGATAGCATCTCTACAAAAGATTTTCTGGAGAATGCCCCTTATTATTCTGTAAAGAAAGTAATAGAGACCGACTCATTAGGCAATGCCATCATCAATGAAGACGGTACTACACGTTATAAGTACCTGTTGATTGATAAAAATGGGAATGTTTGTGCGGCTAATACTGCAAAGAAGCATTTGAATTCTGCGCTCAAGTCAGGAGCCTTCATCTTATTAAAGGTCGGTGGTGGGGCTACTGCAGGAGGATTATTAGGCAAAAAGATAGGTGGGTCGAAAAAAGGTGCCTGGATAGGAGCCGGTGTAGGTGCTGCTGCGGGAATGTTAGCTTCTATGAACGATATCAAGGCGGTAAAGAAACAGGTAAAATTAATGAAGGAGTGCAAGAAGGTATTAAGCGCTTATCAGAATACCTTTACGGAAGAAGGTTTCCCATTGGATGCTGCGGTAGATTTGTCAAATGTAGATGGGATAAATTTCACGGAGTGTGAAGAAATCACGAAAAGTGCGGCTGATGTAAGAGCTGAACTTCTTGCATCTAAAACAGAAGGTGAATCTCTTGAAGATGTAGATTTTCCTGACGATATAGATGTGTAATTCTTTAATTTGATTTATTGGATTAAAGTTGGGTTGAAACGATAAGCAACAAGAAACCTGTTGATAGGAGGGGTCCGCCATTGTAAAGTCGACAGAATGGCGGGCTTTTTTCGTTCTGTTCCTTTGGATTGGGTTTTGTCTGTCAGACTCATGTCGTTGGGAGAACATGTGTCTTTTCCTGATTCTCAGCAGCCGATTAGAACTCCGTGTGGAAGGTTACAAAATTTCCCTGGCAATCCATGCACAGGCTTCTGCATCGGCCAGGGCGTGATGATGTTGTTTCAGGTCGTATCCGCAGAGGGAGGCTACGGTGTGCAGCTGGTGGTTTTCCGCCCACGGGAAAGCGCGGCGGGAGGGACCCAGCGTGTCATAGAAATCATAGTCGGGATAGTCCATCTGATAGACCCGGAAGACAGCTTTCAGGCAGCTCTCGTCGAATGCTTTGTTGTGGGCCACGAGGGGGAGTCCCTCAATCAGTGGGGCCACCTGTGCCCATACTTGACTGAACACGGGCGCACAGTCGGTATCCTTGCGGGTGAGTCCGTGCACCTGCGTGCAGAAACGGCTGTAGTAGTTGGGTTCCGGCTGAATGAGCGAGTAGAACGTGTCGGTAATTTCCCCGTGGCGCACCACCACCACGCCCACGCTGCATACCGAGCTGCGGGCCCCGTTGGCGGTCTCAAAATCGATGGCGGCAAAGTTTTCCATGGTATATGTTATTTTCCCTTTTCCACCTTCACCTCCTGAATGTTCCGCAGCTCGTCACTGAAGTTCACGCCAATCCGATAGACCGTGCGGCTGTCCTTGGCAAAAGGAGCGGCATAACCTTTCTCCCGAATCTGTGCCAGCGCCTCGTCCGCGCTGCCGTTCAGCTTGAATTCCATGACGTACACGTAGTCCTGCGTCTGAAGCACCAGGTCAATCCGTCCGCGGCTCGTGTGGTATTCCACCTGCACGTAGAAGCCCATCAGCTTGAAAATGATGTACAGGATGTTCTGGTAATGTACCTCGCGGTCGCGGGCCAGCTCGTAAGGGATGTCGGCGAACATCGTCTTCAGGCGGTCGAAGAAATCGTCCACCTTGCCCGCCATCACTTCCTCCACGAAGCACTGAATCTGGTAGGGCGACTTGCTCACGCTCACCGACGCGTAGTTGGGCAGCAGGAACTTGAAGAAGCCCTGTTCCACTTCCCGGTTGGGGAATCCCAGCGTGTAGTTCTCGAACATCTTGTTGTAGCCCTTGATGGTGAGGTAGCCGCTCTGGTAGATGACCGGAATCGGGTCGGTGGAGGCCGTGTCGATACTGTCCAGCACCGGCTGGCTGGTGACGATGTGTTCCAGGTCCTCTATCGGATAATGATGGAGCTTGAGCAACTCGACGAGGTAGGTCGGCGTGCCTGTCTCAAACCAGTAGCTGCCGAACTTTTTCTTCGCAAAGGTGTTCAGCAGGCTGAACGGGTTGTACATGCCCACGGCATTTTCCGTAAAGTGATAGCCGTCGTAATTGGCTTTCAGTTCCGCACACGCTTTCTCGTAAGTCATCCCTGTAGCTGTGGCCAGGGCGTGAATATCTTCTTCAAAATACGCATGGATTTCCTTCTCGCTGATGCCGCAGATTTCCACATAGCGGTCGTCCATGGAGATGTCCATCAGGTTGTTCAAATCGCTGAATACGCTGACCTTTCCGAACTTGGTCACTCCCGTCAGCAGGGCGAAGCGGATGCATCCGTCCATGGACTTCAACGCCCCGTAGAACGCCTTCAGGGTGCTGCGGTACTCGTTCTGCAAAGCTTCGTTGCCAATGGCCTGCAGCATGGGCTTGTTGTATTCATCGATGAGAATCACCACCCGGCGGCCTGTCTGCTCGCATGCACGGCGAATCACTCCCTCAAAACGGGTCGCCACGGAATACTCGTCCGGGTTATAACCATATTCCGCCTCCCATTGTTTCAGGGTCAGTTCCAGCTTGTTTTCCAGACTTGCTTCCGTATCATACTTTTCTGTGTTCAAATCCATGTGCAGCACCGGATACACTGTCCAGTCCCGCTCCAGTTTTTCCAGCGCCAGTCCTTTGAAAAGTTCCTTCTTCCCCTTCGCGTAGGCTTCGAGAGTAGACAGCAGCAGACTCTTGCCGAAACGTCGCGGACGGCTCAGGAAATAGTAACTCCCTGTGTTAAACAACTCATAAATCAAGGCGGTTTTATCGACATATTCGTAACCGCCCAAAATCACTTTCTCAAAGTTCTGCACTCCTACCGAATATAGCTTGCTCATAACCACTGGATTTTGATTCTACTGCGAATGTAGTAATTTTAGACGAACATTCAAACAACCAGCTTCTTTTCAAGGGAATCTTATTGGATGGTTTTCTGCTTACGCTAAAAAAACAGAAAATAAGTCGGAAAACGGGTCATTATCTTTTTTATTGCCTATATTTGTAAAACCATAAAATCTAATCGACATGAAAACTCTGAACTAGCTTTTACTGAACTCTTTTTCCTCATTTTTCCTTCAAATAACTTTTATGAGATTTCAATCTTTTAATACGAAAGGATAGGGGTATTTTGACCTTTTCGCATTCTTAATAAAAAGATGAAAGTCCCAAAACGTCACTAGACATAACTAAAAATAACAAGTATGAAAGCAAAAAAATTATCTGGAATCTTTGTGGTGTTCCTATGTACACTTAGCCTTATCGGCTGCCATGAAAAAGACGAGTTTAAAGATCAGGTGGAAATCATCCGCATGTATGTGTCTGCCGAAACAAGTACGTATGTTCCTTTGGGAAGCGACCGACCGGTTGAATGTATGCTTGCCAAAGAAGAAGGGAGACCGGAATATTCTACGCTTTCCTTCGAAGGAATCACCGGATTTACGTACGAACAGGGACATGAATATGTCTTAAAGGTGGAAAAACGGACATCGGTCGCCCCGCTGGCTGACGGTACCCGTATCAGATACAAGCTGCTTGAGATTATGCAGGATACTTCCATCACCCCGTCATCTCCGCAATGGACTTTTCTTATTGATGACCGCAGGGAATCCGATATAGACATCAGTACTTCTTATCTGGGCATACAAATATGGCCAGCATTTGCCCATCGTCCAAACATTTATGTGGGAGCAGTCTATCCGAAAAGCGCGTTTGCCACTTCCTTCGAAAGGGAGGTTACTGATGAAAAGAGACCTGTAGACCTGACATTCAGTTTTTCCAAGCCCTATCTTACTACCATGGAGAAGGTCAGACATATTGAGTACTTGAAAAAAGTCAAGGAAGAGATACACTCGGAGGAATATGCAAGTTATATGGCTCCCGGCCGTCCTTATACCGCACAGCTGGCCGAACTGAAAAGTTTGGAAAGCCTGAGTGGCTGCTTCATGGAAAACCAAACATTTAGCCGCACACTGGAAGATATCTGCCGACAGAAGTTCGATATGAAAAAGGTGAAAAGCCTGACAGTCGGTAAGGTTGTTTTCAAAGGTTTCACGGTATCAATGGATATGCCGGCCGACGGACTGTTCGTGAATGTGCCGTCCAATCTGGACGACCTGGTGTGTGTATGTGGACTGACTTACGGGACGAGCGCTTATTTTGTAATAGCCAGCGAGTCTCCTTATGGGGATGTGTTATCGGCTTTTAAAGGTGCATTTGTGCGTGAATACAGCCAGCCTCACGGCACATTACATACAGCCCAAATCGTTTTGCTGACGGTTTCGGAGGTGGACCAGAATGCCATAGTCAATGATTCGTTTGAAGCTTTGGCAGATTATTTAAAGAGTCCTTTCCGGGATGGAAAAACCTACGGGTATCCCATCTTTTGCAGAGGGCAGTATGTAAAAGACAACAGTTTGTTTGTAAAAAGAAAAGAATAATGCCTGGCAGGCATAAAAAATCTATAGGTGATTTTATTATCTATATCTTATTCCGTATTTTTAGGCTTCAGAATAAAAGTCGGCACTCAAAAGTAGATGATGAAAAGATGGAACCATTCGAGCTACGAACCTGAAGTAAATCGGAAATTCATCGGTAGCGTTTGTTTCTGTCTATATGCTTTGTTCATTAGCATGAAAGTGGTAATTTTATGGTTAGATTACATGCAATGTCCTTATTATCGAAGAAAAAACGGATAAAAATAAGATATAAGCAGTCATGAAAAAGGTTAGAAAAATATGTACTATTTTCTGCTTGCTCGTTTCTCTGAGCATGCAGGCACAGAATGCCGATATACGAATCGGGCAACTTGTCAATGAAAGCAATTGGTTTGAACTGGAACAAGCCTTGAAAGAAACTCCTGCCGGTTCCGTATCGCCTTTTTTGCGGCAGCTGGCTGCATCCATGACGCATCATTATTTTAATCGGCCGGACTCGGCATGTGCCGTACTCTATGATTTGTTGAGCAATCATCAGCAAGAGTTGGGAGACTACACTATGAATATGGTTCTCTTGTATAGTGTCGATCTGGCGAGAACCGGTCATTACAATGATGCAGCCGATCTTCTTCAGAATCTCTATAACCAACTGGCTGCCATGGGTATGGACAGCATCCAGATTGCTCCCTACCGGAGTCAGGCACAGCAGTATCTTGCCCTTTCCGCCTGCGGTCCTTTCTATCGTCCACTTCATAAACCGGGTGAATACCACATTCCGATGGTGATTGAAAACAAAGGTGGGCAACACTCCATTGAAATGGACGGGAGTATCAATGGAAAAGAAGGGCGTTTCCTGTTCGATACAGGAGCCGGAGGAAACCTGATAACTCCTAAACTGGCAAAGGAATATGGATTGCGTTTTTTGGATACAGACATTACCGTGGCAGGCATTGGAGGCCTGAAACAGGGGGGATATGCTATCGCAGATACATTACGTATAGGCGGAATGACCTGGGTCAATGTGCCTTTTGCTGTAATTGATACCCATACCGGACATGAAGAGGCTGATAAGTTTAATGAAAAATACCAGCTTCCTCCTGTCATCGGACTTCCTGTCATGCTTTGTATGCAGGAAATCCAGTTGGACTTTGCCCGCCGAGAACTTGTTATCCCGGCCATACCTACTCCGAATCCGCTGGGTAGGAGTAACCTCATACGTACAGATACGGAAGGGTTGCAATTGAAAACGGCCGATGAAAGCGGACATCCTGTGTATCTTCATTTTGACACAGGTTCTTATTACACCTATATGGAGCCAATCTGGTACAACCGACACCGTCAAGAGGTGGATGCAGCAGGGGTGTCCGATTCACTTCGCATCGCTGGAATCGGAGGAGTATCAATAACCCGCACCTACAAGTTGCCTCAAATGAAATTCCAGATAGGAAACGGAACCGTGACGATTGACTCTGTCAATGTGAATACGGGCATTGATTTGCATACAGGGCAGAGGAGAAACACCGATGTTTCTAAGGGAACGGAAGATGGGGTACTTGGCTTGAATGCGTTGGAAAAGTTCTCTAAGGTGATTCTCAACTTAAAGGGTATGTATATGGAGGCTGTTCCATTTGCAGAGGAACAGTAAACGCATTGTATTTCAATAGGATTGGACTATCAGATTACAGGAATATTAAGTACTGTAACCATACCGGAACACATATTGGAGTGATAATAGTGTAGTTAAGGTAAATCTCGTCCTGAAAGATACGAAAAAGGAACGGTTTTTCAAAGCTGTGGAAGAAATTGACCAGCTCCCCCCTTGTTTTCTTGGGAACATCCGTCTGATGTGTACGTTTTCCTTCCCGGAGACGTATGTTTTCCGAAGTCGAAACGTACGTTTTCCGGCAGAGAAACATACGTTTTCCTTGTGGAAAACATAGAAAACGCCTTGAAGAATTTCTCACTTCTTCAAGGCGTTTTCAACTTATCTATGCAGTCATACAAATTATTTTCCCACTTCTACTTTCACCTCCTGAATGTTCCGCAGCTCGTCACTGAAGTTGACGCCAATCCGGTAGACCGTGCGGCTGTCTTTGGTAAAAGGAGCGTCATAGCCTTTCTCTCGAATCTGTGCCAGCGCCTCGTCCGCACTGCCGTTCAGCTTGAATTCCATGACGTACATGTAGTCCTGCGTCTGGAGCACCAGGTCAATCCGTCCGCGGCTCGTGTGGTATTCCACCTGCACGTAGAAGCCCATCAGCTTGAAGATGATGTACAGGATGTTCTGGTAGTGCACCTCGCGGTCGCGGGCCAGCTCGTAAGGGATGTCGGCGAACATCGTCTTCAGGCGGTCGAAGAAATCGTCCACCTTGCCCGCCATCACTTCCTCCACGAAGCACTGAATCTCCCTGTGTTAAACAACTCGTAAATCAAGGCAGTTTTATCGACATATTCGTAACCGTTCCAAAATCACTTTCTCAAAGTTCTGCACTCCTACCGGATATAGCTCGCTCATAACCACTGGATTTTGATTCTACTGCGAATGTAGTAATTTTAGACGAACATTCAAACAAACGGAATACAGGAAACAGAAAGTCCGATTGGGAATGAGGAAAATTGTGTGTTTAATTTCAAAATCGGCAATATCTTAAAGACTGTGTGTGGGGGGCTGATGTGAAAAAATAGTATATTTGCATAGACAGAATAGCAGATTGTGGCTTGTTTTAGAAGAGAATCGTTTTTATGGGAAAAATATACTGGAAAGGTGTAAAAAGGAAGTTCGATAAATTCATAGAAAGAATTCTTGACTGTATCATATTCTTTACAGATTGGTTAGGCTGATTTATGTCAATAAAATAGCGATTCAGCCTTTGTTTATTACTGATATAGCTTATATAAACCATTATTGTGATACTTATAATTAAAAATATAGATGAAACGGAATTGCATTTTATTTCAAGTCATTCTCATTATTGCAGGCCTGACTTTTTATAGTTGTAGTGTAGAAACAAAGTCACTTTCAACAGAGCAGGCTTATGCCGAACTTAAACTGCCGGAAGAACCCGACAGTTTGCAAATCCATGCGATTGTCCAGGCCTCACGGATTTGGGGGTTTGCCAAGTATCACCATCCAGCTTTTGCTTCCCGTTCTATCAATGCGGATGCTGAATATTTCTGTTTATTAAATGATGTCCTTCAGGCACCGGATTCCATGAAAAATGACATTTGTTTAAAATGGATATCAGGATTGGGCCCTTATGCAATACGTGATGAAGAAGACGACGAAAACATAGAGACTTTTAATGATTTCAACTGGATTTCAGATTCTTTTTCTTTGGGTAAATCGTTGAGTGATAGTCTTGTGAGGCTCAGAGATGCTGACCCGGGAAATAACCAATACGTAAAACAGACACCTGTCAACGTTTCGTATATTGAGGCACAATATTCAGACATACCGCAAGATGATATGGCATACCGTCTTCTCGGTGTTGCCAAATTCTGGAATGCAGTGGACAGCTATTCGCCTAACCGTAATCTCACAGACCGTCCGTGGGATGATGTATTTGCAGAATATATTGCATTGGCGTTTGACCGTTCTGTCAGCTTCTCCGCTTTGTATTCCAGAATGGCTTCCGAATTGTGTGACACACACGTCAATTCGTGGTACGTCCCGATTTTCGGAGGGCACTTTGTCCCTTTGATGTGTCAATTTGCAGAAGACCGATTGTTCGTAACCGATACATGTTCTCTTGTACCCAATAATTTTGAAATCGGTGATGAAATCATTCTCATTGATTCTGTCAGTCCTATCAAGCGTCTGGATGAACTTGCTCCATACATACCTCATTCCAACCGGAGCTCACTTCTGAGAGACGGTTCCTATGCCACTCTGTTGACTGCGAAAAATGAAGCTTGTGTCGAGTATGTACGCGGAGGTAAAACTTATACTATCAGGATTTCGTCTGTTGACGGAAGCAAGTTTGTCAACAGGAGGTTTTCATCACAAAATACTTCAACTAAGCCTGAATTTAAAGAAGTGGCGGGCGGTATAGGTTATATAAATATCAGCAATCTTACTTGCAAAGATGAACAGGATTTGGAGAATTTCTTGGCATCTTGTGATAAACTAATTATCGATTTACGTGCATATCCGGCAGAATACGATGTGCTCCACAAGCTATTGCCCACTTTCTTCTTTTCTCAGGCTAGAGAAGCAGCAGAAGTTTTATTGCCACAAGCTCATCGGCCAGGTGGTTTCATCCGAACTACGGTATCGACGAGAAAAACATCTGAACCGGATAAACTCTATAAAGGAAAAGTCGTTTTATTGGTGAATGCGCATTCGCAATCTATGTCTGAATACTTTACAATGTTTCTGCAAACTATACCGGGTTCTGTGACTATCGGAAGCCAGACAGCAGGTGCTGATGGTGATGTGACAAGAATCCAGCTCCCTTATGCTTCATTCAACATTACAGGTGCCGGAATATGCTATCCTGACGGAACAAATGCCCAGCGTAATGGAGTGAAAATAGATAAGGTTGTGGAACCCTCGGCCGAAGGAATGATACGTGGGGTGGATGAACAGCTGCAGGCGGCAATTGACTATCTGCAAGGAGGACACATCTGATTTCAAAAACGGTTTTTATGAAACACATATTTATATCCATTCTGCTTGTACTAAGCACATCCCTGAAGGCACAAAGTATTCAGAAAATAGATTCCCTGTTGTTGGGAGCCTATGAAAGTGACCAGAAAATCAGAACGGAGTCCATGACTCTGATGAGCAAGTTGAACAGTGCCGGAGCTAATGACGTTCCGGTCTCTGTAATAGATTCTCTTATGCTATTTCAGGGGCAGATGCAGGTGATTGACAAGGAAAATCAGATTCTTGTTGCTTCAATATTGAAGAAAGGATTGCCGGAAGGTTTGTCATCGCAATCCTATAAAGCTATATGGTTGATTGTAGATCATGCCGATCTGAAATTCCAGAAAAAACATCTCCCGATAATGGAAGAAGCTGTACGAAAAGAGTTGATAAGTGCCGGCGATTATGCCGTTTTGACAGATAGAATCAGAATGAGAGAAGGTAAGCCGCAGAAATATGGAACACAATCTTATACCGTCACTGTAGACGGCCGGCAGGTTATCTATATCTGGCCCGTAGAAGATGCCAAAAGGTTGAATGAACTTCGCAGTGAAATTGGTGCCGGTGATATTGAAACCTATATCCAGGTCCTTAAGGCTACGGCTGGATGTGATGTAATTTACAATCCGGAACTGACGGTTCATCAAATGAAAAAGATGGGATTACTGAAAAATATGAACACAAGCAAATAGAAAATCTTATGAACCAGCCACTATCCTATATCGGATTTATTTTATGTCTTGTCCTGATTGCAGTCTGCTTCATTGCTATTCTTTATTTGTCATATAAAAAGAGTGGCAGATTGCGTGACATGGCACGTTTTGTAATTTCCCCAAGAGATGTTCTGGTCTCGGATTTCAAAATCGTCAGTATCTTAAAAACTGTACTGTGGTTCTTTATTATCCATATATCTTTTACTTTTGTATATCATTTTGCTGACCTTGTGTTTTATTCGGAAAGCGTAGAAACAAGTATCGGAAATTCTGTACAGACCTTGCCACTATGGGTTATCCTTTTACTGCCGCCTATACTGGAAGAAACAGCCTTCCGTCTGCCTCTCAAACGCAAGAGGCTGTACATTACATTGTCAAGTGCAGCGATAATGTTCTTTTTATCGGCCATCATATTTTCCACCAAGGTTTACCATGTTACATGGGTAAGACTTTTTTCATGTGCAATTTTAGCATTGATCACGTGGCTTTGGGGATATAAATGGGTTTCAAAGGTCAATTTCAAAATCTGGTTATGGATTCTGGTACTTTCCTTTTCCATACTACATATTATAAATTATGACCTCAGTGCAATGGATATAGGCGAATGGATTCGGATTGTCTTAAAAGAAGGTGTTAAGATACCGAGTGCTTTGATGTTTAGCTATGTGAGAATCAAGCATGGTTTCGGCACTTCAGTATCCTTGCATTTTATTATCAATCTTTCTGCCTGTATGCTTGGTTCATAAGCATGAAAATGGTATTTTTACGGTTAGATTACATAAAATGTTCTTATTACTACAGAAAAATACGAATAAAAGTAAAATATAAATATCATGATTATGTTCAAAAAAATTTGTACTATTTTCTGCTTGCTCGTTTCTCTGGGCATACAAGCGCAGAATGTCGATGTACGAGTCGGACAACTTATCAATGAAAGTAATTGGTTTGAGCTGGAACAGGCATTGAAAACAACTCCTGCCGATTCCATATCACCATTTTTACGCCAGTTGGCTACTGCCATGACGCATCATTATTTTAACCGACCGGATTCGGCATGTACCGTACTTGCTGATTTGCTGAACAATCATCAACAAGAGTTAGGGGATCAAACCATGAGCATGGTTATTCTGTTAAGTACTAATCTGGCAAGAATCGGGCATTACAATGATGCAGCCGATCTTCTTCAGAATCTCTATGACCAACTGACCGCAATGGGAACTGATAGCACCCTAACCGAACCATATAAAGCTCAGGCACAGCAGTATCGTGCGTTGGCTGCTTGCGGTCCTTTCTATCGGCCGCTTCATAAATCGGGTGAATACCGTATTCCGATGGTGCTTGCAAACAAAGGTGGGCAACACTCCATTGAAATGGACGGAAGCATCAATGGAAAAGAAGGGCGTTTCCTGTTCGATACAGGAGCCGGAAGAAACCTGATAACTCCCAAATTGGCAAAGGAATATGGATTGCGTTCTTTGGATACCGACATTACCGTGGCAGGTGTTGGAGGTTTGAAAGAGGGGGGATATGCTATCGCAGATACATTACGTATCGGCGGAATGACCTGGGTAAATGTTCCTTTTGCTGTAATTGATACTCATACCGGACATGAAGAGGCCGATAAGTTTAATGAAAAATACCAGCTTCCCCCTGTCATCGGACTTCCTGTCATGTTTTGTATGCAGGAAATTCAGTTAGACTTTGCCCACCGAGAACTTATTATTCCTGCCACACCGACTCCAAATCCGCTGGGCAAAAGCAACCTCATAGGTACAGATAATGAATTGTTGCAATTAAAAACAGTGGATGAAACCGGACATCCTCTCTATTTTCTTTTTGACACAGGTTTTTATTACACTAATATGGAGCCTACCTGGTATAACCGTCACCGTCAAGAGGTGGATGCCGCAGGGGTGCCCGATTCACTGCGCGTTGCTGGAATAGGGGGCGTGGCAATTACCCGCACCTACAAGTTACCGCAAATGAAAATTCAGATAGGAAACGGCACCGCAACGATTGACTCTATCAAGGTGAATACGGGCATTGATTTGCATACTGGACAACTAAAGACAACTGCCTTTTCTAATGGTACAGAAGACGGTGTGCTTGGTTTGAACGCCCTGGAACAGTTCTCAAAAGTGATTATCAACTTAAAGGATATGTACATGGAGGCCATCCCATTTGCAGAGAAACAGTAAGCACATTGTGTTTCAATAGAATTTAAGGGAGAATCCGCCGGCAATACGCCGAAAGATTCTCCCTTTTTTATTATTTAATCTATGATTCTGAGGAACAAAAATAGTAATGTAACACTGTGAATGTGTGGATTGTTATCTATTTGTAGATAGCATTAAATTAAGATATAAAGCCTATAATAGATTGTCAGGCTGATGTCAGTAAAATGTCAGCCTTTTTATAGCTGCTTTTTCTTGCTGAACCTTACTTTTGTACAAAAAACAGCTATCCGTCATGAGAAGATTGAAACTTATTTTTTTGCTGCTTTGCAGTATCATGTGTACAATACCGGCATGGGCCCAACATACTGTCAAGGGTGTGGTGAAAGATTCCAAGGAACAGCCTATAACTGGGGCCTCTGTAGTAATCAGATCTAAATCGGATTCTCTTTATTACAAAGGAGGAACCACGGACGGTGAAGGTCAATTTGCCATAGAAGGACTGAAGTCCGGGAATTATGGTGTTGAAATCTCATTCTTGGGCTACTCGAATTATCATCAAGATCTGAAACTGGACAAGACTACTGATTTGGGAATAATCCGCCTGCAGGAAAGTTCCATGAATCTGGAAGAGGTCGTCGTAACTGCAAGCATGGTGAAAAGATTTGCCGACAAGAAAGAATATAAATTGACCAATGCTGAAAAGGGACAATACAGCAGTGCATTGTCCGCATTGGAATTTTTGCCCAAGATACAGGTTCTTGACCAGAGTGTCTCATCAATTGACGGCAAGGCAGTAAAGATCCTGATTAACGGGGTTCCGTCAACTCCTGCTGACCTCTCTGTCATATCGCCCGAGAACATTGCAAAAATAGACTATTACACACAACCGCCCATCCAATACTCCAATATGGGATTGGGAGCGGTCATAAATGTTGTGACCAAAGAAAAGCAGGACGGAGGTTCTGTCGGCATCAATACCCAGAATGCTGTGACCACAGGCTTCGGCAACAATGTGGTCAACTTCAAATACAACTGGGGAAATTCACAGATAGGCGTAACATACAATATCAATTACAGGAACTATAACAAAAGGGTATTGGATGAAGAAATGGCATATTCTGTCGGGGAAACAGATTACCAAAAGACAAAAAGCGGACGCAACAGCCCGTATGCCTATGAACAGCAGATGGCTGAAATCAGCTTCAACAATTCGAAAACGGACAACTATCTCTTCAGTGCAAAACTGTCACTCAACTCATTGAACCGCAGACGTTCCTCAATGCAGGACATCACGTCAAGAATAAATGACGTGGAATCCATTAAAACCGGTGAAAGTTCAGACAGAGACAAATACATCAGTCCGGTTATGGATATGTATTTCAGTAAATCATTCGGTTCCAAACATGAGCTGATAATGAATCTTGTCGGTACTTACTATAAGTCAGACTATGACTATGAATACGAGGAACTGTTGGATGAAAAAACGGATTTTGAGACGGCAACGGTCATAAATACGGATAAATACTCCGTTATCGGCGAGGCTCTTTATAACTATAAAATGAAGAAGACGAACCTGTATGTGGGAGCCAGATATATGTACAATAACAGCGTTCAGAACAACCTGCCTTCAAACAACAAAATAACAACCAATGAAATTTATTCCTATTTAGGAATAACGGGAATGTTGGGAGAAAGATTCAATTACAGTATAAGCGCCGGTGTAAACAACAATATATTTACCACCATTGAAAACAAGGCCTACAACTTTACCTATTTCCGCCCGCAGGTGAAATTGGGATATTTCATAGACCAGAGTTCGGATTTGATGTTCAATTATGAGGTGAACACTGAAAACCCGTCAGTGTCTTCACTCACTTACAATCCTTATTTCAAGGATCCCAATTATTTATTCGCGGGAAATCCGAATTTGACCCCGAGCAACAATCACAATCTGTTGCTGTCATACTTCAAAGGCTTCAAGAAATTTATAATCAATGCTGAGGTGGGATATTCATATACAAAAGATGCCATCGCACCGATTTTCCAATCGGATGATACAAACATCATTGAGACATTTGGTAACCTGGACAACGCTCAGAACATGAAAGCCAGCCTGTTTCTGCAATGGTACCCGTTTTCAAACAATATACTCAGGTTGAGACTGTACTCTGAAGTGTTCCATCAGATAAACAGACTGGGCGATTCACGGTGGAATCATACGGGCTATTCGATTATTCCGTCAATATATCTTGCTTACAATAAATGGGGCTTGCAGCTGTTTTTCCAGACTCAGAAAAAATCCCTTATCGGACAGACGACGAAAAACATACCAAGTATGGCATCGGCAGAACTGTTTTACAAGCCAGTCAAGAACCTGACCATTACCGGAGGCATAAGATACCCGTTCTATGATTCATGGAAACAGGTTACATCCGTATCAGGAACATTGCTTCTGCAACGTACAGAAACCGAGAGAATCATCAACAATGCCAATATGGTATATATAAATCTTGCTTACAATTTTTCATTCGGAAAGTCCAAGTCAGGCGTGAAACTGAAGATGCAGAATAAAGATAAAGATTCAGGAATACTGAACAGAAATTGATAGCTTCAAGAATTAAAATGGGAGAATCCGCCGGCAATACGCTGAAAGATTCTCCCTTTTTGCTATCTCAGTCCTGTATATTCCTGAATATACGTAATGCAGAACGCAATCATATAACTACATGTTTTACTATTAATATATTCTTCATATTTCATTGATTATAAATTTATTTCATATATTTGTGAAATAAGCAAAAATCAAATTTCTAATATACTTAGAGACGATGATTTGCAAGGTAAGGAAAATATAGAAACGAGTAATGAGTATGAACAGAATTGTAATCTCTTGTCTTTTATTTGCAGCTCTTTTCATTGTAGGGTGTAGCAAAGATGAGCCTCATGACATTGTAAATGAAATCAAGATGTCCGTTTCTGCCGAAACAGGTACGTACATACCATGGGGAAGTGATACTCCAGTAGAGTGTATGCTTGTTATGTCTGAAGACAATCCCGGTGTATGGGAACCGCTTGCCTTCGGAAGAATTGAAGGATTTACATACGAAGGAGGACATGAATATTACCTTTCGGTAAAACGGACCATCCTTGCAAATCCTCCAACAGATGGTTCAGACCGCACATATTCACTTATTAGAGTTCTTGAAGACCGATTGATGACCGAATCGGAAGAACCGGAAGAAGATAAAGAAATCAAAACGGAAGAAGACATTGTATATTACGATAAATGTCCTTTCAATAAGTATGCAATGGAAAAAGAGCTGCTGGTTGACAGCGAAGGAAATATAAGATATAATAACGGAGACCGTTTGCCGCCTTATGACATGGCCCGGCTCTGGATAGAAGACGTACTACCTAAAGATGATCCGAATTGGATTGAATTCCAAAAAGTACCTTATATGGCCATCTATTCATTCGTCTTGTCACCTTTTACGGATGAACTCCGACTGGTGAGAAACGATCCTATGTTCAAGGAAGCCATACCGGAAAGTGAATTTAATGACATTCTATCCATGAAATCCGGTGAAAAAGTCCATTATGCGCTCATTCTTGTCAATGTGTATATGGACGGACTTCAGAAATTAGAATTTACAATAACGAAACAATAAATATTTAAGGGAGAACCTGACAGTGCAACACCGAATGGTTCTCCCTTTTTCTTTTACATTTTAAGATAAATCTCGTTCGGAAAGATATGAAAAAGGAACGGTTTTTCAAAGTTGCGTAAGAAATTGGCCAGACGCTTCTTCGTTTTCCCGAGAACGTCCGTCTGATGTGTACGTCTCCCTTTCCGGCTTATCCGTTCCATGGAGAGAAACCCTTTAATAACCGAAAGGAACACAAAAAGGACTCATGGACAAAAGTCTGTGTACAAAAAACAATACTTGCAAGAAAACAACTTTCTAACTTCAACTCATTTTATAAATATGATTTGACAGGTACAAGTGAAAATACTTTTTTTGCTTTAAAGATCCTATTAGGATGGAATGGGCGAGAGCAGAT